>JBAVOO010000030.1:0-17980 GCA_049692125.1 Verrucomicrobiia bacterium | reverse complement strand
CCATTCGTTGTTCCATAGGTTCACTTTTTTTCCAGGGCATCCTTGAGTTTATCGTCTCAAGCCTCCCAGGCTAAGTGTTACCTATGTATTGAACCTACTCCGTCACCTATGTTTTGAACCTGCACCTCTGGCTCGGTTCGGTGTCCCGCCTTCAGGCGGTCAGTATGGTGCATCATGATTTACCGCCTTTTACCGCCTGAAGGCGGGACACCAAACCGCAGCCGTTTCCCTCACATCATCTTCAACAGTGTATCCGCCATTTCCGATGGCGTGGCGGCGACTCCGATGCCCGCGGCCTTGAACGCCGCGATTTTTGCCTCCGCCGTGCCTTCGCCACCGCTGATGATGGCGCCCGCGTGACCCATGCGGCGTCCGGGCGGTGCCGTTGCCCCGGCGATGAATCCAGCCACAGGTTTTTTGCAATTTTTCTTGATCCACCGGGCGGCTTCCTCTTCGGCGCTGCCGCCGATCTCGCCGATGATAAGAACGCCGTGCGTGTCCGGATCGGCGTTGAACAACTTGAGCACATCGAGATGCGAGAGTCCGGGAACGGGGTCGCCGCCGATGCCGATGCACGTGCTTTGGCCCGCGCCGCGGGTGGTGAGTTGCCAGACGGCTTCATAAGTCAACGTGCCGCTGCGCGAAACGACGCCGATGTGGCCTTTTTTGTGGATGTAACCGGGCGCGATGCCGATGCGGCAGCCACCGTGGGAATCCCTGCCTTTGCCGGGCGTGACGATGCCGGGACAATTCGGGCCGATGAGCCGCGTCGCGCGGCCTTGCAATGCGCGCTTCACCCGAATCATGTCGCGCACAGGAATGCCTTCGGTGATGGCAACCACCAGTTCCAGCCCGGCATCCGCGCCTTCGAGAATTGCGTCGGCGGCGAAGGCTGCCGGAACAAAAACGGCGGAGGCCGTCGCGCCGGTATGTTTCACCGCCTCGGCGACCGTGTCGAAAATCGGAACGCGCTTTCCGGCGTGCTCAAAGACCTGGCCGCCCTTGCCGGGCGTGACGCCGGCGACGACCTGCGTGCCATAATCAATCGAGAGCTGCGCGTGCCGCGCGCCGAAGCTGCCGGTGATGCCCTGGACGAGGACCTTGGTGTCGGGTTTGACGAGAATGGACATGGGAAAATCAGTTCTGGCTTTGTTGTTTTTTGATTTCTTTCAAATATTTCACGGTGATTCTGTCGTGGTCGCGGTTCATGGCTTCTTTTGCGCGGATCAACGCTTCGATGCCAAGAATCCGGCATTTGCCATAAGGCAATTCCACTTCAACACTGTGTTTCAAAACTGCTTCAAAGTTGCCAACATCCAGGACTTCGCCCAGGCAATCAACGATTCCCAAATCTGTCTTCAAATACAAATTTTTCAGGTTCGAACACTGTTCCGGTGTCAGTTCCAGAGGCAAATCCGGCCTTGAGCGATGCACTGGGTGCAAATCCGCGAATGCCTTCTGGATGCGCATCAAATTTGCCTCGCTGAACCGGCAGCAAATGTCCACATCGAGTGTGACCTGGGTGACGCCATGCGCCACCGCCGCGAATCCGCCGACCAAAACGAACTCGACTTGCGACGAAATCAATCGGTGCATCAGTTCACTAAGGTTTTGCATGATGTTTCTCCATCGCTGTGCGCAGCAACTCGGCAAAATTCAGCGCGTCATCATTGGCCTGCATACGTTCCCATGGCGTTTTCGCCAGGCTGTCTCTCAACAACGACAAATCAATATCGCTGTCCGCTGACACACGGCAAGCTGGCGCAGCTTCCTTCAAAACCATCCCTGCTTTGACGTTTTTTTTTGGCATTGATTTACTTCGCGTTGCGTTTGTGAATGCAAATCGTGTTGTCTTCAGGATCAAAAATAATGGCCATATCAGTGATGGCGTAGCAGCAAAACGCAATTTCGATGACTTTCAGCATGACGATGGTTGTTTGTGGTTGAACGCGCTGAGGTTCGGCTTTCCGGCCGCAAAACCCGGCACCCGTTTCAAAAGTTTTGCCCCCGACTGTTGCAGGCGATGCCGCAAACCACGGCGAGCAGGCTGCCGGTCGGTGACCTCACGCACCATCAGGTCGCGCAGCGCATCGCGCCGGCGTTTCGATTGCTCGTGTTGTTCGGCCAGTTCAATCATTTGCTTCTGCAATTCCACCAACCGACGATAAGGCGCAAGGTCGTCCGCGACCTTTTTCATCCCCGGATTTTCGTTTCTGCCCCGAAACATGCGCCTTAATTCTTCAAATTGTCTGTTTCCCCACGGCCTTCACCACCTTTTGCGCCGCGTCGGCCATCGAATCGCCGGTGATGAGTTTCAGGCCGGATTCGGCCAGGGTTTTTTTGCCGGCGGCAACGTTGTTGCCTTCCAGCCGGACCACGAGCGGCAATTTAAGGCCGGTTTCCTTCACCGCGGCGACGATGCCGGTGGCGATGACGTTGCAATCCATGATGCCGCCGAAAATGTTCACCAGAATGCCCTTCACGTTCGGGTCCTGCAGGATGATTTTGAACGCCGCCGTCACCTGTTCCTGGCTCGCGCCGCCGCCCACGTCGAGGAAGTTCGCCGGCCGGCCGCCGAAATGCTGGATGATGTCCATCGTGGCCATCGCGAGCCCGGCGCCGTTGACGAGGCAGGCGATGTTGCCGTCGAGCTTGATGTAATTCAAGTTGAACTTGCTGGCCTCGGTTTCGAGCGGCGCTTCCTCGTTCAAATCGCGCATCGCCTGGATGTCGGCGTGCCGGTGAAGGCCGTTGTCATCGAGCGAAATCTTGGCATCCAGCGCCACGACGGTTTCCTTGCCGTCCGGCAGTTCGACCACGCACATCGGATTGATCTCCACGAGCGCGGCGTCGCATTCCCACCACGTGTTGAAAACGCCGGTGACGAATTTCGCGGCGGCATTGAACAAATCGCCCTTGAGACCAAGCCCGACGGCAATCTTGCGCGCCTGATACGGCATGATGCCCACGGCGGGATCAATCCATTCCTTGAAAATCTTTTCCGGCGTTTTGGCCGCGACCTCCTCGATGTCCATGCCGCCCTCGGTGCTGGCCATGACGAGCGGCCGGCCCACGGCGCGGTCGAGCAGCGCCGCGAGATAAAATTCCCGTTTGATTTTCGCGCCGCTGGCAATGAGCAGCGTCTGCACGCGGCGACCGTCCGCGCCTGTCTGTTTGGTGACGAGCACCTGGCCGAGCATGTTCCTGGCGTGCGACACCGCCTCGTCCACCGATGCGGCCGCCTTCACGCCGCCCTGAAAACCGGTTTTGAACGTGCCCTTGCCGCGTCCGCCGGCATGGATCTGCGATTTGACGACCACGCGGGCACTGCCGCCGGCGGCGATTTTTTCCGCCGCGGCGCGGACTTCGTCGAGCGACTTGGCGGGGATTTCCAGCGGGACGGCGACGCCGTATTGGGCGAGCAACTGCTTGGCCTGATACTCGTGGATGTTCATTTCAAAATTTGACCCGGCGCATTAAAAACGATTGTGACCGGAAATCAAACTTTTAACACCAAGGCCGGGGGATGGATGGACACGGATGAAAACGGCAGCGGCTCCATCTCCCACCTACCTTCCTGCACCGCTCGTGTGGGCGCGTGTTGCAATACAGTCGTGATGCGTTCCTAGAGAATGTTTGCCGCTCCCAACATCATTGTCGGTCTTGAAATCGGCACTTCAAAAATCTGCGTCGTGGTGGGCAAACAGGACGCCGGCGGCGCTCTGAACATCATCGGTGTCGGCCAGTCGCTGTCGCGCGGCGTGCGCAAGGGCGAGATCATCAACCCAAAACAGGTCGAGGAGGATTTGCGCGAGGCGATGTCCGGGGCCGAACAGATGGCTGATGTGGAGATCAGCAGCGTTTACTTGGGCGTGAGCGGTGGCCACATTCACAGCTTTAACAACCGTGGCTTTCACCGGGTGGTTCCGTCCGGCCGCGAGATTTTTCCGGAAGATATCGAAGACGTGGTCAATAACGCCAAAGCCGTCAGCCTGCCCGTCGAGAACAGTATCATCCACTCCATCCGCCAGCATCTCCTGGTGGATGGTCAGGAAGCTATGTGAACCAAATTACTTGCGTGGGTCGGGTGTATTCCGCGGTTTCAACTCTGGAATTCAGGTGCAAAAGTTCCCGAATTGGCACCTGATCTTCATACGGACGTAACAATTCCGGTTCAAGTTTGCTGCAATTGGATTCGAGCCTATGAATACTGAAACGTTGGTTGAACCGGAGTTGGTGGCGGACCGGAGACTGCGCTTGTTTTCGTTGTATGTGGATTTTCCCGCGGCCGTGCGCGCCCGCTGGGTGACCGGCCAGATCTCCCGGCTGGCCGGGAAGCAGTGGAAAACTTCCGCGGAAATGTGGAACCTGGATTCCCTGACGACCAGCGAACCCATCCGGAAACTGATCACTCAGGACGTGGCGGATGCCGACGTGCTCGTCATCGCGATGAGTTCATTGGACTGGCGTGAACTGGAACTGGTCGAATGGCTGAATTGCCTGACCGCCGGGAAGGCGAACAGCCCGTGGTCCGGATTGTTCATCGGCCTGCTCGGTGACGGAAAAGGCCAGGCGGTGGAACTGGACTGGACGGTGAAACAATTCCTGCGTTGCGCCCGGCAAATGGACCGGGATTTCATCTGGCACTGGATGAACCGAGATGCGATGGCTGATGTTGATTATTGGCTGACGGACAGTGTAGAGGCGCTATTGACCCGCAAACAGCCCAGACGCAATGTGATTTTTTTGCAGGAAGCCGCCATCGAAGTTGCCTGAAACCTCTTCTCCTGTCACTGGAACCCAGTCCGCGATCGGCCGGCCATCAGTGTAGTTTTACCCTGGCCAGCATGAGCATCACCAGCGCAACGGTGCCGGCGATGGCCAGGCCCGCCAACAGGGCGAAAAACAGGGTGCGCATTTCGCGCTGGCGTTGATCAGGTTGCAAACGCGGGAACAGCAACTTTCCAAAATTTAGTGTCATAAAATTCAAAAATTTGACCTGCAACCTGACATTGTGTTCAAGGTCGAATGTTATTCCGGCTTCACGAATTGACCGCGTGCAAGGGGAGCCGGTCCTGGAAATAGTGGACGACGGGAGCAGGGGTATCGAAACCATGCCGTGTGTGGCCGGTGGAAGCACCGGCAAAGTCGCGGTAAAGGGTGATGGCCACGTGTTCGTTGCGGCGGATGCAGTCTTTGATGGCTTCGGAATCCTTCCCGGCGTAGATGAGCGTTTTCCACGAGTAAATGTGTTTGGGCTTGTGGAAATCGCTGTTGGCGATGACCGTTTTCTTGGCGACGATGTTTACAAAGAAGGGCGAGTATCGGTTTCTGGAAGACGGTTTCGTCGAACTACCATCGCAGACGGAAGAGGAAGATGTATCCGTTGAGTTTGAGCGAGCGGTAACGGGTGAGCACGCGGAGTTCAAAACACGGATCAAACACAAGACTTACTTTGCGTGATTCTTCCGCAGAGCTTCATGCAGGGTCTTCAGCATGGTCTCGGCCGTGTAGGGCTTGGGAATGAAATACTGGACGCCAGCATCCCTGGCCTTGGCCATGCCGCCGGCGGAAGCCGCACCGCTGGAACAGACAATCTTGACGTCCACATTGATGGCTTTGAGCGCGACAATGGTAGCCGGGCCATCCATGATCGGCATGATCATGTCCATGATCACCACGTCAATTTCCTGTCGGTGGCGCGCATAAAGGGAAACCGCTTCGACCCCATCCGCGGCGAGCAGAACACTATAGCCAGCACGTTTCAACACCTTTTGCGCAAGGTTGAGGATGGGCTCCTCGTCATCCACCACCAGTACCAGTTCATTGTGCCCGCGCGGCAATCCGGAGTCTTCCTCCGACGCTTTCTCCGCAGCCGCCGGGGTGCGATTGGCAGGAAAATAAATCTTGAAGGTGGTGCCTTTGCCCACTTCGCTCTGGCAAAGAATGAAACCATCATGGCGATTGACGATGGCCAGGGTCGTGGACAAACCCAGCCCCGTGCCCTTGCCGGGTTCCTTGGTCGTAAAAAACGGATCAAAAATCTTGTCCCGGATCTCCTTGGGAATTCCCGTCCCGGTGTCCGCCACGCTGATGACCACATACGGGCCGGGCCGGGCCTCCAGATTCATGGCGGCATGGGTCTCGTCCACCAACGCGTTCTCCATGTGCAGGGAAAGTTTGCCGCCCTTGGGCATGGCATCGCGCGCATTGACACAAAGATTCAGCAGGACCTGGTGCAACTGGGTCGGGTCCCCGGTGATGGTCCAGAGGTCCGCCGGGCAATGAGACTCGAATTCCACCGATTTGGGGAAAGTCTCGTGAACAATTTGCTTGATTTCACGGGCGATGTGTTTGGGATCGACCAGGATGTGCATGCCCTCCATTCCGCGTCCAAAGGTCAGCACTTGTTTGACGAGGCCCGCCCCGCGCTGCACGTTGGCTTCCAGGGCTTGCAGCAGCTTCCGCCCGTCTTCATCCGTGACTTTTTCCTTCAACACCTGCACCGAGATCAGGAGCGGTGTCAGCACGTTGTTGAGGTCGTGCGCAATGCCGCTCGCGAGGGTCCCGATGCTCTCTATGCGCTGGGCGTGAAAAAACTGGGCTTCAAATTTCTTTTTCTCCGTGATGTCGGTGCTGATTCCCAGAACAGACTTGGGGGCTCCCTGGCTGTCGCGCACCAGGGTCCAGCGCGCTTCAACGAACACTTCCTTCCCGCTCTTCGTTCGGACGGTAAATTCACCCTGCCAATAGCCGATTGCCAAAACGGTTTTTCTAATTTCCGCATACGTTGAGGCGTTAAACCCATCCTTGGGCAAAAGTTCTTCCACCTTCCGTCCGGCTGTCTCCCGGGCCGTCCAGCCATAGATCCGCTCGGCACTCTTGTTCCAATAGAGGATGCGGTCTTCCATGTCGCGCACTATGATGGCGTCGTGGGCCAAGTCCAGCAACCGGGCCTGTTCGCTGATTTGCGCCTCGGCGTTCTTGCGTCCGTCAATTTCCGATTGCAGCTCCTCAATGGCCCGGCTCAGGTGCGCCGTTTTCTTTTTGACTTCGGATTCCAATTCAGCCCGCAAACGCTGTTCCTCGCGCTCCAACCGCAAACGCTCTTTGAGCAAGGTTTCGATGTGGACCATGCCGATCAACAGCA
Organism: Verrucomicrobiia bacterium; assembly: GCA_049692125.1. Classification (GTDB taxonomy): domain Bacteria; phylum Verrucomicrobiota; class Verrucomicrobiia; order Limisphaerales; family UBA11358; genus UBA11358. The sequence goes on along the minus strand of JBAVOO010000030.1, from coordinate 10,830 downwards.
ACAGCGAAATGAGCGAATATATCACCTCGATTTCGACCCCCAACGGTGCGCCAGAATTGAACAACGCAATGGATTGAAAAGAGTGGAGCAGCGCCAGAAGCGCAAAGGCCCAGAACAGCGACCAGCCCACACGCGCCGTCCCGAAAATCCGGTTCAGGCGCAGGGCGTAGCCGGCAACGATGAATTGCAGCGCACCAGTGACGAAACCCATGACTCCTGGGGAACTCATGCAAACCCCTCATGCATGAAAGCGGCAGCGCCGCCTGCTAAAATCTGACCGCCTCCAGAATTGAGACGCATCGTCTTTGATTGATTTTGCGCGAAAAAGCCCTTCATAACCCATTTGCATGGTAACCATAACAGAAGGGCGGCATTTGTAAAGTCAGGAGTCGAACTGCTTCGAGCCGAACCGTTTCAGAACAATTCCCGGAAGCCAACGGGTCAAACCCGTATCGGCTGAAAGCCGAAATTCGTTCCGTGCGAAGATATGGAAAGAGCGGCCCCGACGCCGGACGGCGTTTCAAGACGGCCTCGATTTCCGCCCCAAAGCGAATCAGCGCCGGCTTGATGCCCATCCCGCCGCGTTTTCAATTTTGCCCGCGAGTATTAGCGTTAATTCGCGGTGGTTTTGCTTTTCCTTGAAACGATTCACGTTTAATATCGCCAGCGTTTATGGCTGATTCAACCATGCGCGCCGACGGTCGTTCTCCCAATCAACTCCGTACGCTGCGTTTTCAAAATCACATCGCGCCGTACGCCGCCGGTTCGACGCTCATCGAATGGGGCAACACGCGCGTCATCTGCGGCGTGACCATCGAGGAAACCGTGCCGCGCTGGATGAAGGAGCAGGACGTCAAAGGCGGCTGGATCACCGCCGAATACTCGATGCTCCCTTACTCCACTTTGCAGCGCAAACCGCGCGACAGTGCGAAGGGAAAAATTGACGGACGGTCGCAGGAAATCCAGCGGCTCATCGGCCGCGCCATGCGCGCCGCGCTTGACCTCAACAAACTCGGCGAACGCACGGTCTGGGTGGATTGTGACGTGTTGCAAGCGGATGGTGGCACGCGCACCGCGGCGATTACCGGCGCTTACGTCGCGTTGTCGCTCGCGGTGGAAAAAATGATCGCCGAAAAAAAACTGGCGGAATCTCCGGTTTTCAACGCCGTCGCCGGCGTGAGTGTCGGCATCGTCAGCGGCCGGCCGCTGCTGGATTTGTGTTACACCGAGGACGTGGCGGCGGCGGTGGATTTGAATCTCGTGATGAATTCCGCCGGTGAATTCATTGAAGTTCAAGGCACCGGCGAGGAAGCCACGTTCACCGAGGCGCAGCTTGCCGACCTGCTCGCGCTCGGCAAGGCGGGCATCCGCGAACTGCTCGCCGCGCAGGGAAAAGCGCTCGCACAAGGTTGATTCACTTGGCCACATCCGCTTCCAAACCATCGCGGCGCAAACCAACATCGCCCGCCATCACGCGCCTGTGGCTCATCCGCCACGCCGAGGTTGAATCGCGTTATCAGCACACGTTTGGCGGGCGGATGGACATGAATCTTTCGGCGCGCGGCCGGGCACAGGCGAAAACCCTCGCCGGATATCTGCACCATAAAACCCTCGACGCGATTTACGCCAGCCCGATGAAGCGCGTCCAGCAAACGGTTGCGCCGCTGCTCCAAAACGGCGCGCCCGCACCAACCATTTTGCCCGGATTGCGCGAAGTGGATTTCGGCGATTGGACGGGATTCAACTGGGAGGAAGTGCGCAAAAAGTTCGGCGTTCATCCTTACGACTGGCTCGACGAAATCGAGTTGGGCGCGGTGCCCAACGGCGAGAACGGCGTTCAATTCCGCGCCCGGGTCGAGTCGTGCCTGTTTGAAATCATCCGGCGGCATCCGGGCGGGACGGCCGCGATTTTTTGTCACGGCGGCGTCATCCGCATGCTGCTGGCCATTTTGCTCGAACTGCCGCTGCCCAAGACCAATTCGTTCGAAATTGAATACGCCAGCGTCACGCAGGTCGCGCTGCATCCGCACCTGAACGAAATTGAACTGCTCAACTTCACGCCGTGGCGCGACCTTGTAACATGACTGAATTATCAGGTGGGGCGAGACTCCCGGCGAGCCGGTTATGGCAATGCCCGGGCGGCTCGCGAGGACGCTCGCCCCACCAGTATAAAAAATGAAGCCAACCAAATCGCTCTGGCGCGTTTCCGTCATTACGACGCCTGAGGCCGAAGACGCGGTTTCGGAACTTCTCGGCGCGGTGCCTGGTCAGCCGGTTTCATCCTATTTCAACCTGGAAACCGGCGTGAGCACGGTCGCGGCCTATTGCCGGCGCAAACCGGCCTCGCCGGCTGAATGGCGCGCAAAAATCCGCGTTGGGCTGGACCAAATTAAAAATTGCGGGCTGAAAATTGGCTCCGGCAAAGTCACCATTGCGAAAATGCGCCGTGAAGACTGGGCCGAATCGTGGAAACGGCATTTCAAGCCCATCGAAATAAGATTTCAAAGTCGGGGGGACGAACTCCGCGAGTCCCTGACTTTGCGTGGGAAATCAGGGCGTCGTGGAACTCCGCCCTCCGAAGGAAGATCCTTGCTGATCAAACCGAGCTGGAGTAAACGCCGCGCCCGCAAAAACCAGGCGGTCTTGGTGCTGGATCCCGGCCTTAGCTTTGGCACCGGCCAGCATCCGACGACAGCGTTTTGCCTGCGGGAACTGGTGCGATGTGGAAAAATTGAAACACGGCGGTCATTTTTAGACATCGGCACCGGTTCGGGAATTCTGGCGATTGCAGCGGCGAAACTGGGTTATTCTCCGGTTCACGCCTTCGATTTTGATCCCGAGGCGGTTCGCGTTGCGCGTGCCAACGCCCGCGCGAATGGCGTTCATAAAAAACTGCGGATTGCGCGCCGGAACGTGACGAAACTGCCGATTCATCCGGCGCGACAATACGATTTGATTTGCGCGAATTTGATTTCGACACTGCTGATTGCCGGGCGACGGCGGATGGTGGCGCAATTGCACCGCGGCGGAACGCTCGTACTGGCGGGAATTTTGAAGTCGGAATTTTCACAGATGCGGAAAATTTATGCGGAACTTGGACTAAAACTTGCTGCCAGAAGAATTGAAAACGAATGGTGTTCGGGTTCGTTTTGTTTCGCTGAAGAGAATTTTTAGAAGAATTTGAATGACAAACACTGCGATTGGTCTTATACTCAGCGGCGTAGGCAGTCAGCCATGACCGACAAGGAAGGTTGTGGCGCTGACAAACTTCGCAACATGAGGCAACATGAGGTAACATGAGTTATGTTATGAAAAGAATGATGGAAGTCATCACAGAGGCTGTCCGGGATCCAAAACACCCATTCCGCAAGCTGGATCATCAGCCCAAAAAACCATTAAAAAACCGGTACGAACGCAGAAAAATCAAGGAGTATTTGCACCTGGGTGATTGGCAGGAAGAAATAATGGCGTGAAAAATTTTGCCCATCAACAATAAATGAGCCGCGCGCGAGCGCGGCTTTTTCTTTGGTGACGGACAGTCTATTGGCACTCCGGGCAAATGCCGAAAAATTCAAGTTTGTGGGTCACGCTTTTGAAGCCGTTCGCGGCGGCAATGCGCGTCTCAATCTCCCGCGGGAAGCATTCCCCGATTTCGACCACCTCCGCGCAGCGCGTGCAAACCAGATGATGGTGATGGCCGTCATTGCCTTCGCCGACCAGTTCAAACCGCGCCGTGCCGTCGCCAAAGTCAAACCGCTTCACCATCCCCATCTCCTCCAGCAGGTGCATCGCGCGGTAAATCGTCGCCAGATTGCATTGGCCCTTGGGCAGGGCGGCGAAGATTTCCTTGTTCGTGAACGGATGCGGATTTTGCCGCAAAATTTCCAGAATTGCCGCGCGCGGGCCGGTGATCTTTCGCGCTTGCTGGCGCAAACGACCCGTCAGCGCGGACAGTTCCTGCCGCTGGTGGGAGTGGGAATGGGGGCGCGCTTTCATTTTTCAAAAATCAGACCGGCAATTCCGGGAATCAAGCCGACGACAACCGCCAGGGTCGGACCGCCAAACTTTTTTGAAACGGCGTTTTTCATGTTGCGCTCATGCTTTCAAATGGAAATAAAGAATCAAGGCGGCAATCGCGCCAAAACCGGCGGCAAAATTTGTCAGCACAAGTTTTTTATGATGCCTGAAAATTTCGCCCAGCACGGCGTGGGCGGCCAGATATAAAAATCCGCCGCCCGCGTTCGCGAGCATCAGCGACAATGTCAACTTCAATGCCTGGTGGGGAACATTCTGCAAGACATACCAGCCGAGCAATCCGCCGAAGATGGTTGTGGATTCCACCAGGGCAACGAACCACAACATTTTTTTGCGCCGGTATCCGCCGCCGAGCAGCAACGCGCCCAGCGCGAGGCCTTCCGGAAATTTATGCACGCAGATGGCGAACACGATGGACAGTTTCACCGGCTCGCTTTCTTCGAGTCCCGCTGCCAGCGCCAGCCCGTCCACAGTGCAATGAATAGCGAGCGCAATCATCATCGCCAGGGCGAATTCGGTCAGACGGTGCGTTGTGGCCTCGTCAAAATGACTGGCGGCACAGGCCGGGCAAACATGGAAGACATATTTGCTGATCAGTGCGAAAAGGAAATAGCCCGAAGCCCCCGCCAGCAGGAACTGCCACCAGCGCAATGCCTCCAGACATTCCGGCGCGATGCCGCAAACGGCGACGCCCAGCAGCGTTCCCGCGCCCAGGCTGATGAAGGCACAAAGCTGTTCATGTGTCCGCGCCAGCCACGCGCTCAACATGCCGCCCGCTAGCGCGATGGCAAACGCCGTGAAAATCTGGAATAAAATGGCCGTGTTGATCATGGCATTTCAAATGCAAATCGTTTGCATCTTAATTTGACAGAAACGCCGCCCGACTGCAAATGCAATCGAACGGCGGAAAACAGGCTACTTCATCAGCAGCATCTGGCGCGCGCGCTTGATGGCGAGGGTCAGCCGGCGCTGGTAATGCGCGGGCATCCCGGTGTATTTGCGCGGCAGGATGCGGCCCTGGTCGGTCACATATTGGCGGAGCAAATTGGTGTTCTTGTAATCGAGCGCATCGGCGGTAAAGTCTATCTTCGGCTTCGGACGCGGCGTGCGTTTTTCCATCTGGCCGCGGCGCGAACCGCGGCGGTCCTTGTCGGCATGGGTTTTGCGGGGCATGGCTACTTGATTTCGCGGTGAAGCGTGTGGCGGCGGAGCGCCGGATTATACTTTCGGATCTCCAGCTTCTCCGTCTTCAATTTTTTGTTGCGGGTGGTGGTGTAACGCGAAGGCGATTTGCCTTCCTTGCGCGCTTCGGTGCATTCGATGGTGATGATTTCGCGCGGCATAAATCATTCCTTCTCTTTGGCCTTTTCCTCCGGCTCGTCTTCTTCGTTTTCCACTTCGGTGGCGCCGGTGCTGTCCACCGTGCCCAGCTGGCCGATTCGGCGCGAACGCAGCGCGCCTTCACGTTCCAACTGCGCCTGCGCTTCAACGGTGAACCGCGCCCATGGAATCGCTTCCAGGCGCGCCTTGGGAATCGTCTTGCCGGTCAGTTCACAGACGCCGTAGGTCTTTTTCTCGATGCGTTTCAGCGCTTCCTCGATTTCATAGACCGCGTCCTGGTCGGACGACAACAGGCTCAACGCGAAGTCGCGGTCAAAGTTATCGGTGCCTGAATCAGCCATGTGCAGGCTGTAGCCGGGCAGTTCCTGCGCGGATTCCTTGGCCAGGCCGTTCATCTGCCGGTGCAGTTGCTCGCGCAATTCCATCAGCCGCTGGCAATACTTCTGCCACTCAGCCTTGACCTTCCTCGGGTCGGCGGTGATTTTGGCTTTCAACACCGGCCGGCCGAGAATTGCCGCCGTGGCGGAAACCTGTGGTTTGCCGGTCGTTTTTTTCTTTATGGTCACAAATTAAAAATCAGTTTTGGTTCGTCAAGGGCGCGGGAATGTAGCAGAGCAAAACAAATATGCCACAAAAATTTTCAGAAATTTTCGAGCCGCAAAACCGGTGACTTCCGCTGCCCGCACGGCCGCCAACGGGATTATGAAATTCCATCGTCATGTTGGACAATTGCAGCAGGGCGCGCACCAATCGGCGGAAAATTTTCCTTGTCACCTGTGCCTGTGTATCCAGCACAAAAGGTCCCGCCTTTGATGAAAAAATCCACAACAAAAAGAATGTCCAAATAATATGCAACCGCTTGTCCAGACCCAGACTGAGAATGGCTACCCGCAACGGGATCATCATTGTAAACATTATCAATTACCCGGTTTTAAATTGTCCAAACCCAACCTGCCGGCGGCATGAATTTTGCTTTTTTTCGGCCAAAACAATAACCGGTTAACCAGGTATGATTATGAAAAACCAAATCCTCAGATTCACCCTCGGGCTTGCCTTGTTTGGCGCGGCCCTATCGGCTTCGGCACAAAACGTCTTGCAAGATGTATTCGCCAACAACGGATTCCCGAACCCACCACGCTGGCGCTGGCCGGCTTGGGTGGTTTGAGCCTGCTGTTCTTTTGTCGCCGGACAATTTGCGCGTAAAAATCTTCGAATTATGAAAAAAACAATCTTTAGCCCCGTAGTCGCGGCCTTGGTGTGTGTATGCACTCTGGGTGCTTCTGCATATGCTGGTTTGTTGGATGATTTTTCAACGAGCGACGAGTCGAACTATCAATTTCTGCCGGTTTGGAACAGTCCGGGCGATGGCTGGAATGTTGGCGGCGGTGTTTTGAGCCCGTACATTCCGGGGAATGCGACTGGCGCTTGGTTATGGAAAGGCGCAGAACTTTCCACCGTTGGTGATTCGGTTTCGTTGGATTTTCAGATAATAAATGCTGACGACACCGGTTATGGGACAGCCGCCGGCTTATATTTCGCCAATGCGCTGGCAAGCCCGACTGCAACAGTCGAGATCAGCCTTTTGTCTTGGAGCGGCAGTTCGAGTAGTTGGTTGCAATTCAATGGTACCGATACTCCCAACCTTCCTGTTACCGGCCCACAAACCGGGCTTTCGACTCTTACCGTAACCATGACGGGACAGACAGCCGATTCCAGCACCTATTACGTTGACTTAACCGGCGGCGGGTTGAGCGATTACAACGGCACCTTTACCTTCGGTGCCAGTTCAGCGTATTTCGGTCCCAGCTTATATGACAGCGATAATCCCGGAGATGTGGTTTATGACAATTTGACCGCGAATATTCAAAATGTGCCGGAACCGGCCACGCTGGCGTTGGCCGGCTTGGGCGTGCTGGGCTGTTTGCTGATGTTCTGGGACCGAAAAAGCTGAAACTGAAATCTGATTTGGGGGTGGGAAATGGATGTGGAATTCGTTCCGCATCCATTTTTTTATTTCACCATCCGCTTTTGAAACAACTTCAATCGCAGCCGAAACACCCGGATGTCCCAGCGTGAGCGTTACCTCTTTTCAATGCACGCGTAGGCGTTGTGATTGTGGATGCTCTCGTAATTCTCCGCCTCGACCTTGTACCAGGTCACCCGCGGATGGGCGTTGAGCTTGAGCGCCACGTTGCGCACCAAGTCCTCCACGAACACCGGGTTTTCATAGGCGCGCTCCGTCACGTACTTTTCGTCCTGCCGCTTGAGCAGGGCGTAAAGCTCCGAACTCGCCGAGCTTTCGACCATCGCCACCACGTCCTCAATCCAGACCGGCTTCGTGAACCGCAACGCCACCGTCACCAGCCCGCGCTGGTTGTGCGCGCCGTATCGGGCAATCGCCTTCGAGCAGGGGCACAGCGTTGTCACATGCGCCTTCACCGTCAGCACGAAATCAATTTCATCACCGCACGCCGCCGCGTCGAACCGCGCCAGGTAATCCATCAGGCTTCGCTTGCGCGACACCGGCGATTTTTTGGACATGAAATAGGGGAACTCGATTTCCAGGTGCGACGTGGCCGCCTGAAATTTCCGCTGTAGCGCGCGCAAAACATCTCCGATGTTCTCCACATGAATCACGCTGCCGTGCGCGTTGAGCACCTCGACGAACCGGCTCATGTGCGTGCCTTTGAATTCCTTCGGCAAATCCACGAACATGCCGATGGTTGCCACCGTGTTTTGCACGCTGCGCGCCTTGTCACGCACCTGGATGGGAAACCGCAGCTCGCGCACGCCGACCTTGTCGATCCGCAACTCGCGGTGGTCGCGCTCGCTCTGCTTGTCGTGCAATTTTTCCGCTGCGGCTTTTCCCCGGACCGTGCGGAATCTGACACCGTTCCGGCTGATTTTCAGCATGGGGAGAGAGTAGCAGCTTCGCGGAATTTGGCAAAAGTGTTCTTTGTTGGAACCGGCGCGCAGTGCCCGGCCAACCCGGTGCCGGATCAGTCACTCCATGCCCACGTTATGTCCCACCGCCCGATGTTTTGAATCGGCAGGATGTCGCCGTCCGGACTGAACTTCAAGGGCGCGCTCCAGAACTGAAAATCGTGGCCCTTGATGCCATCCGGACAGGATCCCCAGCGATCCCCCCCCCAGATGAATAACGGCTCTCCGGACATTGGAATTTTTGCGACCCAGGTCTGTTGCGCGGGTATGATGGGAGCGCCATTTTCCAGACGACGATTGATGTTGGACCGCGGGGTATAGGGACCCAAAGGTGAAGTGGCCGTCAAAACCTGCACCAAGCTGCCATTGAGACAATCAGGACAGAGAGGCCCGCAGAGGGCGTAGTAGAGATTGTTTCGCCGGAAGAGCAAGGGCGCTTCGCCGCCTTTGACCAGAATATTGCTCATCTTGCCAATCGGACCCAGGCAGTCCGGCGTCAGGCGCTCCACGCGAACTGCGTATCCTTCGCCGATGGCAGTGTAGATGTAGTAACCGGTTCCATCATCATCCATGAAGAGACTGCCGTCACCGGGGCGGGACCCGAGGACACGCACATTCGGGTTAACAATCGTGAAAGGCCCAACCGGCGTGTCGCTGATGGCCGCTGCCGTTTGGCCGTCCCACAATTTGGCGAACCAGTTGTACCAAAGCACATACTTGTGAGTGTGCGGATTGAAAACCACACTGGGACGGGTATAAACACCTCTCGGTTGATCCTTGAGCAGTTCACCTTCATAAGTCCACCGTTCAAGATCCGGCGAGCTGTAAACCCGGAACGGGCAATTCAAAGCCAGACTGTCCTTATTCGTCCCGTAAGCCGTCCCGTAGAGGTAAAAACGTCCGTTGAAGAATTGGAGGCACCCACCGTGCGCGTCAATAATCTCCCCGGCAACATCGCGCCGGGGCTCGATATTGTTGATGGTAACAATCTGCAAGCGCTTCGGCTTTGACTCCACATTTTGCGACTGGTGCTTCTCATCACACGAAATCGTGAAGGCCGCGATAAAGAAGGCGAGCAAAGTCTGCCGGCGAAGCCTTGCCGAAACCTTTCGCGAAACCCGGGCCAAAGCACTTGCTGCCAGCGTAAGGCAAGCAGTCGGGAACCGGTGTTTATTTGTGAACATGTGGGGGGGAAGATTATCTTGAGGTCAATGAGCGTCAAGATGCCATTATTGTTTCGAGATGCTGAAAAATGGCAGCTTCACGGAATCTGGCAAAAGTGTTTTCTCGTGAAAAACAAAACGTCTCTGGACAAGCAAAAATGAAAGTTTAGCCTTGCCCGAATCAAACCATGCTCAAACGTTTTTCATTTTCGCTCGTCAGTCTGACGTTCGCGTTGTTTTGTTCGATTTCCTTTGCCGCCGAAACTTTCCGTGTTGCGACTTACAATGTCGAAAATTATCTGGATCAGCCGACCGAATCGCGTCCACAACCAAAGTCCGCCAGGGCCAGGGCCAAGGTCTGCGAAAGCATCTGCGCGCTGAATCCCGACGTGATCGCCCTTGAGGAAATGGGCAGCACCAATGCGCTCATGGAACTGCGCGACTCACTCAAAGTCAAAGGCCTGGATTTTCCGTATTGGGAACATGTTTCCGGCTGGGACACGAACATTCACGTGGCCGTGTTGAGCAAGCTGCGCATTCTGGCGAGCCACCCCCACACCAATGACAACTTCCTGCTCGATGGCCGCCGCTTTTCTGTCAGCCGCGGTTTTGCCGAGGTGGACATCCAGGCCGCAACGAATTTCACCTTCACGCTCATCGCCGCGCACTTGAAATCGCGCCGGCCCGTGCCCGAAGCCGACGAGGCCCAATTGCGTCTCCAGGAAGCTAAAGTCCTGCGCGGCATCGTGGATGAACATTTCAAGGCCGACGCGGACGCAAAACTGATTGTGCTCGGCGATTTCAACAACGTGAAAAGTTCCGATTCCACGAAAGAAATCATCGGACGCGGAAGATTCAAGCTCACCGACACGCGCCCGGCCGAGCGCAACGGCGACAACACGCCGAGCGAAATCCCGCGTTTCGAGCCGCGCAACGTCACGTGGACGCATTACTACGGCGTGGAAGACACTTACAGCCGCGTGGATTACATTTTGCTCAGTCCCGCGATGGCGCGCGACTGGGTGACGAATGAAACTTACGCGCTGACGATTCCGAATTGGGGCGTCGGCTCCGACCACCGGCCCATCGTGGCGCAATTTGAGACGGAGAATAAATAAACGAACCGGATTCAATGCGGGATGGATCAATTGAAACTGTCTCAAAACTTTTCCGACAGCCAATTTTCTCCCTCTCCTCCGCGAAGTGGAGGAGAGGGCCGGGGAGAGGAGGCGCTTTTTTATTGGAATTCCCCTCTCGGCACGGGGCAAGGACATGGGTAACACTTGAGGGCATGGACATAGGTTACACATTGGGTAAGGATTTGGGGCTTTTCCACGGGCATGTCGTG
>JBAVOO010000029.1:0-2419 GCA_049692125.1 Verrucomicrobiia bacterium | reverse complement strand
CGACTGCGCGCCAGCCGCGAACAGGCCCGAGTGCGGAAATCCCCGGCGCGTTGACAACGCCGCGGCCGGCGGGTTTGATTTGATTTTGCCGCCCGTGGTTTTCGGCGCGCCGGCGGACGCGGAAGTTTCATCCGGCCGGGTACGAACAGTTCGCTTGCCTGGAGATGAGGTCATTGTTAGAGTGAACCTGCGTTGAATGGAATCCTCTAACACAATCCCCGTCTCCGATCCGACGTCTGCGAAGAAGGAGGCAACCGCTGTTTCTGGCGGGGGCGGTAACTCAACAGCACTCGACCAGTGGCGCGGGTTGGCGCTGGTGTTCGTGCTGATTTCACACGGGTTTTTCTTCACCGACCGCGTTCATGGTATCGGCCGTGTGGGCGTGAACCTGTTCTTCTTTATTTCCGGACTGCTGGTGTTCCGCACGCTTGCGAGACAGCGGGAAAACACGGGTTGGGCGATCATCCGCGGGTTCTGGAAACGGCGTGCGCGGCGATTGTATCCGGCCATGGCCACTTATGTCCTGGCGATGCTCCCCGTCGTGTATGCTCTGCGACACCGGCAAGGTGCGTTGGACTTGGGAGTGGGGCAGTATCTGCGCGGTGTACCCTACGCGCTGACTTACTTGGTCAACTATTGGCCGTCCGGCCCGGCATCCCTGGGGCATCTGTGGAGCCTGTCGTGCGAAATGCAGTTCTACTTCCTGGCCCCGGTCATTTTTCTCCTCGGCGGACGGACGACGCTGCGGCGACATCTGGTCTGGGGGGCACTTTTGTTGGCATTGGCCGTCACCGGACTCGTGGGATCAGTCCTCGACACAAAGGAATTATACCGATACCACTTCGAAATCGCCGTTTGGCCGATGATGCTGGGTTTCTGTTTTGAGTTTCGGAAGGACTGGTTCCAGCGCGTGCCCGCGACTTGGTTTCCGTTAATCATAGGCACAAGCTTGGTGGCGTTTGGAGTGATCATCGTGCTCATGCTGTCCGGTCTGCCCATGAAGAAACCCGTGGTGGCGATTGGCACATTCGCATTCGTGCCCTGTCTTTTGGCTTACGTGGGAGGCAGGCCCCTGGGTGGGCCGGTGGGCCGGACACTGACGTGGCTTGGCGAGCGCACTTATTCGATTTATCTTTGGCAGGAGCCATTGACGATCTGCCGTTACTTGCCGGCGCTGTGGCATCCGGTGGGTGCGGTGGTTTCGGTGTTTGTCGGCGGGGCATGGTTTCGGCTGTTTGAACGGCCCTTTTTGAGCGCCGGACGCAAACATTGATCACGATGACAAGAATTGTGCGGATGAAACTACCGATTGCCGGATGGAGCGCGGTGACGCTGGTTGCGATGCTGGCGTTGTTCCTGATGCTGGTGTTTCTTCTGCGCCGCCATTATGGGGAGACACTGGCGGCGCAGGTCTGGCCGGCTGGACCGTTCACGGTTGGTGCGGTCGGAACGCCGGCTCCGGAAGCGAAGACAATTTTGCTGCTGGGCGATTCCCGGATGGCAGAATGGGGCTCGCCGCAAATTGAAGGCTGGCGCGTCTTGAACACGGGACGGCGTGGAGTCACCACCGCACAACTTGCATCGTGTTGCCGGACAATCCTGAATCAGGTGCAACCTCGGGTGGTGGTCCTTCAAGTCGGCATCAACGATCTCAAACTTCTCGGTGTCCGTTCGGACTTTGGCGAGGCGGTCATCAGCAACTGCGTCAGCAACATTCTGACGATTGTGGCCGAATGCCGCCAGGCAGGAGCGCGCGTGCTGGTAATGCCCGTCTGGCCGGCAGGCAGGGTGCCCTTGGCGCGGCGGCTGGTCTGGAGCGGTGCCGTGGATCCGGCGGTGACAGAAACCAATGCGCGTCTCCTGCGCCTTCTGGCGAACGAAGACGGCGTGTACGTCGTGGATATCTTTTCGGAACTCACCCGTGGACTTTCAACTGAACAACGCGAACGGTTGTATCGCGACACGTTGCACCTTAAGCCGGAAACTTACGCCCGCTTGTCGGTGCTGTTGGCGGAAACCATAAAGGCCCGCATGGACCATCCGGAGGAAACCACACGTCCTGGCGTTGTGAGTTTTCCTTCCCACCCTTGAATCTGTTGGAAGCGGGTTTCCCGCATCACGAAACGGTAACCGCCAGCGCCGTTGCCAGAAAGATAGTGGGTCGGCGCGAGCCTCCGCCAATTTGATGCGCCCCTTCGCGTTACGGTGAAATCCCACCGATACCCACGACGGCAGGCGGACCACGGACGCGGTCAACCGCCTGAAAAGCTGGAATGGCTGGAAGAGGCCGAAACCCTCACGCTGCGACTGCGCGCCAGCCGCGAACAGGCCCGAGTGCGGAAATCCCCGGCGCGTTGACAACGCCGCGGCCGGCGGGTTTGATTTGATTTTGCCGCCCGTGGTTTTCGGCGCGCCGGCG
>JBAVOO010000028.1:0-72967 GCA_049692125.1 Verrucomicrobiia bacterium | reverse complement strand
CTACGCCGGATTGGTTATAGTTTCGAGCTGCTTCCGTTTTGATTCACCGGCGCGATGACGACTTCAATTTCCTTGGCGCGGAGTTGTTCCACCAAATCACGCGGCGCCTGGGAGTCGGTGACAACCGTGTCCACGCTGTCCAGCCCGCATAACGGCAGCACGGATTGGCGGCTAAATTTTGTATGGTCGAGACAGAAAATCACCTTGTGCGCGGCGCGGATCATCGCCAGTTGAATGTCAATCAACAGTCCGTGCGAATTCGTGATGCCGTCCAGCGTGATGCCGCCGCCGCTCATGACAGCCACGTCCGCGTGTATTTTTTTGGAAAACGTCTCGACGGCCAGCGGCCCGACCAAAACGCCCAACCGCGGATAAATCACTCCGCCGCTTGAAACCAATTCCACACGGGTCGCCGCCGCAAAAAGATTTGCCACCGGCAATGAGTTGGTGATGATTTGCAGCGGTTTGTCTTCGAGGTGACGCGCAACGTGATAACACGTCGTGCCGGCGTCAATGATCACGCTTTGGTTCGGCTGAATCAGTTCGGCGCACGCCTTGCCGATGGCTTCCTTTTCGGCGAGCTGATGCGCGTCACGGGTCGAAAAAATGAATTCGTCCGTCTTGGGATTCAAAATACGCGCACCACCGTGAGTACGTTTCAAACTGCCACCCGCCTCCAAGACAGTAAGATCCCGTCGCACTGTGGAAACCGAAACCCCCACGTGCTGCGAAAGCTCTTCAAGTGACGCAAATTCAACCTGTTGCAGATGCTCTTCGATACGATGTTTGCGCTGTTCTGCCGTCATTCTTCCAATATACTGACAGATTATGGAATATTTTGCAAGATATTTGTTGACTTTTTTTCAAAATCGGCAAAGATTCAACCAACGTTATGATTGCAACCGCTTCAGCGCCACATCGTGCTGTAGTTGAGCACTTGGTTCGACAGGCCGTTTATTCGCGGCTGGGCAAGCCGTTGCCGCGTGCTGCGGCCGCACCGAACCCGCTCGTGGTGAACATCAGCGCGCGTCATTGCCATCTGACGCCGGAGGCGGTGGAGATTCTTTTCGGTAAGGGACATCAGTTGCAGGTCCACAAGTGGCTTTACCAGGAAGGGCAGTTTGCAGCGAAGGAAGCACTCACACTTATCGGCCCGCGCAGCCGCGTGATTTCAAATCTTCGCATCTTGGGTCCCTGTCGCAACTTCAATCAGATTGAACTGGCCTACACGGATGCGATTGCGCTCGGTTTTGATATTCCGTTACGTTTGTCCGGCAACATCAAGGACACCCCGGGTTGCATGTTGATGGGGCCGGCCGGTTTTTTTGAAATGAAGGAAGGCGTGATTCGCGCGGCGCGCCACGTTCACATGAGTCCGGCGGACGCGGAATTTTACGAAGTGACCAATGGCGACGAAATGAAATTACGAATTGGCGGGTCATGCGGGCTGATCCTTGACAAGATGCTTTGCCGCGTGGACAAGAGTTTCAAACTGGAAGTACATATTGACACGGACGAGGGCAACGCGTGCAATCTGCAGGCGGATACGATGTGTGAATTGATAAATTAAACCCGAAATCCGAATGACGAAATCCGAAAGAAAACCAAAGCTCGAAATCCGAAGCCCGGACTTGCGTGTGGCGCCCAGGAATGAAGTGGGCGCGTTTCGGAAATCGGATTTCGATTTTCTTTCGGGATTCGGTTTTCGGCGTTCGGATTTTTGTTCGACTCTCAACACTCAACACTCAACCATCAACTAACTTATGAGCGAAGCAATAGGCATGATCGAAACCAAGGGCTATACCGGCAGCGTCGAGGCCAGCGATGCGATGGTCAAGGCGGCCAATGTGACCCTTGTAAAAACCATCCCGATTGGCGGCGGCTTGATCACCGTGCTGGCCAGGGGAGACGTCGGCAGCATCAAGGCGGCAGTGGACGCCGGCTCGAAGGCGGCGGCCAAAGTCGGCGAGCTCGTCAGTTCGCATATCATCGCGCGACCGCACGAGGACTTGCTGAAAGTCTTCGTTGGCGGCGGCGGCAGGTAATTCCGTCAACCATCAACTCTCAACCATCAACTATTTATGGTACAACAAGCAGTTGGAATGATCGAATGCAAAGGCCTTTGCGCCTTGCTTGAAGCAACCGATGCCGCGCTCAAGGCGGCGAACGTCACGTTCACCGGCTGGGAAAAAATCGGCAGCGGTTACGTGACCGCGTTTTTCCGCGGCGACGTGGCGGCGGTGAAAGCCGCGACCGACGCCGGCGCGGCCGCCGCGGCGCAAGTGGGTACGGTCGTCAGCGTCCAGGTCATCCCGCGTCCGCACGAGGAACTCGGCGTGCTTGGGAAATGGCTGCAATGAAACGGAGCGGAGCAATGGAGTGGTGGAATGACGGAGTAATGTTCACTCCGCTCAACACTCCAATACTCCAATACTCCAACCACCCGTGAAAATCCTCGTTGCCAACATCGGTTCGACTTCGCTCAAGTGGCGACTGTTCGATTGCTCGGACGGCGGCGAACGCCTGTTGCACCAGGGCGGCTTCGAGCGCGTGTCGGATTATCCGAAGGCGATTGACGATTGTCTTGGCCAGTTGCGCGACGCCAGCATCATCACCAGCGAACGCGACCTTGCGGCGGTCGGTTTCAAGACGGTCGTTGCCAGGGATGTGACCGGCTGTGTGCGGCTTGACGAGCGTGTGCTCGGCGCGATGGCGGCTTACAACGGCCTGGCGCCGGCCCACAACCCGCCCTACATCACCGGGATCAGGCTTTTCGCCCGGCGGATGCCGACCGTGCCGCTGGTGGCGCTGTTTGAAACGGCATTTTATCAATTTGCGCCCGAGGCGATGACCCGTTACGCCGTGCCGGAAACCTGGCACCATGCTGGCATCCGCCGCTGGAGTTTTCACGGCGCGAGCCACAAATTCATGGCCGAACGCAGCGCGGAACTGCTCGGCCGGAACGATGTCGCCGAACGCGCCCGGCGGCTTTACCTCGACGGTGGAAAATTAAAAATTACCGGTGCGCCGCTGCGGGTCATTTCCTGCCATCTCGGCGGCAGTTCCAGCATCACCGGAATTCTGAACGGCGCGGCGATTGGCAGCAGCATGGGCATGAGCCCGCAGTCCGGTTTGCCGCAAAACAACCGCGTGGGCGACCTCGACGCCGAGGCGGTTCCTTACGCGGTAAAAACTTTCGGCATCACGATTGAGGAAGCGCAGTGCCAGCTCACCAAGGAATCCGGGCTCAAGGGGTTGAGCGGCATTTCGAACGACATCCGCGAAATCACCGGGGCCGCCGCCAGGGGCGATGCCCGGGCGAAACTCGCGATTGATGTTTTCGTCGCCAGCGCCCGGCATTGGATTGGCGGTTATTTTCTGGAACTCAACGGTGCGGACGCCATTATTTTCACCGCCGGCATCGGCGAAAACCAGGCGGACATCCGCGCGGCGATTTGCGCCAACCTCGACCAGCTTGGCATCGAGCTTGACGTGAAAAAAAATAATTCGACCCACGCGACGGAAGCTGTCATCAGCGCCGCCGGCTCGCGCGTCAAAATCATGGTCATTCCGACCAACGAAGAACTCGTGGTTGCGCGCGAGACCAGACGTTTTCTTGAAAACAAAAGAAATTAAACCCGAAATCCGAATGACGAAAACCGAAAGAAATCCGAAATCCGAAATCCGAATGACGACGCGGCCCTTGGCGGCTTTGATTGCTTCGGGGTTCTTTCGGATTTCGGGTATTCGGTTTTCGGCATTGTCCGTTCTCTCTCAACCCTCAACGCTCAACTGATTTATGGCACAACAAGCAATAGGACTCATTGAAACCCGCGGCCTGGTCGCCCTTGTCGAGGCGACCGACGCCATGCTCAAGGCCGCGAATGTGGAACTCGCCGGCCCGATGACCCAGGTCGGCAACGCGCTCGTCACGGCGGTGGTCGTGGGCGACGTCGCGGCGGTGAAAGCCGCCACAGACGCGGGCGCCCAGGCCGTCAAGGCCATCAAGGGCGAACTCGTCAGCGTGCACGTCATCGCCCGTCCGCACGCGGACGTGGAGCAGATTTTGCCCAAAAAGAAGTGAGCGTAGCGGCGACTCGGAAGAGCGCCGCCGTCACGTTTTTGGAATAATTGCGGCACTCTGCCGAGACGCCGCTACGAAAGCAAAGATATGTTTCTGGCCAAAGTCGAAGGCGCGGTGGTCGCCACAAAGAAGGACGCCCACATGGACGGACGCAAACTGCTGCTCCTGCGCCCGCAACTCGTGGACGAAAAGGACCCGACCCAATTCCGTCCCGGCGTCAACACCATCGTCGCCGTGGACAGCGTCGGTGCGGGCATCGGCGAAATGGTGCTGTTCACGCAGGGCAGTTCCGCGCGCCTCGCGCCGAACCTGAAGGATGCGCCCGTGGACGCCGTCATCATCGGCATCGTGGACGTGGTGGATGTGTTGGGAAAACAAATCTTCAGTGCGAAACAATAAAACCTGGGAACCAAACCCGAAATCCGAATGACGAAATCCGAAAGAAATCAAAATGACGAATGTCGAAACCCGGATTCAGCCGTCTTTCTGGCGGCGATTCAGGTTTCGAGCTTCGGGCTTCTTTCGTCATTCGTCATTCGTCATTCGTCATTTCAAACATGAGCGCCGTGAATGAGACTTTCATTCGTGATGTCGTTACCGAAGTGATGGAACGGCTGAACGGCAGTCCTGCACCGGTCAAATCCGCGCCGGTTCCGACTCCGGCAACGCCGTCGCCTTCATCGCCATCCTGTGGTTGCGACCACACGAAAAGAAAATCGCGTCCGGTAACTGCTTTGCCCGGAAAATTTGGTGTTTTTGCCGATGCCAACGAAGCCTGCGCTGCGGCGCAAGAAGCGTTTTTGCAACTTAAGGAAAAAGGCATCGTCGCGCGGCGCAAGATTGAGGAAATCGTCAAGACGCTGGCCGAGAAAAACGCCGAGGCTTGGGGCCGGCTCGAACTCGACGAAACGAAAATCGGCCGTCTCGATCACAAAATCGAGAAGCTCAAAATCATCAAGCTCGTTCCCGGAGTGGACTGGCTCCGGCCGGACGGCCGCAGCGGCGATCACGGCATCACACTGGAGGAATACACGCCGTTCGGCGTTGTCGGCGCGGTGACGCCCAGCACGCATTCGATTCCCACGATGAGCGGCAACATCGTGAACATTGTCGCCGCCGGGAATGCGGTCGTGTTCAATGCGCATCCGGGCGCGGCCAAATGCGCCGCCGCCGCCGTGCGCGCCTACAACGAGGCGATTTACCGCGAGACCGGCATTGAAAACATCGCGTGCGTCATCGAGAAGCCGTCGCTGGACAGTTTTGCCGCGATTTGCAAACACGATGCCGTGCGGCTGCTGCTCGTCACGGGCGGTCCGATGGTGGTGAAGGCCGCGATGCAGACCGGCAAGCGCGCGATTTGCGCCGGCCCCGGCAATCCACCGGTGTTCGTGGACGACACTGCGTGCATGAAACGCGCGGCCAAAGCCATCATTCAGGGCGCGGCTTACGACAATAATCTGCTCTGCATCGGCGAGAAAGAAGTGTTCGCGCTTGAAATCATCGCCGACCAGTTGATGGCTGAAATGGAAAAGAACGGCGCTGTGCGATTGACCAATGCACAACTCGACGCACTGACCAGGGCCGCGTTTACGTTCAAGGAAGGGCAGGGCGGCGGTTGCGCCCACGCCTCGGTCAACAAGGATTTCATCGGCCGAGACCCGTCTGTGCTGGCGAAAGCGGCGGGTGTGAACATTCCGTCCGGAACGCAATTGCTTTTTGCGGAGACGGACGCGAAACATCCGTTCGTGGAAGAGGAACAAATGATGCCGTTCCTGCCGGTCGTGCGCGTGAAGAGCGTTGAGGAAGGCATCGAACGTTCGCTCGAAGCCGAGCACGGCTACAAGCACACGAGCATCATTCATTCGCACGACGTGGAAAACATGACGGCGATGGGCCGCGCGCTGGATACAACGCTGTTCATCAAGAACGGCCCCTGCATGGCCGGCCTCGGTCTCGGCGGCGAAGGATACCTGAGTTACTCGATTGCCACGCCGACCGGCGAAGGCGTGACGAACCCGCGCACGTTCACGCGCGTCCGCCGGTGCGTGATGGTGGATAATCTGCGCATCTACTAAATCCGAATGACGAATGTCGAATGACGAAAGAAGCACGAAATCCGAATGTCGAATCCAAGCACGAGCTTGCAGGGGGTGCATTTTGGGGTGTCGTTGCGGATTCGTCGCCGATGATGATACAGGATGAAGCGCCGAAGAAACCGGTTTATGATTTGGAAGAAAGGACGGCGAAATTCGGAGAAGCGATCATCCGGTTTGCGAAAAAGATTCCGCAGAATCCCGTCAACAACCGGCTCATTGACCAGATGGTCGGCGCGGGAACGTCAATCGGCGCAAATTATTGCGAAGCCGACGATGGCGTGTCCAAAAAGGATTTCAAAAACAAGATCGGGACATGCAAGAAAGAGGCGCGGGAAACCAAGTATTTTCTCCGCATGATTGCCACAGCGGAGGAAAACCTTAAATCGGAAGCGCGAGTGCTTTGGTGTGAAGACAAAGAGTTGCATCTGATCTTCTGCAAGATTTGGCGGAGTTGATAAATGAAACCGACGATAACCGATAAAGTTTGTTCGAGCCTGGGGCTTCGACATTCTTTCGTCATTTGTCATTTGTCATTCGTTATTGTCCTATGCTTTTAGCCCGCGTCGAAGGCAATGTGGTGGCGACCCGCAAGCATCCGAGTTATGAAGGCTGGCGGCTCGTCATTTGCCAGCCAATGAGCGCGGCGGGCGAACCCGAAGGTTCGCCGATGGTGGCCATTGACGCGCACGGCGCGGGAATGCACCAGCAGGTGATTATTTCGTCCGACGGTCTGGCCGCGCGCAAAGCCGTCGGTAACGACAAGAGTCCCGTGCGCTGGATGGTCACCGCCATCGTGGATGAGAAAGAGCCGGGAGTGAGAGTATGAGAATGACGAAATCCGAATGTCGAATGACGAAAGAAGCCCAAAACTCGAAATCCGAAGCGGGCGCGCATCGGGCGGTGTCTTTTTCGGGCTTCGGAATTCGGATTTCATTCGTCATTGGTCATTCGTCATTCGGATTTTGTTTCGTATGAAACTGGGCGCGGTCATCGGTCGGGTGACTTTGAGCCGCAGCGTGCCGGCGCTGACGGGCGGACGGTTTTTGATTGTCAGCCCGTTTGGCCGCGAGCAATACGAGCGCGGGCTGGACGCACCGGTCAGTTTTGGCAAGGACCCGAGCCTGGTCGTTTATGACGACATCGGCGGCGATGTGCGGCAGGTGATTGGCTACGAGGAAGGCCGCGAGGCCGCGCAGCCGTTTGACCGTCCGACGCCGGTGGACGCCATCAATGCCGCGCTCGTGGATGAGATTTTTTACAACCCGTGGAAATGAAACCCGAAAATCGAAAACCGAAATCCGAAAGAGGACCGAAGACCGAAATCCGAAAGGGACGTTCGACGACGTTGATTCATTCGGCCATCGGAATTCGGATTTCTTTCGGGCTTCGGCCTTCGGGTTTCGGAATTGAACCGTGACATTTGAATTATGAAAAGCGTGATTAGTTTGAAAGACCTTCAAGAGATGGTCCGCAACGGACAGGACGTTCGCAACCTGCCGGCGGACGCCATCCTCACGCCGTCTGCGCGCGACCTTTTGCTCGAAATGGAAATCCGCGGCCTAAAACCGCCAGTGCCCGGTTCGTCCGGCGCCGGAACGTCCGCGCCGGCCAAACCGTTGAATTCAAAAAGCTCCAAGTCCGAGCTCGAAGCGTTTTTTAATTCGTCCTATTGCCATGATTTGAAGCTGCAGATTTGCGATATTGGCCGGCGTTTGTGGGGACGCGCCTACGTGGACGGCAACGGCGGCAACATCGCCATTCGCGTCGGCGAGGACATTGCGCTGTGCACGCCCACGCTCGTGAGCAAGGGTTTTATGAAGCCGGAAGATCTGTGCCTCGTGGACTTCGAGGGCAACCAGTTGCTCGGCGGGAAGAAGCGCACGAGCGAAATTCTCATGCACCTGCAAATCATGAAGCGCCAGCCCAAAGCGCTGGCTTCGGTGCATTGCCATCCGCCCTACGCGACGGGTTTCGCCGTCGCGGGCGTCGAGCCGCCTACGTGCATGATTCCCGAATTTGAAGTGTTCGCGTCCGTGGCCATCGCGCCGTACCGCACACCCGGCACGCCGGAGATGGGCAGGCTGGTCGCTGACCTGGTGGACAAGCACAACGTCATCCTTATGGCCAATCACGGCGTCGTGTCGTGGAGCCACAACAATGTGGAGGACGCCTACTTCAAGATGGAAATTCTCGAATCCTACTGCCGCACGATCCTCGTCGCGTCGCAACTGGGCGTGACGCCAAAGACCATGACTGCGCCGCAGCTCCAGGACCTGTTGAAGATCAAACAAAGCCTGGGCATTCCCGACCCGCGTTATGGCCTCAAGGAATGCGAGCTTTGCGACAACGACGAATGGCGTCCGGGGGTCACCTGTGCCGTGCCGCCAAAAGATGAAGCGGCGGGAAAAGACCCGGAAGCCGAAGCCGCCGTGCAGGCCATCACGGAGCAAATCCTGCGCAAGCTGAACGGCTGATTTCCATGATGTCGGCGGCGGCGTGGCCGTTGCGGAGCAACTGCGCCATCAGGCGCAGGCCGGGATCAATGTGGTTGAAGAACAGCTTGTAGGCGGGGCAGAGATAGTTCAATCCATCCTCGCCGTCGGGAGTTTTGATGAACCGATGCTTGGGACATTCGCCGTTGCAGGCAAACCGGACCTCGCACTTCCGGCAATACTGCGGCAGCGTATCGAACTTGTCGTTGCCAAATTTGGTTTGCCGGTCCGACCGGACCATTCCACCCAGGCTTTGGTTCAGGATGTTGCCGAGGTGATATTTCGGATAGACGTAATGATCGCAGCTATAGAGGTCGCCATTGTGCTCGATGGCCAGTGCCACACCGCACTTTTCCGCGAAGACACAAAGGGATGATCCCAGCCTCATCCAGTTTCCCAGGGCCGCGTCAAACAATTGCACGAAGACCCGGCCGACATCCTGGCGGACCCATTCGTCGAAGATCGCGCACAGGAAGTTCCCGTAGGGTTTCGCTTCGACGCTCCACTCCGTGACCGGCGATTGCGGGTGGCCCGGTTCCGGTGGTTCGGCGAAGTCGAAGCCACGTGCCTTCGATTGGGCGGAGGCCCGGCGTTCGACCAAAGGGATGAACTGAAGAAATTCGCCGCCGATTTCCTTGAGAAAACGATAGACCTCCAGCGGTTGCTGCGAATTGGCATGATTCACCACCGTCAGGGTGTTGAAATCCACCTTGTGTTTCTTCAGCAGTTCCAGTCCGCGCATGACGGCGTCGAACGTGGGTTTCTGTCGCTTGTCCACCCGGTATTGGTCGTGCAATTCGCGCGGCCCATCAATGGACAGGCCGATGAGAAACTTGTGGGCGGCCAGAAATTTGCACCATTCATCGTTCAGCAGGGTGCCGTTGGTTTGCAGGGCGTTGGAGATTTTCCTGCCGCCGGCATGTTTTTGCTGCAACTCAACGACCTTCCGGAAAAACGGCACGCCCAACAACGTCGGTTCGCCGCCCTGCCAGGCAAAGTTGATTTCCGGCACCGGCTGGTCCTGGATATACTGGCGGATGTATTCCTCCAGCACCGCATCGCTCATCCGCCACTGGTGTTCATCCGGATAAAGTTTCTCCTTCTCCAGGTAAAAGCAGTACCGGCAATCCAGGTTGCAGATGGGCCCAATCGGCTTGGTCAGGACATGAAAGCCGTGACCGGTGTTGATGGGGGCGGTGTTGTTCATCGCGGCGGGAATATACTGCGGTCAAATCCAGGGGCGCAACCTGGGAGCGCTGGCGTTCCCAGAATTCCCCGTATTTTTCTTTTCCATCATTCCACGTCGGGTGCTAGGGTATTTCCAACAAAGCCACGGAACATGAGCCGAATCACCCGTCGAAAATTCCTGGGGCAGGTTGCCGGCACGGCGGCGGCCGCATCGCTGCCCAACCTGGTATTTTCGCAAAGCACCCCATCGCACCGCCGCAAGTTCAATGTGTTGTTTCTGATGTCCGACGACATGCGCGTTGAATTGGGCTGTTATGGCAGCATGTTTCACGCCCGGACGCCCAATCTGGATGCGCTGGCCAGGGCAGGGGTCCGCTTCGACCGGAATTATTGCCAGTTCCCGCTGTGCAACCCATCGCGCGCTTCGCTGCTGACCGGCCGGCCGCCGACCAAAACCGGAGTGCTCGGCAACCGCACGGATTTCCGCAAACTCCACCCGGACTGGACCAGCCTGCCGCAATGGTTCAAGGAAAATGGATACGTCTCGTATCGCGCCGGGAAGATTTATCACGGCGGCATTGACGATCCCAAGGCCTGGACGGAAACCGGGGACAGTGGCGGACCGACCGACGATGGCCGGGGCGCCCCGGTGGGAAGAACCATGGTAATTCCATCAACCAATGCTCCGCCCCAGCCGACCAATGCCCCGGCGGCGCTTCCCCAAGACTTGAGTCGTGCCGCCTATTCGGACCGCATCGTCATCCTGGACGGCAACGGCGAAGGCCACGGCGATTATCACACTGCCGATCGCACCATCGAACATCTCCGCAAATACAAGGACCGGCCATTCTTCATCGGTTGCGGATTCGTCAAACCGCACAGCCCGCCAACCGCGCCGCAACGATTCTTTGACCTGTATGACCCCCAAAAAATCAAATTGACGCCGGACTTTGCCGCGTGGCCAACCGTGCCGCCGGGATTTCCGAGCGCGGCCATCCGCAAACGCAACGCCGACCTGTTCATCGGGCGTGGCGCGAGCGAGGCCGAAGCCAAAGAGGTCATCCGCGCCTATATTGCCTCAATCTCATGGGTGGACTGGAACGTCGGGCGCGTCATCGCCGAACTGGACCGGCTCGGCCTGCGTGACAACACGATCATCGTGTTTACGGTTGATCACGGATATCAACTGGGTGAAAAGGGTAAATGGTCCAAGGCCGGGTCGCTGTTCGAGATGGGTACGCGCGTGCCGCTGATGATGGCGGTTCCCGGTGCCACAGGAAACGGTCAGTCCTGTTATCGCATCGTGGAATCGCTGGACATTTATCCAACGCTGGTCGAGTTGTGTGGTCTGCCGCAGCCGGCGGGGCTGGAAGGAAAAAGTCTCGTGCCCTTGCTGAACAATCCGCAGGCGCCATGGGATCGGCCGGCTTACAGTGTCTGGAGCGAGGACGGCACGACCCTGCATGGCACGGCGGTGCGCACCGAAAAATGGCGCTATGCCGAGTATGGTCCGGAAGGAAAGAACGGCGCGATGTTGTTGGATCCGCACGCCGATCCGCTGGAGTTGAAGAACCTGGCCGGGGATCCGCAGTATGCGAAAGTTTGTGCGGAGTTGTCGGCCTTGACCCGCCAATACGCCGCGAATTTAGGAAAGGCGGAAACGGCGAATTTAAACGCAGAGACGCAGAGGT
Organism: Verrucomicrobiia bacterium; assembly: GCA_049692125.1. GTDB lineage: Bacteria > Verrucomicrobiota > Verrucomicrobiia > Limisphaerales > UBA11358 > UBA11358. Next base: position 61,416 of record JBAVOO010000028.1, on the reverse strand, counting down.
TGACACGAATTGAAAGGTAGGGCGCGTCAATCCGTGCGCGCCGTCGGGCGGTTGTTAGCGTTCAAGCATCTCATCACATTCGGCGGCGGGCAGGGGACTGCCCGCCCTACCAACCCAGGGAGAGGAATTGGGCTTACGGAATCCAGCCGGCAGCCTGCGCCAGCTTGACCAGCAGATAAGCCACACCAGCGCTGGCCGGAAGCGTCATGATCCACGCCCAGATGATGCGTTCGACCACCTCCAGCTTGAGATGATTGAATCCTTTCGCGCAGCCGATGCCCATGATGGAAGTGGTGACGGCGTGGGTGGTTGAGACGGGCATGCCGAAATGGGCGGCGGTGGCCAGGATTGTGGCGGCAGTGGTTTCGGCGGCGAAGCCGTGTACGGGATGGAGGCGGACCATTTTATGGCCGAGGGTTTTGATGATGCGCCAGCCGCCGACCGCCGTGCCGGCGCACATCGTCAACGCGCAAAGCACTTTGATCCACGCGGCGATGGCCAACGGCTGGCCGGCCGCCGGTTCGGCGGTACGCAAAAAGGACAACCAGCCGGGAAGCTGGTCAAACAGGCCGCTGCTGGTGCCGGTCAGCAACACCAGCGCGATGATGCCCATGGTTTTTTGTGCGTCATTCATGCCGTGGCTGATGCCCATAAAACCCGAACTGCCAAGCTGGAGGATGCCGAAGGTTCTGTTAACTGTGGCTGGCCGCCAGTTGCGCAGCAGGAAATAAAGCATTCCCATGACCAGAAACCCAAAAACCAAACCGAAAACGGGAGATAAAATCATCGGAACAATGACTTTCCAGATCAATCCTGTGCCCAGCCACCAATGTTTCGTGCTGGGAATGGACCAGATGAGGATGTTCCAATTGTTGCGCGCGGCGGCCAGGCATGCGCCGCACAAACCGCCGACGAGTGCATGCGACGAACTGGACGGCATTCCAAACCACCAGGTCAACAGGTTCCAAAGAATGGCGGCGACCAGGGCACAGATCAGGACCTCGGACGTGGCAACTTTCGGGTCAACGAGGCCGGAAGCAATCGTGGTGGCAACGGCGCTGCCAATGAAGGCGCCGACCAGATTGGTGACCGCCGCCAGCATAACGGCCTGGCGCGGCGTCAGCACCTTGGTGGCGACGACGGTGGCGATGGAATTGGCCGTGTCGTGGAAACCGTTGATGTAGGTGAACACCAGCGCCGCCAGGATGACGAGGAAGATGAGGGTCATCGCGCGACGGTCAGGAATTTTTGAGCACGATGTGCATGACCACATTGCCGGCATCGCGGCAGCGGTCAATGGCCTTCTCCATCAATTCATAAAGGTCGCGAATGACCATGGCCTTTATGGCGTTGTAGCGCCCGCTGTAAAGCTCCTTCAGCAGGTCCGTCATCAGCTTGTCCGCCTCGTTTTCAAGGTACTGCAGCTTGGTGTTCAGCTCGTGGATTTTTTCCAGATGTCGCATGTCACGAAGCTGTTTCACCATGGCCAGCACCACGTCGGTGGATTGTTCCAGGATTTCAATCTGGCGGGTGAAATCCACGCCTTCAATGTGCTGGTGGCCGAGGTTGATGCGTTCCGCCAGCTTCTCGACCGTCTTGGGAATTTTGCGCAGCGCCAGCGACAACGCCTCGATGTCCTCGCGCTCCAACCCGGTCACGAAGGTTTTCACCAGTTCGGCGGTGATTTGCTCGGCAATTTTTTTCTCCTTGCGGCGCGTGAGCGCCAGCTCGTCCAACCCTTTGGCGGAGTCCGGCGACTTGATCATTTCAATGACCAGCCGGACGCTTTCGTGGGCTTCGCTGGCGGAGTCTTCCAGCAGTTGATAAAACCGGTCGGCCTTTCCGAAGAGCATTTGGAGCGAAAACATGGTTGGAACAGGGTCTGGGAAACGCGCAAAAAGTCCATCAAATTCTGGCACGGCGGGAACCACGAACTGAATCACGCAAAGGCGCCAAGGCGCGAAGGTTGACGCTAATTTCGCGAATTGACGCGAATGCGCAAACTAAATTGCCCCATCGGGGCAAAAGATAATAGCCCGGGGTTGCGCTTGCCGCGTCGTAGCTTTGCGAAGACGGGAGTCTGCGAGCGCCACCCCGGGTAAACCGTCCCACAAAATAAGTTCCCTCGCCCGCGGGAGCGGGAGAGGGTGGTTGAGCAATAGCGAAACCGGGTGAGGGTTGTGGGGTAAAATCAAATTCCCTGCCCGAAACCGGGGTGAGGTGTCGAAAGCCGGATTTAGCGCCGGGAGGCGGTCACTTGTCCGCTGACTTGATGTGCGTGACTTTGATTTCCGAAACGGCGTGGTCAGCCCAAAATGTGACGGCGAAACGGCCAATCACCTTCACCTGACCATCCGGCCGGCCTGATCTTTTTCCGTGAAATCTCCGGGAGTATCCGGATGGTCGGCCAGGGAACGGATGAATTTCATCACCAGCTCGCGTTGTGCGCCGGAACGTGGCGCGGTGGCCAGGGCGTGTTCGTTGATGAAGACGGCGTAGGGTCGCATGGACATCAATTATTGTCCAAACGGCGCTCGAATTCGTCTGGCGTCAGCCAATGGGACTTGTCCGCGTCGTTGAGCCGGTCCGTGACTTCCCGGTGGTAGTCGGCATCATGCGCGTAACGCAACTGCAGGGTATAGGAAATGAGTTCGGCCTGCTGGCGCGCATCCAGCAGCGCCACTTCACGTTTGAGTTGCTCAAAACTCATGAAGCAATTTTAACCCGCAACCGGCTTAATGCAAGAGTTGTCGGGAAACAGACACGACAAGATTTTAACCGCTGATGACGCAGATTGACGCAGATATCAATCACGCTACGGTGCAACCAATGAAATTTATAAGGAAGCCAGGAAACCGGGAACAAAAAAACGAATTCCTGGTTTCATGGTCTCCTCATAAAAAATCTTCCTGACTGCGGATTCCTTTTCAATCAAAACGCTGGACATAATTTAGCAACGGGCGTATTCAGCCATCCATCGGCCGTTCGGGATTTCAAATTGTTTCTGATGAGCGACAAATCAAAAATTCCTCTGGACAGGCCGCTGATTATGTGGTAATTATTTTACCACAGATAAAAAATTTATGTTTGGAACCTTTGTCAAAGAATTGCGGGCGCGGCAACGGCTGGGTCTGCGCGAGTTTTGCCTGAAACACGGCCACGACCCGAGCAACTGGAGCAAAATTGAACGCGACGTCCTGCCGCCGCCGCGCGACGAAGAAACCCTGCGCGTCTGGGCCAAGCAGCTTGGCCTCAAGCAAGGCTCGGACGACTGGCTGAAATTCTTCGATTACGCCGCCGTGGGTGCCGGACGGATACCCGAGCACATCTTGGAAGACAAGGAACTGGCCGCGCATCTGCCCGTTTTCTTCCGCACCTTGTCCGGCCAGAAACCGTCGCGTGAGGAATTGGGAAAATTATTGGAAATCATCAAGGGAACCCGACGTCCGTGAACGACCCGCGCAAATTCAAAGCGCCATTCATCCCCAAAGAACGAATCTGGCAGGAAGCCGACCGGTTGCGAGCGGCGCATCCGGCTGGACACAAATTGCCGGTTCAAGTGCTTGACTTGGCTGAATTTGATCTCGGACTCGACATCATTCCGGTGGCTGGACTGCGGGAGCAACTGGACATCGAATCCTTGCTCATGGGCGATTTGCATTCCATTCTCGTGGACAAGCACGCTTTTATGAGTTCGCGGCTCGAATACCGCCTGCGTTTCTCCGTCGCGCATGAAATCGGCCATTCCATTTTGCACCGCGACATTTACGGCGGGTTGCGGCACAGCACGGCAAAAGAATGGTTCGATTTCATCTCCGCCATTCCCGATGCCGAATACGGCTGGGTGGAATGGCAGGCCTACGAATTTGCCGGACGCCTGCTGGTGCCGCCTGAGCCGTTGAAAAAAGCCTTTGAGCCAGCGGTCAAATCCGCGCAATCCGCCGGTTACACCGACTGGCAGGCTGCCGACGAAGCCGCCTTGGATTATATCGCCACGCGCATCGCGCCCAAATTCGGCGTCTCGGCGGAAGTGATTGCCAAACGCCTGCGCGCAGAAAAACTTTGGCCGCCAACGGGACAATAATTTGTAGAGAGCGATGAGCCTATTAATTCCAATCGAAGCTTTCGATAATTTCAAAGCAGTCAAAGACTTCCCAATTGCGGAGGTTCCAACGGATGTATACATCTAAAATGGAGCCGGAGCGTCGCCAACAGGTTATAGATGAGTTCAAATCTGGGAAAATTTCGATTCTGTGCGCAGTTGACGTGTTAAATGAGGGAGCTGATTTGCCGTTCGTCGAATGTTTGCTTTTCTTACGGCCCACAGAATCGAAGCGAATTTTCTTCCAGCAGCTTGGCCGGGGTCTGCGACGATATATTGGCAAGCCGCATTGCACAGTGATTGATTTGATTGGGAATTTTAAGAACGCAAATCGCATTGTAGAGTATCAAGGACTGCTTTCGTTTGGAGAAATTCAGTCAACTGATATTGACAGTCACAAGCATAGAAAGGACGCATTTAGCTTGCCGTTGGGCTGTAAGGTCAGTTTCGACGAACATGTGATCGATCTTTTTTATGACCAAACGCTCGATGCTTCTTTTGTAACGCGCTACAACATTAGAGGCATTTTGATACACCAATATAATCGCCTTGCCCGACGGCTCTCGCGTGCTCCTACCAAAAAAGAGATAGATCGGAATTGTCTCCTTGGCCGTGATATTTACGAAACCTGTTTCGGTAGTTGGAAAGAGTTCGAAGAAATGATGGCGAGCGGGAATTATTCTCATGGCCATGGATTTGATCTAGGCAACATGAATTCTCCTAGATAAATGAAGTTTTGCGCAAACGTTGATTCTTCCGATTATTTTTCAAGATGGCGAGCAATTGCGGGAGGACGATGCCGGCGGGGCCGGTGAGGACGTGATGCGCTTCGGACGTAAACGGTGTTGGTTGCGGGTTGATCTCCACCACCGTCGCGCCGTTGCGCAGGGCCTCAAACGGCAGTGACGCCGCTGGATACACCACCGTCGAGGTGCCGATGGAGAAAAAGACGTCGCAATGCGTGCTCGCCTGCATGGCTTGTTCCATCTCGGCTTCGGGCATCGGTTCCTCAAACCAGACCACGTCCGGACGCAACAATCCGCCACAGTTCGGGCATTTGGGCGGCACGTCGCCGGTGTCCGGCCAGATCGATATCACCGTGCCTTCGTCGAAACATTTCGTGCGCGTGATGTTTCCGTGCAATTCGATGACGTTCCGGCTGCCGGCGCGTTGATGCAAGCCGTCCACGTTCTGGGTGATGAGCCGGAATTGCGGGAAAAGTTTTTCCATTTCCGCGAGCGCGTGGTGGGCCGGATTCGGCTGCGCATCGGCCACGCGTTTGCGCCGCCAGTCGTACCAATCCCAGACGAGACGCGGATTGCGGCGGAAGGCCCGCGGCGTGGCGAGTTCCTCGGGCTTGAATTTCGCCCACAAACCGGTCTGCGCGTCGCGAAACGTCGGCACGCCGCTTTCCGCCGACACGCCGGCGCCGGTGAGCACGGTCACCCGTCTGGCCGCCGCCACTTGTCGGATCAATTCCGCCGGGATGGTCATGCGGGGAGGATGCGCCGGATGGGAAGGAGCAGGCAAGCTGGCAACAGTGTGATTAGCGTAAATTAGCGGTTAAAAATCGGTTCTCGGGTTGTTTCGACACCTCACCCCCGGCCCTCTCCCCGTTCGAGGCGGAGAGGGAGATATTTTGTGGGACGATGTTCCGGAGTGGCGCGCTGTAATCGTGGACAGGATGGCGCGGGCATTGTAAGGTTCGGGCCATGATGGCACTCGCGGACATCAGACGGGAATATGTGCAGGGTGAGTTGCGGCGCGCGGATTTGGATGCGAATCCCGTTGCTCAGTTCAATCGGTGGTTTGCGCAGGCGTCGGGCGGCAACCGCTGGCGGAAAATCGGCATCGCGCTCTACAAACTCTGGCACGCCATTCTCGGCCACACGCCGATTGACGTGAATGCGATGGTGCTCGCCACGGTGGACAAGGCCGGCCGGCCTTCAACTCGCAATGTCCTGCTCAAGGGCGTGGACGAACGCGGTTTTATTTTTTACACGAATTACGACAGCCGCAAGGGGCTTGAACTCGCGGAAAACCCGAATGCGGCCCTGACGTTTTACTGGACTGACCTGGAACGGCAGGTCTGCGTGGCGGGCACGGTGAACAAATTGTCGCGAGCGGAATCGGAGACGTATTTCAAAAGCCGTCCGCGTGGCAGCCGGCTGGCGACCTGGGCATCGAACCAGCGCGACCCGGTAGCCGACCGGGCGGCGCTCGACGCGAAGTGGAATGAAATGGCGGCGAAATTTCCCGGTGACGTGCCACTGCCGCCGAACTGGGGTGGTTATGTTTTGAAGCCGGAACGGATTGAATTCTGGCAGGGCCGGTTGAACCGGTTGCACGACCGTTTTTGTTACACCCGGCAGGCGGACGATTCGTGGAAGCTGGAACGACTGGCGCCGTGAACCGGGACGCGCCTGAATGACGAATGACTAAACTCAAAAGACTCGAAGGTACAACGACACCGAGATCGCTTTGGAACTGAGTCATTGGGGCTTCTTTCGTCATTCGTGCTTAGGCATTAGTCATTTATTTCCGGATCCAACACGAACTCATTGGAAGTAACGGAACACTTATTTTTTGGAACTGCCAGGTGATTTTTCTTTGTTGCCCGGCTTGGGAATCAAGGTGGTATCCGCCCCCACCATTTCCTCCAACGTGATAACATTCATGCCCGATGTGGATGGCGCAGCCTCGGGTTTGGGCGGCGGTTCTTTCGCCTCGGGTGTGGGCATGGGCCGGGCGGTTGACGGCGGCTGGGTGGGAGGCCTTTTTTTTGTGATCAGGATGGTCCCGCCGTCGTCGGTTGAATAATTTTCTTCATCCCGCACGCGGGTGGCTTCCGCGAGCAGCGATTCCCACTGGCGTTGCACGGTGCGTGCGGGGGGCGCCTGGAATGGTACCAGGCGAAATTCACCGTCGGTCAAAGACAGCAATTGGTGGAAGGCCTTTTCTCCGACCAGCTTTCCGGCCGAGGCATGAACGATGGCGCCACCTTCAATGTAAATCTCGCCGGCGGTTTGCAGGTTCCGGACTTCAAGGAGCGAGGAGTTGCCGCCCATGCATTCCAGTTGGATGACATTGTACAATCCATTCTCACTCAAGGTGCTGACAAAATCGTCGCTGTCCTCCCACCGCAGGAGGCTGGTCAACAGGTTGAAAATGAGCCTCCACCCATCCTCGTCGCCCGGTTTTAAGAGGTAAAGTTCCGCTCCGTTGGCCAGACAGGCAGCGCGGTGGCGGTCATCGCTTTCGCCGGTCAGAACAACTTTTTTGATGTTGGGATATCGCTGGTGGATGAGGCCAAGCAATTGGATGCCATCCAGCAGCGGCATGCTGATGTCCAGCACGACCAGGTCAATCAGCTTTTGTTGCAGAATGGCCAGCGCCTTGTCCGGGGAGGCGGCCGTATGGATTTCCCAGGTTATATCCGTCCGGGCACCAAACAGTTCGGTGATCATTTCGAGGAAGGCCATGCTGTCATCCACGAAAAGCACACGATATTGTTTCGGGGTGCCGCCGGCGACTTCAGGTTTTTTTACCGGGGCCGGCGCGGTCGCGGGGGACGCTGCGGAGGGGACGGGCGCGGTGATTTCGAGACGCAATTCCACCCCGCCCAGGCGCAAGGTTTGCCCGGGCTGCAGGACGGCCTCGATAACGGTCTTGCCTTCGATGAACGTGCCATTGGTTGAGCGCAGGTCGCGAACGACGAGTTCGTTGCCGCGCAGCAACACTTCGCAATGCCGGCTGGAGACCGATGTTTCAACGATTTGAAACGCATTCTTATCACCGCGTCCAATCGTGACCCACCGCGTCCCCAGTTCATACGACAAGCCGGTCAATCCGGGAGTGATGGCAACGAGCCTGGACATACGAAACAGATATTTTCCGGACGTGGTTTTATTATTAAAAAAGTGTCAGTCAAAGAAAAAGTTGGGCTTAACCAATCCTTTGTCAATCAATTCCCGATGATGATTCCCCCGGCGTTGTGAAACCGGCACGAGAACTTGTAAACCAGACTGCTGATGAGCTTGATGTCGTTGTCCTTGCGGCCGGGTGCGGGTTGGTTGACAAAGTTGTTCTGCAAGGTGACCCGGAAACAGAACAGGCGCGCCCACTTTATTCCCCAAACCCGACCGGGCAAGTTGCGTTTGAAAACCCAGGGTTCGGAGTTCCGCCTTCAGGCGGCCGGTCTGGGTTCCCTTGCCACAACCGCCTGAGGGCGGAACTCCAAACGGGGTTTGGGCTGTCAATAATGCGCCAACCCAATCATTTCGCCGGCTCGTCCCCGGCGGCGTCTTCCTTGTCCTCACCGATGACGGGCGCGATGGCTTGAAGTTTATCGCCGGATTCCAGTTCGATGAGCTTCACGCCCTGCGTGTTGCGGCCGGCTTCGCGAATGTCCTTCACTGACGTCCGCACCATCTGGCCCTTGACGGTGATGAGCATGATTTCATCCGCATCGCGCACGGTCAGCGCGCCGACGACCGCGCCGGTCTTCTCGGTGGTCTTCATCGTGATGATGCCCTTGCCACCGCGCGATTGAACCCGGTATTCCTCGAAGTCGGTGCGTTTGCCAATGCCGTTTTCGCCGGCCACCAGCAGCTTGGCGTCCGGCACCACAATGGCCAGCGCGACGACTTCATCGCGTTTCTCCAATTTAATGCCGCGCACACCACCCGCGGGACGGCCCATCGGGCGCGCGTCCTCCTCGTTAAAGCGGATGCTCATGCCGTCGCGGGTGATGAGCACGGCTTCGTTCTGGCCGGTCGTCAGCTTCACGTCAATCAACGTGTCGCCCGGATCAATGCCGATGGCGATGATGCCGCCTTTGCGGACATTGGCGAAATCCGCGAGCGCGGTTTTCTTAACCGTGCCTTGTTTGGTCGAGAAAAGCACAAACCCCGGCTGTTCCCAGGTCACGTCTTCCTTGTTCGCGTTGGTCTTGGAAAGAACGCGGATCAGCGCGGCGATGGTTTCGCCCGCCTTCAATTCGAGCAAATTGGCGATGCTCCGGCCCTTGGCGGCGCGGCCCATGTCGGGAATTTCATGCACCCGCTCGACATAAACGCGGCCGGTGTTCGTGAAGAACATGAGGTAATCGTGCGTGCTGGCGGTGAAAAGGTGCTCGATGAAGTCATTGTCTTCATCCGTTGTGCCCTCCTTCGTCGTCATGCCGATGACGCCTTTGCCGCCGCGGCGCTGGGCGCGATAGGAACTGACGTTCGTGCGCTTGAGCAGGCCGTTGTGGGTGAGGGTGATGATGACACCCTCGTTGGCGATGAGGTCTTCGATGTTGATCTCGCCTTCGTCGGGCATGAGGTCGGTCAGGCGCGGGGTGGCGTATTTCTCCTTGATCGCCTTCAATTCGTTCTTGATGATGGTGAGCACGCGGGCTTCTTTCGCGAGGATGTCCATCAAATCCTCGATGCGCTTGAGCAGTTCCTTGTATTCGCCCTCGACCTTGTCAATTTCCAGACCGGTCAATTGATACAGGCGCAATTCCAGAATGGCGTCCACCTGCCGTTCGCTCAGCGCATACCGGCCCTTGGTCAGGCGTGACTCGTTGCGGATCAAAATGCCCCAGCGCTCAACCTGCTTTTGTGTCCACTCGAAGGCGAGCAATTTGACCCGGGCTTCCTCGCGCGTCTTGCTGCCGCGGATGATTTTGATGAAATCGTCGAGGTTCGCCAGCGCGATGAGATAACCTTCGAGAATTTCCGCGCGTTCCTCGGCCTTCTTCAACTGGAACCGCGTGCGGCGCAGCACGACTTCGCGGCGGTGCTCGATGTAGCAATTGATGAGCTCCTTGAGGCCGAGGGTCTTGGGCCGGCCATGGTCAATGGCCAGCATGTTGACGGCAAAGCTCGATTCCAGCGCCGTCTGCTTGTAAAGATTGTTGATGACGACCTTGGCGATGGTGTCGCGCTTGAGTTCGACGACCACGCGGGTGTTTTCATCCGATTCATCGCGAATGGCCATGATGTCGGTGAAACCCTGGACTTTTTCGTTCACCAGCTCGGCGACGCGCTCGACGAGCATTGCGCGATTGACGTTGTAGGGAATTTCCGTGATGACGATTTGTTCCTTGCCACCCTTGAGTTGTTCGACGCCGACCTTGCCGCGAACCTTGATGCTGCCGCGGCCCGTTGTGAAATATTCCTTGATGACTTCCAGCCCGCACACCATGCAGCCGGTTGGGAAGTCCGGGCCTTTGATGAATTTCATCAGGCCCTTGACCGTGATGTTCGGGTCGTCAATCTGCGCGCAGACGCCGTCAATGATTTCGCCCAGATTGTGCGGCGCAATGTTCGTGGCCATGCCGACGGCGATGCCCGTGCCGCCATTGACGAGCAAATTGGGAAAGGCGGCGGGGAAAACGGTCGGCTCCGTTCGGGTCTCGTCGTAGTTGGGAATGAAATCCACCGTGTCCTGATCCATGTCCTCCATCAGCACCGCGCCGAGATGCGCGAGCCGCGCCTCGGTGTACCGCATGGACGCCGGCGGGTCGCCTTCGACGGAGCCGAAATTGCCCTGGCCGTCCACCAGCCGTTCGCGCATGGCCCACGGTTGCGCCATGTGGACGAGCGTCGGGTAAATCGCCTGATCGCCGTGCGGATGGTAATTACCCATCGTTTCGCCGACAATTTTGGCGCACTTGAGATGCTTGCGGTTCGGCATGACGCCGAGTTCATTCATGGCGAAAAGAATGCGGCGTTGCGAAGGTTTGAGGCCGTCGCGCACGTCGGGCAGCGCGCGGGAAATGATCACGGACATTGAGTAATCAAGAAACGAGTTCTTGATTTCCTCGGCGACGTTGACCTTGGCAATTTTTTCTCCGGCGGCAAACAACGGCGTGTTGGCTGCGGGCAATTGTTCGGAATTTTTGTCGGGCATAATTAAAATCAGTTGTGGGTGTGCAAGTCCTCCAGGTTCGCCGGGACCAGCGCAATGGCAAATTGCCGGCAGGCGGCGCGAATTCGTCCGTCAGTTGCCGACATCGTGCCGCTGTGGTTCAAATCACAGGTGGCGACGTGCAGGGCGTCCAATGTTCGCAATGGAACGCGCGGGTGACACGCCAGTTGAATCGCGCGGGCGCGTTCGAGCACCGTGCGATTTAGCGGAAACAGCCGGATGAGATCGCTCTCAATCATCAAAAAGAAATTCTCCGTGGCGGTTATGCGCTCCCGCGGCGCGATGTCCCCCGCCCGTTCCTTGGCGAGCAGGGCTGAACACACTTCTGTCAGGGCCAGCTCCGAGGTTTCGAAACCGTGTCCGGACAACTTGCGGTTGAACCAGGCGCTGTCAGCCTCACGCACGAGCACCTTCACAATGATGGCGGAGTCGAGATACATCACCAGCCCCGTGCGTCGCGATCCTGGCGAACAGCTTCATCGGCAGACAACCCCCGGTGAATCGGCTGCTTTAACAGGTAATCACCCATGCCTTGAAAAACCTTTCGAGGCTTGGTTTCCGTGGCCCTGACCAATTTGGCCTTCGGCTTGCCATCGCTGGTGATGGTGATTTCATGTCCGCTTGCCACCAAATCAAGCAACGCGGAGAGATGCGCCTTTGCCGAACGAACGCTGATGACCTCTCCGAGGCCAGGGGCAACCGCCACTTCTTTGAGCACCATCGGTCCCGATTTCGCGGATGGATATTTAATTGTTTTTGTTCTCATGGCTTCAATGTAGTCACACGTGACTACATTGGCAAGTTGAAATTTTCAGATGTCCAGGTTCCGCACGTTGAGCGCCTCATCCTCAATAAACTGGCGGCGCGGCTCAACTTCTTCGCCCATCAGCTTCGTGAACATTTCTTCGGCTTTTGTGGCGTCCACCAGATCAATCCGCAGCAACCGGCGCTTCGTCGGATCCATCGTCGTCTCAAACAATTCCTTCGGATTCATCTCGCCCAGACCCTTGAAACGCTTGATGGACAGCCCGCGCTTTCCGATCTCTTTCACCCCGGCAAGAATTTCCGGAATCGAAAACAATGGCTTCACCGTCTCGCGCTCGCCCTCGCCTTCAATCAATTCAAACAACGGTTTGTCCTGTCCGGCATAGTGCTCGATGCTGAAACCTTTTTTGTCGAGTTTCACCAGCAATTCAACGATGGCCTTGCTTTCATGCAGCTCGATGTGCCGTGCGCGCCGGGTCGAACCGTTTTTCTTCTCGATGGTTGTCGTGTCGCCTTCTTCCTCGCTGCCGAACAATTTCAAATCGGCATTCTTCGCGCCGAATTTCGCCAGTTCGTCCTCGGTGTGAAAATAGTGAACCGTTTCGTCATTGCCTTCGCGCACCTTGACCAGGTGTTTCGGCAGGTCGCCGGTTTTTTTCTGGCGATGCTCGACATATTCGGCGAAATCACCGCCGTGACGTTTCAGGGCGTTCGCATATTTGTCGAGCGATTCGAGCAACTCCAAAATTTCCGCGAGTTGCTTTTGGGAAAGCTCCTTCTTGTCGGAAAGGTTCTTTAAACGCACCTCTTCCGTGCCGAGTTCGAGCAGAATCTTGTTCAGCCGCGCGTCGTCATCAATGTATTCCACACGCTTTTTGCGCGCGATCTGGTACAGCGGCGGCTGCGCGATGTAAACGAAGCCGTTTTTGATCAGCGCGGGCATTTGCCGGTAGAAAAACGTCAGCAACAGCGTGCGGATGTGCGAGCCGTCCACGTCCGCGTCGGTCATGATGATGACCTTGTGGTAGCGGAGTTTTTCGAGATTGAATGCGCCTTCGCCCTCGCCGTCGCCGATGCCGGTGCCGACGGCGGTGATCATCGTGCGGATTTCGTTGTTCTGAAGCACCTTGTCCAGGCGCGCCTTCTCCACGTTGATCAATTTGCCGCGGATGGGCAGAATCGCCTGGAATTTCCGGTCGCGTCCCTGTTTGGCCGAGCCGCCGGCGGAATCACCTTCCACGATGAACAACTCGGTGTTCGCCGGATCGCGGTCGGAGCAATCCGCCAGTTTGCCGGGCAAACCGCCGCCGGTCAGCGCGCCTTTGCGGACCGTCTCGCGCGCCTTGCGGGCGGCCTCTCTCGCGCGTGCCGCGAGCAGGCCTTTTTCAATGATTTTCTTGGCGACGCCGGGATTCGCGTCGAAGTGCGTCATCAACCCGTCATAGACAACGGACGAAACAATGCCGTCAATTTCCGTGTTCACCAGCTTCACCTTCGTCTGCGATTCGAAGCGCGGATTCGGCAGTTTCACGCTGAGCACGCAGACCAGGCCTTCGCGGACGTCATCGCCGGAAATCGTCGGGTCCTTTTCCTTCAGCAAATTGTTCTGCTTGGCGTATTGATTGATGGCACGGGTCAGCGCGGAGCGAAAGCCGGTGAGGTGCGTGCCGCCGTCGGTGTTGGGAATGGAGTTGGCAAAGCAGAGAATCTGGTCGCTGTAGCTGTCGGTGTATTGCAACACGCAATCCACGAACACGTCTTCGTCCTTGCCCTCAATTTTGCTGGACCGTTTGCCCGAGATCGCGACAGGCTTGGGATGCAACGGCTGCTTGCTCCGGCCCAGCTGGCGAACGAACTGCTCGATGCCGTCACGGTAAAAAAATGTCTCCGTCTTCTCGTCGCGCTCGTCCTTGAGGACAATTTCGATGCCCGGATTCAAAAACGCCAGCTCGCGCAGGCGGTTGGCCAGGATGTCGAATTTGAATTCCGTCGTGAGGGTGAAAATTGTCGGGTCGGGTTTGAAGGTAATTAATGTTCCCGTTTTTTTTGACTTGCCGATGACTTCGAGTTTCTGGGTCGTTTTGCCGCGCTCGAATTCCATCGAATAAACTTTTTCGTCGCGCGAAACCTCGACGCGGAACCACTCGGCCAGCGCGTTGACACATTTCGCGCCGACGCCGTGCAGGCCGCCGGAATATTTGTAGGCACCCTGGCCGAATTTTCCGCCCGCGTGCAAGTTCGTCAGCACCAGTTCGACGGCGGGCATCTTCCATTTCGGATGCATGTCCACCGGGATGCCGCGACCGTTGTCGCGAATGGACACCGAGCCGTCCACGTGAATTGTTACTTCAATCTTGTCGCAGTGGCCCGCCAGATGTTCGTCAATCGAATTGTCGAGCACCTCGAACACGCTGTGATGCAGGCCGCGTTCGTCCGGATCGCCGATATACATGCCAGGCCGCTTGCGAACGGCTTCCAAACCTTCGAGCTTGTCTATTTTTGAAGCGTCGTATTTTTCGGTCGCAGACGGTCTGGTTTTGCTGGTTTCTTCGGCAATATCTTCTTTGGTTTTCGGCATAAAAAGCTCACTTTTACGGTCGTTTTAACCGGGTCCGTGAAAGCTTAAAAAGAATAGAAAAATTGGCACTTTAACACAACCTTTATTTGGTCAAAAAAATGCCCCAAAACACAATGAATTGTGGCCCCACCGACTGGCTTATGCCGTATATTGGGGCGTCCCCAGATTGTGACAATCGCTGATTTTGTGGAAAAATGATACCGGGTTTTGCCATCGTTTTGCCCTGAATCCGCTTGCATTGCCGCGCCGCAACTTTAGTTTCCGCGCATGGCTTTTTCCGAAACGCAGAACGAAATATTGAAGCCCGCCGAAAACGCGCTGCATCCCGACCGGTTTGTTCGCCGCCACATCGGCCCGCGTCCCGCCGAAGCCGGCGAAATGCTCAAGCAACTCGGCTACGCGAGTCTTGACGCGATGATTGACGACGCCGTTCCAAAACCGATTCGACTCGCTCGTCCGCTGCAACTGCCCGCCGCGTGCAGCGAACATGAGGCCCTCGCCGCGCTGAAGGAAATCGCGTCGCAAAACCAGGTCTGCCGCTCATTCATCGGCATGGGTTATTACGATTGCATCACCCCGGCGGTGATTCAGCGCAACGTTTTGGAAAATCCCGGCTGGTACACGCAATACACGCCTTATCAGGCCGAAATTTCCCAGGGCCGCCTCGAAGCGCTCCTGAATTTCCAGACGATGGTCGCCGATCTCACCGCGCTCGACATCGCCAATGCGTCGCTGCTCGACGAAGCCACCGCCTGCGCCGAGGCGATGACGATGTGCCACCGGCTCAAGGACGGACGAAACATTTTCTTCGTCTCGCAGAGTTGTCATCCGCAAAACATCGAAGTTGTCCGGACGCGCGCCAAAGCTCCCGGCATTGAAGTTGTCGTGGGCGATCACGAGAGTTTTAAGTTCAACAACAAAGTTTTCGGTGTGCTGGTGCAATATCCGGATACGTTTGGCGCGATTCACGACTTTGCGCCATTCGTCGAAAAAGCCCACGCGGCCGGGGCGATGGTCACAGTTGCGACGGATTTGCTGGCACTCACATTATTGAAGCCGCCGGGGGAATTCAGCGCGGACATCGCCATCGGCAGCGCGCAACGCTTCGGTGTGCCGCTGGGCTACGGCGGACCGCACGCGGCGTTCTTTGCCACGCGCGACGAATTCAAACGCCAGATGCCCGGACGCCTTGTCGGCGTCTCCAAGGATTCGCGCGGCAGACCCGCTTTGCGCCTCGCGCTTCAAACCCGCGAACAACACATCCGCCGCGAGAAGGCCACCAGCAACATCTGCACCGCGCAGGCGTTGCTGGCGAACGTGGCGTCAATGTATGCCGTTTATCACGGGCCGGAAGGTTTGAAGCAGATTGCTAGGCGCGTCCACAAGCTGACGCAGGTTCTCGCCGCCGGATTGGAGAAACTCGGTTTCAACGTGCTTCCGGCATCTTGCCGGAAGAACACTTCTCAAAATCAGTCCTGCCGGCAGGATGCCGGCAGCACGTTCTTTGACACCATTACCATCGCCCTCGGCGACAAGCGCGCCACCGATATCGTGAAGACTGCCGAAGCGCACCGGATGAATTTCCGGCCGATTGACGACCATGCGCTTGGCATCTCGCTCGACGAAGCGACCAGCGAAAGCGACATCATCGAGATCTGGCAGGTTTTCAAGGGTGACAAGGCCATAGGTTTCACCGTTGACGAAATTGCCGCAGATCTCATTAGCACCGGGCTTCAGCCCGGTGTGAAAACGAACGACGACAAACCAGCCGTTTCAACGGCTTCCTCGTCCGCGCGAGAAACCGTTAAAACGGTTTCAAATTCCGCCACCTCAAACACCAGGCTGAAGCCCGGTGCTAATGAGAATGGAATTGCATCACACTTCGCCCGCACTTCGCCGTTCCTGACGCACAAAGTTTTCAACTCCTATCACTCCGAGACCGAAATGCTCCGCTACCTCAAACGGCTGGAATCGCGCGATCTGTCGCTGACCGCCTCGATGATTCCACTCGGTTCCTGCACGATGAAGCTGAATGCCGCGGCGGAGATGATTCCCATTTCGTGGCCGGAGTTTGCCAGGCTTCATCCTTTCGCGCCGTTGAAGCAGGCGCGCGGCTACCAGGTTTTGTTTCAAAACCTCGAAGATTGGCTCGCAGAAATCACCGGCTTTGCCGGAATCTCATTTCAGCCCAACGCTGGTTCTCAGGGCGAATATGCCGGCCAGCTCGTCATCCGCGCCTGGCACGAAAGCCGGGGCGAAGCGCACCGCAACGTCTGTCTCATCCCGACCTCCGCGCACGGCACGAACCCCGCCAGCGCCGTCATGGCCGGGCTGAAAGTCGTTGCTGTTGGCTGCGACAAAGACGGCAACATTAACGTGGCCGATTTGCGCGCCAAGGCCGGGGCTCATAAAAAAGACCTCGCCTGCCTCATGGTCACGTATCCGTCCACGCACGGCGTGTTCGAGGAAACGATCAAGGAGATTTGCGAAATCATTCACGCCAACGGCGGACAGGTCTATATGGATGGTGCTAACATGAATGCGCAGGTCGGTCTGTGCCGGCCGGCGGACATTGGCGCGGACGCATGCCATTTGAACCTGCACAAGACATTTTGCATTCCGCACGGCGGCGGCGGGCCGGGAGTGGGCCCAATCGGCGTGGCCAAACATCTGGTCCAATTTCTGCCGGGACATCCGGTGGTTAAATCCGAAATCCGAGATCCGAAATCCGAAATTGGCGCCGTGGCTGCCGCGCCGTGGGGCAGCGCGGGCATCCTGCCGATTTCGTGGATGTATGTTGCCATGATGGGTGCGGACGGCCTGACCGAGGCGACGAAGTTTGCGATTCTGAACGCCAACTACATCGCCAAACGGCTGGAAAATTATTTCCCGACGCTTTACCGCGGTCGCAAAGGTCTGGTCGCGCATGAGTGCATTCTCGATTTGCGCCAGTTCAAGAGTGTCACCGCCGAGGACGTGGCCAAGCGGCTGATGGATTACGGCTTTCACGCGCCGACGCTATCATGGCCGGTCGCCGGCACACTGATGGTCGAGCCGACTGAGAGCGAATCGAAGTTCGAGCTGGACCGTTTTTGCGACGTGATGATTTCTATTCACGGGGAAATGCAGGCGATTGAATCCGGTACGGCCGACCGGCAGAACAACCTGCTGAAAAACGCGCCGCATACGGCGGACGTGGTCGCGGCGGACAATTGGGACCGGCCTTACCCGCGCGAATCGGCGGCGTTTCCGGTGCCGGGTCTGCGCGAATACAAATTCTGGCCCGCCGTCGGCCGCGTGGACAACGTCTATGGCGACCGCAACCCGGTTTGCACGTGCGTGGGGATGGGAAATTATTCTTAACCACGGATAGACACGGATAAACACGGATTGGAGTGAGAGCAGTCGGAATGCGGTGCACGATACAGAAACATTCGCTCCGCCCTATCCGTGTTCATCCGTGTTCATCTGTGGTTGAAAAAAAGCCAAGAATCATCTGGCGGAATTCGCCGTATCGCGTTATTGGTAAATGGGATAAAGTTAAACGGACTTTGACCATGAAAATAACCGAAGCGCTTTTGGCGGAACACGTTGTGTTCCACAACATTTTCGACCACATCGAACACGTCCTGCCACAACTGAAAACGCTGGCCGAGGTGAAAGGATGGGCCGGATTGATGGAAGGGCTGCTGCTCGCACATGGCAAGACCGAGGAAGATTTGGTGTTCGCTCCGCTGAATCACTACCTGGAACAACTTGGCCAGCGCGACAGTTTTGAACACGAACACCGGGAAATTGACAACAGCCTGTTGCGGGTGAAGACCGCCAAGCGGCTGCCCGAAGCGCGACAGTTGTTGCTTCAGGCGGTGACCGCATCGCGCAAACACTTTGACCGCGAGGAACGGTTTGTTTTTCCGCTGGCCGAGAAAGTGATGAAGGATGAAACACTGGCTGAGCTTGGCAAAACCTGGATGAAGCAAAGGGACGCGGAGTCGGCTTGAAGCCGGATGTGGACCGATTCCCAATGATAATCAGCACCTGTTCCGGACGGTAGGGCCGCGCTGCCTTGTCGGGTCGAAGCCCGGCGAAGACCGATGCGCGGCCATCATACCTGGCGGCGCAGCAGCGTCGCCCCACCCTACGTTGACAACGCGGCGTTCACGCCGGCGACGAGCGCGTTGACGCGGGTGGTCAACGGAAAATCCGACGGCGCTTCGAGGGTGTGAGACAGACTCGTCTTGTTCACGATCAAGTAAAATGCCTCAGCCCATTGCGGGCGGGTGGCAGGATCAAGGTTCGGACAGATGATGCCGCCCCGGGCTGGCCGGTCTTCGATGATTTCAGATGGGTCAATCGGGCAGACTTCCGCGATGCGCGCAATCATGGCTTTGGCCAGCGATGGGCGGTTTTCCGGATTCAATTCGTAAACGTAAAAACCGTGCGATTCCCAGTCTTCGTGCAGGCAAAGGCAGAGGTCGAACTGCGGCTGGCGCTGAAGCCACGTGATGTGCGCGCGGACTTCGGTCGTCTCCAGGTGCCGGTAATCGCGGTTCAAATCCTTGCCGTCGGCGTTCTCACGGCGGTTCAAAACGAAGCCCATCGGATTCAGGCACGGGCAAAACCACAGTTCGGCATTCTCCGGCCATTGGTTTTCCTGAAGCAGGCGCAACGCGGCGAGCGGCCCGGCGGGTTCGTCGCCGTGAATGCCGGTGCTCAAGTAAATGCGTGACGGGTGACGAGTGGCGGGTGACGAGGGGCGGTGGAGGGCGAGCAGGTTGAACGCTCCTTGTTGACCAAATGTCTCGACAGTCCAGCCGTGCCGTTGCGCGGCGGTTTCGATGTCGCGCAGGACGGCGCGAATGTCAATCGTCTCGCCGTGGTAACCGCCGTGATTTTTGCCAAGCCTCTCCATGCGGAAAATTTCACGCAAAGATGCAGAGACGCAAAGAAGTTTTTGGCCCGAATTGCACGAATTTTCACGAATTCATGGGACGTGATATTCCTCGACGACACGTCCTTTGGCATCAGTCCGCCATGCTCTTTGCAATTTCAACGTGCTGTTTTTGGATGGCTGTACAACAATATAATGATATTGAGAAACGTCACCCTTTTTTGTGGCGATGAAGGTTTGGGAGACAGGATAATCTTCAAGATTGTCACCTTTAGGTTGACAGGAAATGTGTATTTCCCCAGGTTCATTTTTCAGCCAGCCTGGCAATTGATCCGCCTCTTTTAGGTTTGTTAAAAAATTAATCGCGGCCGGCGCAAAAGTGTAGAGAGTTTGGGCCAACGCATTGCCCAAAAAATTTGTGACGCTGTCCTTGTCCGCAAGCGATTCAGCGTTGCTGTGCTGAAGCAGCATCATCCGTTTCGGAAAATTAAGCGTGGTCAAATACCGGGATAGAAAGCGCAGTCCGATAAGATTTTCGCCTCGGGAATCGCTCCAGATAAAATTGGTGCAAGCCTCGTTGTTAAAAATAATTTGGGGACAAAGATAGAAGGTTCCATACACGAATCCATTGGTGGAATTTTTCTTTTGTTTTGAAAAAATCAACTGGCCGGATGTTTGTTCCTGTAATTCACGCAATGGTTTTGGTCTCGGCGCAATGTCAACCGTGAAGCCAGTATCAATTTCCCAACGCGCAGTCGATTTTCCAAAGAAGTTCGCGCGAATCGAAGGGATGCCGTCAGAAAAATTATATGTCAGTGGAAATTTTTCACCCAAGTTTTCACTTTCTGAATGGTCTGGGTCGAGGAAACGTATTTTGTGGTCGGCAAAATCCAGTTGAATGCAATAGTGGCGCAGGCAGTCCATGCCTATAATTCCCACGATAGGTTGTTCATCCTGAAATTGGCTCAAATCATCGGTGAAAATCCGCTTGTCCATCAGTAATTGTGTGTTGCCCAAATAAAGCTTGGGCGCATCATATACATTTAAAGTCGCCTTTCCGAAAAAGGGATAGTTGCCTTTTCTTGTCCCCAAACGTTTCCCCAAAACCGGCTCCAAGGATTTGTCCAATACCGTCGCGGTTCCCCCGGTGTCCACGATGAACAATAATTGTTTTCCATTCTCCAAACGCAGCGTCAAATAAATGTGTTCGGAGTCTTTAAAGAAAGCGGTGTCAGCCGGAAGGCTTGGGGGGACTGAATTTTGCGTCGCGCAGGAACACAACACCAGAATGAAACAAAAACCGATGACGCGGGCGCGAAGGTTGATCATTTTGCAAAAAAGAATTTCACAAAAATGCAGGGATGCGAAAGGATTTTCTCACTTGGCGCCTTTGCGTCTTTGCGTGAGGTCAGACAGTTGCGGTTTCCACTTCGCAACTTTCTTTTCCGCCGCCGCAGACGTCTTCCTCCTGGTCGCTGAAACCGTGGCTGTCCCAGCTCGGATCCAAGCCGAGGTCCTTGAGCATTTGCAGGTCTTTCTCGACGGGCTGATTGAGCGTGGTGAGATAATTGCCGACCATCAGCGCGCTCGCGCCGGCCATGAAAATCAGGCTTTGCGCGTCGCGCAGGTTCATCGTGCGGCCACCGGCGATCATGATTTCCTGTCGCGGCAGAATGAACCGGAAGCAGGCGATGGTCTTCAAAATTTCCATGACGGGCAGGGGAGGGTTGCTTTCAAACGGTGTGCCTTTGATGGGATTGAGAATGTTGATGGGCACGACGTTCGCGCCGATTTCCTTGAGCGCGAACGCGAGGTCGCAGCGGTCTTCGCGCGTCTCGCCCATCCCGATGATGCCGCCGGAACAAATCTTGATGCCGGCCTTTTTCAAATAACCGATGGTCTCAAGGCGGTCATCGTAGGTGTGGGTGGTGCAGGTCTGGGGGAAAAACCGGCGCGAACTTTCCAGGTTGTGTCCGTAGCACTCGACCCCGGCCTCCTTGAGCCGGTCGGCGACGCGCTGGTTTTTGATGAGGCCGAGCGAGACGTCGGGACGCGTTTTGCCGCCGGCTTTCAACTCGCGCACGCGGGCGCAAACCTCATCGAGCACCGGGCCTTCATTGAGACCTTTCCACGCGGCGACGAGACCGACGGCGGTGACACCATTTTTGCTGGCTTCATCCGCGGCTTCGGCAACGGGTTCGGGATCCACGAAGCCGTATTTGGGCGAGCCGGTCTGGTAAAACGACGATTGCGCGCAAAAATTGCAATTTTCGGAACACGCGCCGGCCTTGGCGTTGACGATGGAGCAGAGATGAATTTTGTTGCCCTTGAATTTTTCGCGGATGCG
This sequence comes from Verrucomicrobiia bacterium, assembly GCA_049692125.1. Classification (GTDB taxonomy): domain Bacteria; phylum Verrucomicrobiota; class Verrucomicrobiia; order Limisphaerales; family UBA11358; genus UBA11358. Next base: position 39,812 of record JBAVOO010000028.1, on the reverse strand, counting down.
GTTGGCCCAGGACAGCAAATCGAAAATGTCGGCGGAGTTTTCGAGATTAAACAACGACCGCGCCTCGTCGCGGGAAATCCGGCCGCTATTTAAAATCCGTTCGCCGAGCCGGGCGATTTGTGATCGAGGGTTTGCGTCAACCAGTTTTACCATCATGGTTGACAGGTTAGCCCCGGAGGCGATTAACGCAAGCGGAGACTCGCCGGATCCGGCGCCGGGGCCAAACCGCCTTCCGCCCCGCAGTGCTATTCGATCACTTTGCCGATGATGTTTTGACGCGGGACGGCTCCGAAGGTGCGGCTATCCATGCTGTTGTTACGATTGTCGCCCATGACGAAGAATTTGTCATTGCCCATGCAAATGAACTCGCTCGCATTCCTTTCGTAGGCATAGGTTGGTGTTTTGGCCAGGAGATAGGGTTCACTCAACAGCTTGCCATTGACATAAACCCTGCCGTCTTTGAGATAAACCGATTGTCCCGGCATGGCGATGATGCGTTTGACCTCGAGCATATTATCGCGCGGGTCTTTCAGGGCGACGATGTCGTTTTGTCGTGGCTCGCTGATGAGATAGGAGAACCGGTTCAACCAATAATGTCCCGAGTCGGTCAGGGTGGGATACATGCTGGAGCCTTCCACCTGAACGGCCTGAATGATGTAATGGGTGATCAACAGATAACTCAATGTTCCCAAGCTGGCCAAAACCATCAGAGTCCAGCATTGCTGTAAAAGCCAGGACCACGATATCTGGCAGACATGATCTTTTATAAAAAAAAGTCTGGGACTGGTGTCTGGTCTTAATTGCACTGAAACAGCCATAAGTCTCCATTCCTATATTTTACATCATAAAAACTGAATTTTGGCAACAAACTGTCCAGAATATAGACAATAATGTCCAAGTTGACAACAAAAAAATCAAAAAATCAAATTCCCCGCTGGAATCCTAGTTTAGTTATTTATTTGCAGGGAGTTGCGAAGGAATCGTCACGTTCAGATAACCGGCGAGGGAGGCGATTTGCATATCCGAGAGCGGACCACCATCGGCGGTGGAAAACGCGGGCATGAGCGAGCCAGCCCGTCCATGCGCAATCCAGGTTTGCCAGAAATCCACATTGGTCGGGGTTTTGATGTTGTGCAAATCCGGCACCATGTTGGCGCGCGTTTTGGATTCGTGGCAGAGGGCACAGACAGCGTCGTAAAGCGGCTTGCCATATTTGCCGTCGCCGGGTTTCACGTGGCAGACCGCGCAATCACCGCGAAAAACCGCCTGCCGGTCGGCTTTGGCCATTTCCAGGGCGCGCGCGCGGTCGGTATCGGATTGGGTTGGAACCACCGGCGGCAGGATGGTGATTTTGAGGATGAGCTGTTTGAAGCCCTTGTCGGTCTTGACATTGACCGACTTGACCAGTATTCCGGTTCTTCCAGCCAGGTTGACCGTGAGGCCAAACTGTCCGTTGGTGCCGGGTGGAATGATCCAGGGCAACGGCGGCAATTGTGCCGTGGTGCAGCCGCAGGACGGATGCACCTCCAGAATGGCCACGGGAACCGGCTTGGTAACGTTGTTCGTCATGATGCCGGGGGCCGTGGAAAAGTTGGTGACGAAGGAAATTTTTTTGAACCAGAGAAAAAATGAATTGGTGACCGCCGTGATATTGGTGATGGTCGCGACGTTGGTGACCAGGGTGGTTTCATGAACCGTTGCGATGTTGGTGAAGCTGAAAACAAAATGGGCAGTGCCGGCATCTGCCGCCACTGTGGTTTCCTGCGTCAGGCTGCTCCAAGCCAGCACGCCATTGGGCAACGGGTCGTTTTGATGCGACAGATCCGGCACATAAACCGCTGTAGTGGCCGTCACCGCGTTGGTGGGATTGCTGTCCGCCGCCAAAAGACTTCCGCCGGCAAGGATCATGCCCGCAATTCCGCAAACAAAAACGCATCGTAATTTCATGGTCGGGTCCAAGAACTAAACCATTCGTCCCTGTTTGACGAGCCGAAAATGTTTTGATTCAAAATATTTACGACCGGTTCAGCGCGCTCAACACGGCGCGCACGGACGCGAGTTCGATGTTCGTGTCCACGCCCGCGCCCCAGCGGGTTTTGCCGTCGGCGTGCTTGATTTGAATGTAGGCAATCGCCGCCGCCTCTTCGCCGGAACTCAGGGCGTGCTCGCTGTAATTGGCGATTTCAAAACGCGGCACCCCGGCCTTGCCAAAGCCGTGGACGAGCGCGGCGAGCGGGCCGTTGCCTTCGCCGGAAAGTTCGACCGGCTTGCCGTCGCGCAAAAATATTGCGCGGCAACGGACGACGCCGTTTTTACCCTCGGTTTCAAAACTCTGGAGCTGCCACGGCTTGTTGCGTTCGATGTATTCGCGCCAGAACATCTTCTTCAACTCCGTGCCGGAAACTTCGCGGCCAAGCCGGTCCACTTCTTCATTGGCAATCGGCCCAAACTCACGCTGCATGTCCTTCGGTAATTCGATGCCGAATTCGCTTTCGAGCAAATACGCCACCCCGCCTTTGCCGGACTGGCTGTTGACGCGGATGACCTCGCGGTATTCGCGCCCGATGTCCGTCGGATCAATCGTAAGATAGGGCACGTCCCAATGCGTGCGACTATTCTCTTTCCATTCGTTCAAACCTTTCCGGATGGCGTCCTGGTGCGAACCGCTGAACGCGGTGAAAACCAGTTCGCCCGCGTAAGGCTGGCGCGCGGGCACGGTCATGCCCGTGCAACGTTCGTAAACCTCGATGATTGAATTAAGATCCGTGAAATCCAACTTCGGATCAATGCCGTGCTGGTAAAGGTTCAATGCCACGGTGACGATGTCGAGATTGCCCGTGCGCTCGCCGTTGCCGAAGAGCGTGCCTTCGACGCGGTCCGCGCCCGCGAGCAGGCCCAGTTCCGTCGCCGCGACGCCCGTGTTGCGGTCATTGTGCGCGTGGAGACTGATGATGAGCGACTCGCGGTTTTTGATGTTCCGGCACATCCACTCGATTTGATCGGCGTAAACATTCGGCATGGCGACCTCGACGGTATCCGGCAGATTCAAAATCATTTTCCGCTTTGGCGTCGGCTGCCACACATCCATGACCGCCTCGGAAATCTCCTTCGCAAATTCAACTTCCGTCGCGCTGAAACTTTCCGGCGAATACTGGAGCATGACTTCCGTGCCTTTGAGGCGCGGCAACCGGTCTTTGATCCATTGCGCGCCGCGCACGGCAACCCCGACGATTTCCGTCTGCGATTTACCGAACACGACGCGGCGTTGGGCGGGGGAGGTCGAGTTGTAAAGATGAATAATGGCCTTCTTCGCGCCGACCAGCGATTCAACCGTGCGCTCGATCAAATCCTCGCGCGCCTGCACGAGCACCTGGAGCCACACGTCGTCCGGCGCGCGTTTTTCCTCGATGAGCCGGCGATTGAACGCAAACTCCGTGTTTGACGCCGACGGGAAACCAACTTCGATTTCCTTGAAGCCGCACTTTACGAGCGTCTGGAACAGCTCAAGTTTCTGGCCGACGTTCATCGGCACGGCGAGCGCCTGGTTGCCATCGCGCAAATCCACGCTGCACCAGATGGGCGCGTGCTTGAGGACGCGGTTCGGCCACTGCCGGTCGGGCAGTCTGACCGGCGGGAACGGATGGTATTTTTTCGACGGTTGTTTGTGCATAAACTCAGGCGTTGATGGAATTAAACCATGTTGAAATCCGAAATTCGAGAATTGAAATCCGAAAGAATTCCGAAATCCGGGGTTCGAAGCGGCAAACCTTCGGAATTCGGGTTTCGGGCTTCATTCGGTTTTCGGACTTCGGGATTCGGTATTGCATGTTGTTCATGTTCATTCGTGGTTAAAAACAAAAAACCCACCGCCGGTCGGCAGTGGGGTTCGATAAATCTCGTGAACGAATCAGAACCCGACCGCCGCGCGGCACAACCGCACCGCGTTCAGCAGCAGGTTCAGATTCAAATTGCGATTCACAAAGGCAAGGTAGCAATCACACCCGCCGGCGTCAAATGGTTTTTCGCGCCGGGAATCAGCCACTATCTGTTTGCCACAAAGGAAAAAATCCGTGATACACAGGCCGTGCCAATTTGAACGATGGTCAAAGCTATGAAAAATTTCGATGAAGTGGCGGACTTGGCGCTGCGGGCCATGAAGCAACGTGCGGCGAAACTCAACATCAAGGGGGTGGCCATGGTGGCGGCCAGCGCCGGCGGCCGTATCCAATCATGGTCGTCAAAAATGCTCGTGGTGGGCGCCATGAAAAAAGGTACCTCCCAAGACGAGCCCGGGATAAACCTGCTCGCCATCGTTTATTCCAAGGCTGCGGAAATGGCGGACACGTTGCAGGCCAGCGGCAGCGGCGTGCGGTCGCCCCTGAAGGGTGAATTCGGCTGGCCGGGTGGAGTAATCACCCGGGGGAAAACCGGATACCTGTTCGCCGCCTTCAGCGGCGGCAGTTCCGCGGATGATGTCAAAGCGGCCCAAGCCGGCCTCGATATTCTGGCCGTCACGCTATAGCCCTGCGGCCCAAGTATTTTTGTGATCAGGCCACGGCGGGGGTTTTCTTCTTTTGGAACCGCTGCTTCGTTTCGTTCCATTCCACGTTCACCCGCAGGGTTGAAAACAGCAGCGGCGTGAGCAGATGAATCGCATGGTTCATTTCTGCGGCATTGTCAAACTCGCACTTGATTTTCTCTCCGTGCCGCACTGAAAGGTTCAGCCGCCCGGCCTTTCCGCTGTTCTGAAAAAATGCCGGGGGCTTCGATGGCGGCGTCGCGAATTTCGGCCAGGTTCAACTTGAAATTGTTTTCACTTTCGCGAACCAATTCCTCCGGATCACCCTCCTCAAGCCGTTGACGTTTCGCCTTGGTTTTTCTTTTGCCCAACAGCCACAGGGTCAGTGGAATTATATTGCCCGCCGGACCGAGGAAAGGAACCGCCGCTTCCAAAACGGATCTGGATCCGCCCTCAATCTGAATGAAAAGCAGGTCGCTCCGTTCGACAAAAACCCGGTATTTGCCGGCGGACGAAATGGGAGAAACCAATATGACGTTGAATGCTGTTCCAGCAGCTTCAGATTGGGCTGAGCTCTTTCTTTGTTTTTCCTCCTGATTTATGACCGGCTGCCCATCAACCGGACAAACCGCAACATCATCGGCATATTGTTTTCCGCAGTATTCGCAGCTTTTCATGTCTCCTCACACAACCGGTGAGAGGGCGGGACAACAGCATTAGCAGATGAACGCCGCGTGAACGGCCTTCATCGCGGCTTCGCCCTTGGCCAGATCAATCACGACGGAGATTTTGATTTCACTCGTGGAAATCATGTCAATGTTCACGCCTTCCTTGGCCAGCGTTTCAAAAAGTTTTCCGGCCACGCCCGTGTGGCTCTTCATGCCGACACCGACGATGGATAACTTGCCGATTTTCTCGGCAGTGATCACGTCGCGCAAGCCGAGTTCTTTTTTCAGACCGTCAATGACCTTCTGCGCCTTGAGCAAGTCCGGCTTGTCCGCCGTGAACGAAATGTCCGTCTGGGGCGTCCCGGTGCCGTGGCTGATGTTTTGCACGATCATGTCCACGTTCACGGTCGCGTCGCCGAGCGCCTTGAAAATGCGTGCGGCTACGCCGGGTTTGTCGGGCACGCCCACGAGCGTGATTTTGGCCTGGTTTTTGTCGAGCGAGACGCCGCGCACGACGATACCTTCCATGCTTTTGGTTTCTTCTTTCACAATGGTTCCGGGGTTGTCATTCAAGCTGGAGCGGACTTCAAAGACCACTCCGAATTTTTTGGCAAATTCAACCGAGCGTGACTGCATCACCTTCGCGCCGAGGCTCGCCAGTTCGAGCATTTCGTCGTAGGAAATCTCCTGCAGCTTTTTCGCGTTTGGCACGATGCGCGGGTCAGCGGTATAGACGCCGTCCACGTCCGTGTAAATCTGGCAAAGATCGGCTTTCACCGCCGCCGCCAGCGCAATGGCCGTCAAATCCGAACCGCCGCGGCCCAGTGTCGTGATCTGGCCCTCGGGCGTCTCGCCCTGGAAACCGGCGACGATGACGACGTTGCCCGATTTCAGAAGCTCGTGAACTTTCTTCGGCGTGATGTTGTGAATCCGGGCCTTGGTGTGAACCACGTCGGTGACGATGCCCGCCTGCGGGCCGGTGAGCGATACGGCCGGCACGTTCAACGCGTGCAGCGCAATGGCCGTGAGCGCGATGGTCTGCTGTTCGCCGGTCGCGAGCAGCACGTCCATCTCGCGTTCATTCGGCAGCGGCATGATTTCCTTGGCCAGCTTGATCAAATTATCTGTCACGCCGCTCATCGCCGAAACGACGACGACGATCTGGTCGCCCTTGGCGCGATATTCCGCGACCCGCTTGGCGACATTTTTGATGCGCTCGGGGTTGCCGACCGACGTTCCGCCGTATTTTTGAACAATTAAAGCCATAGGAGCCAGAATTCAGAGTTACTCAAAATTCTCGACGCGAATCATCACCGGGTTGCCTTTGATGACCGGCAACCGGCCGATTTTTTTCAACGCGCCGTTGACCGCGCCGTTGGTCGCATAATGCAGCATGAAAATCAGCGGCACACTCCCGCCTTCATGGCCTTCCGGCTGGATCACGGACGAAATGCCGATTTTCGCCGCGCCGAAAATGGCGGAGATTTTAGCCAGCACACCCGGCTGGTCCACGACGTTGAGCCGGAGAAAATACTGCGAGACGGCGTCTTCGATCGGCACAACCGCCCCGGTGCATTCGTGCGGCACAAACGGCGGCACCCGTTGTTTGCTGCCGGATTTCAAGTCGAGCGCCGCGTCTGCCAGGTCGCTTAACACCGCGCTGGCCGTGGCGTCCTTGCCCGCGCCGCGTCCGTAAAACAGCGTGTCGCCGACGATGTCGCCGCGCACAAACACAGCGTTGAAAACGTGGTTCACACTGGCGAGAACATGTGCGTTCGGCACCAGTGTCGGATAAACCGAAACCTGCACGCGGCAATCGCATTTACCCTCGACCCTCGACCCTCGGCTCTCGACCTTTTTGATGATTCCTAACAATTTGATGGTGTAACCCAGCTGGCCGGCAAATTTGATATCGAGCGCGCTGATGTGGCGGATGCCTTCGACGTGGATTTTCTTGGGGTTTACCCAGAAGCCATGTGCGAGCGACGCGAGGATGCCGATTTTGTGCGCGGCGTCGTGGCCGTCAATGTCCAGGTCGGGCGGCGTCTCGGCGTAACCGTGCTTCTGCGCGTCGGCCAGCACGGCGTCGAAGTCCGCGCCTTCCAGCTTCATCCGCGTGAGGATGTAATTGCAGGTGCCGTTGACGATGCCGTACAACGCGTTAATGCGATTGCCGACAAACCCTTCGCGCAGCGATTTGATGATGGGAATGCCGCCGCAAACGCTGGCTTCGTAGTAAAGATTCGTGCCGTATTTTTTGGCCGCGGCAAACAGCTCCTCGCCGTGTGCGGACAGCAATGCCTTGTTGGCCGTGACGACCGGCTTGCCGAGCTTGAGCGCGGCGAGAACCATCGTCCGGGCGATGCCCGTGCCGCCGACGAGTTCGGAGACGATGTCCACCTGCGGGTCGCTGACGACGCTCTGCCAGTCGGTGGTCATGAGCGAACGCGGGATTGGATACGGTCGCGGTTCGTTGAACGCCTTCACGGCGACCTTGCGGACGGCAACTTTTACGCCGATGCGCGAGGCCATGAGGCCGCCATTGAGTTGGAGCGCGTGAAACACGCCGCTGCCCACGGTGCCGCCGCCAATCATGCCGAGATTTACCTGTCGCATAGGAGCGCAAAGCTTGCCGCGAAACGGAGCAAGGGACAATTCAATTTTAACCACGGCCTGCGCCTCAACTTCGTCCTCGTCTTCGTTCTCGTCCTCGGAAAACGTCAACCACGAAAAACACGAAACACGCCAAAATCTTGCCGCAAAAAGGCACAAAAGGCGCAAAAGAAACCCATCTTAACCACGGATGGACACGAATAAACACGGATCGAAAGTCTGCAAGGCTGACAGAAAACAGCCCAGGACAATGCCTTCGGAAGACCTGAACAATTCGTGAAATAGCTATTTCACGAATTGTACCGTTCGGGAGGAATTTGACAAAGGGAACCAGGAAGGGAACAAGCCGCAAGAAAAATATCTTTTGAGCATCTTGTGTCTCTTTGCGGCAATGAGTTCGTGTTTACGGGTGTCCGTTTAGGGTGACCGGTCTTGTTCGTAAAACCAGCAGGGCGCCGAGGGAAAACAATACGGCGCTGTAGCCAAACGCCACGCTGGTGCCCGCTGCCGTCCACAACGCGCCGACGATGATGCTGGACAGGAAATCGCCAACGCCGTTCACGGTGGCCAGCACGCCGAACGCCATGCCGTGCTGTTCCTCACCCACCAGTTCCGCGCAGAACGAGTCTTCCAGCGTTTCCCCAATCGCCACATGCATGCCGCTGAGAATGAAAATGATGCCGAGCAGCCCGATGGTCATCGGCGCGGCCACAATCAACACCGCCATCACCGCCGCCAGTGCGTAACCGGCTGCGAGCACGTACTGTTTTTTGAAACGGTCCGCCAGCCCGCCCGCCACGTAGGCGAACCCGGCGTAATAAATGTTTCGCAACACGTAAAACCCGACCGCGACGCTGGCGGCCACAGCCGGGCCCAGCGTTGGCGTGAGCTTTTGCGTCGCCAGCAGGATCAACAGCGTGGGGGCGAAGTCGCCCGCGCCGAAAATTCCGACGGCGACGAGAAATTTCCGGTAAGGCCGCGGCAGCAAACGCAATCGTTCGCCGAATGAGACGTGCGACACGGGTTTGCGCTCTTTTTCCCGGACCAGAAACGCGATCGCGATGGCGGCACAAACGCCGGGAATTAGCGTCAGCAGGAAAACGCGGCGGTAGTTGTGGTGCAGCGCGGCGAGCAAAACAAAAGCCGTGGCCGGGCCGACAATGGCGCCGATGGTGTCCATCATCCGCTCGAAGCCGAAGGCGCGGCCGTAGGTTTCCTTCGTGACGGCGGCGGCGAGCAGCGCCTTGCGCACGGGCGTGCGCACACCGCGTCCGAGCCACGCGCAGGAGCGCGAGACTAGCACGTGCCACGCGGCGGTGGCGAGTCCGAACGACGCCGTGCCGAGCGCGGTGACGAGATAGCCAACGACGGCGATGGGTTTGCGGCGTTGCAGTTTGTCCGTGTAATGGCCCGAAGCCATTTTGGCGAAGCTCGACAGGCCGTCGGCGACGCCTTCAATCGCGCCCAGCCACGCCGCCGCCGCGCCCATGGAGGCAAGGAACGCGGGCAGAACCGTCGTGGCGATTTCGTGCGACCAGTCGCTGAACAGCGACGCCAGCCCGATGCCGAGGACGGTGCGGTTGAGCCAGCGTGTTCCGGTTTTTTCTCCGATGGAGCCGTTCACAAATCAATTGAACAACAAAAAAACAAAGCAACAAAGAAAAACAGGTTCTTCAACATTTGCAGGGAAAATTGTTGTTTACGCTCGCCCTCACCCCGGTCCTCTCCCCCGGGACGAGGGAGAGCGCCATCACGTTGCTGGATAATTTCTCGATCCTTGTCGCAGTCACCGATTCTTTGTCATTTGCGGTGAGACATACGATAACCCGGCATATTGCGCTGCTCAAACCACGGCGAACAATTCTCCCTCTCCTGGGGGAGCGGGTCGGGGTGAGGGCGGACGTTTTTACAAATTTCATGGTCGTACAGGAGTCCCTTACTTTCTGATGGGATGAGGACTCGCGGAGCTCGCCCCTCCGAACCATTTTTCGCAAGCGCCATCATGCAGTCTTCAACTGCATCCGGACGGCTTCAAGTTCCCGGATGGCCTCACGCCGTTGAAGTTCGTTGGTATTGGTTTGCCCGAGCATTTGTTCCAGCGTGGCCAGTTCGTCCCGGGCGCATCGTTCAGCCTGGGCGCGCAATTCCTCAATGGCCACGCTGATGCGGTTGTGCCAGTCGGCGGCCAGCCGGGAAAGATTTTTCTCCACCTCATAACCCGCCCGGCGGCAGGACGCGTTCCATGAACGTGGACACATCCCCGCGTTGCCCGGAGGGAAAGGGAACTTCCACTTTTGCGCCATCCTGTTTGGCGCGAAGCTCCAGTTCAAGCGTGTTTAACTGGCCGCGCTCGTTGATTTGAAACCGCTTCAGCCGCGACAGCGGACAATGGGTCGCGATGCACCCGTATTTGTTGATGTGGCCAATGCGCAGCCACGACCACGTTTTTTCCTCGGAGATAACCATCAGTTCACGCCCGGTCAGTACCAATATGGCTTCCGGCGCCAGTTCGCGTTGAAACCAGCGCCGCCGCCCGCCCAGGAGCGCCGGCCAATGCAACACGGCAAGCACGGGCTGCGACACCGGCCTGAACTCAATGACCGCGTTCCAAAATTTCAACGGCAACGAACACAGCAACGAATCAGCCTTGCTGTCTTCGATTGGAATGGCCGCCGATATGCCGTCCATCCCGTCGAGCAGCAGTTGGACGGCTTCCTGGAAGAGCCGATCCGTGACGGTACTAAACTCGATGGCCACGGACTGTGTCCTGCCTTCCGCCACGAAATCAATTTTCAAGCGTCCATAGAGAAGAATGTTGGTCAACTCCACGAGCAACGTGTCGGCGAAGTCGCAGCGGACTGCCGTCGGGCCACCATCCGCGTCAGCCACCACGACCCATCCGCTGGTCGTCACGGCCAGCAGAGTTGATGGCGGGCGTTTGTCAAAAGTCTCGTCCGCCGGACTAAAGACCAGCAGGCGAATCGAATCGGCCGGGGAAAGGTGTGCCGACAGCACCCGGCGAAACGGTTCAGGCGCTTCGTCCACGGTCTTCAGCCTGCTTGCAAATTTACCCCAATGACTCGTCACAATCGTTTCAAGGCATCTTCTGCGGTTTCGCGCCGGCGGACAATGGGTGTAACGCCCGCTGCGCCTTTGCACGGACAAGCGGGCTGGGATGATTCGCGGCCACGCGAACGGCGGGCAAAGCCTGCCGGTCGCCGATTTTTCCAAGCGCCTCAACCGCGCTTTCAATGATGAATGCATCTGCGCTCGACAAGACCAGCCGGCACAACTCGCCGACCGCCTTGCGCTCACGCCGCTCGCCGAGAATCCAGGCGGCGCGGACGGGTGTCGTGGGTTCCGGATGACGCAGCGCGGCGACGAGCTTGTCAGCGTAGTCGGCGCGCGCTTGACGGGCGGTGATGTCATCGCCGCAGATGGGGCAAATCCTGGCGGATTCCAACACCATGGCCCAACAGTTTGCGCAGTAGAAGGTCATGGTGGATTTGCGGTGCCTTTTCGTCCGACAAGTTTTTCAATAATGCGCCTGCAGGCATTCCATTCGTCGGGAGAAATCTCCCATCGTTGTCCCGACTCGAATTTGCGGACGAGTTCGCGCATCTCTTTTTGCAGGTGTTCGATTTGCGCAGATTGAAAATGATCCAGTCGCCGGCGAAGTGATTCATTTCCCATCAACGGCTGACAATGCAGCAGGTGGGGCAGACACAATCCGCGTGAATTTTCGTATGCCTGCCAGGAGGATGGCTGTTCAAGCCAATCCACAAACGCGTGGACGTGCTGTGCTTCACGACGGGCGAGATGGATGCAGAGCGGGCATTTCTCCGTGGCGTTTCGCAACCATTGCGCGCGAATCTGTCCGCCACCATTTGATTCGTTGCGCAACAAATCGAGAAATTTTGCGGCGATGTAATCGTTGAGCAGCGAGCCGCTTTGAGGCGAGTGAATCTCGCCCAGCAACCAGAAGTGGTGATTGCAGAATCCGCCCGCTTCGTCCAGCCGCCGGCGATTGCCTTCGTCGGCCACGTCGCCCCCAACCCACCGGCACAGTTCTTGGAACTCGTCCGCCTGCAACAAGGCACAAATCGGGCAGCGGCCTGGCAGAGTGGTTCTCCGGGTCTCGGTCATAATCCCGCCTCCGTTAATTCTTTCGATTCCGCCACTGCGGCTGCCGCATACAAAAAGCAACCGCAAAAGGGACAAATCGGAAACTGATGATCGCTGCTGCGAATGTGTAACATGTCCGCCGGGGGCAATTTCATGTGACAACTCCCGCACGCGCCGGACGCCGAGACCTGCGCCACCGGCAGCCGTCCAAGTTCCGCGAGATGATCGAACTGTCGCAGAATGTTTTTGGGCAGTTTGGTTCGCAGACGGTCAACTTGCCTGCGCAAACTGGCCGGATGCCCTGCATTTTCGTAACGGCGCATCAGTTCTTGAAGTTGAATCAGGCTTGTCAGTGTCTTGTTCATAATCATTCGCCTCATGCGCGATAGCCGCAGTAGGCGCCGGAGAGCTTGATAAACACGTCAAAGAGTTCGTCGGCATCCATGTTCAGGACCTGCGCCAAAGCCAGGCCTTTCCAGATCATGCCATATTCCTATGAGAATTCGTCAATTCTCTTTCTATTCGTTCGGGTGCCTTCGCCAGATACTCCTCTAAAGTTTCAAGGAACAACACTGAATCTTTCGGAATCAACTCCAGGGCGCGTTCAAACAAGGCCCGAGTGTACGGCCCGAGATCCGTTTGCAGACGCGAGCGCACCTCCGCTGCCAAACGTTCCCGTCTTGGTGTATCATAATTGCTCATATTCTCCTCGTTTTTGCGTCAACCGCATGAACAGATTCGTTCAGGATTGACGTGCTTTTCGTGTGTTCTGTGGTGGACGCTGGCTTGCGCGGCCAAACACGTTCCAGTGCGCAGGCTCTCGACAAGTTGTTGTTTGATGTGCTTGTTCAATTCCAGCGGTTCATAAGCGCGTACCGTTTCCTCAACATCGTACGCCAACCTGTAAAGTGTAACCTCATTGTCCTGCCAGATCGCATACGCGGCGCGGGGATCGCCGTCCGTAGGCAGGCCGACACTTCCGGGGTTGACAGCCAGGGTGTTCCCCCAATGCCTTTTCGTCGGCGTGTGCGTATGGGCAAGGAACAGCATGTCCGGATGCCCTACCATAACGAACAGCTTGTCCGGATGACCGAGCAAAACGATGTCCGACTCCCACGGCCATTGGGTGTTCTGCTCGCCAAAATGAGAATCAAGCGGCTCTCCTTTCTTGTCTGTGGCATGGCTATGGCAGGCGATGCACCTGGCCTCGCCCCAACAAAACTCTTGCAGCGGTCGGAGTGCTCCCAGGAAGCGCTTCATCTCTGGAGTCAACAGATGGTTCGTGGCTGATTGCATCGCTTCGGCCAATCGCTGATTTGGCGGGATGCAGCGAGGAGCAGTCTCCAAAGCAAAAGCCCGGTCGTGGTTGCCTTGAATGACCCGGCTCGACGAACTCAGGCCCATTGCCCACGTGACACACTCGACAGGTTGTGGACCATAATTCACAAGGTCGCCGAGGCAGAGAATCTGGTCGGCGTCAGATTCAGCGGCCAACACCGCTTGGAGCGCGGGCCAATTGCCGTGGATGTCGGCAAGAAGCAGACATTTCATGCGGTCCTCCTTTCCGAAACAGTTGAGGTGACGCCCGCATGAATGGATGTTGAAAATGCGGCGGGGAATTCTTCGTCTGGAAGAATTGCACCGCGGCCATTCGATACCATGAGTATCTTCATAACTCGCTACACGACAGACGTTGTCTTTTCGGTAGGAATTATTAGCCGCGAGGCGCTTCCCTCCGCAGGCTTGCGGAGGAGGCAAATTCCATTGCCACACAAACTCTACCACTCTTCAAAACACAAATCAAGCCACGCCATCCGCTGGCTCACGCCATTGCCTGTCTGATTAACCTCATTAAATCGGCGTAGTTTTCGACAGCTTGAAATTTCGGAAACTGTTGCTTCACGGCATCCGGCGCACGGAAGAAAATGCCGACGCTGGCGGCCAGCAACATGGCAATATCGTTGAACGAATCGCCGGCAGCGATGACAGAGTAATTCATCCGCCGGAACGCGGTTATTGCTTCGCGCTTCTGTTGTTGAATTCGCAGGCAATAATCCACGATGCGGTCGTTTTCCACCGCGAGCCGATGACACAGCAACGTTGGCCAGCCAAGTTGCCGTAGTAAAGGGGAGGCGAACTGCTCGAACGTGTCGGACAGGATGATGACCTGCACCAGCGAGCGCAATTCATCGAGAAATTCCTTCGCGCCACCCAGCGGGCGCAGCGCGCCGATGACCTGCCGAATGTCGGAGAGTTTCAACTTGTGCTTGTCCAAAATCGCCAGACGACCGCGCATGAGCTTGTCAAAATCCGGCTCGTCGCGCGTCGTGCGGCGTAATTCCGGTATGCCGGTCTTTTCGGCCACGGCGATCCAGATTTCGGGAGTCAGCACCCCTTCCAAGTCCAAAGTGACGATTGATTGTTTCATTGGAAGGCCAATTTCACTGCACGACCGCCGCATCACACGCACACCGAATCCCCGTGAAATGGATGTTCACAATCGCCGCATCGTTGCCGCGCCGATGCGCGCAGCGGAATTGGATTTTCTTCCAGCGCAAACACGTGCCGCCACGCACGACGCGCGTCGCGCCGTTTGGCGGCGGGCGCAAATCGCCGACGGTGTAACGGCGATAAACGTCCCATTGATATGGCTCGGCGCACCATTCATCCACATTGCCTGCCATTTGAAAAATACCGAAAGGCGAACGGCCTTGCGGATAAGCGTCCACCGGTGCAGTGGTTTCACCATGGCGGGCAGTATTGTGCCAGCGCAGAAAATCATCGTGCCATTCATTGCCCCAAGGATAGAGCCGGCCATCCATTCCCCGCGCGGCTTTTTCCCATTCGATTTCCGTCGGCAGGCGCAAACCTGCCCAACGGCAGTAGGCGTCGGCGCCGAACCATGAGACGTGAACGACCGGGTGTTTTTCAAAGCCAGGTGCGACACGGTAGATTTCGTTTTTGTCCGCCGGGATGCTGATTTGTTCCAGCGTCGGCACCCAAAGTTTGAGTTGTTCGGCCGGCGGACACATCTCGTTGAGAAATTTTGCGAATTGTTCGTTGGTCACGGCGCATTCACTCAGATAAAATTCCGGCAAGGACGCGTGAAACTGCGGCAACTCATCCAGCAGCGTGAATTCGTGCCCGCCGATGTCCATCAACCGCGCCGCTTCGATCTGCTCCGGCGTCGAACCCATGATGAATTCGCCCGCCGGAATCAATCGCATCACCGAACCATCTTTGGGATTTATGACTTGCGATTTTTGATTTACGAGGGCCTTGGTTTTCTCCAAGTCGTGCAAATCGTAATTCGTAATTCGTAAATCACTCACGCCGCCGGTTCTGAAATTGCTCCAAATCATGGACGGGTTGTTTCAGTTCGCGGGCCGTGAATTTTCGCCAGCGCCTCGGTCAACAAAGCAATCGCCTGTTCCAGTTGCGGCTGGTTGGATTGGCCCTGGGCCAGCATTTGTTCCAAAGTTGCCAGTTCGTTGAGCGCATATTGCTCGGCCTGGCGTCGCAGTTCCTGAACGCCGGCGCTGACGCGTGTTTGCCAGTCCGCCGCGAGCCGCGACAGGTTTTTTTCCACCTCCCAGCGCGCTTTGCGCAGCAGCGCGCGCTCGATCGGCTTGCGAAAAAACGCCAGCGGAATGAGCCAGCCAATCGTGGTAAACGCCGCATCGAAGGCATAGGACACATTCACCGGCGGGGTGGACGGCTCGCGCACTTCCAGGGCGAACTCGCGCCGCGTCAGGGTCACGCCGAGCGCGGCCTTGACGTGTTCGGCCAGCCGATCCTGAAAAGCACGGAGCGCGCGCGTCAGCCGTTCGCGTGCCTTGTGCAACGGCTCGCAAAACATTCCGCGTTGCGCCTGCGACACATCGCTCAACTCGTAACTCAGAAAACCGTTGAGCCATTCGCGCCAAGCGTCCAGCAGTGGCGGCAGCCGCAACCGCCATTGCTGCAACTGCGCCTCCAAATCGGCGGTGACTTTGACTTGCAGCGTTTGCCGAATCGGTTGCAGGCGTTGTACGGATTGTTCCAGCGCCTGCCCGGCCACGTCGTGCGCCAGCAAATGCAGTTCTTCGCGCAGCGCGTCGAATTGCCCGCGTTCTTCCAGCAACCGGTCGTGCAGCGCCTGCCGCGAAGCTTGCGCCTGCGTCGCCGCCGCCAGCGCGACACGCAAATAGTCGAGAGCCTGGCTGATGAGGGAAATAAGTTTATGCCGCAAGATTTGCTCCGCCGCCGCCCCGCGATCCTGGCGAAGCGGTTCGAGGAGACGCTCCACCAAAACCGTTTTCAACTCCGGCAACTCTGATTTGATGGAGTAGAAGAACACCGGCAGACCGCCATTGCCCCAGTGTTCGGCCAGTTGCCGGCGCAGAAACTCCCGCACTTCGGCTCGCTGCGACTCCGTCAGCAAATCCGCCTTCGTAAGCAGCAGAGCAATCTTGGGCGTGTGCCGGCGGAGTTGATCGAGCAGGTCCAGGTCCCGCTCGGACAGCGGCGAGTCGGCACTCACGGCCACCAGGGCCGCACCCACGTTTGGAAGCCAGTTCAGCGCGACCTCGGTGTTGTGTATGAACGCGCTGCCCAGGCCCGGCGTATCCACGAATTCCAGCGGCGCAAAGGATTGGAGCGCCGGCAACTCTACTTCCACACTCGCCACTTGCTTGGTATTGTGCGGGTTTTCGTTCTCGCCAACGTAAAGTCCAATGTCGCCCAGCGGAATTGATTTCGTCGTGCCATCGAGAAACCGCACCACTGCCCGCTCCACCGGCCCGTGACGCAGGCGGGTGACGATAGCCGTCAACGGCAGCACACCGATGGGCAGCACCGCCCGCCCGGCCAGGTGATTCAGGAAGGAACTTTTGCCGGCCTTGAATCGCCCGAACACCGCCACGTCAATCCGTTCCGGCGCGCCGAGTTGCTGCTGGCACGCGGCGATCTGCGGTTGCAGGTTCACCAAACGATACTGGCTGGCCAACTCCGCAACGCGGTCAAGGATGCCGTTGACGTGAATCATTGCTTAGATGTGTTTGTTGTCGTTTTCATCTTTGACGGTGTAGCCGGATTCCTGGCGCGCGAGATTGACGATATGCTTCTTGGTGTACGCTTCAAACAATTCATCCGATGTCATCTCCATCACCTGTGCGAGTGAAACGACGAAATGCATCAAGTCCACGATTTCCACGCGTGCGTTTTGCTTGTCGAATTTCTGATAACCCGCCCACCATTTCCACGGAACGCAATCCACCAACTCCGCCAGTTCCTGGTCCATCGCGCGGCAGTAGTTGAGAAGCCATCGCTGCCGCTCGGCTTCCGTCATCTTGTCGGTGTCCACCCCGATGCGTTTGTTCAGCAGCTTTTGCAGGTGAAAAAGTCCCGCGAGCTTGTCGGGATGTTTTTGGAAATAAGCGTTGAACTGCTCGTAAGGATTCTGATCGAGCGGCAAATGCCCGCCCGTCCGCAATACTTCAGCCAGCGCATTCACAGTCTGCGGCTCCAGCCGCGCGCCGCGATACGCACGGATGGTTTGCTCCACGTCGTATTCGGCCCGTCGAAGGAAAACCTCGCCGTCCTCCCAAATCGCATACGAGGCGCGCGGGTCACTGTCTTTCGGTTGGCCAACACTGCCGGGATTCACGATGAGCGTCCTGCGAAATTGTGTTTTCGTTGGCACATGTGTGTGGCCCACAAACAGAAAATTGGGATAATTGACAGCATTCAGTTCGGATTCCCAGAGTGTCACCGGGCTGTTCTGGGGAAAGTATTCGTAAAGCGGTTCCGAGGGCACCGCGTGACACGCGATGCAGATGGCATTATCCAACTGAAACCGTTGCAGCGGCTGCAACCCCGCAAGAAATTGCTTCATCTCAGAAGCGAGCGCCCGCTTGCTCAGTTCCTGAGTCGCGGCGGCGAGCGCCATGTAAGGGACGGAACAACGCGGGTCTTCGTCCAGCGCAACGGCGCGGTCATGATTGCCCTGTATCAGCCAATCCGAAGTCAGCGTCTTCATCGCCCACGCCACGCATTCCGCGGGCTGCGGGCCGTAGTTGACCAGGTCGCCGAGGCAAAGGATTTGGTCAACGTCCGGCTCGGCGGCCAACACCGCTTGCAGTGCGGCCCAATTGCCGTGGATGTCAGATATGAGCAGAATTTTCATGACTCGCTACCGTGCCACATTTCTTTACCCGGTAGGAGTCATCAGCCCGAGGCGATTTCCCGCGTGACGGGAGGCAGATTCCATTGCCACTCATAAAATAGCATTATTCAACTGATTGGCAAGCCCTTCGCATTGCCGCAGATGAGCATGGGTGCAGTTGGACACTGTATCTGGAGCGCGGCTTGTCCCAAGCCGCAGCACCCGCAAATGCAATAGTGGGTTGGAAAGTTTTTATGAACTGCTCTCCGCGAATGGAGCTGCTGCGATTGGGACAACTCGCGCTCCGATGGTCGTGCAGATACAATGTTGCTTTGCATCCGACGAGCATGAGCGTGAACTTACTGCGGAGACTCCCAATTCTCCAGCGCGAGCAAATCTGCTGTGACATTGGCTTCACTCACGTTTTCAGCCGTCGCGCGCTGGCCTTGGGCGAGCACGGCGCGATAAACTCCCGCGCGGGCGTCGAAGGCATCACGCAATTCCGCGAGCGCATCGTTGTGCCATTGTTCCAGCCGCTTGCCGGCGAGGTTGAAGAATTCGGAAAGCGAATCCTCCAACTGCCCGGAAATTTTGGATTCCGCAAAACGCCGCAACGCGCGCCGTCCCAGCAGCGGAAGCAGGGAAGGCTTCCGCAACGTCAGCCGCGCCGCCAGCGGCGAGGTATCCATGATTGGCAGTCCTGCCGCCTTCGGCAATTCGTCTGGCGGCCCGCGCCGCGAACCGGAGGCGGCGTGCGCCTGCTCCAATGTGGCCTTGAGCCGTCCTCGGACTTCTTCAACGGACTGAACAAAGGCCGCGCTCACTTGCGCCAGAAATCGGTTCAACGAGGCAGAGAAAATCCCAGCCGCATCCGAGACCGGATTCGTGCCGTTGAGCCAGGCGGATGCAATGTCGGTTGCGACCGTTTGCATCGCGGATGGGGCAAGCTTCCGCGTGTTGTAACCAAGGGTTCTGGCTTCCTTCTCAGCCGATTCCAGAATCGCGCTCGCACCGCGCAATGCTTCGGCGGCTTGCTTCAAATCACCTGCCTTGGCGGTTGTCTTCGGCCCGTGCGCAGCGTCGAGGCGAACTCGAAGCGCATCCATCACCGTTTCCCGCAGCAAACCAATCTTGCGCTTGAGTGAAGCAGCGGTCGCTTCACGGTGCGATTCCAGCATTGGCTTGAGTTCGTTCTCAAACCATTCTTCGCAAAGTTGCGCGTCCGGCCCAATCACACTCGCCAGATGCACCGGCAAATCGAGATTCGCTTCGGAGAGCAGATGCTGATGGACATAATCCATCATGCGCTGGCGGTCCGGCGGCGCGAGCAAATCCGCTTTGCTGATCAGCACCATCGCCCTGGCTCCGGCACGATAGAGCGATTGCACGACGACGAGGTCTTCGTGGCTCAAAGCCGACCCGGCATCAAGCAGCACGATGCCGAGGTCGCACTTCGGCAAATACGCCACCGTTTCTTCCGCGCCCGTGGTCGCCAGCGAACCCAGCCCCGGCGTGTCCACGAACGTCACGCCCTCACGCAGCCGTCTGGCTGGGACCAGAGCGTGAATGCGCGTGACGTGTTTGGCATTGGCGGGATTTTGTTGTTCCGTGGAAAACTCAACCAGTCGCGACAGTTCGACTTTCTGCGGCTTGTTATCCGCAAACTCGATGGTTGCTTGCGGCTGCGGGCCGAAGCTGATTCGCGTTGGCACGGCGGTCACCGGAGTTACGCCAATGGGAAGAACATCTTGTTCCAGCAGGTGATTCAGCAGCGACGACTTGCCGGAACTGACACGCCCGAAGACGCCAATTTCAAATGAGTTGGTTTCGAGTCGGTCCAGCAATGTCACCAGCGCGTTGCGAAATTCAACCAGGCCGTGCGCGGTAATGATGCGATCCAACTCGCGCAAGAGCTTGACTTCGTCGCGAGTCTGTTCGAGCTGCAGAAGGCGCGCCTGCAAATCGGCCGTCGTTCCCTGAGCGAGATATTCGGTAATGCGAGACAACTCGGCGTTTAATTCGGCGACGATACTATCCATCGTCCGTGCGTCGTCCTCTGAAAACTGTCCATAGCCTCGCATGTGCTCCGGCGCAATTTCGGCGATGGCAATTCCTGCAAAACTCAAATGGCCGCGCGCCGCCCAGAGCACACCGGAAACCGGCGGTTTCAGCGGAACTTTCAACTCTTCAAGGATGCGCCGCATGGCCTCGCGCACGCGCACGACATAATCATGCGTCACCTTGCGCTGGATGGGAGTTGTGTCCTGCGAATGTTCCTGAAATGGCGAGGCCGACCCGGCGGAAGCCATGATGTGCTCCGCCTCGGAAAGCAGATTGTCCACGTATTGAAACGTGCTCAACAGATGCCGTTGATGGTTTTCGTTCAAGGCCATTTTACGCCGTCGGGAACAGTTCGTGGATGCGACGGTCCAGGTTCAACAGCCGAAGCGCATGGGCATTGCTCAAGTCGTAGTGGCCGCGCGCGATTTCCGTGAGCAGTTCGCACAAAATCTTTGGATTTCCCGCCGCGCGGCGATGCAGCCAGTCAACAATTTCCAAAGTTTTTTCGGGAACGCTGTTCTGACGAATGGCGGCTTCAACCAGTTTTTGAGTTTCACTGGGATGAAACGGCTTCAACTCCACGTGCTCGAACCGCACCAGCAACGGCCAGATGTGGCCGATGTCCCACGAACGCTCCGAACGAGCGCACAACCACACCGGCGCCCGCTGGGTGACATTTTCAATGAAATTTCCCAGCTTGGGTGTCGTCCAGCTTGCCCCGTCAAAGACCACGGCGTCCCGCCGGTGCGGGATTCCTTTGAGCAACTTCAACAGACGATTCTTGCGCTGGACAATATGGAGATCGCCGGCTTCCAAATCAAACTCGCGCTCCAGCGCTTCGCAAATTTCACTCAAACGTTCCGATGCCGGACAGACGCGCAGGTCGAGCGATTCACGCAAACGCGCGACGAGCGCCGATTTGCCGACTCCTGCCGGGCCAAGAATGAGAACGTGCTTGCGCTGCTTGTGCAATTGGCGGAGCCGCGCAATTTCCCTTCCACGACCCACGAAAGAAATCGTGAGTCTCACATCGTTGGTTGAAGCTGTGGCTTGCATAACTCGCTACCGTTTACGTTTTTACCGTTCGGTAGGAGTCATCAGTCCCGATGCCTCGGGACGGTTTGCCGCAGGCGCGGCCCGGCAAACTCCATTGCCGGCAAGAGATTATTGCCAGGCGCTTCGGAACAGCATACCGCCATACTGCGCCTTTTTTCCCAGCTCCTGTTCGATCACGAGCAGGCGGTTGTATTTGGCAATGCGCTCGGAACGGCACAGCGAACCGGTCTTGATCTGGCCCGCGCCCGTGCCGACGGCGAAATCCGCGATGAATGAGTCCTCCGTTTCGCCGGAACGATGCGAAATTACAGTGCCGTAGCCGGCCTCCTGCGCCATCGCCACGGTTTCCAGCGTCTCGCTGACTGTGCCGATTTGATTGAGCTTGATGAGAATCGCGTTGGCGATGCCGTCGCGGATGCCTTCGGCGAATATCTTCGGGTTGGTGACGAAATTGTCGTCGCCGACGAGTTGCCGTTTTGTGCCAAGCGCCTTGGTGATGGCCAGCCAGCCATCGCGATCTTCCTCGCCCATGCCGTCTTCGAGCGAAACGATGGGATATTTTTTCACCCATTCTCCGTAAAGCTCGACCATCTGCGCCGGAGTCTTGCGCGATTTGTCGGACTTTTTGAAAACGTAATTCCCGCTGTCGTAAAACTCGCTCGCCGCCGGGTCAATGGCGATGGCGATGTCCTTGCCTGGTTTGTAACCGGCGGCTTCGATGGCTTCCACGATCACATCCACAGCTTCGTCATTCGTCTTGAGGTTCGGGGCGAAACCGCCTTCATCGCCGACTGAAGTTACCAAGCCGCGCTTCTGCAGGAGCTTCTTCAAGGTGTGAAACGTTTCCGCGCCGTAGCGCAATGCTTCAGCAAATGTCGGTGCGCCAATGGGGAACAGCATGAACTCCTGGAAATCCACGTTGTTGGTCGCGTGCGCGCCGCCGTTCAGCACGTTCATTTGCGGTGCGGGCAGAACGTAGGGAGCGCCGGCTTTGACACCGTGCAACTTTTGAATGTAAGCGTAAAGCGGCAGATTTGAATCCAGCGCCGCCGCGCGGCACACGGCCATCGAGACGCCGAGGATCGCGTTTGCGCCAAGTTTGGATTTGGTATCCGTGCCATCCAGTTCACACATCAACTCGTCAATTTCCTTCTGTGCGTGTGGCGATTTGCTTTTGAGTTTTGGTGCGATGAGTTTGTTGACGTTCGCCACGGCTTTAAGGACACCCTTGCCGCCGTAGCGTTTGGCGTCGCCGTCGCGAAGTTCAACGGCTTCACGGATGCCGGTGGACGCGCCGGACGGCACGCAGGCCGAGGCGGTGATGTTGTTGTCGAGCGCGACGCTGACCATGACGGTCGGGTTGCCGCGCGAGTCGAGAATTTCCTGTGCCGAGATGTTTTGAATTTTGCTCATATTGATTCTTGTATTTTGATTGATTGAATGGTTTTTGCAAATCGGGAGAAATCAGTTTCATCGTCTTCATCACAACAAAAGACTCAACAACAACGTTACCAGCAACGCCAGCAACACATAAGCGGTGTAGGCGTTGATGCGTCCGTGGTGCATCACGGCCAGACTTCGGGACAATCCCAACATCACATTTTTCGCCGGCTGCACTGCCAGCCGATCCACAATATGCACCGCCACCCGCTCGCGCCGAATGGCCGTGCGGAAGTGCTGCGCCACGGTTTCACGCGTGTCCGAAATTGTCGTGGGCCGAAACACGGCTTCGAAAATCACGCGCACCGGATTGGAAAATCCCGTCGCTGTGTAAGTCATCTCCGGCAGCAACCGCCGCACGCCGCCGTCCCACCGTGTCCGCCGCTCCACTTTCCGGCTGCGTGTCAGCCACAAGCGGATAACAACGTAAGTCAGCAGCAGCAAAACAATCAACGCGACGAACGTGTAGGAAGTGGACATGGCGAAGACGACCGGATTTTCCGCGCCGCCGCGATGCAACACGACCAGACCGCGTCCGGGCAGGACGCTTTGTCCGACTTGCGCGCCCAGATTATGAAAATCCTCCACAAACGCAGGAGGCAAAGTGTTGTGCGCCGGATTGGAGGCGAAAAACGGCGGCACCAGCGCGTCGGCGCCGGCCTCGCACTGCGGGAGACACGGCTGCAATTGGCGGCCCAACGCGGGAATCATGTAAGTGGGCAGCACGCCGAGCGCCAGGCAGAGCGCCGCCAGAAAAATCATTGGCAAAATCGTCGCCTTCGCTTCACTTTTTTTAACCGCAGATGACGCAAATGCACGCAGATTTGATTTTGCAGGAATTTCATCTGCGTCCATCTGCGAAATCTGCGGTTTCAAGTCCGAGCGGGACATGCCCAGAAAGCCCATCGCAAACGCCTTGACAAAACACGTCACGGCCAGCGCCGCCGTGAGCGCCAGTCCCGCGCCGCAAAGCACGAAAACCAGTTTCACCAGTGTTGACGGCAGTTCCGATGAACGCAGCATGGTTTGCAACGTGAGCCATTCGCTGACAAATCCATTGAAAGGCGGCAACGCCGAAATCGCCAGCGCGCCGACCAGAAAAGTTCCCGCCGTCCACGGCATCGTGCGAATCAGTCCGCCGAGCTTGTTCAAATCGCGGGTGCCGGCGCGGTCGTCCACCGTTCCCGCGCCAAGAAACAGCAGCGATTTATAGACCGAATGATTGATCATGTGATAAAAGGCCGTGATAAACGCAATGCCCGCCAGCGCGGGTTTGCCGTAACTGGTGAAAATCATTCCCGCGCCGAGGCCGACGGTCACGATGCCGATGTTTTCAATCGAACTGTGGGCGAGCATGGCTTTGAGGTCGTTTTCGGTGGTCGCGTAGAGAATTCCGACCAGCGCGGAAACGGTTCCGACGACGAGCACGACCACGCCCGCGCCGATGGTGTTCACAGGCAGGAGGTCAAGATTCACCCGGACGATGCCGTAAAGTCCCAGATTCAAGATGGTGCCGGACAAAATCGCCGAGACATTTGCGGGCGCGGCGGGATGCGCGCGCGGCAGCCAGGTGTTGACCGGCACGAGTCCCGCCTTGACGCCGAAGCCGAAAAACGTGAGCAGGAAAATGATCCAGCGGGCGGCACTGCCGAAATTTGCGCCCGCCGTCTTGAATGCGGAAAAGTCCAGCGAACCGGCCTTCACGCCAAAGAACAGGAAAACCAGAACGACCGCCATGAATCCCGCTTCGCCCATCACCAGCATGAGATAACCCGCGCGGCTGGTCTCGTCGCGCCGGTGCTCGAAATTGACGAGCAAATAACTCAAAATGGACATCGCTTCCCACGCCAATAGAAAAGTCAGGGCGTCGTTCGCAATCAGGATGAGAACGATGGCGGCAAACAAAAGCAGATACCACACATTGAGCGCCTTCAGGCTGTAATGTCCGGCATACCGCTTCAGATAGCCCGCTGAATAAACCGAACTGGCCAGCACCACCACCGCCGCCACGGCCAGAAAAAGAGCGGACAGATGGTCGAGCGAAACCGCCAGCTTTCCCCATCCGCGAATGGTCCAGAGTTCGGCCTGGAAAGTTTGGCCCGACCACAGGACGTTGCCGCTGGCCCACAACGCCAGCAGCGCCGCCAGCGAACCGGCCCAGGCCAGCAGCGCGGGATTGCGCCGGTCGGGGACAACAATTCCCGCCTGCGCGCCGGCAACGCACACTGCAAAGACAAGTTGAAGCAGAATCGGCTCGCTCATAACCCGCTACCGCAACGCAATTCTTGTTCGGTAGGGGTTATCAGCCGGAGGGCGGTTTCGCGCGAAGGCACAGGCAAACCCCATTGCCTGATTCATTATAACCGTTGCCGTTTCGATGGCAAGCGCGGCGCGCCAAAATGCGCGGTCTATCGTTGACGCCTCAGCCAGTCACGCCGGTCCAAACCAGCCGACATCCGGGAAGCCTCCGGAAATGGCGGCGGTTTTTCGTCGAACTGGAAAAACAACTGGCCGCTTACGTGAAGAAAAGTCCATCGTTTAATTTCCAGCCATCCGTTGCCACTCAGTTGCAAATGCGGCGGGTGAAACAACTTTGCAGCCTCGCCGTTTGTCCGGCGGATAGTCGGCGAGATTTCCTGTGACGAGAAAATCCACCGAAGCTGCCAACGCAACTTCAAGGAAAGGTTCATCATCCGGGTCGGGCAAATCCAAGTTGGATTCTCCGCCGGCGTCAACCGCCAGGCCGTCCGCTTCAATCTTGTTCAAAACGTCACGGTGCGTTTGGGGTCCAGTTTGAAACGCGGGCGGGTGAGAACTTCCGCGTATTCGGCGAGGATTCGTTCGTCATGGCAAATCTGGATTGCGCCCGACAACACCAGCGCGAGAACTTGGGCTGGGTTTCCTTGTGCCTGAAGCAAGCCCGACACGACAACATTGGTGTCGAGCACGATTTTCATTTCCGGCGGCGTGCGCGGCGGCTGGCGGCGATTTCCGCGTCAATGTCAGACATCGAAAATCCGGCGGTTCCATTTCCGGCGGCGGCTTGTTGAAGACTGGTCTGCGCTTGCAACGCCCGCACGCTGCGCACCAATGCGGGGGTGGAATCCACCGACGCCGCCGCGATGCGCAAAAGCACGGCCACCGGCTGGCCTTTTGCCGTGATGACCAAGTCATCCTTGCTGGCGGACTTGAGCCATAGTTTGGCCGGCTTTTTTTTCAATTCACTCAACGTGATCGTGCTCATGGCAATCACATTAACCCCGAAATGAACAACGAGCAAGCCGGCATCGAACGAACGCGCAAAACAATTGCATGATTGACGCTTTCAGCCGTTCGGCGTGGATAATTTCGAGAGAATTCATAAAGCGAGACCTCTGAAAAACAAGCGTAGCGGCTTTCGGCAGAAAGCCGCATTCTTCGATTTCCTGGTGTTTGCGGCGCTCTGCCGAGACGCCGCTACGACTATCGGGAGTTTTGCAGAGGTCTAAACGCATGAAACCCAGGCTCCATCTCGAAACCACCATTCCCGGCTACCGGACACCAACCCCCGGACAAAATACTTACATTCAAACGGAAACCGTGATACACTGTAACCATGAAAATGGAAACCGTTGAAATTCCCTCGGCCGTTCTGTCGTCCGTCGAGACGCTGGACGAATTGCAGGACTGGCTCACGGCGCGGAATCCTGAAGTCATCGCCGAGTTGCGCGAGGCGCGGCGGCAGGATCTGGCTGGAAAATTCAAACCTTGGAAAGCCCGCCACCTGCCATGTCCTACCAAGTCGAAGTAGGCGGCAAGGCCGATGCCCAGCTGGCCGTGCTGGACGCCGCCATCGGCGCGAGCGTGGAGCGCAAGATTCAATGGCTTGCCGCCAACGCCCATGGCATGGTGCATCGCCGGCTTGTGGGGATGCCTGAAGATTTGGCGGGACTCTGCAAGCTCCGTATCGGCGACTACCGCATTCTCTACTGGATTTATCCCGCCAAAAAACTCGTTCGCATTTATCGCATCCAACACCGCTCTGAAATCTATCGTCAACTCTGATTTCGCATGAAATCAAGATGGCTGCCCGATGCTTTAACGCTTCATCAAAGAATCCCACGAGCAGTTCAGAGCTTTCTGCAAACGCAGGATGGTTGTCAGAAGAATGTTTAGTTTCCTGATTTCGTGACTCCTCACCCCGGCCCTCTCCTCGTTCGGCGAGGAGAGGGAGGATTATTTTGTGGGACGGTTTCCCGGCGTAGCCGCTGCGCGTCAACACCGGGCTAATTTCCTATACGCCTTCAGCGTATTTGAATTCGCGTTAATTCGTGCAATTCGTGTCGCGTCTTTGCTTTGAAATCCGCACCCGTCCGCGGTTGAAAAATCTTTCACGACGTTTGGAACAATAGAAACACGACCAGCACGACCAGCAACGTCAACAGCGCATAGGCGGCGTATGCGTTGAACCGTCCGTGGTGCATCCGTGCCAGATGACCAGCGAACCACATCACCGCCGTTCTGACCGGATGAAAAACCAGTTTGTCCACCAGATGCACGCGCTCTTTTTCGCGGATGATGGCCGTGCGGAAATGCTCGGCCACGGTTTCGCGTGTGTCCTCCACCGTCGTCGGGCGAAACACCGCGTCAAAAATCACCCGCACTGGATTGGAAAAACCCGTCGCGGTGTAAGTCATCTCCGGCAGCAAGTTTCGCACGCCGCCGTCCCACCGCAGCCGCCGCGCCAGTTTGCGATCCCGCGTCAGCCACAAGCGGAGGACAACGTAAGTCGCCAGCAGCAAAACAATCAGCGCAACGAACGTGTAGGAAGTGGACATGGCAAAAACGACCGGATTTTCCGTGCCGCCGCGATGGAGCACGACCAAACCACGTCCGGGCAAAACACTTTGCCCGACTTGCGCGCCGAGATTGTGAAAGTCTTCCACGAACGCTGGCGGCAAAGTGTCGTGCGCCGGATTGGAGGCAAAGAACGGCGGCACAAGCGCGTCAGTGGCGTTTGGTAGCTGCGACGCCCCCGTCGCAGAAGGTGAAGGCGACGCCTCGTCGCCGGAAGATACGTTTAGCTTTTCGTGCGACGAGGGCGTCGCGGCCACGCTCTGCGACGAGGCGTCGCAGCCACGCAGTGCGGTGTCCAGCGCCGGAATCACATACGTCGGCAGCACGCCGAACGCGAGGCACAGCGCGGCGAGAATGGCCATTGGCGCGAGCGTGCCGGATTTGGCTTCGGCGATTTTAACCGCAGATGACACGGATTCCGTCTTAACCGCAGATGACGCAGATGACGCAGATGAAGATAAAATATCTGCGTTCATCTGTGAAATCTGCGGTTCAAAACTCTGCGGTTCAAGGCGCGACATTCCCAAAAAGCTCATCGCATAAACTTTCACAAAACACGTCACCGCCAGCGCCGCTGTCAATGCCAGTCCCGCGCCGCACAGGGCGAAAACCATTTTTGCACCGGTCGAGGACAGTTCCGCCGAACGGAGCATGGTTTGCAACGTGAGCCATTCGCTGACAAAACCATTGAACGGCGGTAGCGCAGCGATTGACAGCGTGCCGATGAGAAAGCCGAGGGCGGTCAGTGGCATCCATTTACTCAAACCGCCGAGTTGGTCCATGTCGCGCGTGCCGGTTTGCGTTTCCACCGCGCCGACTCCGAAAAACAGCAGCGTTTTGTAGAGCGAATGATTGATTAGATGATAAAGCGCCGCTACGAAGGCGATGGCCGCCAGCGCCGGATGGTTCGTAGCGACAAAAACCATTCCCGCGCCAAAGCCGGCGACGATGATGCCGACGTTTTCAATTGAACTGTGCGCCAGCATGATCTTGAGGTCGTTGTCCGTGGTGGCGTAAAGAATTCCGAGCAATGCGGAAATCGTTCCGACAACCAGGACGAGCAGGCCTGGCCCGGCGTGCGTGGCCGGCATGAGGTCGGCATTCACGCGCAAAATTCCATAAAGGCCGAGATTCAACGTCGCGCCCGCCAGCACCGGCACGAACGCGCGCGGCGCGGCGACATAGGCGCGCGGCAGCCAGAAATTCACCGGCACGAGTCCGGCCTTCACGCCGAAACCAAAAAACGAAAGCAGGAAAACCACCCATTGCACGCCCATACCCAAACTTGGCGCCGCCGATTTGATTGCGCCGAAATCCAATGATCCGGCGCCAACCGCGAGCAGGAGAAAACCCAGCGCCGCTGCGAGCGTTCCGGCTTCGCCCATTGCCAGCAAAAGATAGCCCGACCCAGGCTGCGCCGGAGGCTCCGCCGAGGCGAGACCGGCATGGCCATTTTCCTTTTCCCGCGCGCAAACAATGAGCAGGTAGCAAAGAATGGACATGATTTCCCACGCGAGCAGGAACAGCACGACATCGCCGGCCAGGAAAATCAAGGCGATGGACGCATAAAGTCCGAACATGAACACCGCAAACACGCGGTGGTGGATTATTGGATTATTGGATTGTTGGATTGTTGACGCATGACTGCCATTCATCCGTTCATCCACCAATCCACTTATCCGCTTGAGTTCGCCGCCCGCGAAAATTGAAGCCGGAAAAAGCACCAAACCGGTGACGAAAATGAACACAGCCGAAAGCGAATCCATTTTCAATGTGAGCGTCGCCGTCAATCCTGGCAATGTCCACAGCGGTTCGCTGAATGTTTTCCCGGCGAGCAATGCATTTCCACCTGCCAGCACCAGGGCAATCGCGCCGAGGCAACCCAGCCACGCCAGCACATTTCCCTGCCGCGACGCTGGCGCAACGAGCGACAGCAAAATGCCGGCGCCGCAAAGCGCAAAGAAAGCCAGAATGAGTGTTTGCGTTTCCATTATCGTCTTGAGACACGAATTTCACGAATTAACACGAATTGATGAAAAAGCGTCGTAAGCGGGTAAACTCCAGTTTGCGATGCCAGTATGGGACCGCAATGGAAATTCAAAAATCGGATGTCGCTGTTTGTTTTCATTCGTGAGAATTCGTGCAATTCGTGTCCATGGCCGACGGTTTGCGTCCGACTGCCACCAGCAGGCCGTGCAAAATCGCCAGTGGCGGCGGAGGATTTCCGGGCACTTCCACGTCCACCGGCAGCACGTCCGCCACGCCTTTGGCGCAGACAAAGCTTTCCGCGAACACGCCGCCGGACAGCGCGCATGCGCCAACGGCGACGACCCGCTTGGGCGTGGGCATGGCGTCATAAACTTTTTTCAGCGCGAATTTCATGTGATCCGTCACCGGGCCGACAACCAGCAGCACGTCGGCGTGGCGCGGCGAAGGCGTGATAAAAAAGCCCAGCCGGTGCATGTTGTAATACGGATTGTTGAGCTGCTTGACTTCGTTGAGGCACGCGCCGCAATCGCCCGCGTCCACGACGCAGATGTGAATGGAACACTCGAACGGCTGGCCGAATTCATGCTGTCCGTCGCAGACAGCTCCCCACTCGTAGGTTGGCTGCCAACCAACCGGCTGCTCCACACCGCGAACACAGCGGTAACAATGAATGCAACGGCGAATGTCTGCCATCACCTTGCCGTTGGCCTGGCTGAATACACCTGTCGGGCAACGCTCAATCAATGAAGCAATCTGGTTTGCGGAATAATCGCCGCCGACCGGCAGGCCGGGCGACACGCCCGCAGCCGCTTCCGGTTTTGCCGGATAGGCGGTCGTTTTAATTCCCGTCCGAATTCCGTTGATGACCCATTGGCTCATGCGATTTAAGATTTAAGATTTTCGATTGACGATTTCATCGGTCGTTCTCCGCCACGGACAAAACGAACGTGGAGAGCATGATAGGAAAATCCTGGAACGCGAATTTCTCGACGGCGAGATGGAAGCCGTGCCAGTTGGCAAACGACGGCGTAACGACGCGATAACGCGCGATCCGTCCATCGTCGGCCAGTCGTACCCAATGGAATGTGCCGCCGCGCGGGGCTTCGACCCAGCCCAACGCTGCGCCGGCTCGAAACTGAAGAGGTTCGCGGACGCTGCTCCCGCCCAGGCGGGACAATGCGGCAACGGCTTGTTCCATGATGCGAACCGATTGCCTCGCTTCGGCGAATAAAATGCGCAGCCGCGCATAACCGTCACCTTCCTGCTCGCTGGGCACGTCGAAATCAAAATCGTCGTAGCCGGAATAAGGTTGCGCCTTTCGTAAATCACGGACAATTCCCGATGCTCGCGCAACCGGACCGAGCAGCCCGTAAACCGTCGCGCTCCGCTGCGCGACGACACCGACTTCTTCGAGACGATCCAGAAAACTGCTGGAAACGCGCAGGTGCTTTTCGAGTTCGTTCAGCTGTTTTAAAGCGTGTTGCGATTGTTTGAGCGCCTTGGCACAGGCGTCGTCCGGCAAATCACACAGCAATCCGCCGATTGCGAGCGAGCCAAACAAATAACGATGGCCGGTGAATTCGCCGGAAATCCGCAATAAATCCTCCTCCAAAATTCCGGCCTGACTGTTGGCGACGACCAGCGCAGTGGATTCGCAGATTTCCTGAATCGCCCCGGCGTGCTGGCGCAGGCGTTCGAGTTCCGCCAGAAACACACGCAAGGTTTTTGCGCGTGACGGAATTTTTGCGTCGCAAACCGTTTCGACCGCCTGGCAAAAAGCGAACCCATGAGCAAAAGCTGTCGTCGCTGCGAAACGTTCCGCCAGCAACAAAACTTCATCCGCCGTTTTGCCTTCGGCGAGTTTCTCAATCGCACGCCATTTGTAAAACAGGCGCGGCGTCGAGCGGATAACATCTTCACCAACGGTTTCGAGCAGGAAATGAACGGATTCGGTCACACCGGAAAATTTCGGGCCGATGGGCATCACGAACGCGCCGGGTTCCTGAACGACACGGTGCGGCCGCCAATCGGCGTCCGGTTTGCGATGTAGCATCGCCGCCTTTGGATCGAAGTGCCGTCGCATCGGCTCGACGTTTTCCTGCCAGGCGTCGTCGTGCAGGATAAAATCACCGAGACGCGGATGACCTTCAAAGTTCAGGCCGAACAAATCCTCGGCCTCGCGCTCGTGCCAGTCGGCAGCGTGAACAAATTTGGCGATGCTCGGGAAAGTCTTTTCGGCGAGGGGCGTATTGACCAGCACATGAACCCAGCCGGCGTCGCGCTCGCCGTAAAAGGCGTATCGCAACTGCCATTCGCTCGCGCCCTCCTCGACCACCAGCCCGGCGAAACTGAAATTCCATTCGAGAAAAAGGCGTCCGCACAATTCCGGCAGCGCAGCGCGGGCGCAGGTCACTTCGCAGATAGAACCGGAATCGAACTGGCATTGCACTTGGCCGGGCCAGCGTTGGTCAATCTCTTCTTTTAGTTCGTTACGATTCATGGCGATTCGTTTATCATTTTGTCAAAGCGGCTGCGGCCTGCGTCAGCAAATCGTGCAGCGGCTGGGGGGTGTAAAAACCAAGCACCAGCACCGGCACAGCGGCCAGAATCAGCGCCAGCCGGCAACTCAAGGGAATTGGATTGATGGATTGGTGGATTGGTGGATTGATGGTTTCCGCCCCATTCATCCCTTCCTCGCCGGGCGCGCCAAAAACCATTCGGTTGATGTGCAGCATGATCCCGAAAAAGGCGATGACGATGAAAATGGCGAGCAAACCTGTCGCAACATATTCTTTTTGCGTCAGCCCGGCTTTGAGGATTGAAAATTCACTCAAGAAAACAGCCAGCGGCGGCGCGCCGGCGATGGCCAGTCCGCCGAAAACCAGCGCGACGCCAGCGATGGGAGATTTGCGGATAAGTCCGCGCACGGCGGCAATTTCGCGCGTCCCCACCGCCATCAACGTGGCCCCGGCGGCGAAGAAACAAAATGATTTTGTCACGCAATGGCTGACAATTTGTTGCATCGCCCCGTAACCAGCGGCTGACGCGCCCAGTCCGACCGCCGTTAAAATAATGCCCATGTGTTCAACGGTGGAGAAGGCGAACATGCGCTTGTAATCGCGCACTTGCAGCAGCAAAAACGCGGCAGTGCCGACCGAGATGAGGCCAAGAACCAGCGCCCACGTTTCGGCATGAGAATTGGGTGAAGCCTGCATCACCGGAAACAGCCGCAGAATCACATAAAGGATGGCCGACGTTTCGATGCCGGAAAGCAACGCGCACACGGGCGAGGGTGCCTGACTGTGCGCGTCGGGCAGCCAGGTGTGCATGGGGACGAGGCCGACCTTCGTTCCAAGTCCAATCAAAATCAGCAGGAACGCCGTTTGCAACAACACCGGCGGCATCGAAGGCGCGGCGGTTATCAGTCCATCCCAGGTGTAAGCCTCGTTGCTGCCCGACGCCTGCATCGCGGCGAATAAAACCAGAAAGCCAAACAATGCCATGCCCGCGCCCATGAGCGAGAGCACGACGTATTTCCACGCCGCCTCCAACGCCTCGCGGGTGTTTTCAAAGGAGACGAGCAACGCGGAACAGAGCGTTGTCAATTCGACGACAATCCAGACCAGCGTCGGTTCGGCGAGAACCGGAATGGCCAGCATGGAGAAAACAAACAGGTTGTAATTCGCATAATAGAGCCGCAGTTTCCACGGCTTCAAATTTTCATGCGCCATGTAACCAACGGAGAAAATTGCCGCCGTGGCTCCGACGAACGCAATCAAGAGCAGGATCAATGCGCTCAATCCGTCCACCGCAATCCACTTGAGCATGCCGACTTTCAGGGCCGACGTAATGGAACCGCCTGCCGAAGTCAGCCAGGCCACACGCGCGACCAGCACCAGTACGGCCGCGGAAGACACGACCGTCACGCCCGCCGCCCAATGCCTTTTGAATGGAATGCAAACGAGCGCCGTGGCAACCAACGGAAGGAGCAAAATAATTATGACGCTCATTTTGCCGCCTCCTTCGCCATCGGCTCGGACGCTTCTTTCAAATTTGCGAGTTCACCCACCGCAGTTGTGCCGACGTGTTTTTGAACGGCACGAATCAGCACGCCGCTGATGAAAACAATGATCAAACCGTCCGTGGCAATGGCGAGTTCAACCAGAAGCGGCAGGTTGCGCGAAATGGAAATGCCGGCCAGGAACGCGCCGTTTTCCATCACCAGCAGCCCGATGAGCAGTGGCAACGCCTCGCGCCGCACGGTGAGTGTGAACGCGCCAAGCAACAGCCCCGCGATGCCAATCGGCACGTTCGGACCGCGAAATTCCGGCGCGACGGCGTTCAATAACGGCTGCCCCAGAAAATAAGACAGAATCGCCAGCGCCAAAGCGATGAGCAACGCGGTCGGAATGTTCAACACCTGGTCAATTTCGCGGCGCGTGTAAATTTCCGCGGAGGCCGTCTTGCGCAGCAGCCACGGAACAATGATCGGTTTGCTGATCATATTCACAATCGCCACGCCGTAAAGATGCCCGGAGCCGTAGCGCAATCCCAGCAGCACGGCGGACGCGGCGAGCAGCAGCGATTGCACGATGAACAAATTCAGGCAGC
This sequence comes from Verrucomicrobiia bacterium, assembly GCA_049692125.1. Taxonomy (GTDB): domain Bacteria; phylum Verrucomicrobiota; class Verrucomicrobiia; order Limisphaerales; family UBA11358; genus UBA11358. The sequence continues at coordinate 5,749 of JBAVOO010000028.1, read as the reverse complement.
CCCGCGCCTGCCGCATCGCCACAATGCCGAACGCCGTGAGCAGAAACAATCCAGCGGCCAGTGCGTTCAGATTCTCCAATAATTGATTCATCTCGCTCATTTGTTTTTTCGTTCAGGGCAAAAAGACCCGCGTGATCATCGCCGCCACCGACGTAATGAACGCCGCGCCCAAAAACTCCGTGATGCGGAAAAGCCGCAGTTTGGACAGCGACGATTCGATGACGACCAGCACCAGCAAAAAACAGAAAATTTTGAACAGCACGAGCGGAATGGCCAGCAACACCGCGCCGAGGGTTTGTCCGCCCGCCAGTCCCCACGGTGTCACCAGCACGTTGAGGAAAATGCACATGAGCACAAAGAATTTCATCTGGCCGCCCCATTTCATCAGCGCGAAGCCGCGCCCGGAGTATTCGAGCGACTTGGATTCATCAATCATCGCCAGTTCGAAATGGCCCGTCGGATTGTCCACCGGAATGCGCCCGCCTTCGGCCAGGATCAACATGAGAAATGCCAGCATCAGCAGCACATGCGCCGGCGTGAAAAAATTCGCCAGCGGGGTCACCCATTTTTCCTGGACGATGTAAGGAATCGTTGAGCCGGCCACAAACGAAACGGTGAAAAATACAATCATGAACACCGGTTCGGCCAGAAATCCCACCATGCGCGTGCGGCTCGCGCCCATGGGGCCGTAGGGATTGGCCGTGTCCACCGCCGCGAGCGTGGCGAAGAATCCGCCCAGCGCCAGCACGAAACCACCGCCAATCATATCCCCCATGAACGCGAAAAAGAGCGGATAATTCGTCAACACCGGGATCAGCAGCGCGACAAAGATCGGCGTGACGAAAACGATGTAAGGCGTGAACCGGAAAATCCACGAGCTGTCTTCCGACACGATTTCGTCCTTGTGAAACAATTTCCACAAATCCCGATACGGCTGGAAAATGCTCGGCCCGCGTTTGGACTGCACCATTTCCTTGAGCCGGCTCAAAACGCCTGACGCCAGCGGCGCGAACGCCATGACCACCAGCACCTGAATCAAGTTGAATAAAATGTGATTGAACATGGTCAACTTTGAGGTTTGGGCGCGCCGATGGCGGTCTCTTCATCAGCGCGGTAATCAATCACCCTGGCTTTTCCCAGCATCACCAACAAGTGGCCGAAGCGATTGACAATTAAACCGGAAGCCCAATAGCGCGAGATACCACACGCCACACTATCCACCCCGACTAAAATATAGTTGAGCATAAAAAATTCCTACCGCCACCGATTGTCTCGGTAGGAGTTATTAGCTCTGAAATCGTCAGGCGATTCACCCTTCAGCGGGTCGGCAAACCCCATTGCCGTGGCTAACCTTACTGCGTCCGACTTAATTTGACAACTACAAATCGAATGTCGCCGGCCGTTGTCAAAACGAATTGACCGCAACGGTTTGGTGCTTTAGCCTTGCTTTGAAAGTCGAAGGTCAACCATCAGATAAATTTAAACCGCTGGATTTATGGTGCGACTGCGTATTGAAGGAAGGGCGTACGGCTTGCAGGAAATCCTGCTCAAACCGGGATTGAACCGGTTGGGACGGATTGCGGACAACGATTTTCAAATCAACGACGATTCCATTTCCAGCCATCATTGCCAGATTGAACTGAAAGACGGCGTCATCACCGTGTGGGATCTGAACTCCACCAACGGGACCTTTCTCGACGGACAACCCATTCAACAGGCGGTGCTTCATCCCGGACAGGTCTTGTGCCTGGGAACAGTGCCCATGGTCTGTCAGGTCGACCCCGTCATGGAACCGGCGGACATTCCTGCCGGACCGCCTTCGGGCGCGGGCGTGGCCCCATCGGCGGCAAAACCCGCCGGCATTGCGGTTGCCGTCAACACCGACGTGTGCAACCAGCATCCCCAGGCTGCCGCCAAGTGGTGTTGTGTCACATGCGGCAGCGCGTTCTGCACGGCTTGTGTGAGAACCACCCGGGTGAGCGGACAGTTTTTTCGCGCGTGCCCCAAGTGCGGCGGCAGTTGTGTGGGCGTTGCCGAATACACGCGCCTTATGACCCCGGCCCCCACCCCCAATTTCCTTGCCCGTTGGCGGGAGGCATTGTCCCATCCGCTCAAGAAGTTTTGGAAATGACTTGCTAGCTTTGTCTCATCATGAGTTTCGGCCACCGTTGAGATGCGGTTGCTGGGGCTGCTCTACTTCACCAACAAGTCAAAGCTGGCATGGTTTGAGTGAAGCCGGATTGCAGGTTCTGGGAGCGCCGACATCTCGTCGGCAGGTGGAACGGTCCATGGCAACGCGGCCAGCCGGCGGGACCCGTCCTCCGTGGCAGCACTGCGGAGAGTGGACGCCGGCGCTCCCAGGAGGGAAAAGAATGATGGAGTCAAAATGCAGCCTGTCCGGTCCAGCCGGCGACGCTTTCTTGACTCGCCGCGCGCAACTTTTATTATGTCCGCTTCGGATTTTGAAGTTTGAAAATTTAAAAATAAATTATGAGCAAAATTGTTGATATCCAGGCGCGCGAAATCCTTGACTCGCGCGGCAACCCCACGGTGGAAGTTGATGTGACGTTGTGCTGCGGCGCATTCGGGCGCGCGGCAGTGCCCAGCGGCGCGAGCACCGGCGAACACGAAGCCATCGAACTCCGCGACGGCGACAAGAAACGTTTCGGCGGCAAGGGCGTGCAGAAGGCCGTCAAAAACGTCACCGACGTCATCGCGCCCAAACTCATCGGCCTCGACCCATTCGATCAACTGACCGTGGATGCCACCATGCTCAAGCTCGACGGCACGGAAACGAAGTCGAAGCTCGGCGCGAACGCCATCCTCGCCGTTTCGCTGGCGAACGCCAAGGCCGCCGCCGCCGGGCTGAACCAGCCGTTGTTCCGTTATCTCGGCGGGCCGAATGCGAAAGTCCTGCCCGTGCCGATGGCCAACGTCATCAACGGCGGCGCGCATTCGGACGCGCCGATTGATTTTCAGGAATTCATGATCATGCCGCTCGGCCTGCCGACGTTCAGCGAAGGCCTGCGCGCCATTACCGAGACATTTCACGCGCTCAAAGCCGTGCTCAAGAAGCGCGGCTTCAGCACTGCCGTCGGCGACGAAGGCGGTTTCGCGCCCAAGCTCAAGAGCGTGGAAGACGCGCTGGAAACCATCATTCAAGCCATCAAAGACGCAGGTTACAAGCCGGGCAAGGACATCTATCTTACGCTCGATCCGGCGGCGTCGGAATTTTACGTCGGCAACGGCAAATACACGTTCAAAAAAAGCACCGGCGAAACTGTGACTGGCGATGACCTCGTAAGTTTTTACGCCAAACTCGTGGCCAGGTATCCCATCGTCAGCATCGAAGACGGCTGCGGCGAAAGCGATTGGGCGACGTGGAAGAAACTCACCGACAAGCTCGGCGGTAAAATTCAACTCGTCGGCGACGACAATTTTGTGACCAACCCGAAATTCCTGCGCAAGGGAATTGACATGGGCGTGGCCAATTCGATTCTCGTGAAGGTGAACCAGATTGGTTCGCTCACCGAAACTCTGGATTGCGTCGAGCTGGCCAAGACCCACGCCTACACCGCTGTCATTTCGCATCGCTCCGGGGAAACGGAAGATTCGACCATCGCGGACATCGCGGTGGCGACGAATTGCGGGCAGATCAAGACCGGCAGCTTGAGCCGCACGGATCGTCTGGCAAAATACAATCAGCTCCTGCGCATTGAACAGTTGCTCGGCAAGAACGCGGTCTATGCCGGCACGAGCGCATTGCCGAAGGGCCGGTAACAACGGAGCGCCGAACTCTGATTCGGCGCGAATCCGCCACACTTTGAAACCCGCCGATTTGGAAATCGGCGCTCCAATTCAAAACCGGAAGCCGGATTGCGGCTTCCGGTTTTTGAGTTATATTTGAATACAGTGATGCATCGAAGTCGTTTTTTAAGCGTCAACCGTTTTTCTCGCGGTTGGTTTCAACATTTCCCTGGGAACACCCTCAAAAATTTGTCGCCCCGCCGGTGGCTGGCCTTGGGAAACCTGGCGCTTTTCGCCCTTGCCTCACCGGCTTTGGCCAGCGATGACATGCTCATTTATTCGGGTTATACCAATGTCATTTACGGCACGATGAACTACAACAATGGGTGGCAAAATTGGGGCTGGGTGCCGAATTATGTCACCAACAATCCCAGCTTTAATAACGGCAGCAACTCCATTGTGTTCGCCGCCAGCAGCAGTTATCAGGCGTTGCATCTGGAACATGATCCGATTGATACAACCATCTATACAAATCTGACGCTCTGGTTGAACGGCGGTACCAAAGGCGGACAAGCGGTTGGCGTCCAGGCGGAAGCGGGCACAAATTGGGAAACCCAGATACAGGTGAAGGCTCCAACCAATAGCTGGCAACAATTCACTTTCTCCCTGGTTTCCTTGGGTGTGGCCAATATAACCAATCTGAACGGCTTCGAGATTTGGAATAGTGGCACTTTGCAGTCCAATTTTTATATTGGTGACATCACGCTGACGGCCGCAACCCCGCCCGCCACCGTCCATATCAGCGTCAACGCCACCAACCCGGTGCGTACGGTGGACGCCCGGGTGTTCGGCATCAACACCGCCGCCTGGGACGGTGATCTCGACACCGCCAGCACCATCTCCGTTCTGACAAACATGAACAATCAGGCTTTGCGCTGGCCCGGCGGCAGTTGGGGCGACATCTATTTCATGACCAATCAACAAATGGGAAACTCTTCAACGCTCAATTTCGTCCATGTAGCCACCAACACCCACGCGCAGGTTTTTTTCATTGTCAATTACGGCAGCGGCAATACGAATCAGGCGGCCGCCTGGGTGAAGTATTTCAACGTCACCAATCATTGCTACGTCAAATATTGGGAGGTGGGCAATGAGATTTACGGCGCCAGTTGGGAGGAAGACATCAATACCAACATGGCGTATTTCGGTCAGGAAGTCGCGCACGATCCGTGGACCTATGCGATGCGGTTCAAGGATTACTATAGCGCGATGAAGGCGGTTGACCCGACCATTAAAATTGGCGCCGTTGCCGTGCCGGACGAGGTTTCCTATGCCAACAACACGAACCATCCGGCGGTCAATCCGGTCACCGGTACGACGAATTATGGTTGGACGGCGGTCATGCTCAATACGATGAGGACCAACGGCGTGACGCCGGATTTTCTGATTGAACACAACTACGCACCCGGCGACGGCGATACCTATAATCTGCTTTGGACCAAGTCGTGGCTGAGTGATGCGGTGAATTTGCGCCAGATAGTTAATGATTATCTGAGCAGCAGTGTTGCCACCAATGTTGAGTTGGTGGATACCGAGTTTGGTCCGGAAGGCGACAAACAGTGGATCAGCCTGGTGGGCGGGTTGTTCGCGACCGACGCCATCGGGCAAATCCTACAGACGGAATTCAACGCGTTTCTCTGGTGGGATCTGCGCAATGGCCAGGCGGTCGTGACGAATTCGGACAACGCCTTGTATGGCTGGCGCACCAACAGTTCCGGCAGCATTCTCACCGACGAGGGCTGTCTCACCGGCAATGTCGCGCCGCCCAATTCCAACTGCTACCCGAGCTACTACTGCATGAGGCTGATGCAATACTTTGCCCGCGGCGGCGATACGGTGGTTACGGTGACCAACGATTATGAGCTTCTCGGCACTTACGCCGTGCGTCGCACGAACGGGTCTTTGACCATGCTGGTGGTCAACAAAAGTTCCTACGCCAGCC
>JBAVOO010000027.1:0-3773 GCA_049692125.1 Verrucomicrobiia bacterium | reverse complement strand
CCGTGTGTCACAAAAGACCTTTCCCGGGCCAATGTTCATTCGTAGGCGAATGCTGCCGGTCTGGCAGGGCGGCTTGATCATTCTCCTTGTCTTCCTGGCCTATCTCCCGGCGCTGCGCGGCGGGTTCGTCTGGGATGATGACGTTTATGTCACAAACAATCCGCTGCTCACTGCGCCGGACGGTTTGAGACGGATTTGGTTTTCGATGGATTCGCCCTCGCAATACTTTCCGCTGACTTACACGGTCTTTCGCATTGAACATTTACTCTGGGGCTTGAATCCGACAGGTTATCATTCGGTCAATATTTTGCTCCACGCGATCAATGCGCTGTTGGTCTGGCTGCTGCTGAAACGATTGAGCGTGCCGGGCGCCTGGCTGGCGGCGGCGCTTTTCGGCCTGCATCCAGTGCAGGTGGAATCGGTCGCCTGGATCACGGAATTGAAAAGTGTTTTGTCGCTCTTTTTCATTTTGTTGACGCTGGGCTGCTGGATTGAATTTGTCGGGGACCGATCCAGGCGATTTTGGCATTGGCTGGCGCTGATGTTTTACGCGCTGGCGCTCTTCAGCAAAACGACGGCCTGCACCTTGCCGGCGGCGCTGCTTTTGATTCTGTGGCTGAAAGGAAGGCCGATTGACTGGCGGCGGCTGGCCCAAGTGGTTCCGTTTTTGGCGATGGGTTTGGGAATGGGACTGCTGACGACATGGTGGGAACGATTTCGTCATGGCACGCAGGGGAAACTTTTTTCGATGGGCTTGCTGGAACGCATTCTGGTGGCGAGCCATGCGCTTTGGTTTTACGCGGGCAAATTGTTGTGGCCGGTGAATCTGACCTTCAGTTATCCGCGCTGGGCGATTGAACCCGCCCATCCATCAGCTTATGGCTGGCTGCTCATGGGAATCGGATCAGGCGCGGCGATTTATTTCACCCGACGATTCGTCGGGCGCAGTGTTGAGGTTGCGGCATTGTTTTACGTGGCAACGTTGAGTCCATTGCTCGGTTTCGTCATGTTTTACACGTTTCGTTACACGTTCGTAGCGGACCATTACCAATATGTCGCGAGCCTCGGCTTGATTGCGCTCGCCGCGGCGGGAATCACCCTCGCCTTCAAAACCAAACCCTTTCTCAAGCTGGCATGTTGCGGAGCCTTGCTGCTAACGCTGGGCACATTGACCTGGCGGCAATGCGGGATGTACACAAACCTGGAAACGCTCTGGCGGAAGACGCTGGCCAAAAACCCGGATTGCTGGATGGCCCACAACAATCTGGGTCTTTTGCTTAGCAACCAGGGGCGCAATGAAGAGGCAATGGAACACTACCGTAAGGCCGTCCAGATTGATCCGAACGACTTCGAGGCGCTGTACAATCTGGGCATCGCCCTCGCCGCCCAAGGGCAGTTTAATGAAGCGATCGAGAATTTTCGCAAGGCCATCCAGATCAAGCCGAACGATTGTGACGCGCTGAACAATCTGGGCATCGCCCTCGCCGCCCAGGGCCGGTTTGATGAAGCATTTGAGAACTTTCGCAAGGCCATCCAGATCGACCCGAACGATTGCGATGCGCTGGACAATCTGGGCACCGCCCTCGCCGAACGGGGGCAGTTCGATGAAGCGATCGAGAACTATCACAAGGCCATCCAGATCAATTCAAACCGCCCTCAAACCTTCTTTCATCTGGGCACGACACTTGGCCAATCGGGTCGCACCCGCGAAGCGGTTGTTCAATACCGGGAGGCGCTGAAATTAAATCCCAACCTGGCCGGGGCGCTGAACAACCTGGCATGGATTCTGGCTTCGAACCCCGATGACGAGCTTCGCAATGGGGCCGAGGCGGTCCGTTTGGCCGAACGCGCGTGTGAGTTGACTCATTATGGCCAACCCGTGTACATCGGAACGCTGGCGGCGGCTTATGCCGAGGCGAGACGATTTGGAGAAGCGGTCGAAACGGCCCAACGGGCGCTGAACCTTCCCGCCACCCAAAACAACAAGCCTCTGGCTGACGCCCTGCAAATGCGACTCAAACTTTATGAATCGAGCGCCCCATTCCACGAAAAACCGTAGCCATCATTTACATTGTGCATCTGAGGGTAATTTGCAGGGATGGCGTTGGCTGAGTTTGGCCGGGAATGTGACGCCAAACCCGTGCCTGCCAGTTGCAGGAGCGAATCTGTAACCGACATTTGAAATCAAGCATGGTTGAATCAGACTGTGAACAGAATCATGAAATTTGTCCGGTCTTCGTGGAACCGGGGTTGGCTTTTGGGGCTGCTCCTGGTTGTCGCCACGCTGGCTGCTTACCTGCCGGCTTGGAATGGAAAACCGATCTGGGACGATGAGCGGCACTTGACCCGGCCGGAGTTGCGTTCGGCAGAAGGTTTATACCGTATTTGGACGCAACCCAGCCGCACAGCGCAATACTATCCGCTGGTTCACACCGTCTTTTGGGTGGAGCACAAGCTCTGGGGCGATTTGACCTTGGGTTATCATCTGGTCAACATTCTGCTTCATGCCTTTTCCGCACTGCTGTTGCTGAAGATCCTGCGCCAGCTTGCGGTGCCGGGAGCGTGGCTGGCCGCGGCCATTTTTGCCTTGCATCCGGTGCAGGTGGAGTCGGTGGCTTGGATTTCGGAGCTGAAGAACACCTTGTCCGGCGTTTTCTGTCTTGGCTCTGCGCTGACTTATTTGAAATTTGACCGGACCAGAAACGGGAGATTATATGCCATTGCCCTGGGGTTGTTCATCCTGGGTTTGTTGTCCAAGACCGCCATCGCGACCCTCCCGGCGGCACTACTGGTGGTTTTCTGGTGGAACCGGGGCAGGCTGTTTTGGAAACAGGATGTACAGCCGCTGGTTCCATTTTTTCTGACCGGGATTGTCTCCGGGTTGTTTACCGCCTGGATCGAGCGGAAATTCGTTGGTGCCGAAGGCCAAACCTTCGACTTCACCGTCATTGAACGATTTCTCATTGCCGGGCGCGCCTTCTGGTTCTATCTGGGCAAACTTCTCTGGCCGGCGCATCTCGTCTTCATCTACCCCCGCTGGAATGTCAGTGAGGCAGTCTGGTGGCAATATTTATTCCCCGCCGCCACGCTGCTGCTCCTGGCAGTGGCGTGGGTGTTGCAGGCGCGGTGGCGCGGGCCGCTGGCTGGGCTGCTCTGCTTTGCCGGGACACTATTCCCGGCGCTGGGCTTTTTTAATGTATATCCGTTCCGCTTTGCGTTTGTAGCTGATCACTTCCAGTATTTGGCGGGCGTGGGGGTCATCACTCTTGCCTCAGCCGGCGCCGCGTGGCTGTTAGGCCGGTATCGGCTTTGGGGGCGACCGGGCGGTAATGTGTTGTGCTTGACGCTGTTGGCGACATTGACGTGCCTGACGTGGCGGCAATGCGGGATGTATGCCGACATCGAAACCCTCTGGCGGACCACCATCGCGAAGAATCCAAACGCTTTTCTGGCTTGCAACAATCTCGGCACCATGCTCACTTTACAGGGAAAAATTCCCGAGGCCATCGCACAATTCCACCGGGCCATTGAGATCAACCCGGACTATGCTGATGCTTATTACAATTTGGGGAATGTTCTTGCTTTACAGGGAAAAATGGCTGAGGCCATTGTGCATTATCAGAAAGCCGTTGATCTCAACCCGGACTACGCGGAGGCGCATTACAATCTGGGCGTGGCGCTTGGAATGCTCGGCCGGCTGGACGAAGCGGTCGGGCAGTATCGGAAAGCCATTAAGATCAAGCCCGACTACGCCAACGCTCACGGCAACCTGG
>JBAVOO010000026.1:0-126532 GCA_049692125.1 Verrucomicrobiia bacterium | reverse complement strand
GGCAGGCTCTATGACGAGGGCTGTGTTGGCTCTCATGGGTGTATCCTTTCTTTGGTTTATGGTTCTCTTGTTCAGAACCGGGATACACCCGCTCGCCTTTTTACACACGTTTCCTTACACCACCTCTGCCGGCAAATCGCATGTTTGTTCTTGCGTCGCTGCCTCCGGCAGCGTTACAACCTTGTATTGTCAGGCGGCGTTGCAACCATTTCGCGAAAACAATAAGGAACCTTGAATATGAAATCATTGCAGGACATGACCAGAAAATTGAGTTTTGCGGCGGGGCTTTTGATTTTTGCGTTTGTGGCTGGAGGATGTTCATCTGAGGGTTTATTCAAGGGAGGAGCCACTGGCACGGACGTTTCGCTCAACCAAAAGAACTACAAAGTCATCAGGGCCGGAGCGACGGGGCAAAGTTATGGCTTCAGACTGCTCGGCATTCTTCCGATTACCAGCCCGACTTACGCCACAGCCAAGCAGACGTTGTATCAGTCGGTGGGCGAGCCGTTGACAGGCCGGGCGGTGGCCCTGGCCAACCAGACGGAGGACCGTTCCAGTCTTTACCTGATTTTGTTTTCAATTCCCAAGATAACCATCACGGCTGACGTGATTGAGTTCACCGACAGTTCGTCTGCTTCGACCAACAAGTGACGCCGTGTCTGCGGCGGCACTGACCTGGTCATCGGACGGCTGCGGACGCGCCGAACATTTCCAGGGCGATGGTCCCTTCGCACACCTTCGTCACCGCGCCGGTCATGCGAATCGCAAAGCCGTCGCCGATCTCAATGGCAATCACCCCGCCGGGCATGTGGACGGAGATCTCGCGGTCGCACCGGCCAAGCTTGTATGCCACCGCCGCCGCCGCGCTGCTGCTGCTGCCGCTGGCCAGCGTGTAGCCCGCGCCGCGCTCCCAGATTTCAATCTGGATGTTTTTCCGGTCGATCACCTTCATGAATTGCACGTTGATGCGGTTCGGAAAACGCAGGTGCGTTTCCAGCAACGGCCCGTATTGCCTCGCCAGTTCCGCGCTGATTTTCGGCAGCGGCAGCACGCAATGCGGATTGCCCACCGTCGCCGCGCAAAAGTTGAATCGCTGCCCGGGCAGGTGAATCGACTCGTTAATGACTTCGCGGCGCGGGCCGGTCACGGGAATTTCATCGCTCCAGAAACTGACCCGGCCCATCTCGACGCGCACGGTTTTGCCTTGGTCCAGGACCTCGGCTTGCACGAGGCCGCCGGGCGTTTCGAGGGTGAAATTATTCTGGCGGACCAGTTTCTTATCCCACAGATAACGCGAAAAAATCCGCAGGCCATTGCCGCTTTTCTCGGCCTCGCTGCCGTCGGGATTGAAAATGCGGAGCGCGAACCTTGCCTTTTTCGAGGGCAGGGGACCGAGCAAAATGCCGTCCGAGCCGATGCCGTAATTGCGATGGCAAATCGTTTTGACCTGCGTGGGTGTCAGCGGCGACGGCAGGTTCTTCGGGTCAATGACAATGTAGTCGTTGCCCAGCGCGTGATACTTGGTGAATGCCCAAAGCATGGACAAAGCATAGCGGGTCGCGCGCGAAGCGCAAAACAGAATGATTGAGCTGTTTTGACAAGGTGGGGCGAGCGTCCTCGCGAGCCGGAAGCGGTGGGAAAAGTTTCAATTTCGGCTCGCCGGGAGTCTCGCCCCACCCAAATTGGCACGAAATCACCCGTCCGTTTTGTCCGCGCGTTTCGCTTCTTCCAGGTGAAACTTGTGGAGGAACCGGTGGACCACCGGCGCAGAAAAGATTCCAATGCTCGTCAGGAACGCCAGGCCGCTGAACAGCGCGTAGCAACCGGCGAAAATTTTTCCGGCATCGGTTTGCAGCGACGACACCGGTCCCATGCCGGATAGAATCATCGCTGCATTGACGAAGGCGTCCACCCACGACATGGGCTCGAAGGCCCGGTAACCAATCATCCCGATGCCGAGCGCGACCACGACGACCAGCAGGGCCACCGCCGCACTCCGCGCCAGGCGCGCGTAAAATTGCCGGCGCGGCAACAATGGTTTTGAGCGATGCTCGAACATTGAATCAACCGAAGATTAAATTGTGCAGATTCACCCCATTACTCAATGATATTCGGACCAAAGCCAAGCGCCCCTCACCCCGTTCCCTCTCCCCGCAAGGCGGGGAGAGGGTGTCCGTCAGGATGGGTGAGGGGTTCGAAATCGGTTTGCCGTGTCCAGCCTATGTAGCGGCACTCCATGAGCGTCGCAAATTGAGGAAATGCGGCGGTTACAGACCGCCGCTACATTATTACTTTGCTGTTTGCACGCAGCCGGTGATTTCCCGTGCATTTTGGATGCCGCACTTCCCCATGAATTCGCGATGACATCCCCCGCCGCCGCCTGTTAACTTTTGCCCATGCGCTCCGCCGAACCTCACCGCCATGTCCATCCGGCTGTTTTCATGTTTCTCATCCTGCCGTTCGGCGTGATGGCGGGCTATGTGACGGTCGCGCTCGCCTACCTGTTTTCAAAGGCCGGCATCCCGGTCGCGCAGGTGGCCGCGCTGGTGGCCGTCGGCATCGTGCCGCACACGTGGAAATTCGCGTGGGCGCCGTTGGTGGATGCAACGCTCTCCCGTAAAAGGTGGTATGTGATTGCGAACGTGGTGAGCGCGATCGGAATTTTGGCAACGGGCATTGTGCCGGTGAAGGCGGCCAGCCTGCCGTTGCTCACGATCGTCATCCTGGTTTCAAATTTTGCGGTGACATTCCTCGGCATGGCGACGGACAGTCTCATGGCCTACGCCACGCCGGCGGAGTTGAAGGGACGGGCGGGCGGCTGGTTCCAGGCGGGCAACCTTGGCGGCATGGGCGTCGGCGGCGGCGTGGGGCTGTGGCTCGCGGAGCGCCTGCCGGCGCAATGGATGGCGTGCGCCATCCTGGCCGGCGCATGCCTCCTGTGCTGCCTCGGCCTTTTCTTTCTGCCCGAGCCGGAGTCAACGATTCGTGAGACGACTTTGCGCAAGACGTTCGTCAATTTGTTCGGGGACGTGTGGAGCGTGGCCAAATCGCGCCGGGGTTTTCTGGCGCTTTTCCTGTGCTTTCTGCCGATTGGTTCAGGGGCCGCCTCCAACCTTTGGGCCGCAGTGGCTGGCGACTGGTGCGCGACGGCGGACACAGTAGCGCTGGTGACCGGAGTGCTCGGCGGGGTTTTATCCGGCGCCGGCTGTCTGCTCGGCGGCTGGATTTGCGATCGCATGGACCGCAAGGCGGGTTACGTGCTCTATGGGGTGTTGCAGGCCGCTTGTGCGGTCGGCATGGCGTTCTCGCCGCGCAGCCAGCCGATGTACATCTTCTGGACCTGTTTGTATGCGGTGATCACCGGCCTCACCTACGCGGGTTTCACGGCCTTTGTGCTCGAAGCCATCGGCACGGGCGCCGCCGCCACCAAGTACAACGTCTTCGCCTCGCTTTCCAACGCTCCGATTTACTACATGACGCTCATTGACGGCTGGGCTTACGCCCGCCGGGGCGCCGCCGGCATGTTGAATACGGAAGCCGCCATCTGCATTCTGGGCATGTTACTGTTCGTCGCGATGCTGGCTGCGGTGAACAAACTGAAACCTGCCACTGCCAACGCGGGCTGACCCGGAGGCGGGTCAAAGTTATTTCACCAACTGGACGCTGCCGGTGATTTCACGCACGTCCTTGATGCCGTGCTGCTGCATGAACTCGCGAATGCCGGCAATCACCTGCAATGCCGTCTGCGGCTCGTAGAAATTCGCCGTGCCCACCGCCACCGCCGTTGCGCCCGCCATCATGAATTCAATCGCGTCCGCCGCGTTTTGGATGCCGCCCATGCCGATGATGGGAATCTTCACGGCTTTTGCCGCCTCCCAGACCAGTTTGATGGCGATGGGTTTGATGCACGGGCCGGTCAGGCCGCCGGTGACGTTCGCCAGCTTCGGTTTTCGCGTTTCGATGTCTATCGCCATGGCCGGGTAACTGTTTGTGACCGCCAGCGCGTCGCTGCCCGCTTCCTCCGCCGCCCGGGCGTAAGGCGCGATGCTCACCACGTTCGGACTCATCTTCGTAATCAGCGGCAGTACCGTCACCTTCCGGCACGCGGCCACCACCCGGTTGAGCAATTTCACATCCGTCCCGAACTGCGCGCCTCCTTCCTTGATGTTCGGGCAGGAGACATTGAGTTCCAGCGCGCCGACGCCACCCAAAGCATCGAACCGCCGCGCGACTTCGGCGTATTCCTCGACGGTCGTGCCCCAGATGTTGATGATGGTGGGCACCTTCAATTTTTTGAGGAACGGCCAGTATTTTTTGATGAACCCGTCCACGCCCGGTCCTTGCAGGCCGATGGCGTTGAGCATGCCGCTGGCGACCTCAGCCGTACGCGGCGTGGGGTTGCCACGGACCGGATGCAGCCGGATGCCTTTCACCACCACGGCGCCGAGCTGGTTCAGGTCGAGAAGTTGCGCGTATTCGACGCCGTACCCAAACGTGCCCGAGGCGACCGTGACCGGATTTTGCAGCGTCAACTTGCCGATTTGAACGGAGAGGTTCATAAACCCGCCTCCAAATTATTTTCCGCGAGGGCGCGAAAAACTGCGCCCGAGGCGGGCGCGCTCCCCAATCGTAAATCGTAAATCGTAAATCGTAAATTCATGGGGTTGCCTCCCAAACAATCTCTCTCGCATCAAACACCGGCCCCTCGGTGCAGGTGCGCTGGTATTCCCAGTCCCGCAGTGCGGGACCGGTCTTGACCGGGATCACGCAGGTCAGGCAGACGCCGACGCCGCAGCACAGGTGTTCATCCATCGAAAGCTCCGCCGGCACTTTGGACTTTTCGGCAATTTCTCCAACCGCTTTCAACATGCCCGTCGGGCCGCAGGCAAACAACTTGCGTCGAGCCGTGCTGCGTTTCAATTCGGCCTGCAGCGGTTTCGTCACGAGTCCTTTTTCGCCGTGGCTGCCGTCTTCCGTCGTCACGCGCACGTCCCAGCCGAGCGCCTGAAATTCCTTTTCGCAGAGGATGTCCACGCGCCGCCGGCCACCGACAAAGACGATGCCTTTCTGCGGCGAGCGTTGCGCCAGCAGATACATCGCCGCCATGCCGTAGCCGCCCGCGACGAGCAGCGGAGTTTCGCCACCGCGCTTCGGGACGGTGAACCCATGGCCCAGCGGCGCAATCACGCTGAGTTCCTCGCCGGTTTGCATCCGCGCGAGAACCTCGGTGCCCTTGCCAACACTTTTGTAAAGAATGGAAAAGGCATCACCCTCGACCTGGAAAATGCTGAACGGCCGGCGCAGCAAGGCATCCTTTAGCGGCAACACGCGGACATGGGCAAACTGTCCCGGCTGGATCAGCGGAGCGATTTGCGGCGCGCGCAGCACGAGGCGAAAATAAGAATCGGTGTCGCGCTCGTTGGAAACGATCTGGACGGTTTGCTCAAACATTGGCGGCTGCAAGCATGGTTGGCAGCGGCAAACCTGTCAACTTTGCGTGCGAATGGACAAAGATAGACCCGGATTCATCATCATCAAGACACAAGAACGCGGAGAGTTGAACCGCAGATTACGCAGATGGACACTGATTGATGACAAACTTTTGCGAAAGGGCCGGGTGAGAAGTCCAACTATGAACTCCTTCCGTGGACAAACCAGTGCAGAAGGAGAGTCGTAGTTTTCTCTTGAAGCGATTGCGTGCCTGTGCGGGAGGCGGCTAGCTCGGCGAAATGTTCTTCGGCAGATTTGATACGGATTCGTAATTCCTTCAGACACCGACCGCAGTCCACAGCCGATTTTGGAACTTCAATTTGTCCTCGAATCCCGACTTCAGCCAAGGCCGCGACCAAGGCGGCTTGTTCCGGGCTGGCATAGCGGACATGATGCGCCTCTTTGTTGCCTTTGAAAACGACGCCGTTGGGATCGAACATATCGCTCGCCCCAAGAGCCGTTGGCTTACCCTCTGGGATTTCGGCCGCTTCGGCTTTCGGGTAGGCCGATTTGATCCAATCGGCCACGGCAGGCCCTTGGTCGCCTTCAGGCAGCGACTGCCAAATACTTCCGGCCAAATCCTGTGCATCGAACCGGCGCGAGTTGTTGCCGGCCCGGTTCTCCATCGCCTGAATGTCCTGTGTGCGCAAGTAACGATAGTATTCGGTTGTTACAAGATAGAGCTCCTCAATCAATATTTTCCGCTGCCTCTGGCTCACGACACCCATGAGTTCAAGCACGCAATCATCGAGTTCGAACCGGTCTTTCTGACAAAGTTCCGTTGGAAGTTCGACTGGCCTCGCCAGAATTTTTCGCATCTCTTCTTTTGAGTGGCATTGGAGCATACTGTCTGCAACAAGGTGAGTGACTGATCGGCTGCAAATGCTTTGGAAAGCGTTGCTCATACGCGCAAATAAATCTGCGGTGACGCGCTTCGGATCTGGCACATCCAGCAGAAGACAATCAATTATTTCAGTATCCAACGTGCCTTCAGAGCCGGCATAGCGACCATAGAAATGCTTCACCAGAGCCACGATGGTTGAATTCAGGATTGCGGGAAGAATGCTGGCTTCGTTTTCTGTCAGGTTTCGAGGAGTAACGTAAAAAAGCCTGTGGTTACAAACGATCTCATCAGGATTTGCGGCAACAATGTGCCGGTATTTCTGAGTCATGGGCCAGAAGGCGACTCCATTGGTGCCGGTCGTCAGATCATACCACACCGGCCGCGATGCACAGGTTGAGCGCTGGGGAACTGGAACGGCTTTGGATTTTTTAGATGGAAAAGTTTGCTTTGCACCCCAACGGATATATTTGGCGGCGTAGGAGTGTCCTAATGCACCAAGCGGTTCATTGACCCAAAGGACGACCCGATCCAAATCGCTGGCGTGGATGACAGGGCGATCCACTTGCATCAGACTGTGAACTTCGGGTTTGAGATATTTGGTTTCAATAGGATGCAACGTATTGTCGCCAGCGCGGACAATCCGAACCTTGCCGCTTTCAATTTCACTCCGCTTGCAAGAGGTCATCAGCCCCACATTGTTCCAGAGCAAGCCTTCTTTAACCTCGTCCAAAACTTCCTTCGTCACATCGCGCGGCATGAAAAAATCGTCGCATCCACTTTTGATTCCAAAACTGACCTCGGCAATTTCGCCCAATCGCACAAAGCCATTCCGGTAGTCGCGAAGAAGTCGGAAATACAGGTCAGGCGCGCGGAGAAAACGCCCCCACTTGCCAGCCACATAATCGGAGCCGATTTGATACATCGCCGCTGCTTCCTTGAGCGCCGAGCCATTGTTTTCATCTTCTTCCTGCTCCTCGGATTCAGATTCCACCATTTCCCCTGCTTTGAGCAACGTGCCGGCGCGCACTCCTTCGTCCCATAATTCTTGCTGCTTGACCGGAATAATGCGCATCTGGGCATTGGAAAGTGGCGCATCGGTTTGAAGAATGATTTTGCGCAACGCTTCAGCAGCGTTTTGACGGGCGGCTTCGTCACCGTGCGGGCGGTCGCCCAAAATTTCTTTAACCGGCTTAAAGAGGCGGACGAATTTAACGACATTGTCCATGCGGCTTTTTAGGTCATCGCAGCGTTGCAGAATGGTGATGGAGGTTTTGACCCGCGCATCCTTGAACCACGGCTCATCGAGACTTTCAATCACTGCAATCAGCTTGAAACCTTTCAAAATCCATCCTTGAAGAGCAAAGCCGTAATCTACATCAAGCCAACTGGAAGAAGTCAGGAAGCCGAAATGACCACCTTCCTTTAACAAGCTCGCCGCCACCGGCCAGAAGTAACAATGAAGATCGCTGCGGCCAGAAAGCCTAAGCCCCGGCCAGAGTTCCTTGCAAAGCTCCTGCAAATAATCCTTGGTGGTTTTCCGCCGGGCTTCGTAGGCCTCCTTGGTTTCACCTTTCTGGCGTTTCAGTTCGCTTTCTTTTGGAATTCCCTCCTGTCGCACGTAAGGCGGATTCCCAATCACCGCGTCCACGTCCGGCAAGGGCACAGCGATCATATCCTTTTCCCCGTTTGCTTCGCGTAACCCGGGGACAGCGGAAAACTTGTCGCGGTGATCCGGTATTTCAAAAAAATTGGCGCGGGCGATGTAGGGATAATTCTCTTCGTCTTCAATATGGCGCGAGGCGAGATTCAAAGTGGCCAAATGCGCGGCGAACAACGCGATGTCGCAGCCGTAAATTTCGCGCAACAATTCCTGATGGCTTTTTCGGGAATCCTGATGGCGTCGTCCACGACTCTTTTGTTCGGAAAGCCAGGCTTTGCGGTGGTAAGCGCGGACAAGAAAGCTGCCCGAACCGCACGCGGGATCGATGACACTGTCACCGGCACGCCGGATGCAAAAAGCATTGATGATGTCGATGATGTCTTCGTTGGTATAAAATTGCCCGAACTTTTGTCGTTCTTCCGGCGAAATCAGTTTTTGAAAAATTCCGCCGATGATGTCGTATGGAATCTCACGAAAATTGTATTGAGCCAGATTGGTGAACAATCCCGTCCAACCCTGGCAGGCCATATCAGAGGCAAAGATCAACGCGCCTGCCCAATCATTAACTTGCGGATAAAAAATGGGTTCGTAATCGCCCGTTTCAGCAACGGCGCGTTTGAACTGGTCACGAAAGTAATCGTAGATGCCGCGCTGGTCATTGTGTCCGCGCCGGGGCATCTTCAATTGGTTGAGATCGTCAGGATACTTTGCCCGGATTGCTTCGTAAAAAATCGCGCGATTGGAGAAGATGTAGCAAAGCGTTCTGGCCGCGCGCTCCAAAGTTTCGCTCCAGTTATTCGCATCGCCTGGATCAAACGTCCAATTCATCTCCTCCGCCATCCAAGATTGTAACTGCGAGGAAAAAACCGCGTCTGTTGCCGAAGTCGCAATGAGGTGATCACGCGTGCCTAACACCGGCCACTCCAAATGACTTTCCAGCGAACGAATGAAAACATCGTCGGGTGGCACACCCCACTCCACAACCTTGCCTTCCACAATGCCGGCCAGCATTTCGAAAAGTTCAGGAAGAAATTTGTCGCGAATGTAAGCGTGAACGTCCGGGCGTTTACAGTCGCCGGGGGAGGTGAGGTTAAATCCCAAATCCCAATCTTTCAGCCGCCGCTCGACCATCGGAACATCCCACTTGCTGCGGTCAAAAAGGACGAAGGTGTTGACGTTCCAAGTAAAAAAATAAGGGGCTTGGATATTGTCCGCCTTGTTGAAGGCATCCTGCATCAATGACGGGTCGAAGGGACTGCGGCCTTCGGGAGTTCCGGGGAGTTTCACTTCCCCTGCGAGAACCGGAGTTTGGCTGCCTTTGCAAAAAATACGCAGGTCGGAGCGTTTGTTGTTTCCAGTTCCGTATTGCTCAATCTTGGCGTGTGTAAACGGCCAATCCGGACGCGAGGGAAATAAAGCATCGGCCCAAGATTTGACATCGGCGCAGAAAGCGACTTCGTTTTCGCGGACTTCCTGTAATTTGCTCATGCAATCAGTTTAAATCGGCGTGTGCTGTCTATCAGCACATGGGGAAACTTTGTTTTGGCCGCTCGACATGGGGAAATTTTACAGAAGATCAGCGGCGCGGCAATTCAGATAGCAAAAAAAGAGGCTTCCGTTTCCAAAAGCCGCTTGGCGTTGTAGCGTTCAGCCTGTGACTCTCAAGCATGGCCGGCGTCCTTCACGGTGTTGGGTGCCACCTTCATGCCTGAATACGGCTGGCCGTTGATGTCGTCGTTGCGCCGGGCGGCGGCGCGTTCGAGGATTTTGCGATACGTGGCGAACGCGAGCAACGGCCAGGCGTTGCGATAGATGTCGTATTTCAAGTAGAACACCTTCGGGAAACCGGTGCCGGTGGTTTCCTGCTCCGTCCACGAGCCGTTGGGGTTTTGCTTGCGAATCAAATATTCGATGCCGCGTTTGAGATGCGGATTGTCCGGGTCGTCGAACGCGCACAGACCCATGACGGCCCACGCGGTTTGCGACGCGGTGCTGGGACCGCGGCCTTTGAAAACCGGATCGTCATAGGTGTTGCAGCGTTCGCCCCAGCCGCCATCGGCGTGTTGGACGCTTTCGAGCCACGTGCGCGCCTTGAGCAGCCACGGCTGGTGCATGTCAATGTTCATCGCCCGCAAACCGCGCAACACCTGCCACGTGCCATAGATGTAATTCACGCCCCAACGGCCATACCATGAGCCATCCTCTTCCTGCTGCTCGCGGATGTAATCCAGCGCGTCGCGAATCTGGTGATGGTCCGGGCTCCAGCCTTCGTAACCGAGCAATTCCAGGATGCGCGCGGTGATGTCGGCGCATTCGGGGTCGAGCATGGCGTTGTGATCGGCGAATGGGACTTTTTCCAGGATGTTTTTGTTGCAATCCTTGTCGAATGCCGCCCAGCCGCCGTCCCGGCATTGGAACGTCATCATCCACTTCAGCCCGCGCTGGAAACATTCGTCGCGCTTTTTCGGATTGTCCGTCGGGATTTTGCGGAGCGCGAGCAGCACCATCGCCGTGTCGTCCACGTCGGGATTCCATTGGTTGTTGAATTCGAAGACCCAGCCGCTCGGTTCGACGTCCGCCGGATTTTTGTGGATCCAGTCGCCGCGAAAACGGATTTCCTTTGCCATCAACCATTCCACGGACCGTTTCAACGCCGGATGATTTTCCGGAATGCCGGATTCATGCAGGCAAATGGCGGCGATGGCCGTGTCCCAGACCGGCGAGAAGCACGGTTCGATGCGCACGGCGTGGTCGGTTTCGTGCTCCAGTTTTTTCAATTCCTGCGCGGCGCGGACGACTTGCGGGTGGTCGTCCGGGTAGCCGAGCGCCTTGAGGGCGATGAGCGAATTGAGCATTGCCGGGAAAATCGCGGCCAGCCCGTCCGAGCCTTCAAAACGTTCCAGCATCCATTGTTCGGCGATTTTCAGCGCGTGTTTGCGGAAGGGATGAATTTTGTGTTCGGCGAACCATTCGGCCAGTTTGTGCAGGCGATCCAGCCACAGGAAAAAATTGCGCCACGAAATCGTCTCCGGGTCGGGCGCGAGCGCGAGATCGCGTTCGTGGATGCCTTCGGGATAAAGCTCATCCAAATCCACCTTGACCGGTCGGATGGGCTTGAAATGGTTGATGATGGCCAGGGGCACGAGCATGGCGCGCGACCAGTTGCTCATCTCCCAGAAATACACGTGAAACCACTTGCCGAGGGGCATCACTTCACAGGGGATGGTCGGGACGTATTCCCAGGGAAACAGTCCGAGCAGCGCGAGGTACAATTTGGAAAACGTGTTCATCCGCGGTACGCCGCCGAGGTGGAGCGCCATTTCGCGCGCCTTGAGCAGGCGCGGGTCGGTAACGGGCACGCCGGCGAGCTTGAGCGCGAGATAGGCTTTGATGGTGGCATTCACTTCCGACGGGCCGCCGTAATAAATGTTCCAGCCGCCGTCGGACAATTGCATTGAGAAGATGTGATTGACCGCCTTGCGCTGCCATTCCTTGTTCACCTTGCCGTTCCAATGATGATAGGCCACCGTGTCCGAGACGATCGTGGAATCCACCATCAATTCGCCGATCCAGTAGCCTTCCGGTCGCTGCAACCGGAGCAGATTTCCCTGCGCCCGCGAAATGGCGGTTTCCAAATCCCGGGCAAAATCCGTTGGCAGACGGGTTGCCGAAGACGACTGCACCGGTTGAACCCTTGAACTGCTTTCAATCACATGCCTACTCTGCGAATTCAGACCCGGACTGTAAAGTTTTAAGTGCTGGGGCGGGTAATGTTTTTGTTGTGGACAAGTCCGGTCAACTTCAATAATTCAAAGACAGCGTTTGATTTAAAGTGCGGCAACAAAACTTATGAGCTACAAGATTGCTCGTTACGGCTGGCTGCCCGATTTGCCGGATCAGCGCGACCATTTTTACGCCGCACCGGTGGAACTGGCCGGTGTATTGCCGGCCCAAGTTGACCTTCGTCCGCAATGCCCCCCGGTTTATGACCAGGGCCAGCTCGGCAGTTGCACCGCCAACGCCATCGCGGCGGCCATCGAGTTTGACCGGATGAAACAAAAGCTGGCCGATTTCACGCCATCGCGCCTCTTCATTTATTACAACGAACGCGCCATCGAACACACGATTGATTCCGACAGCGGCGCGCAAATTCGCGACGGCATCAAAAGCGTCGGCAAACAGGGCGATTGCCCCGAAACCGAGTGGCCCTATGTCATCGCCCGGTTCAAAACCAGGCCGACGCCCCGATGCTACGCTGACGCGCTGAAATACCGGGCCGTTTTGTATCAGCGCCTGACGCCGATTCTCAGCCAGCTCAAAGGCTGCCTCGCGTCGGGCTACCCGTTCGTGTTCGGATTTACGGTTTACGAAAGTTTTGAAAGCGTGTCGGTGGCGCGGACCGGTCACGCGTCGCTGCCGAAATCCGGCGAGCGAGCCATTGGCGGCCATGCCGTTGCCGGCGTCGGTTACGACGATGCAAAGCAATGGTTCGTTGTCCGCAACTCGTGGGGCGGCCAATGGGGCATGAAGGGTTATTTCACCTTGCCATACGCGTATGTGACCGACGATAATCTGGCCAGCGACTTCTGGACAATCCGTGTGGTTCAATGATAATCAATTCAACCTGATAAAAACCCGATAAAAAATTATGACTCTCACAAAACGTGACCTGGTCGTACGCATCAGCAACGAAACCGGCCTCGTCCAGCAGCAAGTGTTCGACGTGGTGCAAAAAACCCTCGATTACATCGCCGAGTCGCTCGCCAGGGGCGACAAGGTGGAACTCCGCAACTTCGGCGTCTTCGAAATCAAAATCCGCAAGGCCCGGGTCGGTCGCAATCCCAACGCGCCGGAAACCGACGTGCCGATTCCCGCGCGGGCGATGGTAAAATTCAAGGCCGGCAAGGAAATGCGGGCCGACGTGCTCAAGCTCACGCCCCAGAAGGTGCAGCCGCAAACTTAAAGGCAGGGACAGTGCGCCGCACTGTCCGGGTTTTGAGTCGGACGCCGCGCTGCGGCGTCCCTGCCGAGCTTCCTGCTTTCCTAATTAAAAAATTTCTCTTACCATCCCGGGCATGGAACGATTGCCCGGATTCCGCGACTTTTATCCCGAACCGCTTCCGCATTCCGATGTCGGGAGCGCCGACGCCCGCCAGTTCATCTTCGACAAATGGCGCGCGACCGCCCGCCGCTACGGCTTTCGCGAATACGACGGCCCGCCGCTGGAACCGCTCGAGCTCTTCACCACCAAAAGCGGCGGGGAAATCGTCGGCCAGCTCTACAACTTCACCGACAAAGGCGACCGCGCCGTGGCGTTGCGGCCGGAAATGACGCCGACGCTCGCGCGCATGGTCGCCGCGCACGAACGCAATTACAAAAAGCCCATCAAGTGGTTCGCCATCCCGCAACTCTTCCGCTACGAACGCCAGCAGAAAGGCCGGCTGCGCGAACACTTCCAGTTCAATGCCGACCTCATCGGCGAGACCGACCCGGCGGCGGATGCCGAATTGATTGCGCTGCTCATTGACACGCTGCGGTCGTTCGGTTTGACCGGATCGGATTTTGTCATCCGCCTGAGCAGCCGCAATGCGTGGTCGGAGTTTTACAAACGTGGGAGGGACGGCGTGTCGCCGTCCCCAGAATCCGCGGAATACGAATTTTATCAGGTGATTGACAAGCTGGAGCGCACGTCGCCGGAAGAGAACGAAAAGAAACTTACCGCGCTGGGTTTCCCGCTCGAGGCGGTGAACACGTTCATCAAGTCGGGCAAACCGACGGCGGAGTTGCAGAGCATCCTGGACAATCTCGCCGCGCGCGGCCTGCGCGACTTCGTGAAGGTGGATTACCACGTCATCCGCGGGCTGGCGTATTACACCGGCACGGTGTTCGAGGCGTTCGACCGCAAGGGCGAATTCCGCGCCATCGCGGGCGGCGGCCGATACGACAACCTCGTCAAGCTCATCAGCGGCGGCAAGGTGAACCTGCCCGCGCTCGGTTTCGGCATGGGCGACGTGGTGCTGCTGGAACTGCTCAAAGCGCGCGGGCTGCTGCCAAAATTCGACGCGAACGTGGACGTTTTTATTTTGATCGAAGACGAAAATCTACGCCCGCTGTCGCTCAAACTGGTGCAGGACCTGCGCGCGACGGGATACGCCGTCGAGTATTTGCTCACGACCGCCAAACCGGACAAACAATTCAAACGCGCGCAGGAATTGAAAGCCACTTACACTGCGAAGTTCGAAAGCGACTCCTACGTGCGCATCCGCAACCTGAAGTCACGCGAGGAAATCGTCACCGGTGCGAACGACGTGGCGAATCACTTGGGGTGAAGAAATGCCCGTCATTTATCTCATCGCCGGCTGTAACGGCGCGGGCAAGACCACGTTTGCAAAACAATTCCTGCTGCACGAGGTCAAATGCCTCAACTTCCTGAACGCTGATTTGATTGCGCAGGGATTATCGCCGCTGAACACCAGAGCGGCGGCCATCAAAGCCGGCCGGTTGTTGCTCACTGAATTCCGTACGTTCGTTGCCAGACGGGAAACTTTCGCTTTTGAAAGCACGTTGAGCGGCACAACTCACATCGGTCTGTTGAAAAGCGCCAAACGCGCAGGCTTTCGGATTCATCTTCATTATCTTTGGCTGCCCAACCCGGCGATTGCCATCGCCCGCGTGCATGAACGCGTGAAGAAAGGCGGACATGATGTTCCGCTGGCCGACATCCGCAGGCGTTTTGGCCGCAGTTTGCAACATTTGGTCCGTGATTACGCGCCGCTGGCTGATCGCTGGGCGGTTTGGGATAATCAATATATTCCACCGCGTTTGATGGCCGAATCCGGGACTTGTCCAGCAAGCCAACTTAAAGTTATATTACAAATGCCATGAAGAATGGAAACGGACATCACAAGAAAGACGATTTCATCGCGCCGGCGCGCCGGGCGTTTCGCCGTGTGGCCCGCCAGGTTCGCGCGGAAAATGCAAAACTTGGATTGCCGCTGGTGCTTGGAGAAAACGGCCATTTGCGCCTGGTTCGCGCCCGATAATCCGAGAGGAATACGTCACCGGCGCGGGCGATGTGGCGAATCATTTGGGGTGAATTTAAATCTGAACGCATATGCCAAAGAAATGCAAAAACTGTGGCACTGCCGTTGAAGACACAGCCAAAATATGTCCAAGTTGCAGTAATTTGGCTTTCGAAGAGACGACCAAATTTGAGTTGTCCCAAGACCAAATTCTGGAACTTGCCAAATCTGTTTCGGAAAACCTTGCAAAGAAGCCGCGCGTTTTGTGGGGCGTTACGTGGCGTGTGGCATTTCTTGTGTTTGCGCTTCTTGGTATTCCCGGCGCGATTACCGGGTGGAACATTTGGAGTTCTTTTGAAAGTTTCAAGCTTACTACAACGAACAACATCGAGAGTAAATTCCGGTTGTTGGATCAAAGCTCAAGCAACCAAATTGTCATGGCGTATTCCGGGATTACAAATGATGTGGCTGTTAAATTTGAATCCTTCAAACGAGAAGCGAGCGGTCAAATTGTGTCGGCTTATTCTGCCGTAACTAATCAGATTGCAGATCAGTTCCAAGAACCAAGGGTCCGGCAAACTGTTGAGGCCGTCGCTAAGGGCGAAGCAAAAACAATTCTTGAGAATGAAGTTCGGCCCGTGGTCGAGGAATTTCATACGAACGTTGAAGGAAAACTTAAAGCAATTGAAAGCGGAGAAGATTTTCTTGAGCTTGCCACAAGGGCACGCGCTCATGACTTTAAGGCTTATTTACAGTTACGTGACCTATCCACGCAGACAAATGACATTGGAAAATTCTCCAGCCAAGTAGTTGCGGAGATTGACCGCGCACTGGATGAATACCGTGCAAGCTCCGGTTACTTGGCATTGTCTGAAATATGGGGAAGTTTTCGTTATAGTGGGCCTTTCACATCCGATGAAATCGCCTTGAAACTTTTGAATGCACACAATGATCCTGCTCGTGAAGCGGTTATAAATGCAGCTCGTGATTTCAAACAGCCTTTGTTTTTATCAAGTTTTATCCAACTGTTTACTAATGAAACGGATTTAAGAGTTGCAGACCGCGATACGCTGGCAATTTCAGAGTTAACAAAGCAAGACTTTCATCCGCGCGATTTGGAGCGTGTGCAATCGTGGTGGGAAATGCATCAAAGTGAATACACAAATTGGCCTTATGCAGAATTTATGAATGGGAACAGGCAATTTTCTGTAGGGAATTACTCGGC
The DNA here is from genome assembly GCA_049692125.1 of Verrucomicrobiia bacterium. GTDB lineage: Bacteria > Verrucomicrobiota > Verrucomicrobiia > Limisphaerales > UBA11358 > UBA11358. The sequence continues at coordinate 110,291 of JBAVOO010000026.1, read as the reverse complement.
AGCAGCCAAATCGCTTGAGCAAGTATTAAAACTCGACTCAGCCGCTAACATGACTCGCGCAATTGCTATAGCATGCTATTGGGAGTTAAATGAGACAAATAAAGCTATTTCAAGTGCAAAGGATTTCAAAAACCCATCAGAACGTTGGGCACAATGGGCAAGTGCCAAAGCAGAATTAGATGCTGGCAGTGTTTCTAACGCCACACTCCACTTGGCTAATTTGTACACGAATTATCCGACTTTGCCTCTGAGAGTTGGACAGGGACAACACATCTGGCGAAAGGTTGATTGGGAATTGTTCAACCAAAATGTTGGTCAAAATAAATGACTAACAAGCTTGAGCGCATCGTCGTCATCGCCGGCGACATTACACAACACCGCGTGGAGGCGATTGTGAATGCCGCCAACACGTCGTTGTTGGGCGGTGGCGGCGTGGACGGCGCCATTCATCGCGCCGCCGGGCCGGAATTGCTGGCGGAATGCCGCACGCTCGGTGGTTGCGCCACCGGCCAGGCCAAAATCACCAAAGGCTACAAACTCCCGGCCAGATGGGTCATTCACACCGTCGGCCCGGTCTGGCACGATGGCCAGCACGGCGAGGATGAACTGCTCGCGAGTTGTTATCGGAGTTGTTTTGCGCTGGTTGAATCACACGGCATCAAGACCGTGGCGTTCCCATCCATCAGCACCGGCGCGTATGGTTTTCCGATGGACCGGGCGGCGCGGATTGCCGTGCATGAAACAAAACAGTTTCTGGAACGAAACCAATCGGTGGAGCAGGTGATGCTGGTCTGCTTTGGCGCGAGGGCGTTGGAAATCCATCAGGCAGCGTTGCGGAAAGTATAACTGGTGGGGCGAGGCTACTGACGAGCCGTCGTCGCTTCGTTTTGGTGCGCTAAAAACGGCTTGCGAGGACGCTCGCCCCACCAATAAAAAAACGGGGCCGAGGCCCCGCCTTGGTGAAATTGTTTGCCAACTTCAACTGTTCAAGCCTTCGAGGATCAGCAAAATGAACGTGCGTCGTTCGTAGGTAAAAGGCTGGCAGGTCACCCGCAGGTTTGCCTTGGTGCGACTGCCGTTGTGGCCGAACTGCATTTTCGCCTCTTGGCGGATCACGCTGCGGCCTTGCGAGGCGGCCCGCACCGACTTGCGCACCACACATCCACCGCAGTCCGGACTGCGGCCGCAGCCCTCCGGCACTTCCCGGGCGTGGATGCAGTTCAGCGCTTCCCCGCACCGTTTCCCGACCAGGAACTGCTTGCTCTTGCCCAGCAGCTTGGCCGCCGCCGCGTTGCATTCCAGGATGCGCACATCCTCGTCCACCACAAAAACGGGCATGGGCATGGCATCGAACAGCATTCGGTGAAATCCCTGATCCAGAAATTGAACAGCAACCCGATTCATGAAAATCCAGTTTATTGAATCAGGCCGGAAAGTGAAACAAAAAAGGCGGGGCCAAAGCCCCGCCCTGGTGAAATTGATTCACGAAATTACTTCGCCGGTGCCGCCACGGCCTTTTCCTGTTTTTCGTTTACCAGCGTCGCGCCCTTGCCGAGGCGTTTGCGCAGGTAGGTGAGTTTCGCGCGGCGCACCGAGCCCTGGCGCTCGACTTCAATCTTGTCCACGCGCGGCGAGTGCAGCGGGAACACGCGTTCCACGCCTTCGCCGTAGCTGATGCGGCGCACGGTGAACGTCTCGTTCAGGCCGTGTCCGCGTTTGCCCATGACGACGCCGGAGAAAATCTGGATGCGTTCCTTGTCGCCTTCGACGACCTTGGTATGCACTTTCACGGAGTCGCCGACCGCGAATTTCGCATCGTCTTTGCGATATTGTTCCGATTCAATTTTATCTTGTAATGCCTGGTTCATAAAAAAGCCATTGGTTTATTGGAGTGTTGGAGTACTGGGTGGGGTTCAATTCCCATCACTCCAATACTCCATCACTCCATTTTTCATAACAAATCCGGTCTGCGTTCCTTGGTCCGCAACTTCGCCTGTTCGCGCCGCCATTTTTCAATTTCGGCGTGGTTGCCGGAAACCAAAACGTCCGGGACCTTCATCCCGCGAAATTCCGCCGGCCGCGTGTATTGCGGATATTCCAGTCCCGGCATGCCGGGACTGAAGGATTCGTCGTGCGAACTTTCGTCGTCGCCCAGCGCTCCGGGCAGCAACCGCGTCACCGCATCAATCACGACCATCGCGGGCAGCGCGCCGTTCGTCAGCACAAAATCGCCGATGGACAATTCGTCGTCGGCAAGTTTTTCCCGCACGCGCCCGTCAAAGCCTTCATAATGGCCGGTGACGAGCAGCAAATCTTCCGATTGCGCCAGTTCGCGCGCGATGGCCTGATTGAATTTTCGCCCGGCGGGCGACAACAAAATCACGCGCGTTTTTTCGCGCTTCAAATTTTCAATCGCTTCAAAGAGCGGTTCCGGCTTCAACAACATTCCCGGTCCGCCGCCGAAGGGCCGGTCATCCACGGTCTTGTGCCGGTCGTGCGTCCAGTCGCGCAGGTTGTGGATTTTCAGGTCCAGCAGACCCGCCGCGCGCGCGCGTTTGACGATGCTTTCGTCGAGCGGCCCGGCGAACATCGCCGGGAACAAAGTGAGCACGTCAATTTTCATTCAACGTGTTGCCGGCATCTTGCCGGCAAGACAGTCCTGCCAGCAAGATGCTGGCAGCACATTCAAGCCGGCTTGTCTTCGACAATTTCCACCGAACAACGCAGGCCTTTCTTCGCGCTGCCGGCCAGCAACAACGAGCGGATCGCATTGATCGTTATGCCCTGGCGGCCAATGATTTTGCCCACGTCCTGCGGGTCCAGACGCAGTTCATAAACCGTCATGCCCCCGCGCTCCACCGGCGTGATGCTCACCGCGTCGGTATTCTGCACGAGGCCTTTGACGACATATTCCAGGAACGCCTGCATGACTCTTAAAAAATGAAATCCGGCTGCCACGAGAACCAGCCTTGCTGGCCTTCTCGATGAGGCTTATTGCCAATTAGCCTTTTTTAAATCTGTTTCAGACCTCTCAGAAACCGTCTTACCCGCCTCCGCCTTGCCCGCCTTCTTGATGATGCTGGCGACGGTGTCGCTCGGCAGGGCGCCCTTGCTGACCCAGTATTGGGCGCGGTCGAGTTTGAGCGTGAAGTTGTCGCCCTTCTTCAACGGTTGATACGTGCCGATTTCCTCGATAAACTTGCCGTCGCGCGGACTGCGACCGTCAGCCACCACAATGCGAAACACCGGAGCGTTCTTGGCTCCGACGCGTTTCATGCGAATTTTTACTGCCATAAATTTGTCAAAAGAGCGCGAAGATTAGCCATCCGCGCGCCGGTTTGCAAGCCCGTTTTAAAGCAAAAATGGAAAAACACGCGCGTGAGGTCAAACGTTCCACCAAAGGCGCAGTTCCATTGAATGACTAATGACCAAACCATGCCGCTCTGGGAATGACCAATGACTAAACCATAATGACGAAGGCTATTGGTCATTTGAGCATTCTTTAATCATTATGGTTTGGGGCTTGGGGTTTTTGCCTGGGAATTCTTTCGTCATTCGGATTTGGAAATCAGTCATTTTTCCCGGAAAATCTGGTCTGCGAGCCATCGTCGAGATTGAAAAACGAGCCGTTTTGCCCCGCGAATCAGTCGGACGAAAAGTCCGCTTGCCGGCTGCGCCAATCGCTGCTTTGCTGGTGTCAATGAACGGGCCGTATGAGGAAATTCTGGATGGCGGGTCTTTGCCGCGTTCGGCGCCGGGCCTGCGCCACGAGGCGATTTGCGACCGCCTGCACGCGTTGATGACCGCCAGCGTTGCGAACCTGGCCGCCATCCGGCTGCTCGCCTCGCGGGAACAGGTCCGCATCACCCGGACGACGACGCTTTGTCCCGACCTGGCGCTGGTGACGGCGGCCACGGGCAAGCTCTGGCTGGCGGTGGAAATCGTCAGCACAGACGATCACCGCTCCGACACGGTCATCAAAAAGCAGATTTACGAGGACATTCGCGTGCCGCGGTTGTGGATGATCGATCCGCGTTACGACAATGTGGAAGTTTACCACAGCACGGAATGGGGGCTGGCCTTGAAGGGCATCCTGGCCGGCAGCGAAGTGCTGGCCGAGGCGTTGATACCCGAATTTCAAATCGTCGTTGCCGAACTGTTCGCCACGCAGCCGACGCCGGGCTGACCCGGTATTAATTTGCTTGAACAAAACCAACAATCGTGGTATCTAATTTTTCAACACCGAACAAACCAACAATCTATGAAAAAATCCATAATGTTACTAGCGGTCGCCGCCGGCCTTTTGTTGGCGGTTTCAGCCTCCCGCTTGCTCGCGGTGGACGCTGCAAGCAAGGAAGTCACCATCACCGGCAAGGCGCTATGCACCAAATGCGCGTTGCACGAAACCGCAGAGTGCCAGACTGCCATTCAAACGGAAAAGGACGGCAAAACCGTCACCTATTATTTGACGCCGAATGATACGGCCACCGCGTTTCACAAGAACATCTGTTCAACTCCGGAACAAGTGACGGCCACCGGCACGGTTTCCGAAAAGAACGGCAAGAAAATGCTGACGGTTTCCAAGATTGAACCGGTCAAATCCTGATTAATTGGTCCCCAATGAACCGCCGCCGGACTGTTCGCTCTGGCGGCGGTTGAATTTTACCACGTCGGCGAAAAGAACGCTGTTGCCTCCAAAAATGTCCAGCGCCGAGCCAATCGTCAGGTCAATTTTCCCCCCGCCCAGCAGTGTAACCTCCTCCAGATCCGACATTGAATTCGCGCCGCCCGCGTAAGTCGTCGGAAGGGGCGTCCACTGGCCAAGCTGCCTGACCAGTTCGCGGTCAATGCCGCGGCGCAGACCCTCCTTGTCCACGGCATGGATTAAAAATTCCGCGCAACTGCCGGCAAGCTTTTGAAGTGTATCCGGCGAAAGGGTCACGTCCGTCCATTTCCGCCAGCGGTCGGTGACGACGAAATATTTTTTGCCGCGGCGACGGCAGCTCAAATCCAGCACCAGCCGGTTTTTGCCGACGGTTTTGACCAGTTCGCCCAGCCGGTTCCAATCCACCCGGCCTTCGCGAAACACCCAGCTGGTGACGATGACGTGCGACGCCCCGCCCTCAAGCCAGTCGCGGGCGTTTCGGGCGTTGATGCCGCCGCCGATTTGCAATCCGCCGGGATAGGCCGCGATGGCCGCGCACGCTTCACTTTCGTTGCCGGGGCCAAGCATCACAACGTGGCCGCCGGTCAGGCCGGTGCGTTTGTAAAGTTCCGCGTACCACGCGGCGGAGCGGTCGGAGACAAAGTTCGTGCGCAAGCCGGAACCGCCGAGCGAGCCGCCGACGATTTGCTTCACCCTGCCTTCATGCAGGTCAATGCACGGACGGAACACGAGGGCAAGCTAGAGTTCCACGGACGAAGTTCCAAGTCCCAAGTTGACCGGGGGCGGTGATTGGGCGCGTCCGCAGGGTGTGGTCATCGCTGTACTGAGTTTCTCTGTAACTTTCCGGGGACAAAGCCCGAAGCCCGAAGCCCGAAGGCCGAAAGAAATCCGAAATCCCAAGCCCGAAATGCAGAACGGCTCGGGAGCCGGTTTGTCTTTCGGATTTCGGGCTTCGGGCTTCTTCTCGCCGCGCTGTCGCGCCGTCACAGCGGGTCGGATCCCGGATTTCGACCTTCGGATTTATGCTGCCCCAACGACTTGCGTGTTTGTTTGGTGCGGCCCTGGGGTGTGGTGCGCCCGGAAATTTGCGGATTGCCAATTGCCGGCAGCGCTTCATAATCGGAGGTACCTATGAAAGCCGTTACAAAGGAAGAACGGCGTGTTGCGTATCCGCTCGTCCTGATCTTCGCTATCCTGTCATTGGGAATTGTCGTGGGTGGCACTTTTTACTACCGGCACTACGAGTCGCAATTCCGCACCGGGATCGTGGACCAGCTCTCCGCCATCGCGGAGTTGAAGGTGGACGAACTGGCGCAGTATCGCAAGGAGCGGCTGTGGGACGCCGGCGCCTTTTTCAAGAACACTGCTTTTTCCGGGCTGGTGCGGCGCTTTCTCGATCACCCGGAGGACGCCGAAGCGCAACAGCAACTTCAAGATTGGGCAGCCAAATACCTGGCGACCGATCAGTATGACCAAGCTTGCCTGTTTGATGCACAAGGCGTCACTCGCATGTCCGTCCCCACCGGCCGGCCGGCCATATCTTCCGTTGTTTCACGGCGCATTCCGGAAGTCTTGCGGTCGGGCCAAGTGACCTTGCAGGATTTCCATCGGAACGAGCACGACCAGCAGGTCTATCTGACGCTGTTGGTGCCCATCCTTGATGGGCCGGACCATAGCCAGGCCCTGGGCGTTCTCGCTCTGCGGATTGATCCCGAAACCTACCTCTATCCCTTCATCAAACGCTGGCCCGTGCCCAGCGTGACGGCCGAAACCCTGCTCGTCCGCCGGGACGGCAACGACGCGCTATTCCTCAATGAACTGAAGTTCCAGACCAACACCGCCCTCAACCTGCGCATTTCCCTTAAAAATACCAATGTGACAGAGGTGAAAGCTGTCCTGGGAGGGAAAGACATCGTGGAAGGCGTGGATTATCGCGGGGTGCCGGCGCTGGCGGCTCTGCATGCCATTCCGGATTCACCGTGGTTTCTGGTCGCCCGCATGGACACCGCCGAAGTGTATGCGCCGCTGCGCGAGCGGTTGAGGCTGACCGTCCTGTTCGTAAGCCTTTTGCTGATCAGCGCGGGCTTGGGCATCAGCGCGATCTGGCGGCATCAGCACGTCAAGTTCTATAAAGAGCAGTATAAAATGGCGGAGGCGCTGCGTGAAAGCGAGGAACGGCTGCGTTCGCATACGGACAACTCTCCCTTGGCCGTGATTGAATGGAACGCTGACTTGATTATCACGCAGTGGACGGGTGCGGCTGAAAAGATTTTCGGCTGGAGCGCGGAGAAAGCCATCGGCAAACCGATCGCGGAATTGCCCGGAATCCACGAAGAGGATCTTCCGGCCGTGCAAAGCGTCATCCGGCAGCTTGCCGGCGGCGTGTCGAAACAGGTCTTTTCCTCAAACCGCAACCGCACCCGGAATGGACAGGTCATTCATTGCGAGTGGTACAATTCCATGCTGTATGATGCCCGGGGGAAAATGACCTCGGTCCTGTCTCAGGTTCTTGACGTCACCGTGCGCAAGCGGGCGGAGGAGGCGTTGCGGGCGAGCGAGAATCGCCTGCGCACCCTGGTGCAAACCATCCCCGACCTCGTCTGGCTCAAGGATACCAACGGGGTCTTTCTTTCCTGTAATACCGCCTTCGAGCGCCTGTTCGGGGCCGGGGAGTCTTCCATCGTCGGCAAGACCGATTATGATTTTGTGGAAAAATCACTGGCCGACTTCTTCCGCCAGCGCGACCAGGCGGCCATGGCTGCGGACGGGCCAACCACCAACGAGGAGTGGCTCACTTTCGCCCACGATGGCTATCGCGGTTTGTTTCAGACCATCAAGACGCCGATGCGCGATGCAGACGGGGCGCTGGTCGGCGTATTAGGCGTGGCCCGGGACATCACCGTGCGCAAGCGGGCGGAGGAGGCGTTGCGGGAATCGGAGGCGCTTTATTATTCGCTCGTGGAGCAACTGCCCGTCGGAGTTTTTCGCAAAGACCCGGCCGGCCGTTATGTTCTGGTCAACCCCTGGTTCTGCCGGCTCAAAGGCATGAAGGCGGAGGAGTTTCTGGGCAAAACGCCTGAGGAAGTTGCCGCCAGCGAAGTGGCAAAACAGGATCCAACGGGGCGGGCAGGCAAGTATGCCGCTGCCGGCAGGGACCATCATGGACAGATCATGCAAACCGGCAAACCCATTGAGCTGGTTGAAGAGTACACGGATGCCGACGGCAGGAAGCAGTTCGTACATGCCCTGAAATTGCCGGTATTTGACCCTGACGGAAAGATCATTGGCACCCAGGGAATCCTGTTCGACATCACCGAGATCAAGCAGGCGGCGGAGGCGCTACACCACGAACAGACCTTGATGGCGACCCTGATGAAGACCCTTCCGGATCCCGTCTATTTCAAGGACGCCGCCAGTCGTTTTCTCCGCGTCAATCCGGCCTTGGCCCGGAAGTTTGGCCTGGACGACCCGGCGCAGGGGGTCGGCAAAACGGATGCGGATTTCTTCACCGAGGAACACGCCGGCAAGGCGCTGGCTGACGAGCAGGAGATCATCCGCACGGGCCAGCCCCTGGTGAACGTCGAAGAGAAGGAGACCTGGCCCAATGGCTCTGAAACGTGGGTGTTGACCACCAAGCTGCCCCTGCGGGATGACGCGGGGCGAATCATCGGCACCTGCGGCATCTCCAGCAACATCACCGAGCGCAAGCGGGCCGAGGAAGTGCTGCGCCTGAGCGAGGAACGGCTGCTCAAGGTGATTACGCAAACCCGCTGCATCCTGAATTCCGGCCAGGTGGAAGGTCCGGCAGACTGGCGGGAACGGGCGTTGAATCCGGAGACACCGTTTCACTGGGATTTTCCAGTGCAAAATGAAGAGGCGGCGCAAAAGATATTCCCGCTGGAACTGGCGGCCGGCGAACGATACCAGCAAGCCTGGACCCGCAGCCGCAATCATGCCGATCACACCCAGATGAATTGGAATTCAGGAAACGCCTTTCTGAACGACCTGCCTTTTTACCGCAACGAGTTCCGCTGCATTGACAAACACGGGGCCGGGCATTGGATGCAACAGTTTGTGACCGTCCGAAAACTGGCGGAAAATCGCTGGCAGGTTTTTGGCGTCACCACGGACATCTCCGACTTGAAAAGGGTCGAGGTGGAGTTGCGCGAATCGCAAGCGCTCTATCATTCGCTCGTCAACCAAATGCCCGCCGGCATTTTCCGCAAGGACGCAAAAGGGCGTTATGTCTTCGTCAATTCCGAATTTTGCCGGCTTAAAGGCATGACGCCGGATCAGTTTTTGGGGAAAACACCCTTGGAACTTGGAGTGACGGATGTCGCGCTGGTAACCAAAGGTGCCGGCCACCACGCAACGATCATGCAAAGTGGCAATCGTATCGAAGATGATGAGGTATATTATCGCGCGGATGGCGAAACCCGGAATTATCATGTCGTGAAATCACCGGTTTTTGACTCCGCCGGAAAAATTATGGGCACCCAGGGAATCCTGTTCGACATTACCGAACGCAAGCGGGCGGAGGAGGCGCTGCGCTGGAGCGATATCCAAATCCATGTAATCCTCGAATCCACCGCCGATGGCATTCTGGCCGTGGACAACAAGGGGAAGGTGATCAAAGCCAACCAGCGGTTTGCCGAGCTCTGGCGGATTCCCCAGTCGCTCATGGATGTCGGAGACGACCGTGTCCTGTTGGATTTCGTGCTGAAGCAGTTGTCCGATCCCGACGCGTTTTTGAAGAAGGTGCAGTTGCTCTACAGTACGGACGCGGTGGAGATGGACATGCTGGCCTTCAAGGACGACCGCATTTTTGAGCGCTATACCTCCCCGATGAAGATGGAAGGGGCGGTCATTGGCCGGGTGTGGTCGTTCCGTGACATCACCGAGCGCAAGCGGCAGGAAGAGGAGTTGAAGCAGAAAAACTCCGAACTGGAACGCTTCACCTACACCGTGTCGCACGACCTGAAAAGTCCGCTGGTGACGGTGAATACGTTCCTCGGCTACCTGGAGCAGGACCTGGCCCGCCCGGACATGGAACGGGTAAAACAGGATGTGGCCTACATGCACACCGCGACGAAAAAGATGGGCCAGTTGCTCGATGAACTGCTCAATCTGGCGCGCGTTGGCCGCAAAAAGAATCCGGCCGTGCGGGTCACGTTCCGGGAACTGGCGCAGGAGGCCGTCCGGCTGGTCGCCGGACGCATCAGCACGGGCGGCGTGAAGGTGCAAGTGGCCGATGCGGTTGTGACCCTGGAGGGTGACCGTCCGCGGCTGATGGAAATCTGGCAGAACCTGGTGGAGAACGCCTGCAAGTTCATGGGGAACCAGCCCCAGCCGCAGGTCGAGATCGGCGTCGAGCAGCGCGGACCCGAGACGGTATTTTTCGTGCGCGACAACGGCGCGGGCATTGATCCGCGCTACCAGGCGAAGGTGTTCGGTTTGTTTGAGCAGCTCAATCCGAAGGGCGAGGGAACGGGGATGGGACTGGCTCTGGTCAAGCGAATCGTGGAGCTGTACGAAGGCCGAATCTGGGTTGAATCTGCCGGTCCCGGGCAGGGCGCGAATTTCCTGTTTACTTTGCCCGGAGCGGTTATCATTGACCCGGAACAATCGTCGTAAAGGGAATTTTATGGGAAAACCTCCTCTGCGTTTGCTGATTGTGGAAGATGAAGCGGCCCACGCCGCCGCGATCCAGCGCGCCTTCGAAACCGATGAGGCCGAAACTCAAATCGAGGTGGTGCGCACCTTGCAGGAATTCCGCCGCCGCAGCGCCGACCACCCGCCGGACCTCGCCTTGCTGGATCTGAACCTGCCGGATGGCCGCGCGGTGGAGATCATGTCCAGTCCGCCCGAGGCCGGCCCGTTTCCCATCATGGTAATGACGAGCTATGGCAACGAGCAGGTGGCGGTGGAGGCGATCAAGGCGGGCGCGCTGGATTACGTCGTCAAGTCTGCGGAAGCCTTTGCGACGATGCCACGCGCGGTGGAGCGCGCCTTGCGCGAGTGGAAGCTGCTCACCGAACGCCGGGAGGCCGTGGCCGCGCAAAAGCGCCTGATTGCCCAACTGGAGGAGGCTCTGTCGAAGGTCAAGACCTTGAGCGGCTTGTTGCCCATCTGCTCCGCCTGCAAGAAAATCCGCGACGACCAAGGCTACTGGAGCCAGGTGGAAGGCTACATTCAGGAGCACACCGACGCCCGATTCACACACAGCTACTGCCCGGAGTGCGCCCGGAAATATCTCGCGAAACTGGAGAGAGGCGACCCCAACACCCAATGAAGACGTCAACCAGCACGCCGCCCCGAGTAGCGGCAGGCATCCTGCCTGTCGTAGCCGGTGGCATCCCTGCCGCCCGGCATCCCGAAAAACGGCCCACCAAACTGCTGAATAAAACCTTGGAGACACTATTATGATTAAAGGAAACCCCGTCACCATTTTGCTCGTGGAAGACGATCCGGCCCACGCCGAGATTGTGCGGCGCAACCTGGGAGATTTTCGCGTGGCCAACCGCATCATTCACGTGGCCGACGGCCAGGCGGCGCTGGATTATCTTTTCCACCATGACGCCTATGCCGACCCCAAGATCAGTCCCCGGCCAAACCTGATTCTTCTGGATCTGCGACTGCCCAAGGTGGACGGGCTGGAAGTGCTGCGCCGGATCAAAGAGGATGAGGAACTGAAGCGCATCCCGACGGTCGTGCTCACGACCTCGGGTGCCGAATCGGACCTGGTTAACGCTTACACTCATGGCGCCGGGAGCTATTTGGTGAAGCCGGTGGATTTTGAGAAGTTCTCCAAGCTGATGGAAATCTTCGGCTTCTACTGGCTGGCGTGGAACCGGTTTCCAGACTGAAAGCAGACTAATCCCAACCGCTCATGACCTTGCTTCCACATCCAGATCACCCGGCCGGAAGCCGGGCGCTACGACAGCCAGAAATGGCTGGCGCGGCGGTGGTGGCAGGCATCCTGCCTGCCGTAGCCGGCGGCATCCTTGCCGGCCCGGCTCCAACCATGTAAACCGCCGTGAAAAAGAAACCTAAACCCATGCTCATCTTGCTGGTGGAAGATGATCCGGCCCACGCGGCGGCCATCCAGCGCGCCGTCGAAGCCGGCGGGTCGGAGTCCGAGGTCAAGGTCGTCGGCACGCTGCGGGAGTTTCGCCGGAGCAGCGTGGACCGGCCGCCGAACATCGCTGTGATGGATCTGAATCTGCCGGATGGCCGCGCCACGGAGGTGCTGACCTGTCCGCCGGAGGCGGGACCGTTCCCCATTTTGGTGATGACGAGCTATGGCAACGAGCAGGTGGCGGTGGAGGCAATCAAGGCGGGTGCGCTGGATTATGTGGTGAAATCTCCGGATGCCTTTGCCGACATGCCGCATACCATCGAACGCGCCTTGCACGAATGGAAGCTGCTTCAGGAGCGCAGGCAGGCGGACGAGGCACTGGAATTTAAAAATATCATTTTGGCCACACAGCAGGAGGCCTCCATTGACGGAATTCTCGTGGTGGATGAAAATGGCGAAATAATATCCTTCAACCGGCGGTTCGTTGACATCTGGGATATTCCTTCGGTCGTAGCGGAATCCAAGTCCGACGAGCAGATCCTGAAATCGGTGATGAATAAACTGGTGAGCCCCGAGGAATTCGTCGGCAAGCTGGAACAACTCCACGAGGACCGGAATGAAATAAGCCAGGATGAGATTGCCCTGAAAGATGGCCGCACGTTTGACCGTTATTCAGCCCCGATGCTCGGCGAAGGCGGGAAATACTATGGCCGGGTATGGTATTTCCGCGACATCACCGAACGCAAGCAGGCGGAGGTGGCGCTGCGGGAAAGCGAAGCGAGTCTGACCGCCGCTCAACGAATTGCCCATATCGGCTCCTGGCAGTGGGACATCCAAAACGACACCGCACACTGGTCCGATGAGACCTTCCGGATTTTCGAGCAGGTTCCCGGGAAACTGCAGGAGCACCGAAAACGGTTCGTGGACATGGTCCACCCCGAAGACCGGGAGCGCGTGAGTCAAGCACTGGCTGATGCTGTGAACGGAGTCAGAGAATATGATTTGGACTATCGTCTCCGGTTGCCGGACGGCGGAGAAAAGGTCATTCACGCACAAGCCGAAGTTTTGCGGGATAAGGATGGCAAGGCCGTCATGATGCAAGGGACCGTGCAGGACATCACCGAGCGCAAAAAGGCGGAGGCGGCACTGCGGGAGAAAGACGAATGGTTCAGGACTGTTTTTGAAAATGCGAGTGATGGAATGTTCTTTCTCTCCCCCAGCGGCGAGATCGTATTGGTCAACGAGTCATTCGCCGCGCTGCACGGTTACAGCGTTGCTGAAATCCTGAAAATGAATCTGAGGGATTTGGACGCCCCGGAAAGCTATCGATTGTTTCCAGAACGGATACGTCGGGTATTGGCAGGAGAAAACTTGACCTTCGAGGTTGCCCACCATCACAAGAATGGGCAGTTGCTCCCCTTGGAGGTGGCGGTAAACCTGGTCACGGTTGGCGGTAAAAAATACATTCTGGCATCTCACCGCGACATTGCCGAGCGCAAGCGGGCGGAGAACGAGTTGCGGGATGTCAACCGCGCCCTGCGCTTGACCAGCCAGTGCAATCAGGAAATGGTGCGCGCCACAGACGAGTCGGCGTTGTTGCAGGCCGTCTGCCGCATTGCCGTCGAGCACGGCGGCTACCGCCTGGCGTGGGTCGGCTTCGCGGAGCAGGATGAAGCCAGGTCGGTGCGCCCGGTGGCCCAGGCCGGTTTCGAGGACGGTTACCTCGGCACCATTAACATCACCTGGGCCGATACCGAACGCGGTCGTGGCCCCACCGGCACGGCCATCCGAACCGGCCAGCCGGTGCTGGCCCGCAACATTCCCACCGACCCGGCTTTCGCGCCCTGGCGCACGGCGGCCATCCAGCGCGGTTACGCTTCGTCCATCGCCCTGCCGCTGTTGAACGAGGGCCGTTGCCTCGGCGCCTTGATGATATATGCCGGGGAGCCGGACGCCTTCAACCCCAAGGAGGTCGAACTGCTGGCCGAACTGGCCAACGACCTCGCGTACGGTATCAGTGCATTGCGCCATCGGGCCGAGCACAAGCGGGCAGAGGTGGCCCTGCGGGCCAGTCAGGAGCGGCTGAGGGAAATCTTCGAGGCCAGCCCCAACGTCACTTCGGTGTTTCAGATGGAAGGTCCGAATTTGCGGCGGACGTGGGTAAGCCCCAACCTTGAACGCCTGTTTGGCTACACCGTCGAGGAGGCCCTGCAACCGCATTGGTGGAGTGCGCATGTGCATCCCGAAGATGTCACGCGAGTGATTACCGACTCCGGCCGCATCCTGGCCCGCGAACACATTGTCCACGAGTATCGCTTTCTTCGCCGGGACGGCAGTGTGGTGTGGATTCACGATGAGATGCATCTGCTGCTGGACGCCACCGGCCAGCCGCACGAGGTGGTGGGCGCGTGGACGGACATCACGGAGCGCAAGGAACTGGAGACACACTTGCTGCGCACGCAGCGGCTGGAGAGCGTGGGCCGGCTGGCCAGCGGCATCGCCCATGACCTCAACAACATCCTTGCGCCAATGCTCATGGTGCCGCCGCTGCTCCGCGAGGTCGTTAAGGACCCGGAATTGCGAAACATGGTGGACCTGGTTGAAACCAACGCCCAACGCGGCAGCAGCATCATCAAACAATTGCTCACCTTTGGGCGGGGCATGGAAGGCGAACGCGTGCCCGTGCAACTCCGCGCCCTGGTCAACGAAATGTCAGGCATCATCCGGGAAACCTTTCACAAGAACATCACCGTCCGGCGCGAGATGCCACCGGATATCTGGCTGGTGAGCGGCGACGCCACCCAGTTGCACCAGGTCCTGATGAACCTGTGTGTCAACGCCCGCGACGCCATGCCCGAAGGCGGCACGCTCACCCTCAAACTGGATAATCAAGAATTCGATGAATCATTCGCCCGGATGACTCCCGGCGCCCAGCCGGGACGTTACGTGTGCTTGAGCGTGACCGATACCGGGCAGGGCATCGCGCCGGAGCATCTGGACAAAATCTTCGACCCCTTTTTCACCACCAAGGAACTGGGCAAGGGAACGGGGCTGGGCTTGTCCACGGTGCTGGGGATTGTGCAGAGCCACGGCGGGTTCATTCAGGTCCATAGCCAGCCCGGGCGTGGTACGGAGTTCAGGGCTTACCTGCCCGCCAGCGAGGCGGTGGAAGCCCAGTCGGCCAGTCAGGCGAACCAGAGCCTCCCTCAAGGCGGCGGGGAACTGGTGCTGGTGGTGGATGACGAGAGCAGCGTGCGGCAGGTCGCGCGGAAACTCCTGGAGCGCAACGGCTATCGCGTCATCGAGGCGGCGGAGGGAGCGGAGGGGATAACCCAGTATGTGGCGCACCAGAAGGAAGTGCCGGTGGTGGTGACGGACCTCGTGATGCCGGTCATGGACGGCCCGGCGTTCATCCGGGTGTTGCGGCGATTGAACCCGCAGGTCCGGGTCATCGTGATGACCGGATACCAATCCAAGTTGAGCTTGCCCGCCGACCTGGGCGTGCTGGGCGAAGCCCACCTGTCCAAACCGTTCACCGGGCCCATGCTGTTGCAGACATTGCAGCGCGTGCTCCATCCTGAACCCTCTCCGAAAAATTGAACGTTCAGGACCTCCCGGAAGTGCCGCCGCTTGTTAAGAGCGGATAATTTCGAATTCCGAAACCCGAAATCCGAAAGAATACCGAAATCCCAAATCCGAATTGATGCCGGTTGTGCCTGGCATTTCACCAGGTTCGGGCTTCGGCATTCGGAATTGATTCCGCTTCCGAGCTTCGGATTTCGGTTTTCCGGCTGGTTCCCGATAAGTCCGGGGTTTGCCTTCGCTGCTCGACAAAACTTCGCCCGCTCGCCTAAATTAGGGGCAATGTCGTCTGCCAGCCAGCCATTGGTCATCGCCGGGCGGATTTTCCGCTCGCGCCTGATCATGGGTACGGGCAAGTTTTCGTCGCCCGAAGCCATGCGCGCCGCCCTCGCCGCCAGCGGCGCGGAAATGGTCACCGTCGCCCTCCGCCGCGCCGACTTGTCCGGCCAGCGTGATCCGTTCGCCAACATTCTGGAATTTATTGACCCGAAAAAGTTTCTGCTCCTGCCCAACACCAGCGGTGCGATGAATGCCGACGAGGCCGTGCGCCTCGCGCGTCTCGCCGCCGCCGCCGGTCTGCCGAAATGGGTGAAACTCGAAATCCATCCCGACCCGCGCTACCTGCTGCCCGACCCGGTGGAAACATTCAAGGCCGCCGAAATTTTGGTGAAAGATGGTTTCACCGTTTTGCCTTACATCAACGCCGACCCGGTCCTGGCGAAACGGCTGCAGGACGTCGGCGTCGCCACCGTCATGCCGCTCGGTTCGCCCATCGGGTCGAATCGCGGCATCCAGACGCGCGACCAGATCCGCATCATCATCGAGCAGGCCACGGTGCCGGTGGTGGTGGACGCCGGTCTCGGCGCGCCCAGCCACGCGGCGGAGGCGATGGAAATGGGCGCCGACGCCGTGCTGGTCAACACCGCCGTCGCGGTGTCGAGTGATCCGAACCGCATGGCCGTCGCCTTCAAAATGGCCGTTGAAGCCGGACGCGCGGCGTTTGAAGCCGGACTTGGTGCCACGCAGGAAACCGCCAGCGCGACGAGTCCGTTGACGGCTTTTCTGGACTAGACTCAACCACAAATGAACCTGAATGAGCAAAATGGAGTGATGGAGTGGTGGAGTATTGGAACAAGAAAACAGTTGCATTCCACCACTCCATTGCTCCATCACTCCATTTTCAAAACAGCATGAGCACAAAAATTCTTTCCCATTCGCGGGCGCGGCAAATCCTGGCGGCCGCGACGAAAACCCGCGTGCTGGTTCTCGGCGACGTGATGCTCGACCAATTCATCTGGGGCGGCGTGTCGCGCATTTCGCCCGAAGCGCCGGTCCCGGTGGTGGATTTTGAGCGCGAAAGTTTCATGCCCGGTGGCGCGGCCAACGTCGCGCGCAATCTGACCGCGCTCAACGTCCCGACGGAAATTTTTGGCGCGATTGGCAGTGACGATGCCGGCCGCCGGTTGAAAACATTGTTGAACGAACAGAAAATCGGCTGCCGCGGATTGGTGACGCACGCCGCGCGGCATACCAGTGTCAAAACCCGCATCGTGGCGCACAAACAGCAAATGGTGCGCATTGACCGCGAAACGCGCGACCATTTGGACGCGCGTTTGACCGGTCGTTTGCTCGTCGAATTGAAATCAAAACTCCCCAAGGCCGCCGCCGTCATCGTCGGCGATTACAACAAGGGCGTCGTGACGCAGCCGTTGCTCAACGAAATCAAAACGCTCTGCCGCGTGCGCGGCATCTGGCTGAGTTTCGACCCCAAGCCGGCGCATCATTTGAATTTGAGCGGCCTCTCGCTCATCACGCCGAATCGCAAGGAGGCTTTCGAGCTTGCCAATCTGCCGGATCCCGCCATGGCGGGACGCTACCCGAACCCGCTGGCCGACAAAAATCTCATGCTCGTTGCGGAGCGTCTGCTCAACGAACTGCGCCCGGCGGTGCTGCTGATCACGCTGGGCGAACTCGGCATGTTGCTCTGTCAGCGCGGGCAAAAGCCGTTTCACATTCCGACCGTCGCGCAGGAAGTATTCGACGTTTCCGGCGCGGGCGACACGGTCATCGCGACATTCACGCTGGCCATCGCGGCGGGCGCATCGTCGGTCGAAGCGGCGATTCTTTCCAACCACGCGGCGGGCATCGTCGTGGGCAAAATCGGCACCGCCACGGCGACGCCGGAGGAATTGCTGGGAAGCTTCAAGGCGGTGTGAATGCCGAAACTCGAAATCCGAAAGCCGAAATCCTGCCAAGCGGGACGAATTCCGAATTAGCTTCCGGCAGTGCCGCTTCGGGCCGCGTTTTGGATCAAAAGAAAACGCCGGTCGTCCGGGCGGGCAGTTTCGGACCTCGGGTTTCGGGTTTCTTTCGGATTTCAAAATTCGGATTTCGGATTTTCTGACCAGCCATGCACGAAACCAAGGTAACCAACGAAATCATTCGCGCCATGAAAGTGCGCGGCGAAAAGATTGCCGCGCTCACGGCCTACGATTTCCCGGTGACGAAGCTGCTCGACGAAGCGGGCATTCCGCTGATTCTCGTCGGCGATTCGCTGGGCATGGTTGTGCTCGGTTATCCCGACACCACGCACGTGACGATGGCCGAAATGGAGCATCACGTTCGCGCCGCCGCCCGCGCCAAACCGCGCGCATTGCTGGGCGCGGACATGCCGTTCCACAGTTACGAAACCATGGCGGCAGCGGTGAAGAATGCGAAAAAGCTGGTCGCCGCCGGCGCGGAATTTGTGAAGGCCGAAGGCGGACGCGAAATCATCAAACCGGTTCGCGCGATGGTGTCCGCCGGAATTCCGTTTTGCGGGCATCTGGGCATGTTGCCGCAACACGTGCTGGAGGAAGGCGGCTACCATATCAAAGGCAAAAACGAGCCGGAGCATCAGGCGTTGCTCGCAGATGCGCAGGCGCTGGCCGACGCGGGCGCGTTTGCGATTGTGCTTGAGCTCGTAACAACACCGGTCGCAAAGGAAATTACGGCGCGCATGCCCATTCCCACCATCGGCATTGGCAGTGGCGACGATTGTGACGGGCAGATTTTGGTGACCCATGATTTGATCGGTTTGTTCCCGTGGTTCACGCCGCGGTTCGTAAAACCGCGGGCGGCTTGCGCGGCGGAAATCAAAACAGTGGTGGCGGCGTGGAAGAATTCCGTTACGTCGGCCTGACGGTCATCGGTAACGCCAGTGGATCAAAACTAAACGCCCCTCGCCCCGTCCCTCTCCCCGCTCGGGCGGGGAGAGGGTGGCCGCAGGCCGGGTGAGGGGTTCCACAAAATCAACCAAAGTTCCGTTTGTTCCGGAGGATTAATTTTACTTCAACCAAAGAACTTTTCACCGTTTGGATTGTTCATTAAAGTAGGTCACATGGAACTGGAATCATTGATTGAATCGGCGGCGGGTGGTGGCGCCAGCGATTTGCACCTGGAAGCTGGGATGCCGGCGGCGGTGCGTGTTCGCGGTGCATTGCAGATTTCTGGTGAACCCATTCCACCGAGAGCGCTGGCGGAAATCGCGCGCCGGCTCATCGGGGAGGAGCAGTGGCCGGTATTTTTGGAACGGCGTTCGTTTGATTTGTCCAAAACAATTCACGGTGTCCGCTGCCGGATCAATATTTTGCAAACCTCGCGCGGCATTGGCCTGGCGGTTCGTTTGCTCGGTTCATTTCAAGCCACGGTGGAAAAACTCAATCTGCATCCCGACCTCAAAAAGCTCGTCAAAAACACGCATGGCTTGATTCTGGTCAGCGGTCCGACCGGCAGCGGCAAATCCTCGACCCTGGCGGCCTTGATTCAGGAAATCAACCTGACCGAGACCCGCCATATCGTCACGGTTGAAAGTCCGATTGAATACACCTTCCGCCCGCGGCGCTCCTACATCCGGCAGCGCGAAGTCGGGCGCGATACGCCGAGCTTCGAGCAGGCGCTGCTGGATGCGCTGCGCGAAGACCCGGACGTGTTGATGGTCGGGGAAATGCGCGATCCGGAAACGATGCGCCTGACGTTGAGCGCCTCCGAAACCGGCCACCTGGTTCTGGCCACGGTCCATTCGTCGAGTTGCGCGGAAGCCTTGCAACGCGTGGCTTCGGCTTTTCCGGCGGAGATTCAAGGCGCCGTTTGCGCGCAACTGGCGGATTGTCTCGTCGCGGTCATTTCGCAACGGCTCCGCTTCCGGCCGGATTTGAACATTCGCGTCCCCGAATGCGAGATTCTGGTGGCAACGCACGCGGTGAAAAATTTCATCCGCAACCGCGATTTTTTCAAAATCATCTCCGCGATTGAGACCGGCGCCGATCACGGCATGTGGGGTTTTCAACGGTATTGCAAATGGCTGGAGACCCGGACCAATTTGTTTGTTCCCGGTCAAGGTTCGGAGCCGCCGGACAGCGAACCGGCCGAAGCCACATTTGTTGCCGTGCCGCTGCCGTCCGCCGCCGTGCCCAAGACGGAAAAGAAAAGCAGGATTTCGACGCCGGCTCCGGGCGCACAGGAAGAGCACCGCATTGAAATCGAACCGGTCGAAGGCGAGTTTGGAAAGATTCTCAAACGGCCGGAGTAAAATGAATGGGTTCCTGAAATTATTTTGTGTCAGCGGGATTTCGGCGCTGCTGATGGCAACGTCGTTCTGTGGCTGCGTCACCAGGTCGCAGGCCAATGCCCAGGTGCAGGCGGCTTATCTGGCTGGCCAACAGGATGCGCTTGCCAAAATGGCGGCGGACCAACGCACCAGTGTTTACATCGTCGGGCCGGTGCAAAAGTCCGAAGTCCCGTGGGTGGAAGGCTTGACGCTCGCGCAGGCCATCGCGACGGCCAATTACACCAGTATCCACAACCCGAAGGAAATCACCATCACCCGCCAGGGCGAACAGGCCAGCATCAATCCGAAGGATTTGCTCAACGGCCACGTGGTGCCGCTGGAACCGGGCGATACCATCACGATTCACGAATAGTTCCGCCGAAAAGCAGGAGCCGACGCTTGGAGGTTCACTATTTTCGGTTTACGATATACGATTTACGCGGTGTGCGGGAATCCCGCATCCACCTTGATTTCAGGGTGTTTGTGGCTGACATTTTGCTTCGTTGAGCATCAACCACATGAAACGATTTATGGTCAATGGGCTGGTTGTGGCAGTGTGTTTGTTTTTATGTGTTGGCTGTTCGAGTCTAAAGCCAACACGAGGACAAAGCACAGCCGCTCCTCCTGCCCAAGAACAAGCGTCTGCGGAACATAATTACCCAATGAAGTGGTTTGTGCATGACTGGCTTACAGGTGATGTTCCGCCTCCCGATTTCACTCCAGGCTCTTATAAAGACGAGTGGGGATCGGGGATTGTCGGGTTGGCCTGCCTGATTGCTCAATGTGTTAAAAAATGACTTTAGGGTGCTTTGTCTTTGCTTCGTCCGCCGCAAGTCGCTTTCACCATCTCGTGTCCCACGACTGTCTTTTGCGTTAAGTACATACTCCTGTTATTATTTTACCTTGGACAGCAAATGTCCAACCCCCTCTGCCAGAATGTCGCGCAAAGAAAGGTTCATTATGACAAACGCGACAGACAATCAACTGGAACTCGGTTTCGGCGGCATCCCGCCGCGTGCGAACGCGGCACGGCGTGAAGGGCGCATCGCCCGCGCCGGCTGGTGGTTCAGCCAGATGCGCGACATCGTGGAGCGCGCGATGGAAGCCACCGGCGAGCCGCGCCCGGAACAAATCTGGATTCCCGGCGCCAGCCGCGAAGTGAAGGTGTGAGGCGAGGGGGACCTTTTTGGAGTGCGGTGACATGTCGGCGCAGTCCGAAAGTCAATAATTCTTCCCTCCCGCGCTGCGGGATCTCCGTGTCCCTTCGCGGCGACACGGGCGCGCCGGTTATTTCCCCACAACACCCGGATAGCCGGCGCGTTTTCTCTTACGGTGGTGGTCTGAAGGTGCGATGACGGGGTGATGACTCTGAGACGGATGGCGGCGTGGGATTACAGATTGCCTGTTCTGCCAACCTTATGGCCACGTCGGAGGACACAACGCCGAAGCCGAGCCTGCCTTCTTGCCGATCAGACGCCCGCCACCAATCCGCCGTGACGTGGCCAAGGTCCTCGTCGTAAGAACGTACCGTGATGTGGTAAACGTCGCCACCAAACTTAAAATCACAACTCGTAATTAATTTTGATGCCATATCGTCTCCTGGTTGGAATTATGAATTAGTGTAACCATGCTCACTGTCAAGTCGATTGATTTTTATTTTTGTGAACCATTGGTATGTTCCCTCTTCCCGCCCAAGCGGGGAAAGGGTGTCGTGAAGCGACCGGAGTGGGAAATTTTTAAATGTAGGCAGCCTTCAATCGTTATTGTGCAAATCAGTACCACCTCTTCCCCGACCCTCTCCCCCGCTTCGCGGCGGAGAGGGAGATCCGTCCAATGCGTGTTGTTTGTCAAAGGTATAATTCCGAAAGAAAAACAGAAAACGGATTATTGGAGTGTTGAAGTATTAGGGCACTGAGTGAACCCCCATCACTCCATCAATCCATTTCCATACCCGGCGCGCACAAAATTGCGGATCACGGCGATTTCCTCTTCGCCGGCGACGGTGTGCGCCTTCATAAATTCGTGCCACTCCAGGCGCAGGCCGGCGGCCTTGAGCAACGGAATCTGCCCGCGCACCTTGTCAATCGGAATCATGGGATCGCTCGTGCCGTGCGTCAGGAGCAGGCGCTGCTGGCGCGCGACGGGTGAAAGTTCCTGCACCAGTTTTTCCGGCTCAAAAATCCAGCCGCTGATGCCGACGATACCCGCGAACTGGTGCGGATAATGCAGGCCGGCTTCGATGGCCATCAGGCAGCCTTGTGAAAAACCGCCGAAGATGATTTGTTCCGCTGGAAAACCCCTGGCGCGCAAATCGTCGAGCAGGTCGAACAACAATTTGCGGCTGCGCTGGACGCCGGGAACCATGTTGTTCAAATCGAACCACGAGTAACCGCCGTAGTAGTCGTCCGGCGCGTTGACGAGCAGATAATTCAGCCACGGCAGGTTCATCACTTCCGGGAACCAGCGCCAGCCATCCGCGCTGTCGCCCAGCCCGTGCAACATCACCATCAATCGCCGCGAATCCCTTTCCGCGGCGGGAACCAGTTCGCTGTGCAACATAAAAATAAAAGCATGTTTGGCAGCCTGGGTTCCGTCAATGTCCAAACTGATTTGAAGCAATCAAGGGGTGCAACTCGACACTGTTCTTAACTGGGGACTGGAAAGTCCCCAGAACCCGCAGGCTGGAAAGCCTGCGCTACGTAGCGCGGACATTCCTGTCCGCGGGTTCGGGTGACTTTCCAGTCGCCCGGCGCTCCTAGGAGAAAGAAAAATGGTGGCGTGTTAGAGTATGCCTGACGGGCCAACCGCTCATTCTTTGCCGGCCACGCCGTTTGCTTTAAGCCGCGTAGCTTCCTGGTCCGCCCAATGAATCAATTGCTGGCGCTGGTCGGCGGTGAGCCGGGCTTTGGGATGTAGCAACGTGTATTTGGCCGGCGGCATTTCCTTGTAGTCCACTTCTTCGCTGATCCGCTCCAGCCGTTTTGCCGCGCGCTCGGGCAATTCACGCGGCCAGTCGGAGAAATTCAGCCGCTCGCGCCCGCGCGTGACATCGTTCGCCACCAGCCACGACACCGGTGCGACGCGGCTGTACCACGGCCACCGGGTTTCGTCGGAATGACAGTCGTAACAGGCCGCGTGCAGCAGGGCGGCGATTTGCGGTGGCGGCGGGTTGGTGGCCATCAAGTCGTGCCCCGGCGCGACCCGTGGGTTCGTGCGCGCGGGATTCGTGAGTTGCAACAATGCAAACACCGCGACGAGCGCGGCGAAAATCCAATTCAACTTTTTCTTCATCCCATTCAATCAGACGCGGAAGCAATAGGAAAAGTTCCCGTCCAACGCAAACTCGAAACCATTCCGGGTTGGTTTATTCGCAAACGGCGCATCTTGATACTGCTCCGGAGCGCGGGCCTTCAGGCCGCTTCAACGTACAAAGACACTTGAAGAACGTTGATTTCACAGGTCAAGGACGATGAAGCGGCGTAAACGCCGCGCCCCTTCCAAAACTTCCGGCTTTCTTTTTCCCCGGAAATTTTTACGCTGTCGGCCGATGAAAGGAATCATTCTCGCCGGTGGCGCCGGGTCGCGGCTGTATCCGCTCACGCTGGTCGCGAGCAAACAGCTCCAGCCGGTGTATGACAAGCCGATGGTGTATTACCCGCTGACCACGCTCATCGAGGGCGGCATCCGCGACTTGTGCATCATTTCCACGCCGCAGGACTTGCCGCGCTTCAAGCAATTGCTCGGCGACGGCCGGGCGTGGGGGCTGTCCATCGAATATCGCGAACAACCGAAACCGGGGGGCATCGCGCAGGCATTTTTAATTGCGGAATCGTTCATCGGCCGCGACAGCGTCACGCTGGTTCTGGGCGACAACGTGTTTTACGGCGGCGATTCGTTTCATCGCGCATTCACCGAGTTCAAGACCGGCGCGGCGATTTTCGGTTATCACGTCAACGACCCGGAGCGTTACGGCGTGGTGGAATTCGATGCGCAGGGTCAGGCGATTTCCATCGAGGAAAAGCCGAAGCAGGCCCGGAGCAATTACGCCGTGCCGGGACTTTACCTTTACGACAACAACGTCGTGGCCGTCACCAAGACGCTCAAGCCGTCGGCGCGCGGCGAGCTGGAAATCACGGATGTGAACGTGGCGTATCTGCGGCGCGGGCAGTTGCGGGTGCACCGGCTGAGCCGCGGCTTTGCGTGGCTGGACGCGGGCACGAGCAGCAGCCTGCACGAGGCGTCGGCTTACGTGCAGACGATCGAGAAACGCGCGGGCGTCAAAATCGGTTGTCCGGAGGAGGCGGCGTTCCGCGCCGGGTTCCTGTCGCTCGCGCAACTGGAGGAACTCGCCAGCAAAATGCCGAAGTGCGAATACCGCGAATACCTGGACAAGGAAGTCATCACGGAGGCCCGGCGGCTGGCCGCATCCCGCCCTTGAGCGATGAACGTCATCACCTGCGACATCCCGGGATTGGTGGTCATCGAACCGAAGGTTTTTGGCGACGCGCGCGGTTTTTTCATGGAGACATGGAATCGCCAGCGTTACCACGAGGCGGGGCTGGACTGGAATTTCGTGCAGGACAACGTGTCGCTTTCGCGGCGGGGCACCCTGCGCGGGCTGCATTTCCAGAATCCAGCACCACAGGGCAAGCTGGTCTTTGTGCTGCAAGGCGAGGTGTTTGACGTGGCGGTGGACATCCGGCGCAGCTCACCCACGTTTGGCCGGTGGCATGGACTGCATCTCTCCGGCGAGAACAAGCGGCAATTTTTCATCCCGCCGGGTTTCGCGCACGGATTTGCGGTGTTGAGCGAGACCGCATTGTTCGCGTACAAATGCACGGAACTTTACATCCCGCAGAATGAACTGACGCTGGCGTGGAACGATCCCGACATCGGCATCCAATGGCCGCTGGACAACCCGCAGCTTTCGGAGAAGGACGCGCGCGGGCCGCGGTTGAAGGACCTGCCCAAGGATCGCTTGTTTGCCTGAACGTCGTCCGCATCCCATGAAGATTTTGCTCATCGGAAAAAACGGACAGGTCGGTTGGGAATTGCGCCGCACGCTCGCGCCGCTGGCAGAGGTGGTGGCAGTGGATTATCCTGAAATCAACCTCACCGACACGCCGGCGCTGCGACAATTCGTGACCGGAACGCGTCCATCCGTGGTGGTGAACGCGGCGGCCTACACGGCGGTGGACAAGGCCGAGACGGAAACGGAACTTTGCCGGCAGATCAACGCGGTTGCGCCGGGAGTTTTGGCCGAGGCGGCGAAAAAGATTGGCGCGCTGATGGTGCATTACTCGACGGATTATGTTTTCGACGGGGCGAAGACGTCGCCTTACGTCGAAACTGACGCGCCGAATCCGCTGGGCGCTTACGGCCGGTCAAAATTGGAAGGCGACCGGGCGGTGAAGACTTCAGGCGCGGACCATTTGATTTTCCGGCTGTGCTGGGTTTACGGCGCGCGCGGCCAGAATTTCATGCTCACGATGCAACGCCTGGCGCGCGAGCGCGAGAAACTGCGCGTGGTGGCCGACCAGTTCGGTTGCCCGACGTGGTCGCGGATGATCGCCGAAACCACCGCGCTGGCGCTCAAGCAGGTCCTGGCCGGCGCGGATCGTTCCGGGTTCAACGGCGAATATCATCTCGCCGCCAGCGGCCAAACAAACTGGCATGAGTTCGCTTCCCGCATCATCGAGTGGATGCCGGAAGCGGAACGGAAATGCCGCGTGGTGGAAAAGATCGCCACATCGGAGTATCCGACGCCCGCGAGGCGGCCGGCGTATTCGGTTTTGGATTGCGGCAAATTGCGAAAAACTTTCGGGTTGCGGCTTCCGGATTGGGAGGCCAGCCTGCGACAAGTCCTGGATAAACCATGAAACTGCTCATTACTGGCGGTGCCGGCTTCATCGGCTCCAATCTCATCCATCACGTCATTGACCGTCCGGAGATCGCCAAACTCATCAATCTCGATTGTCTCACTTATGCCGGGCACCTGGAAAATCTGGAAGCGGTTTCCAAACATCCAAAATATATTTTTGAGAAGGTGGACCTGCGCGACAAAACCGCCGTGCTGCGGGTCGTTGAAAAGCACGCCGTTACGCACGTCATGCATCTCGCGGCGGAATCGCATGTGGACCGTTCCATCACCGGTCCGGGCGATTTCATCCACACGAATGTCGTCGGCACATTCAACCTGCTCGAAGCCTGCCGCGCCTGCTGGCTGAATCCGAAATCCGGGACCCGAGACCCGAAACTCGATTTCCGATTCCACCACGTTTCGACCGATGAAGTTTACGGTTCGCTCGGCACCACCGGCTTTTTCACGGAGACCACGCCTTACGCGCCGAACTCGCCGTATTCCTCGAGCAAGGCATCGTCCGACATGCTCGTCCGCGCCTATCACCACACCTACGGTTTGCCGACGGTCATCACGAATTGCTCGAACAACTACGGTCCGTATCAATTTCCTGAAAAACTCATTCCGGTGGTGATTCAAAGCATTTTGGCGCGGAAGCCGGTGCCGGTCTATGGCGACGGCATGAACGTGCGTGACTGGCTTTACGTGCGTGACCACGATGAGGCGCTGTGGCTCGTGCTGACGCGCGGCAAATTGGGTGAAACCTACAACATCGGCGGCCACAACGAATGGGCGAACCTCCACATCGTGCAACTGATTTGCGACACGGTTGACGAGTTCGTCCCCAAACTCGGCGGCAATTCGCGCAAGCTGATTGCTTTCGTCAAAGACCGTCCCGGCCACGACCGCCGTTACGCGATTGACGCGTCGAAGATCCAGCGCGAGCTTGGCTGGACGCCCGCGCACAAATTTGAGGATGGCCTTCGGGAGACGGTGCGCTGGTATCTGGACAACCAGGTCTGGGTCAAAACAGTCTTGGCGAAGACGAAAGCGCAGCTGCTGCGGTGACGGAAAAAACAGCTCGACGCCAGAACCGGCAAGCGGAAGCCGTCACTAATTCCTAAACCATAAATGACGAATGAAGTCCAAAGCCCGAAGCTCGAACAAACAGCATTGGCAGGCGCATCAGCCATTGGGTCATTTGAGCCTTCTTTAGTCATTAGGATTTAGGGCTTGGGGCTTTTGGCGGCAGTTAGCGGTTCAGTCATCATCTGCTCACACTATTTTCGCCAAATTGTGCAGGGGCATTGACATTGCCGCCCTTTACTAAACGACATTTTCAGGCGAGAATAAGCGCATGAACATCCGCCTGTGCTTTGCGACTGGTCTGGCGGTTTTGCTTGCTTCCGCTGCCGGACTTTTCGCGGGCGGCAGCGGGTTGAATGTTGTCGTGGTTGTCAACCAGAACAGCACGAACTCGGTTCAGCTCGGTAATTACTATTGCGAACGGCGCTGCGTGCCGCCGCAAAATCTTCTGCGCATCTACTGGACCGGGGGCAACACCACCTGGACCCAGTCGGATTTCGAAACCAACCTGCTCAATCCGCTGGTCGCCATGCTTTCGAGTTGCGGCCTCACCAACCAGGTGGATTACGTCGTCCTCTCCATGGACATTCCCTATCAGGTCACGGCCGCCGATGGAATCAACTCGACGACCGCCGCATTGTTTTACGGATTCAAGACGGACGATTGCAGCACTAATTGTCCGTCCGGGATACCCGGTTGCAATCTGCCCGATGCCAGTTCCAACGCCTATGCCGGCAGCGAAGGCATCTTTCGCCAGACGCCGCCGATTGCCGCCGGCAGCAACTCGTGGCTCGTGACCATGATCACGTCCAGCAATCTGGCGCAGGCGCAGGCGATCATTGATTGCGGCGTGGACAGCGACGGCACATTTCCCACACAAACGGTCTGGCTGGCCAAGACCAGCGACCTGGCCCGCAACGTCCGGTATCTGGAATTCGACAACGCGATTTTCGACGCGCGACTGGCCGGCGATTTTTTCATCCAACGGACAAATTCAGATTCGCCCTATGGTCTTACGAACCTGTTGGGCTATCAGACCGGCCTGGCCGTGTTCAACACCCTGTCGAATATGTTTGTGCCGGGCGCAATTGCCGACAGCCTGACATCGTATGGGGGGCTCATCCTGGCCCCGAACGGCCAAACCTCGCTGCTAGCCTTCATGAACGCCGGCGCGTGCGGCAGTTACGGCACGGTGACCGAGCCGTGCAATTACCTCCAGAAATTTCCATCGCCGCAGGATTATTTCTATCAGGCACGGGGTTTCAGCCTGGCGGAATGTTATTATATGAGCCTCGCCAATCCTTATCAGGGATTGATCGTGGGCGAGCCGCTGGCCGCGCCTTTTGCCCGGCCACCGGTCGGCGCGTGGGTCAATTTGCCTACCAACAGCGTGTTGAGCGGCGTCACCAATCTCACGCTTCAATGCAACGCCAGCACGTCGAACCGTCCCATTCAGCAGGTTGATTTGTTCCTCGACGGCACGTGGTGGCAAACCTTGACCAACATTCCGCCTGCCGCGGGCAACCAGCTTTACGTGACCATCAATGGTTATACCACCAACTACACGGTCCCGACCAACGCGACGATTGGCTCGGTTGCCGCCGGGCTTGCCGATGTTCTGAACCAACCTGCATACACGAATTTGTCGGAGGCGCAAGCCACTGCCTGCGGCGACCGCATCATGTTGCAATCCACCGACACCAACACGCCCGGGGCGCAAATTCCGGTAAGCGTCAGCACCGCCATCGGTTCGGCCTCCGGACTGACCACTTTTGTCGCTGCCAGCACAACCAATTTTCTCGACACCGTGGCCTATGGTTTGTGCGGGCTCTCCGTGTCCAACTTTCCGAGCGTGGGCGATTACCTGCAACTGATCGTTACAAAAACCAATGGCACGCAGGTGACGATTGCAGTGACGAATACTGCGCCCGGCACGAACACTTCAGGCCTGACCGGGCAATTATTCAATGCCATCAATAACAACGGCGCGTTGCAGGCGGCTGACGGGCTGGTGGCCGGGGATTTCTTTCCCTACGAAAGTTACGGTCTGCCGTACACCGAGTTCAATCTGTACGCGCAAACCGCCGGGTGGCCGGCTTTGCAGATTCAGGTGGCCTTCAGCGGTTCGGGCGATCTGGATTTAACTCCCACCAACACCCAGGCGTTGAATCAAAACCTCGGCGACCTCCAGCCGCGCAACCATCTCTACGTCACGGCTGGCGCCACCAATCTTTCATTCACGTTTCCTTTGGACACAACAGCGCTGGCTGACGGCAGCCATGAACTCACGGCGGTGGTCTATGAAGGCAGTCATGTGCGCACCCAGGCGCGGGTGACGCAAAACGTGCGCATTCAAAATACGCTGCTCAACGCCAGCCTCACCACGCTGGCCGGCGCTGCCAACACGGTCCTGAATTTCACGTTGCTGTTTTCGGTTGTCGCCAACACGAACACGATTTCCACCATCGAATTGTTCACCACGGGCGGTTCGGTCGGCGTTGTTTCCAACCTCTCCTCCGCCACTTTCGCGGTGGCGGCGACGAATCTGGGGATTGGATTGCATCCGTTCTACGCCGTGGTGACGCGCAGCGACGGCAAACAGTACCGCACCGGGACGGAGTGGATTTACATCGGCGGGTCGGAACCGCCGTTTGGGCTGACGCTGACCGCGCCGCCGCCCGCCATCGGCTGGCCCGCCACGGCCGGACGGCTTTACGAAGTGCTGAGCGGGACGAACATCACCAGCACCTTCCAATCGCGCGGCACGGTCACTCCATCAAATTCCCCCGGACTTTGGATTGATACCATCACGGGCGCGCCGCAACAATTTTATCGTGTGCTTGCGCCGTGATGAACGTTGAACCAGCTGTACGCTCTAACCGTCTGGTAATGACTCATTTTGGTGGGGCGAGGCTACTGACGAGCCGGGCTTGGCGCGTAAAAGCGTAGCGACGACGGCTCGCGAGGAAGCTCGCCCCACCAAAATGGCGAAATGTGTTACCACCAAATGACTATGAAATTGCGGGTGAGAACGGCACGGACTACCGGTCTGCGTTTTGCCTTTCACAGGCGGGGACATCTGTGCCACCTTTTAAACCGGCCATGTTCAAAAAAACTGCCATTTGCGTTTTTCTAGCCGCGTTTTGTCTGTGTGCGTGCGCGGCGGACACCAACTCGCTCGTCTGGCACCGGGCGGCCGACCGTGTGGACGCCGATGTGCGGGGCATGGCGCTGTGGCCGTTGCTGGAAAAAATCGCCGTGGAGGCCGGCTGGCATATTTTTGTGGAACCGGACACCACCCACACGACTTCCGCAAAATTCAAGGACCTGCCGTCCGGCGACGCGCTGAAGATGTTGCTGGGCGATCTCAACTTCGCGCTCGTGCCGCGGACCAACGGCGTGCCGCAACTTTATGTTTTTCGCACTGAGATGAAAAATGCCACGCGGCAGGTGCTCGCGCCAAAGGCGGCGCCCCGGCACGTCGCCAACGAATTGCTCGTGAGACTCAAACCGGGCACGGATGCTGACGCCCTGGCCAAACTGCTCGGAGCGAAAATCACCGGTCGCAACGACAAGCTCGGCCTCTACCGTCTGCTCTTCGACAATGCTTCCGCCACGGATGCGGCACTCGGACAGTTGAAAAGCAACTCCGACGTTCTCGCAGTGGACTACAATTATGTCTTCGACCCACCGCCGCCGATTCAGGCGCTCTCGTCCGCGCCGATCGCACCGCTGTCCTTGCAACTCAACCCGCCAGGCGATTCCGGCAAGGTCATCGTCGGCTTGCCGGACACGGCGGAGCAATCGCTCGGCGCCCAACTTGATAAATTTATTCTGCCGCAACTTTCCGTCGCCGGCGACGCCAACGCGACCGGTCCCGACCCCACGCACGGAACGGCGATGGCCTACTCGATTTTGGAGGCCATTGCGCAGCAATCCAGCAGCGGCACCTCCGTGCAAATCCTGCCGGTGGACATTTACGGCAGTGGCGAGAGCACCACCTCGTGGAACGTGGCGCTGGGCATCCAGGCAGCGGTGGACAATGGCGCCACTGTTCTCAACCTGAGCCTGGGCGGAGCGGGAGACAGTTCCGTTTTGGACAGCGTCATCCAGCAGGCGATTGCCAGGGGAATTCCAGTGATTGTGGCGGCCGGCAACACGCCGGGCGTGACGACGTATCCGGCGGCGACACCGGGGGTCATCGCGGTGACGGCGTTGGCACAGAATGGCCAGCTTGCCTCGTATGCGAACGATGGAAGCTACGTGGATCTCGCGTTGCCGGGCACGAGCATTTTTTATCTGAACGGCACGGCTTACATGGTGCAGGGAACTTCCGTTTCAGCCGCCTACGGGAGCGGCGTCGCAGCGGGAAACAAGGCGTCCACGACTTTGACCTGGGCGCAGATTCTCGGAGCGATGCAAACCAGGTATCCCGTGCCGCAACAGTGAATTGGCTTCCGGCGTTTGGCGTCCTGGTTCCGGAAAAATCAATCTTGGGCGCCCCCCAGACCCGGGAGCCGAGACCCCAGGACCCAGACCCAAAATTAGTTCGGCTGCCAGCAGGTTCTGCCGAAGGCGACGACGTAAAGGAGGAAGGCGATGATGAGCGGCCACGGTTTGCCCGCCACCAGCAGCAGAATTCCGAGCCCCAAAACCAGGGCAATCACCAAATATACCAGACCTGCCAGTGCCAGTTTCATTGATGATGATTATAACGTTTTTGCGTCAGTGCGCAAGAACAGGGATTGCGCGGTTTTCCAAACACCGGTTCGGCAAATGCAGACGCTGATTGTGCCATGAGTCGGCGGAGAATTCTCCTTCTCCCTGGGGAGAAAGCCGGGATGAGGGAGGACGTGGCTCAAACTGGAAACGTGGGAGACGACGTGAGGAGTCTCCAACTGAAAATTTGCAACCTGAATTTGAAGTGAGTCTCGTGACCTCGTCTCCCACAAAAATGCGCCGGACTTGCCCGCCGGTTGCAACCAACCAATCTTTCGCCATGCCTAAATTCAGTCGTTGGAGCAGAATAAAGACATGATTCGGATTGTTTTCGCCGAACCGCTGCGGAAGCCGGAAGCCGGCAGCCTCATACACCCGCCGGGATTCGGCGTTGATCAAATCCTGAAAAGGAACCCCCGCGTGTCGTTGGCCGGAAGGATCAATGCCGGTTGTATTTCTCCATTTCCCCGGCAATCCGGGCATGGGTCATCTCGCCCGACCCCATGCGTTTCAACATCACAACCGCCTTCGCGCCGGCGAGAGGCGGGGAAAATCAGATAAAATGTGCTGCTTTTGTTGACGGCAGAGTGTTCAATTTTGCCAATCAATATGGCCAGGCGCAAAGCGAACAGAAAGCCAGCCGGTGACGGAAGTTTCAAGCTTCACAAAAAGCTTGAGGTAAAAAATGGCCGTTCCTCAAGCGCCCTGGCCGGATCTTTTCCGTTGAAGAAGCCATTGTATGTTTGCGCCCTGCTTCTGCTCCTGTTGCTGGTGGGCCTGGTGTATCTCCACACGCTCGCCAACGATTTTGTCAGGTATGACGACCAGGGTTATGTCACGGAAAATCTTCAGGTGCAACACGGCTTGACGTGGGAAAACGTCAAATGGGCTTTTTATACCTCGACGGCGCCCTACTGGCATCCGTTGACCTGGCTGTCCCATATGTTGGACTGCGAACTCTTCGGCTTGAAAGCGTGGGGGCATCACCTGACCAGTCTCCTGCTCCATGTCGCCAACACGTTCCTGGTCTTTCTGGTTTTAAGGAGGATGACCGGCGCGTTCTGGCGGAGCTGGTTTGTGGCCGGGCTTTTCGGATTGCACCCCATGCATGTGGAATCCGTGGCCTGGGTGGCTGAGCGCAAGGACTTGTTGAGCACGCTGTTTTGGTTGTTGACGTTGTGGGCTTATGAGCGTTACGCCACCAGCGCCAAAATCCAAAACCGAAAGCCGTTTTATTATGGCCTGGCTCTGGCATTTTTCGCCCTGGGCTTGATGAGCAAACCGATGCTGGTGACACTTCCCTGCGTCTTGTTGCTGCTGGATTACTGGCCGCTGAATCGCTTTGGGAACCATCGCGGGTGGCCTCTGGTGATGGAAAAACTGCCATTTTTCCTGCTGGCGGCGGCTTCGAGTGTTGTCACTTTCGTTGTGCAGAAGACAGTAGGCGCCGTGGCGATGACGACGGGACTGCCGATCGGCGCCCGTTTGGAGAATGCTTTGGTTTCTTATGCTGGCTATCTCAGCAAGCTCATTTTCCCGATGAATCTGGCGGTCATTTACCCCCTTCCGTATCCACTCCATTGGCGGTTGGGAGATTTGATTTCAGCCGGCCTCCTGCTCCTGGGCATCAGCATTTTTGTGATCGCGATGTGGCGGCGGCAACCCTGGCTGCTGGTGGGTTGGTTGTGGTTTGTCGGGACGTTGGTGCCGGTGATCGGGCTGGTGCAGGTCGGTTTGCAGGCCATGGCGGATCGTTTCAGTTATGTGCCATCCATTGGGCTGTTCATGCTTTTGAGTTGGGGCGCCTGGGCGTTGACGAAAGGATGGCGTTACCAAGCTGTCACCCTGTCTGGCGCGGCCATCGTGACGATTGCGCTCTGCGCCGGACTTGCCTGGCGGCAGGTTGGTTATTGGAAGAACAGCGGAACCCTTTTCCAGCATGCCATTGCCGTGACGAAAAACAACTTTATTGCTTGCTCAAACCTTGGGAATTATGAACTCGATCAAGGGCACAGTGATGAGGCAATCAACCTGTATCGGGAAGCAATCAACCTGATGCCCAGCTACGTTGACGCACACAACAATCTCGGATTGGTACTGGAAAGCCAGGGTCACCTCGATCAAGCGTTTGGCGAGTATCAGGAGGCGGTGAGGCTGGATCCTAACTTTGCCAGAGGGCATTTCAACCTGGGCATGATCCTGAAAGACAAGGGACAACTGGATGAGGCCATCGGCCAATTCGAGGAAGGACTGAAGCTGGAGCCTGATTCCACCCAGGCACATAATGAATTGGGCGTCATTCTGGGCCAAAAGGGGCTTTGGGACGAAGCGATCGGCCAGTTTCATGAAGCCATCAAGTTAAACCCAGACTACAACGAGGCGAAAAACAACTTGAGTTCTGCGTTGAAGATGAAAGCGGCCCCAGCCAACCCTTAAGGTGACTTCCAATTCACCGTCAGCAGTGTTCGCGCGACCCGCATCCAAATGTTTAAAAATCGTTCGCAGCAATGTCCTCTCCGGGGGAGAGGAAACAGGTGAGGGCGGGCGTAAAAAACAACTTTCGGCAGGGCGAAGGCTTCATGAATTTTGTCCGGCTCGGCGGTCGGGGTGATGCATCTTGGGTTTGACAAAAAAGATTTTCTTCGCATGTTTGCCGCGCCCGGTGTAAAAGCGCGGGCACATAAATGGGCAAAACTCTCATCATCGCGGAGAAACCGTCCGTCGCCGGCGACATCGCCAAGGCGCTCGGCGGATTCAAGAAGGTGGACGATTACTACGAAAGCGACCATTACGTCCTTTCGTCGGCGGTCGGCCATTTGCTCGCCATCGTGCCGCCGGAAGGCGTTGAAGCGGCGCGGGGCAAATGGACGTTCAAAAATCTGCCCGTCATCCCGCCGCATTTTGATTTGCTGCCGATTGAGAAAAGCGAGCCGCGGCTGAAGGTTCTCAAAAAGTTGATCAAACGCGCCGACGTGGACGCGCTGGTCAACGCCTGCGACGCCGGGCGCGAAGGGGAATTGATTTTCCGCAACATCGTCAGGTTCACCAAGGCGAAGCAGCCCATCAAACGCCTCTGGCTGCAATCCATGACACCGGCGGCCATCCGCGAAGGGTTTGCCCAGCTTCGCGAAGACAAGGACATGCTGCCGCTGGCCGATGCCGCGTACAGCCGTTCGGAAGCCGACTGGCTGGTCGGCATCAACGGCACGCGCGCGATGACCGCGTTCAACTCCAAGCTCGGCGGGTTTTTCAAAACCACCGTCGGCCGCGTCCAGACGCCGACGCTGGCCATCGTGGTCGAGCGCGAGGCGAGGATCCGCAAATTTGTGTCGCGCGATTTCTGGGAGGTCATCGGCGCGTTCGACGCGGCGGCGGGGCAATACACCGGCCGCTGGTTCGATGAGAAATTTGACAAACAACGTGCTGCTGGCGTCTCGTCGGCAGAACAAACTGGAAAAGATCAGAACCGCCGGCAAGATGCCGGCGGCACGTTGGACGCCGACCAGCTCAAGCCCGAGCGCATTTGGGACAAGTCCAGAGCTGAAGCCATTCGTGACAAATGCCTCGGCAAACCCGGCATTGTCGCCGAGGAGAGCAAGCCGAGCACGTCGCTGTCGCCGTTGCTTTACGATTTGACCAGTTTGCAGCGCGATGCGAACTCGCGTTTTGGTTTTTCGGCGAAGAACACGCTGGGGCTGGCGCAGGCGCTTTACGAACGGCACAAGGTGCTGACGTATCCGCGCACCGATTCGCGGGCATTGCCGGAGGATTACCTCGCCACGGTGAAAAACACGATGAAGATGCTATCGGGCCACACGCCGGGCGGGACCAGTTTCATTACGCGTTACACATCATTCGCCGACACGATTTTGAAGAGCGATTGGGTGCATCCGAACAAGCGCATCTTCAACAACGCGAAGGTTTCCGACCATTTCGCCATCATTCCGACCACGCAGACGCCGCACAATTTGTCCGAGCCGGAACGGAAACTGTACGACCTGGTGACCAAGAGGTTCCTCGCCATTTTTTATCCCGCGGCGGAATTTCTCGAAACCAACCGCATCACCCGCGTCGAAGGCGAACCGTTCAAAAGCGCCGGCAAGGTGCTGGTGAATCCGGGCTGGCTGGCGGTTTATGGCAAGGAGGCGGAGGCGGATGACACGCCAACGCTCACGCCGGTGAAACCGGATGAAAAAGTCAACACCAGCAGCATCGAGGTGAAACCAAACGTCACCAAACCGCCGCCGCGCCACACGGAAGCGACCTTGCTTTACGCGATGGAAGGCGCAGGCAAGCTGGTGGAGGACGACGAACTGCGCGAGGCGATGCGCGAGAAGGGTCTGGGCACGCCGGCCACGCGCGCGGCGATCATTGAAGGTTTGATTTACGAGGATTACATCCATCGGAACGGACGTGAATTGCAGGCGACGGCCAAGGCGTTTTCGTTGATGGAACTGCTCAACGGCCTGGGCATTCCCGAACTGACCAAACCGGAGTTGACCGGCGGTTGGGAATTCAAGCTGCGCCAGATCCAGCGCCGGCAGACGAGCCGCGCCGAATTCATGTCCGAAATTGCCGACATGACGCGGCACATCGTCGAGCGCGCCAAAAAATTCGAGGAAGACACGATCCCCGGCGATTTCGGTGTGCTCAAGACGCCGTGCCCGAAGTGCGGCGGCGAGGTTCACGAAAAATACAAGCAATTCCAGTGCATCAACGAAAAGTGCGACTTCTCGGTCTGGAAAACGCTGTGCAGCCGGATGTTTGAGATGGAGGAAGTTGAAAAGCTCATCACGGAAAAACAAGTCGGGCCGTTGCAAAATTTCCGCAGCAAACAGGGATTTCCCTTCACCGCCGTGTTGAAGCTGAATGCCGGGTTCAAGATGGAATTTGACTTCGGCAACGGCCAGCAAGGCGAAAACGGCGAAGCGGCCGCGCCGGTGGATTTCACCGGCAAGGAGCCGCTCGGCAAATGTCCCAAGTGCGGCGCGCGGGTGTTCGACGCCGGGATGAATTACCTTTGCGAAAAGGCGACGGGCCCGGACCGGACCTGCAAGTTCCGCACCGGCAAAATCATCCTGCAACAGAACATTGAGCCGGCGCAGGTGAAAAAATTGCTCGCCGAAGGCAAAACGGATTTGCTCAAGGGGTTTGTCTCAAAAAAAACCAACCGCAAGTTCGAGGCGTTCCTGATGATCAAGGATGGCGGCACGGCGTTTGAATTCGCGCCGCGCGAACGGAAAACCAGGACGAAGGGGGCGACGCCCAAAGAGCCGCTGCCGAAGATTGATTTTACCGGCAAGACGCCGCTGGGCAAATGTCCGAAGTGCGGCGGCAGGGTTTTCGACACGGAGGCAGGGTATCTGTGCGAGAAATCGCAGGCGGGCACCAAGCCGTGCAGATTCAGGATCAACCGCGAAATTTTGCAGCAGCCCATTGAACCGGCGCAGGCGCAAAAACTGTTGGCGACGCGCCGGACCGATTTGATCGGCAAATTCATCTCCAAGGCCGGGAGACCGTTTCCGGCGTATCTCGTGATGGACGACAAGGGCAAGGTCACGTTTGAATTTCCGCCGCGCGAGGAAGCGGAAAAGTAAAAGGTCGGGCTTGTGCCGGCGTTAAGCGACACCACTGATAATTTCCCCCTCTCCGCCAACGAAGTTGGGGGAGAGGGCCGGGGTGAGGTGGCGTTTAATTCAAATCCCCTCGCCCCAACCCTCTCCCCGCTTGAGCGGGGAGAGGGAGTCGACGGCAATATCAAGTTGCGACTGTCCAACGTCGACTAAAAACAATTGAGCTGCTTTGTTCCATCTGCGCATTCTGGTAAAATTCTTGAAACACCATGAACACCATGCACCTGTCTTCCCGGAATAATTTGTTGTTGGTGTTGTTTGTTCTCGTTGGCCTGAACGCGTCCGGGGCCGGCCCGGTTTTCAATGTTCTGGATTACGGCGCGCACCGGGACGGTTCGACCAACTCAACCGGGGCCTTTCGCTCCGCCATCCAGGCGGCCAAGGCGGCTGGCGGCGGAACGGTGTTCGTCCCGGCTGGAAATTATGTCACCGGGCCGATTGAACTGGTGAGCGACCTGGTGCTGCAAATTGATGCCGGGGCCACGTTGCGGTTCCCGGCGGCCAAACTTCCGTTCACCAAGGGCCGGCAGCAGGGAATCGAGTGTCTCACACCGGTTCCGCTGGTTGGCGGGCATGATTTGCACAATGTCACCGTCACCGGCCGGGGTTTGCTGACCACCGACAATGCTGAGTGGCTCAAACTCATGCCCCGGACGAAGGCCACGAAAGATGATCCGGGAACGGCCAACGGGCCCAACTGGGAGCGCCTGTTGCAGGATCTCGAAGTGAAAACACCCGCGCCAGATGAGGATTACCAAAAGGCGGCGCCGGAACTCAGACCCTCCTTCATCCGCTTCATGGACTGCACGAATGTGCTCGTCGAGGGAATTCACTTTGTCGGCTCCTCCATGTGGACGATTCACCTGTTGTACTCGGACAATGCGGTCGTTCAACACGTCATCATCGAAACCTATCCGGGCGTGCACACCGACGGGATTGCCGTTGATTCCAGCCGCAACGTGCGGATTTCCAATTGTTACATTGACACCGGCGACGATGGCATTGTCATCAAATCCGGCAAGGACGCCGATGGACGGCGGGTCAACCGGCCGACGGAGAACGTGTCCATCGTGAATTGCACCGTGCACCATGCGCATGGCGCGGTCGCGCTGGGCAGTGAAATTTCGGGCGGCATCCGCAACGTGGTGGCGGACAACATCACCTGCAAGGAAACCGCCATTGGCGTGCGCATCAAGAGCCGGCGCGGTCGCGGCGGCTCGGTGGAAGACGTCCGGTTCAACAACTGGACGATGGAAGACGTCGGCGAAGCCATCAATGTGACCACCGACTACCAGATGGAAGGCGAAGTGAAAACCTCGGAGGAACCGGTCTCGGAGCGGACGCCGGTGTTTCGCAACATCGCCATCAGCGGCATGACCATCAAAGGCGCGAAGCTGGCGATCGACATCAAAGGATTGCCGGAGATGCCGATTTCCGGACTGCGCATCAGCGACGTCATCGTGTCGGCCAAAAGCGGCCTGCGCGGCTCCTTCACCGAGGCGTTGGAACTGCGCAACGTGCAGGTGAACGCGGACAACGGGCCGGCCTTTCTGATACAGGATTCGAAGGAATTGGAACTGGACGGTGTGGCCACGCGGAAACCGCTGGCGGATGCGCCCGTGCTCCGGCTGGAACGCTGTCCCGGCGCCATCGTGCGGAACAGCCGGGCGTTCGCCGGCACCGGCACATTTCTTTCCGTTCCGGTCGGCGAGTTGAAGAGTCTCATACTGGACGGCAACGCGCTCGATGCGGCGAGGCAACCGATGGAAGAGGCGGTGTTGCTTTTAAACAACGACACCCGCAGTCAGGAAAGAGTCATTCCCTAGCTGCTGAAAAAGCCGCCGCGCTGGTGCTTGTCTATTGAAGCCGGGTTGTGACTTGCCCGAACTGGATTTTTGTGGTTAACTAACAATATGAGCGCGCAGGAAGTCATCGCAGAATTCAAAGGGTTGCCTCCGGCCGAACGGGCGCAAGTGGCCAAATTTGTCGTGGAAAACGACGACTCTTGGATTCCCAAATCATTCAAGCAGGGAATGACTGACGCTGAGGCCGGACGTTTCGTGGACATGGAAACGGTTTTGAGTGGCGCGCCGCCGCCGTCCCGAAAACGGCGGAAATGAAATACCGGTTCAAACCCACCGAAAGTTTTTGGGAAAGCTTCTATGATTTGAAGCCCCGTCAGAAGGATTCGACACGGCGGGTTTGGAACATTTTCAAGCAAAACCCGTTTGATTCACGGTTGCGTACCCACAAAATTCACCGGCTTTCGGCCCATTACGGCCGCACGATTTATGCGGTGGACATTGAAGGCGACCTGCGGGCCGTGTTTTACATCGAAGGCAATTGCGTCGTGACCGTGGACATCGGCACGCATGACCTTTACAAAGGGTAATATGGTTGCGGCAGTATTGGTGCTGGTGTATTGAATGCAGTTGACGCGAATTGCGCGAATTATCACGAATCAGATTTTCAATTCGTGTGAATTCGTGAAATTCGTGTCAAAGCTTTTCGCGTATTTCGTGTGTTTTGTGGTTAATGAATTCCATTCAGGCGGCGGCGCTGGTGCCTCGCCGGCGGGTTGATGCGAAGCCGTTCCTGGGAACGCTGCCGTCCCGGCGGCGTGTTTGAAGGAATTTTTTGAGACTTGCCGGCGGGACGCCGGCGCTCCCAGGTCGATGCAGCCATTTTGCTGCAAATCCCGGTGAAATGGTGTATTCATTTCGTGTGACTGATCCTGCAACGACCAACCCGGCTGCCGAAAGCCACGACAAGTGGATCTGGAAATTTCTTGCGCACCTGGCCACGGACCGCGGGGCGTCGGTTTACACGCAGCGGAATTACCAACAGGCGCTGCTGGAATTTTTTCACTGGCATCAGAACGAACAGTCCGCCTTCGCAGATGCATCCGCTTCGGCGCGACAGGCGGTCGCCTGGGAAAAGTTGCAGCGCGATGATTTTCGTGGTTACCTTCGGTTTTTGGGCCGGCAGAACCTGGGTCGCGCGGCGATTCAACTGCGTTTCTGCGCGTTGCGGACGTTTTACAAGTTTCTGATCCGGCACGGGGAGGTGGAAGTGTCGCCGATAAAAAATCTGGCTTTGCCGAAGCAAGGCCGACGATTGCCGAAATTTCTTACGCTCCAACAAATGCGCGATTTGCTTGGCGCGCCGCTCAAACTCATGGCCATGCCCAGGCGCAAAGGGCCGGGCCGGCCGATCTCGGCCAGTGTGTGTCTGCGGGATGTCGCCGTGCTGGAAACGATTTACTCGTGCGGGTTGCGCGTGAGCGAGTTGTGCGGTTTGCGCGTGGAGGATATTGACTGGAATGGGCAACTGGTGCGGGTGCGCGGCAAAGGCAAAAAGGAACGGCTCGTGCCGATTGGCGAACCGGCGTTGAAAACGATTGAAAGTTATTGGCGCACGTTGCAGCGGCCACCGTCCGGAGCAGCGCCGGTATTTGCTGCGGAAACAAAAAAAAACGCAACGCTCCAGCCGGTTCAGTTGTCCCGGCGTTTGAAACAATATCTCGTAATTGCCGGACTCGATCCCGCTCTGACCCCGCACAAATTGCGGCACAGTTACGCGACGCACCTGCTGGATGCCGGCGCGGATTTGCGGAGCGTGCAGGAATTGCTCGGCCACGCGCATCTCATCACCACGCAGGTCTATACCCACGTCACCACCGAGCGGTTGAAGAAAGCTTACGACGCCGCGCATCCGCGGGCGTGACTCCCGGAAGGCTGACGGCCTGTTGAAAATCCTTTTCTTTGTAGGAGACGAGGTAACGAGTCTCAAATTTCTCCGGTTTCTGAAGTACAAGTTAGAGACTCCTTACGTCGTCTCCTACTTTTTTAAAGGGTTGCCAAGGTGCAGGATGGGACGGTTTGGGGGCGGGCGAAGTTCGGCCGATGGCCACCAGAATAACATGCAGCAGCACAGACGGATTCGGCGGACAGATGGGAATGTTAACGTCCGCGCGCACACGGCGCACGTTGCGGCTTGACATTTATAGGCATGGACTGGAGTATGTCTAAAAATGTCCAAAGTGAATTGAGTCGTTTGGGCATCAATAACAAATGCAAATTACGGTCAGAGAAGTTGCCGGACTGCTGAATATCTCGGAAAAAACAGTTTATCGCTGGATTGACGAGCGTAAACTGCCTGGTTATCGGCTGAACGGGCAATATCGGTTCCATCGGGCCGAGTTGCTTGAGTGGGCGACGGCAAACCGCATCAACGTGTCTCCGCGTATTTTTGAGGAGCCGGAAAGTCAATCGGGTCCGCTTCCTGAATTGTCCGATGCCTTGGAATCCGGTGGGGTTTTTTACCGTCTGGCCGGCAGGAACAAGGCGGAGGTTCTCCGCAATGTGGTCGAAATACTCAGGCTGCCGGACGAGGTGGATCGTGAATTTCTGTTGCAGGTCTTACTGGCGCGCGAGGCGCTGGAGTCCACCGCGGTAGGCGATGGCATTGCCATTCCGCATGTGCGAAATCCCATTGTGCTCCATGTCCCGCAGCCGGTGGTGACGTTATGTTTTCTTGAAACGCCGGTGGATTTTGGGGCGCTGGACGGCCAGCCGGTCCACACTTTGTTTACGTTCATCAGCCCGATGGTCAAGGCGCATCTGCATCTGCTTTCGCGCCTGGCATTCGCGCTGCGCAACCCGGAGTTCAAAGCGCTGATTGTCAAACAGGCGGGCCGCGACGAAATCCTGGCATCGGCAAGACGGATCAGTAACAGCCTGCGCGTTCCCGTAAACGCAACCCAGAAGGAGGCGGTGCGGTGACGTGGTTGTTGTTTGCAATGGCCATCCTGCTTTTGGGCGCGATGGCGGTGTTGCTGTTGAGCCGTCCGGACCGGAATGTTTCCTGGCTTGGGGCCGGATCGGTGGTGATTGCTTCCGTGCTGGGTTGCGTCCCGGTAATTCACGTGTTGTCAGGCGGTTCAGTTGAACCCGTGCGCGTACCTTGGTCGGTGCCTTTTGGAGAATTCTTCCTTGAACTGGATCCGCTTACCGCGTGGTTTCTTTTCCCGACATTGCTGCTTTCGGCACTTTCAGCGATCTATGGCGTGGGTTATTTACGGGTGTGGCAGGGGCGGCGCTCGCTGGGCCCGGTCTGGTTTTTCCATTGCCTGCTGGTGCTGGGCATGATGCTCGTATTGCTGGCGCGCAATGCCGTGCTGTTCCTGTTTGCGTGGGAACTGATGGCGGTGGCCTCCTTTTTTCTGGTCACGTTTGAGCACGAACGCGAAGCCGTCCGCGAGGCGGGCTGGATTTATTTTGTGGCAACGCATCTGGGCACGGCCTTTCTGCTGATGTTCTTCCTTTTGACGGCGCGCGAAACCGGCTCGATGGATTTCACCGTTTGGGCGGAGAAAGGCATTCAAACCCGCGGTCTGGCTGACATTCTCTTTCTGCTGGCGATCGTCGGGTTTGGCACCAAGGCCGGCTTCATGCCGTTTCACGTCTGGCTGCCGGAGGCGCATCCCGCCGCGCCGAGTCACGTTTCGGCGCTCATGTCGGGAGTGATGATCAAGACCGGCATCTATGGTTTGTTGCGCGCGCTGACCTTTTTGGGCGCGCCGCCGTTGTGGTGGGGTTGGCTGCTCATTGGCATCGGGCTGACCTCGGGTGTGCTCGGCGTGTTGTTTGCGCTGGCGCAACACGACCTGAAACGGCTGCTGGCGTATCACAGCGTCGAGAACATCGGCATCATTGCGTTGGGTATCGGGGTCGGGCTTTTGGGGGTGAGCACGGGTTCGCCGGCGCTGATGGTGCTCGGATTCGGTGGTGGATTGCTTCACGTGCTCAACCATGCTTTGTTCAAAGGGCTGTTGTTTTTTGGAGCGGGCGCGGTGTTGCAGGGCACGGGAACACATGAAATTGACCATCTCGGCGGATTGCTGAAACGAATGCCGTGGACGGCGGCGACTTTCCTCGTTGGCGCCGTCGCCATTTCGGGTCTGCCACCGCTGAACGGCTTTGTGAGCGAGTTCCTGATTTTTCTGGGCGCGTTCCAGGGCGGCACAATGCTCGGCGCGGCCGGCGCCGTGCCGTTGCTCGCGCTGATCGCCGGCCTCGCGTTGATTGGCGGATTGGCGGCGGCGTGTTTCACCAAGGCGTTCGGTGTTGTTTTTCTCGGCGAGCCGCGGACCGAACACGTGTCGCACACACCGGAGGCGGTTTGGGCCATGCGTCTGCCCATGTTGCTGCTGGCGACCGGATGCGCCCTCATCGGTTTGTTTGCGCCATTCGTTGTCGGAGCTTTGCAGGCGGTTCTGGAGAACACGACGGGGCTGCGGCGCGAAGTCGTCCGCGAAAACCTCGCCGCCGCGGCAGGCCCGCTGGCATTGGTTGTGATTGGAACGGTCGCATTCCTGCTGATGCTGGTTGTGCTGGTTCTGCTGCGTCGCAGTTTGCTGGCCGGTCGCCGCGTGGAGGAGGGCGTCACCTGGGGATGCGGTTACGCGCAGCCGACCGCACGGATGCAATACACCGCTTCCTCCTTTGTCCAGCCGGTCACGACGTTGTTCCGCTGGCTACTCGGCACTCATCGCCGGTTGCAGCGTCCGGAGGGCGTCATGCCGGCCAATGCTTCGCTGACGACCGAGACCCCCGACCTCTGTCACGGCAATTTGTATCGGCCGGGTTTCCTGAAGGTAAATTGGGGCCTTTCCCAACTCCGCCGGCTGCAACAGGGCCAGGTGCAGCTTTACGTGCTTTACATCGCCGTGACGCTGATTGTGCTGCTGGCGTGGAAATTTCGTTGAAACATGAGCTTCGAATCCTTCATTTCGTTGCTGTTGGCGCTGGTGTTGTCGCCGCTGCTGCCCGGCATCATCAATCGCACCAAGGCGCTGTTCGCCGGTCGGTGCGGCGGGCCGTTGCTGCAAACTTATTTTGATTTGTGGAAGCTGCTGCGCAAGGGCGCGGTTTACAGCCGCACGACGACCTGGATTTTTCGCGCCGGGCCGATACTGGGATTGGCGGCAGCGCTGACAGCGGCAACGCTGGTGCCGCTCGGGAACTTTCCGGCGCTTATCGCGTTCCCGGCGGATTTCCTTCTCTTCGCCGGACTGCTCGGGTTGATGCGGTTTTTCACGGTCCTGGCCGCGCTCGACACCGGTTCGAGCTTCGAGGGCATGGGCGCAAGCCGCGAAGTCTTTTTCTCCGCGTTGGCCGAGCCGGCACTGCTCGTGGCGCTGGCCACGCTGGCGCGCCAGGCGGGAAGCTTTTCACTTTCGACCATGCTCGGCCAGGTGTCGGGCGGTCATTGGCTGCATCTGGGTCCGGTGCTGGCGCTCGTGGTGATCGCATTGATGATTGTGCTGCTCGCCGAAAATGCGCGTATTCCGGTGGACGATC
This sequence comes from Verrucomicrobiia bacterium, assembly GCA_049692125.1. Classification (GTDB taxonomy): domain Bacteria; phylum Verrucomicrobiota; class Verrucomicrobiia; order Limisphaerales; family UBA11358; genus UBA11358. The sequence continues at coordinate 65,715 of JBAVOO010000026.1, read as the reverse complement.
CGAACACTCACCTCGAATTGACGATGATCCACGAGGTGATGGTACTCGACCACGGCGGCCCGGATTTCGCATTCATCGTTTATGGCGCCGCGCTGAAACTGTGGCTCATGGCGGCGCTCGTGGTTGGGATGGTGGTACCGGCGACGGGAGTGCCCTGGTTGAATCTCGGGCTGGTGATGGGCGGGATGTTTGGCGTCGCCGTGGTTGTGGGTGTGGTCGAGTCCGTGATGGCGCGGCTGCGACTGGTGATGGTGCCGCAACTGCTGGTCGGGGCGGGGGCGCTGGCCGCAGCGGCGTTTCTCCTGGGGCTTAAACTTAAATAAACGGCGTGCCATGAATAACACCAATATCATCCTGGTTCTGGTCGTGCTGACGAATCTGAAGCTGCTCGGCTCCAGCCGGCTCGGCGCTTCGATTCGCGTGGTGGCGATGCAGGGTGTGGTGCTCGGCCTTTTGCCCGTCCTGGCGCATACAAATGAATTGTCGCTGCGCTATGCCGTGCTGGCGGCAGGGACCATCGCGCTCAAAGGCATTGTCTTTCCTTGGTTCCTTTTTCGCGCCGTGCGGGAGGCGGAAGTGACGCGGGAAGTTGAGCCGTACGTTGGCTATGTGACCTCATTGCTGGCGGGTGTGATGATACTGGCCGTGTCATTCTGGATGTGCGAACGGCTGCCGATGCCGGAAACGCTGGCGTCGTCCTGGCTGGCGCCGGTGGCGTTTTTTTCAATTTTCGCCGGGTTGTTTCTGATCGTGAGCCGCAAACGCGCGGTGAATCAGGTGTTGGGTTTTCTCGTGTTGGAGAACGGCGTTTACACTTTTGGCGTGGGTCTGGCGCCGCACACCTCGTTGCTGGTCGAAGCGGGAGTGCTGCTCGACGTGTTCGTGGCGGTGTTCGTCATGGGCATCACGATCTTCCACATCAATCGCGAGTTCGATCATATTGAAACGAACCGGTTGAGCACGTTGAAGGACTGATCATGATTCTCGTTCTGGTTTTTCTTCCCCTGCTGGCCGGCTTGGCGGCGTTTGCCTTGCGTTCGCCGGCGGTGCGTCGGGGATTGTTCATCGGCACGGCGCTGGTTCATGCCGCGTTGACGGCCATCTGTTGGAAAACAACACCCGGCGCGGCCCTCGGCGGCTGGCTGGCGCTGGATGCGGCGGGCTTGTTGTTTTTAAGCATCACCAGCGGGTTGTTCCTGGTCGCGTCCTTCTATGCCGCGGGGTATCTCGGTCAACAGGCAAACAAGCACACCACGGACGTGGAGGAGGGAATGATCTTCGACAATGCGCCCGAAGCGGTTTTCATCGGCTGTCTGCTTTTGTTTCTGGCGACGATGACGCTGGTGACGGTGAGCCAGCACTTCGGATTGCTTTGGGTGGCCGTCGAGGCAACCACGCTGGCCAGCGCGCCGTTGATTTATTTTCACCGGCATCATCGTTCGCTGGAAGCCACCTGGAAATATCTCCTGGTCTGCTCCGTCGGCATCGCCCTGGCGCTGCTCGCCAGTTTCTTTTTGGGTGTGGCGGCGACTCCGCCGGATGGGGAGGGATTTCCGCTGGTGCTTTCGGAACTCGTGGCCAAAGCCCAACAACTGCAAACTCCGTGGTTGAAGGCCGCGTGTTTGCTGTTTTTCGTCGGCTACGGCACCAAAATGGGACTGGCGCCGCTGCACACCTGGCTGCCGGATGCCCACAGCGAGGCGCCGTCGGTCGTCTCGGCGTTGTTGTCCGGCGCGGTGCTGAACTGCTCGTTTTTGGGATTGGTGCGGGTGCAGCAGGTCTGCGTGGCCGCCGGTCTGGGCGCTTTCGGGCGGGATGTCTGGGTGCTGCTGGGTTTGGTTTCACTGGTGGTGGGCGCGGTTTTTATCATCGGCCAGACGGATTACAAACGGCTGCTGGCGTATTCGAGCGTTGAGAACATGGGCATCATTGCGCTGGGAGTTGGTCTGGGCAGTGCCGGTGCATTTGGCGCCATGCTGCACGCCGTGAACCATGCGCTCGCCAAGGCGATGTTGTTCCTGCTTTCGGGAAACATCCTGGCCCGTTATCAGACCAAGAACATTGCCCAGGTGCGCGGCTTGCTGAGTGCCGCGCCGGTGACCGGAGCGCTTTGGGTGGCGGGCTTTCTGGCCATTACGGGCACACCGCCTTTCGGACTTTTCCTGAGCAAGTTCACGATTTTGAAAGCGGCAATTGACGGCGGCCGGACGTGGATCGGCATCATGTTCCTGGTTTCGCTGGGGGTGATTTTCATCGGCATGACGACGGCCTTCTTTGGCATGGCGCAGGGCGTGCCGGACAAAGGCGTGTCCAGTCCGGTGAAGCGCGACCGATGGTGGCAGCTCGCGCCGCCCGCCGTGCTCGGGTTGCTGGTCTTGTGGCTCGGTCTGGCGATCCCGGGACCGCTCAACAATGTGCTGCGGCAGATCGCCGCGACGCTGGGAGATGCTCCATGATGACCAGCGCTTCACCTCTTCTCCGCAATGGCAATGTTGTGCCGTCCGCGGAAATTCCCTGCGTGAGCCTGGCTGATTTCCGCGAACAGGTGTTGCAAGCCTGTGAAGGCGGGGCGCGCATCGCGGCGCTGTTCGGCCAGCCGGCGGACGCCGGTCGCGTGCGTCTGTTTGCGGTGCTGGCGAACGATGCGGAAGGACAACTGGCGATGTGGTCAACGGAGGTGGTTGATGGTTATCCCGCGCTCACACCCGCTTGCGCCCAGGCGCACTGGTTTGAACGCGAAATTGCCGAGCAATGGGGCGTTCGTCCCGAAGGCCATCCCTGGTTGAAGCCGGTCCGCTTTCACCGTTCTTATCGTGAGGGGCATGACGCCTGGGGTCGCTCTGCGGAAACTCCCATTCAACCCGGCGTCACGAACTTTTTCAAAATGACCGGCGATGAAGTTCATGAAGTTGCCGTTGGGCCCGTGCATGCGGGCATCATCGAGCCGGGACATTTCCGTTTTCAATGTCACGGCGAGCACGTTTATCACCTGGAAATTTCGCTCGGCTACCAGCACCGGGGTGTCGAACGCACACTGGTCGGAGGTCCGAACCAGCGGACAATTCCTTACATGGAAACGCTTGCCGGCGACACCACCATCGGCCATGCGCTGGCGTATTGCGAAGCCGTTGAAGCCCTGGCGGGTTGCAAGGTCCCGGCCCGCGCGCAGGCACTTCGAGCCATTGCGCTTGAACTGGAGCGGCTCGCGAACCACACGGGCGACCTCGGCGCGCTGGCCAACGACATCGGTTATCTGCCAACGGCGAGTTATTGCGGGCGGATTCGCGGCGATTTCCTGAACCTGACCGCCTTGATTTGCGGAAACCGGTTCGGACGCGGGTTGATTCGTCCCGGCGGTGTCTTGTTTGACCTGGACGAAGCCCGGCAAAAGCAGTTGGAGGAGCGTCTGGCGGAAGCGCACCAAGATGTGACGAACGCGGTGGAGTTGCTCTGGGACACGTCATCCGTCCGCGCCCGGTTTGAAAACGCGGGGCCGGTCTCGCGCGAGATGGCGGTTGAGCTGGGGCTGGTCGGCGTGGTGGCGCGGGCCAGCGGGCTGGGGCATGATGTCCGGTCGCAGTTTCCTTCGGGCATTTACAGGTTCGCCCAGATTCCGGTGTCGTCGTATCACACGGGCAGCGTCTTTGCGCGCGCCTACGTGCGGTGGATGGAAATCCAGCGCTCCATCGCCTTCATCTTCGATCAGCTCAAAGCGCTGCCCGACGGGCCGGTACGTTCGGAAATCGGAACGCTTGCGGCCGATTCCGCCGTGGTGTCGCTCACCGAAGGCTGGCGCGGCGAAATCTGTCACACAGTTTTAACGGACGCACACGGCCGCTTTGCGCACTATAAAATTGTGGACCCTTCGTTCCACAACTGGATGGGACTGGCCCTGGCGCTCCGGAACCAGCAAATTTCCGATTTCCCGCTCTGCAACAAGAGCTTCAACCTGTCCTATTGCGGCCATGACTTGTGAGGTGAAATCATGCTAAGAACATTGCTGGCCCGCGCTCAACAGAAGCATCGCACCATCGGTTTCCCGAAGGTGCCGCCGGTTTTGCCCGACCGATTGCGCGGCCGGCCGGAAATTGATGCCGCGAAATGCCCGGCTGGCTGCCGCATTTGCGCCGACGCCTGTCCGACGGACGCGATTACACTCGATGGAAAAAGCCCCAGGCTCGATCTGGGCCGCTGCCTCTTTTGCCCGGAATGCGAGCGGGCCTGTCCGGAAGGCGCGATCCGCTTTACCACGGAGCATCGGCTCGCGGCTTCGCGCCGGGAAGAATTAGTCCTCGGTAAAAAAGAATTTCAACTGGCCAGAGCGCTGGATGAAAAGGCGCGCCGGATTTTTGGCCGCTCGCTCAAACTGCGCCAGGTGAGTGCCGGCGGTTGCAACAGCTGCGAGTCTGACGTGAACGTGCTGAACACGGTGGTGTTTGACCTGGGACGGTTCGGTGTTCAATTCGTCGCGTCGCCGCGCCACGCCGACGGACTGCTCATCACCGGGCCGGTGACGCAGAACATGGAACTGGCTTTGCGGAAAACCTACGAAGCCGTGCCGTCGCCCAGGCTGGTGATTGCCGTGGGCGCGTGCGCCATATCGGGCGGGCCATACGCCGGCCATCCCGAGCAGCGCAACGGGGCTGACAAGATTGTGCTGGTGGATCTATACATCCCGGGTTGTCCGCCGCATCCCATCACGATTTTGGACGGATTGCTGAGAATGTTGGGACGAATCGAATAGATTTGTTCTGGCACACTATTCTTACGCCGGGGGGGCTGTTAACTGACGCCGTTGGAATGGTTGGAATGGACGGCAAAACCCGGCCGAGAAAAAAATAAAATACCTGTTGACAAGGGGGCGGGTGTTTCATAATTTTCACTTGCAAGCAGAGCCGTAAAAAGACAAAAACAGCCGGTTGCCCCTTGGATTTTCGACAGAAAAAAATGAGGGGAACGGGTTTTTTTGTCGTTTTGTGTTTGTGTATCGGATTGGACTAGTGATTTAATGCGCCCATGTAGCTCAGTTGGTAGAGCGCGTCCTTGGTAAGGACGAGGTCATCAGTTCAACCCTGATCATGGGCTCCAGTTCGCAGATTTGACCGTTAACCAAAAACTAAACGCAGGAGATTACAATGGCTAAAGAGCAATTTCAACGAACGAAGCCGCACGTTAACGTCGGCACCATCGGACACATCGACCACGGCAAGTCCACTCTGACGGCGGCAATTGTCAAAGTGCAGGCGGCAAAAGGCCTGGCCCAAGTCAAGTCTTACGCGGAAATTACCAAGGGCGGCACCGTGCGTGACGAGACCAAGACCCTGACCATTGCGGTTTCACACGTCGAGTACCAGAGCGACAAACGGCACTATGCTCATATTGACTGCCCGGGCCACGCCGACTTCATCAAGAACATGATTACCGGCGCGGCCCAGATGGACGGCGCCATCCTGGTGGTGGATGCCTCGGAAGGTCCGATGCCTCAAACCAAGGAGCACGTGCTGCTGGCCCGCCAGGTCGGGGTGCCCGCCATTGTTGTTTATCTGAACAAGGTTGACCTCGTGGACGACAAGGAGTTGCTGGATCTGGTGGAAATGGAAGTCCGCGACCTGCTGACCAAATATGAATTTCCGGGTGAGAAGACGCCCATCATTCGCGGCAGCGCCAAACTGGCGATGATGGGGGACAAGGTGCACGAAGACTCCATCCAGAAATTGATGGAAGCCATTGACGCATTCATCCCGCTGCCGATGCGCGAGGTGGACAAGCCGTTCCTGATGTGCATCGAGGACGTGTTCAACATTGAAGGCCGGGGCACGGTCGTCACCGGTCGGGTGGAGCGCGGCGTGCTGGAACGCATGTCCGATGTCGAAATCGTCGGCATCAAGGAGACCCGCAAGACGGTTGCCACGGACATTGAAATGTTCCGCAAGCTGCTGGACAAGGCGACGGCGGGCGACAACGTGGGCGTGCTGCTGCGCGGCATCAAGAAGGAGGAAGTCGAGCGTGGTATGGTGCTGGCCAAACCAGGCAGCATCACCCCGCACACACATTTCAAGGCGGAAGTTTACGTCCTGTCGAAGGAGGAAGGCGGCCGGCACACGCCGTTCTTCACGAACTACCGTCCGCAATTTTATTTCCGCACCACGGATGTGACCGGCACGGTGACTCTCGCGCAGGGGGTGGAAATGGTCATGCCGGGCGACAACGTTTCGGTGGAAGTAAAGGTCATCTCGCCGGTGGCCATGGAAAGAGGCCAGCGGTTTGCGATCCGCGAAGGCGGCCGCACCATTGGCGCGGGCCGCGTAACCGAAGTCATCGCATAATCACGGATTTCAACATTGGAGCGCGGGGGGATGAACCCCACGGCTCCTTTTTTGTCAGAACAACAAACGAGATTGGGCGGATACGGCAGTAGCTCAATTGGCAGAGTAGCGGTCTCCAAAACCGTTGGTTGGGGGTTCAAGTCCCTCCTGCCGTGCCAGCCGGTGAGGAACAGGTTGGATTGCTGGATAATTGGATAAATGGATGGGTGGAATGGATGATGATCGTTCATCCAACAATCCATCAATCCACAAATCCAGTCTGTCATTGGAGAGGTGGCAGAGTGGTCTATCGCGGCGGTCTTGAAAACCGCTTCGGGTTAACACCCGACGGGGGTTCGAATCCCTCCCTCTCCGCCAGTCTTCGCTCGGAGCGCAGCGGAGAGTGAAGGCGGGCCGTGCGCAATGGTGCAAACCCTGCGAGCTACGGCCCGGCAAGCCGGAAAAATTTGTGAGTGAATGAATTATGAGCGGTTGGACCAGCATTATATTTTGGGCGGTCGTCGTCGGGTTGATCTTTGCCTACCTTTGGTGGCAGGGGCAGGTCCGGCAACTGGCCACCTATGTGCAGGAAACGCGCGAAGAATTGAAAAAATGTTCGTGGCCGACCTGGGTGGAACTGAAAGGCTCGACGGTGGTCATCATGATTTCAATTGCTTTGCTCGGTGCATTCACCGAAGTGGTGGATCGCATCCTGTATTTTATATTCTTTGTACTTTGAGCACCATGCGCAGCCAATGGTTTGTCATCCATACGCTTTCCGGCCAGGAGCAGAAGGTCAAGGAAAGCATTGAGAAGCGCGTCAAGACCGACGAGATGCAGGACTATGTCAGGGAAGTCCTCGTCCCGATGGAAAAGGTCGTCGAGGTGCGCAACCAAAAGAAGACCGTGTCCAGCCGCAAATTGTGGCCGGGCTACGTGTTTGTGGACATGGCGCTGCTCGATGAAAACAACCGGATCATCGAGAAGCCGTGGTATTTCATCAAAGAAACGCAGGGCGTGATTGGTTTTGTCGGCGGCGAACCGCCCGTGCCGACGCCCACGGAAGAAGTCGAATCCATCAAGGCGCAAATTTCCGCGTCGGAAGAGACGGAAAAACCGAAGGTCAATTTTGAAGTCGGCGAGACGATCAAAATCAACAACGGGCCGTTCCTCAATTTCAGCGGCGTGATTGAGGAAATTGATCCCGAACGCGGCAAATTGAAAGTCACGGTCAACATTTTCGGCCGCAATACGCCCGTGGAACTCGAATACTGGCAGGTGGAGAAAGCATGAGAACAAACGGAGTATTGGAGTAGTGGAGTGATGGAGTAATGGGATTTTCCCAACACTCCAGCATCCCAACACTCCATCACCCCAATCCGATTTTATGGCAAAGAAAATCACAGGCATCATCAAGCTGCAGATTCCGGCGGGCCAGGCCAATCCCGCGCCGCCGGTCGGCCCGGCGCTCGGCCAGCACGGCGTCAACATCATGGGCTTCTGCAAGGAATTCAACGCGGCCACCAAGGCCGACGCTGGACTCATCATCCCCGTCGTCATCACCGTTTTTCAGGACAAGTCGTTCAAGTTCATCACCAAGTCGCCGCCGGCGTCCATTCTGTTGAAAAAAGCCGCCGGCATCACCTCCGGTTCCAAGGAGCCGAACAAGGAAAAAGTCGGCAAAGTGACGCGCAAACAGGTTTTGGACATCGTGAAAATGAAGTCGAAGGATTTGAATGCGACTTCGGAGGAGGCCGCGTTCCGGGTCATCGCCGGCACGGCGCGCAGCATGGGAATTGAAGTCGTCGGATAAACCAGACAACCGCGGGAGAATCCTCAAGGATTCGCTGGCACCGCAATCAAACAAATGCCCAGTAAACGATACAAAAAAGCGCTCGAAATTGTGGACGCCAAAAAGGCGTATCCGCTGAAGGATGCCGTTGGCGTCCTCGCGAAATTTCCCAAGGCGAAATTCAACGAGACCGTTGACCTCGCGTTCCGGCTGGGCGTGGACCCGAAACATTCCGACCAGATGGTCCGCGGCACGGTTCCGCTGCCACACGGCAGCGGCAAGACCGTGCGCGTGCTCGTGTTTGCCAAAAGCGGCGCGGCGGCCGACGCGGCCAGGGCCGCCGGTGCGGAATACGTCGGATTTGAAGACATGATTGCAAAGTGCCAGGGCGGCTGGGCTGATTTTGATGTGGCGGTGGCCACGCCCGAAGCGATGGCCGAAGTGCGCAAACTCGGCAAGGTGCTTGGTCCGCGCGGCCTGATGCCAAACCCGAAGACCGGCACCGTCACTGACGACACGGCGAAAGCAGTGAAAGAAGTGAAGGCGGGCCGTGTCGAGTTCAAGGTGGACAAGGCGGGCAACGTCCACGTGGGCGTTGGCAAGGCGTCGTTTCCGTCCAATCAAATCGAGGAAAACGCGCGCGCGGTGATTGAAGCCGTGTTCAAGGCGCGTCCGAACAGCCTCAAAGGCACTTACGTACACACCTGCACGCTTTCGGCGACGATGAGTCCGCCGGTGCGCCTGGATGTGCGTGAGTTTATGACCCATTAAACCCGGAACCAATTTTGAATCATGCGTGCTGAAAAACAAATTTTAACGAAGGAATACATCGCGCGGCTGAATGCCTCGCCGTTCTTCATCGTGGTGAATTACAAGGGACTCAAGGTGTCCCATATGACCGAACTGCGGAAACGCCTGCAAAAAGCCGGTGCGGAGATTCACATCGTCAAGAACTCCCTGTTCCAGATCGCGGCCAAGGAAGCCGGCGTCGGCGAATTAAACGGTTCGCTGGGCGGCCAGCTTGCCGTGGTCACCGGCCAGAAGGACATTTCCTCCGCGGCGAAGGTGGTGAAAAATTTTGGGGCGGAGTTCGACCGGTTGAAGGTGCAGTTTGGTTATTTGAACAACCAGCGCCTGGAACAGGCGGCGATAGTGGCCCTGGCCGATCTGCCGAGCCTGGATGTGTTGCGCGCCACGCTGCTGGGCCTGTTGAACGCGCCGGCCACGAAACTGGTCGTATTGCTCAACACGCCGGCGTCACAGCTTGCGCGTGTGATCAAGGCGAAGGCCGAGAAAGGCTGAACAATTTCCGTCCGCTCTGACCAGCGGACCGGACAAACAAACAACAACAACAACAACGTAAATCGTCGGTTCACGAACGAACTTAAAAAAACCGCGGCGTGTCGCGCCGAATCCCGCAATGCGGGAGAAGGCTGGACCGCGGCAGACGACGAGACGACAAGAAAGGTAACATGGCTGACATTGCAAAACTCGTGGAAGAATTGAGCAAGTTGACGGTGATTGAAGCCGCCGATTTGGTCAAGAAACTGGAAGAAAAATGGGGCGTGACTGCCGCCGCACCGGTGGCGGCCGCGGCTCCGGCTGCGGGTGCGGCTGCGCCTGTCGCTGAAGCGAAGACCACGTTTGACGTGATTCTGGTGTCCGCCCCGGCGGACAAGAAAATTGCCACCATCAAGGCCGTCCGCGAAGTGAAGGCCGGCCTCGGTCTGGCGGAAGCCAAGGCGCTGGTCGAAGGCGCGCCCAAACCGGTGCTGGAAGGCGCCCCGAAAGCCGACGCTGACGCGGCCAGGAAGAAGCTGGAAGAAGCGGGCGCCAAAGTGGAGGTCAAGTAACTCGCGAACTTTGGGGCGGTGGTCCCGCGCGGCGGGACCGCCACCCTGTTTTCGCAAGGCGGAACAAAACTTTTATTAGTTACAAACAGCAGCAACAAGCGGCCGCCGGTAGCGGTCTGAGTTCAGGCAAGTTCACTGTTGAACGCAGCGTGCTTGCCTTGTGTCGTTGATTGAAAATTGCCGGCTGGCACTGTTGCCAGCCAAACCAGAAAGTCCAAATGCCATCGCGAGCCACTGAACGAATCAATTTCGGCAAAATCAAAGAGATTGTCGTGCCGCCGAACATGATCGAATTGCAGACCAATTCCTACAAGGAATTCCTGCAAGCGGACGCGGCGCCCAATAAGCGCCGGAAACATATAGGCCTGGAGGCGGTCTTCAATGAGGTGTTTCCCATTTGGAGCTACGACAACAAGGTCGTGCTCGAATACAAGACCTACGAAATCGGCGAGCCGAAGCTGGACTGGCTCGAATGCCTGCGCGAAGGCCTGACCTACGGCGCGCCGCTTTATGTCACGTTCCTGCTCAAGGAGGAAGGCAAACACGCCAAGGAAGAAAAGGTGTTCATGGGCGAACTGCCCCTGATGACGCCGCAAGGCACGTTCGTCATCAACGGGGCCGAGCGCGTGGTGGTCAGCCAGTTGCACCGGTCGCCGGGCATCGCGTTCGAGGCCACCCAGCATCCCAACGGGAAAATCCTGCACAGCTTCCGCGTCATCCCCGATCGCGGTTCCTGGTACGAAGCGCAATTCGACACCAGCGACCTGCTGTACGTCTATCTCGACCGCAAGAAACGCCGCCGGAAATTCCTGACGACGACGTTCTTCCGCGCGCTGAGTTTTCTCGATGCGGAAGCGGAAGGCAAAGGCGCCGACAAGAAAAGAGACGGCACCAAAACCGGCACCGACGAGGAAATCCTCAAGCTCTTTTACGAAATCGAGGAACTCACGGTCAAGGAAGCCGAGAAACTCGAAGATTTGCCGAATTGCGTTTTGATTCAGGACGCGGTGGATCAGGAAAAGGGTCTCGTGGTTGCCCGCGCTTTTGAGCCGCTTTCCAAGTCAGTGGTCAAACAAATCGCCGAGCTGGGGGTGAACAAAATCAAGGTCGTGAACACCACACCCGACGAAGGCATCATGATCAAATGCCTGAAAAAGGACCCGGCCAAAAACGAGGAAGATGCGCTCAAGGACATTTACCGCCGCCTGCGTCCGGGCGACCCGCCGACCGCCGCCAATGCGCGTGCGTTGCTGAAGCGATTGTTCTTCGACCCGAAACGTTACGATTTGGGCCGCGTGGGCCGCTACAAGATCAATCAAAAACTCGGCCTCAAGGACAAGGAAGAATCACGCATTCTCACGAAGCACGATTTGGTGGCCGCGACGAAATATCTGCTCCGCCTCAAGAAGGGCGAAGGCAGCGTGGATGACATTGACCACCTGGGCAGCCGCCGCATCCGCACGGTCGGCGAGTTGCTCGCCAACCAGTGCCGGGTCGGGCTTTCGCGCACGGAACGCCTCGTCAAGGAACGCATGACGTTGTTCGATCAAAGCGTCGAGCAAATGGCGCCGCAAAAGCTCATCAATCCCAAGGCGCTCTCGGCGGTCATTCGTGATTTCTTTGGCCGCTCGCAACTCAGCCAGTTCATGGATCAAATCAATCCGCTGGCCGAGTTGACGCACAAGCGCCGTCTGTCCGCGCTGGGGCCGGGGGGCTTGAGCCGCGACCGCGCCGGATTTGAAGTGCGCGATGTTCATCCGTCACACTACGGACGCATTTGCCCGATTGAGACGCCGGAAGGCCCGAACATCGGTCTGATTGCGTCACTGGCGACGTTCGCGCGCATCAACGATTTCGGCTTCCTCGAAACGCCTTATCGCAAGGTCGAAAACGGGCGCGTCACCAATCACATTGATTTCCTGACCGCCGACCGCGAGGAGCAATTCATTATCGCGCAGGCGAACTCGCCGATTGACGACAAGGGCAAATTCACGACCGACCGGGTCGTTTGCCGCGCCCGGACCGACTTCATTGATGTCGAACCCGCGCGGGTGGATTACATGGACGTTTCGCCCAAGCAGTTGGTGTCCATCGCCGCGTCGCTGATTCCATTCCTGGAACACGACGACGCCAACCGCGCGTTGATGGGTTCCAACATGCAACGCCAGGCAGTGCCGTTGCTGGTGACCGAAGCGCCGCTGGTGGCCACCGGCCTGGAAGGCCGCGTCGCCCGCGACTCGCGCGCCGTGGTGGTCGCGGACGAAAGCGGCAAAGTCGCTTCCGTCAGCGGCGATCAAATCGTCATAACCGAAAGCGGCAAATTGCCGGAGTCGAAAAAGAAAATCAAGCACGATCCCGAAAAGGGCGTGTGGGTTTATCCGATCCGCAAATTCATGCGGTCGAATGCCGCAACGTGCATCAATCAAAAAACGCTCGTGCACAAGGACGACCACGTGAAGAAAGGGCAGGTCATTGCCGATGGTCCGTGCACGCAGAACAGCGAATTGGCGCTCGGTCGCAACGTGCTGGTCGCGTTCATGCCGTGGAACGGCTACAACTTCGAGGACGCAATTCTCATCAGCGAAAAAATCGTGAAGGAAGACATTTTCACGAGCATTCACATTGATGAATTTGAAGTGGCCGCGCGCGACACCAAGCTCGGCCCGGAGGAAATCACGCGCGACATCCCGAATCTCGGCGATGAGGCGCTCAAAAACCTCGGTCCGGACGGCGTCATCCGCATTGGAGCGGAAGTGAAGCCCGGCGACATTCTGGTTGGCAAAATCACGCCGAAATCGGAAACCGAGCTCGCGCCGGAAGAGCGTTTGCTCCGCGCCATTTTCGGGGAAAAGGCCGCCGACGTGAAGGACACGTCGCTCAAGATTCCTTCCGGCACTTACGGCATCGTCATGGACGTGAAGGTGTCGTCGAAGAAGGAAACCGATCATGACAGCAAATCATCCGCCGGCGAGGAAAAACGCCACGCGAAGCAGATTGAGGAAGAGCACAGGAAAAAGACCGATGAATTGCGCGATCAATTGACCGAGGCGTTGAGCAACATTTTGCTCGGTGAAAAAATTCCGCTCGACGTGGTCAATTCCGAGACCGGGGAAATCATCATTCCGGCGAATCGCAAAATCACGAAGACGCTCCTGCGCAAACTCGCGACGGTTTATGACCGCATCGAGATTGATCCGTCGCCGATCCGCAACAAGATCAACGAAATCATCGGCAGCTTCAAAAAGAAGTTCGATGATTTGCAGATGCAATATGACGAGGAAATGGAACGCGCCGAGGCGGGCGAAGGCGTGGAGGCCGGCATTGTCAAGTCGGTGAAGGTTTACATCGCCTCCAAACGCAAGCTGTCCGTCGGTGACAAAATGGCCGGGCGCCATGGCAACAAGGGTGTCGTCGCGCGGATTGTGAAGGAAGAAGACATGCCTTTCCTTGAGGACGGAACGCCGATGGACATCGTGTTGAATCCACTGGGCGTGCCCTCGCGCATGAACGTCGGCCAGGTGCTGGAAACGCACCTCGGCTGGGCGGCGAAGATTCTGGGTTTGAAATTCGCCACGCCGGTTTTCGACGGCATCAAGGAAAAAGACATTCGCGATTACCTCAAGGAGGCGAAATTGCCGGAGCACGCCAAGACAATTCTTTACGACGGCTGCACCGGCCAGCCCTTCGATCAGGAAATTGTCGTCGGTTACATTTACATGATGAAGCTCGGCCACCTGGTCGCGGACAAGATTCACGCCCGCGCGGTGGGGCCTTACTCGCTGGTCACGCAGCAGCCGCTCGGGGGCAAGGCGCAATATGGCGGCCAGCGCTTCGGCGAAATGGAAGTGTGGGCAATGGAAGCCTACGGCGCGGCCTACACGTTGCAGGAATTGCTCACCGTCAAATCCGACGACGTGCAGGGGCGCACGCGCATTTACGAGGCCATTGTCAAGGGGGACAACGCATTGGAGGCGGGTATTCCCGAATCCTTCAACGTGCTCGTCAAGGAAATGCAGTCGCTCGGCCTCGATGTGAAGGTCGGTTACGCGAATCCGGCGGAACACCCGGAAGCACCCGCGGCGCACTGGCGTCGCATTAATCCGGAAACCATTTAACCAACGCGGAAACAAATTTTTGTATGATCGGCAACAAAGAAAATGCGCGCGAATTGCTCGGACTGGACAAGGTCAATCAGGTGGATTACGTCGCGATCACCGTCGCGTCGCCCGATGCCATCCGGTCGTGGAGCAAAGGCGAAGTCAAAAATCCCGAAACCATCAACTACCGCACGTTCAAGCCGGAAAAGGGCGGCCTCTTCTGTGAACGCATTTTCGGCCCCGTCAAGGACTGGGAATGTTCCTGCGGCAAGTACAAGCGCATCAAGCACCGCGGCATCGTTTGCGACCGTTGCGGCGTGGAGGTGACGCTGGCCCGTGTCCGCCGCGAGCGCATGGGCCATATCGAACTGGCCGTGCCGACGTGCCACATCTGGTTTTTCAAGTGCATGCCGTCGCGCATCGGCCTCGTTCTCGACGTGACCGCGCGCAACCTGGAACGCGTGATTTATTACGAGGATTACCTTGTCATTGATCCGGGCAACACGCCGCTGAAACAGAATCAATTGCTCAACGAACACGAATACCGCGAAGCCCGCGAGACCTACGGCGCGGACGCGTTTCTAGCCAAGATGGGCGCGGAAGCCGTGCGCGAAGCGCTGGCGCGGGTGGACCTGGCCAAGGGCATCGATCAATTGCAACAGGCGATGACCGAAACCAAGAGCAAGCAAATCCGCAAAAAACTGGCGAAGCGGATCAAATTGCTCCAGGGCTTGCAGCTTTCCAAGAGCCGTCCGGAATGGATGATTCTCACGGTGCTGCCGGTGATTCCGCCGGACTTGCGCCCGCTCGTGCCGCTCGAAGGCGGCCGGTTTGCCACTTCGGATTTGAACGATTTGTATCGCCGCGTCATCAACCGGAACAACCGTCTCAAGACCTTGCTCCAGCTCAAGACCCCCGAAGTCATCATCCGCAACGAAAAGCGCATGTTACAGGAGGCCGTGGACGCCCTGTTCGACAACGGCCGTCATGGTCGCCCGGTCACCGGCGCGGGCAATCGCCCGTTGAAATCCTTGAGCGACATGCTCAAGGGCAAGGGCGGCCGCTTCCGTCAGAATTTGCTCGGCAAGCGCGTGGATTATTCCGGCCGTTCCGTCATCGTCATCGGCCCGGAGTTGAAATTGCATCAATGCGGTTTGCCGAAGAAAATTGCGCTGGTCTTGTTCGAACCGTTCATCATCCGCCGGCTCAAGGAATTGGGCTACGTCCACACCGTTCGCAGCGCGAAGAAAATGATCGAGCGCCAGACGAAGGAAGTCTGGGACGTTTTGGAGGAAGTGACCAAGGGCCATCCCGTCCTGCTCAATCGCGCGCCGACGCTGCACCGTCTGTCCGTGCAGGCGTTCGAGCCGCAGTTGATCGAGGGCGAAGCGATTCGCATTCATCCGCTGGTTTGCACCGCTTACAACGCGGATTTCGACGGCGACCAGATGGCGGTGCACGTTCCGCTGTCCGTCGAGGCGCAAATGGAAGCGCGCCTGTTGATGATGGCGACGAACAACATTTTCAGCCCGTCATCCGGCCGGCCGATCATCACGCCGACGCAGGACATCACGCTCGGCTGTTATTATCTCACCGCCGAACCGCGCACGCCGATGCCCGCCGACACACGGAAACTGCCGCTGTTCGGCTCGAAGGACGAGGTGATTTTCGCTTACGACGATGGCGCGTTGAAGACCCACGATTGGATTCGGCTGGCGAATCCCGATTTCGGCCGGCAAACCGTTTACGGTGACCCGGCCAGGAAGATCATCGAAACGACCGTAGGCCGCGTCACCTTCAGCGAGATTTGGCCGTCGGAACTCGGCTTTTACAACAAGGCCGCCGGCAAGAGCCAGCTCGGCGATTTGATCTGGAAGTGTTACAAGTTCGCCGGCCATGACCAAACCGTCGCGATGCTCGACAAGCTCAAGGAACTTGGCTTCCGCGAGGCCACGAAATCCGGCGCGTCCATCGGCATTGACGACATGATTGTGCCCAAGGAACGCGACCAGGAAATTGACGCCGCGCAAAAGCAGATCAAAGAGGTTGAGAAACAATATCGCAAGGGCGTCATCACCCCGGGCGAACGCTACAACAAAATCGTGGACATCTGGACCCATTGCACCGACCAGATTGCCAGCGTCATGTTCCGCACGCTCGAACAGAACCAGGGCAAGCAGGAGTTCAACCCGGTTTTTCTCATGGTGGATTCCGGCGCGCGGGGCAACAAACAACAGGTCCGCCAGCTGGCCGGTTTGCGCGGCCTCATGGCCAAGCCCAGCGGCGACATCATCGAAAAACCGATTCTCGCGAATTTCCGCGAAGGTCTTTCCGTATTGGAATATTTCATCTCGACCCACGGCGCGCGCAAAGGTCTGGCCGACACCGCCCTCAAAACCGCGGACTCCGGCTACATGACCCGCAAACTCGTGGACGTCTCGCAGGATGTCATCATCCAGCAGCCGGATTGCGGCACGACGAACGGCATCTGGGTTTCCGCGGTTTATGAGGGTGAAGACGAAGCCGTCAAATTGGCCGACCGGATCGTGGGCCGTTTCGCGTGCGACGACATTGTCAACCCGACGAACCCGAAGGAATTTCTCGTTCGCCCGAACGAGGAAATCGACGAGGAAAAGGCCAGGCGCATTGAAGCTTCGGGCATTGACCGCGTTCGCATCCGCTCGGTGCTCACTTGTGAAAGCAAGCATGGCATCTGCCTGAATTGCTACGGTCGCAACCTCGCCACCGGCAGCCTGGCCAAGCTCGGCGAAGCGGTCGGCATCATCGCCGCCCAGTCCATCGGCGAGCCGGGCACGCAGTTGACGATGCGGACGTTCCACATCGGCGGCACGGCGGCGCAGGTGTTCAAGATTCCGCAGATCAAGGCCAAGCACGACGGGGTAATCCATTACAACGACCTCCGCCTGGTCGAACTGGAGGACGGCAACAACATCGTGCTCAACAAAAATGGTTCCGTTTCCATTCTCGGCGACGACGGACATGAACTGGAAAACCACATCGTGGTCATCGGCGCGGTCATTTCGGCCAAGGACGGCGACAAGGTGAAGAAGGGTGAAACCTTCGTGCAATGGGATCCGTATAACGTGCCGATTCTCTCCGAGAAGGCCGGCAAGGTGAAATTCCACGACATCATCGAAGGGGTGACGATGAAGCAGGAAATGGACGAGACCACCGGGCAGGAAGCCATGGTGCTGGTGGAGCACAAGGAAGACTTGCACCCGCAAATCATCATCAGCAACGACTCCGGCGAAGCGGTGGCGAATTATCCGATTCCCTCCGGCGCGCACGTCGTCGTAACCGAAGGCAGCAAAATTATCGCCGGCACACTGATGGCCAAGACACCGCGCAAGACTTCCAAGACCAAGGACATCACCGGCGGTCTGCCCCGCGTGGCGGAGTTGTTCGAAGCCCGCCGTCCGAAGGACGCGTCGGAAATTTCCAAGATTGACGGCCTGGTGGACTTTGGGGCGAGCGTGCGCGGCAAACGTTGCATTGTCATCAAAGACCCGCAGACCCAGGCGGAAGAGGAACATCTCATTCCCATCGGCAAGCACGTCATCGTCTTCAAGGGCGACATGGTGAAGAAAGGCCAGCAGTTGACCGAAGGTCCGATGGACCCGCACGAAATTCTCGAAGTCTGCGGGCCGCAGGAACTGCAGGAGCACCTCGTCAGCGAAGTGCAGGAAGTTTATCGTCTGCAGGGCGTCACCATCAACGACAAGCACATCGAAATCATTGTCCGCCAGATGCTCCGCAAAGTGCGCATCACCGAACCGGGCGACACCACGTTCCTGTGGGGCGAGCAGATTGACAAGCTGGACTTCGAGGAGGAAAACGAGCGCGTCGAAAAGATGGGCGGCAAGCCGGCTGAGGCTTCGCCCGTGTTGCTCGGCATCACCAAGGCGTCGCTCGAAACCGACAGTTTCCTCAGCGCGGCGTCGTTCCAAGACACGACCCGCGTGCTGACCGAGGCGGCCACCCGTTCCAAGGTGGACTACCTGCGCGGTTTCAAGGAAAACGTCATCATGGGCCACATCATCCCGGCCGGCACCGGTTTCGACATGCACCGCAAGGTGCAACTCAAGCATCTGGTCGAAGCTGAGGATGAACCGGAGCCGGCGGAAACGGCGGAACCGGCCGCCGCGGAGAATCCGTTGCTGGCCTGACCAAAAACAATTGTTCAACGCAAGGCGTTCGGGAAACCGGACGCCTTGTTTTGTTTCAATCAGTGCAATCTGGATGCCATGTTGAAATAATTCCTGGCAATTTCTTCTTCGATCTTTGGCTCATGGAAATGTGTGGGCTTAAGGTGCTTGTTCCGTGCCATGGAATGGGATGCCTGCTTGATAGAGCTTCAGTTGTGATTGAAGTGCCCCGGCCAGCGCAGTGTTGGATTGCGTTTCCGCCAATTGCATGGCGCGTCGCACCGTCTCAATCGCTTCCGGAAATCTTCCGGCCTCCGCATACGCCGCCGCCAGCGTGGCAAGAATCACCGGATTTTTCCCGCCGGTAAGCTGATTCGCCCGTTCGGCCAACCCCACCGCCTTAATCCCGTTTCGCAACGAAGCCTGCGGGCAGGTGGCCAGTACCCAGGCCATGTTATTCTGGGCTCCCACGTAGTCGGGATTGATTGTCAGTGCCTTTTGGAATTGCGCGATGGCTTCCTCCATCCGTCCCTGTTGGAGAAAGGCGTTGCCAAGATTGTAGTGGGCTTCGGCGTAGTCGGGTTTGATTTCCAGTGCCTTTTGGAATTGCGAGATTGCCTCTTCCATCCGTCCCTGTTGGGTAAAGACGACGCCCAAGTTGTTGTGGACTTCGGCGTAGTCGGATTTGATTTCCAGCGCCTTTTGGAATTGCGCGATGGCCTCCTCCATCCGTCCCTGCTGGCGAAAGGCACTACCAAGGTTGTTGTGGGCTTCGGCATAGTTGGGGTTGATTGCCAGTGCCTTCTGGTAACGTGAGATGGCTTCGTCTATCCTTCCTTGTTGGAGAAAGACATTGCCAAGATTGTTGTGGACTTCTTCGTCGTCGGGATTGATTGTCAGTGCTTTTTGGTAATACGCGATGGCTTCCTCCATCCGTCCCTGTTGGAGAAAGGAATTGCCAAGGTTGAAGTGGGGTTTGGCGTAGTCGGGTTTGATGGCCAGTGCCTTTTGGAATTGCGAGATCGCCTCTTTTATCCGTCCCTGTTGGGCAAAGACAACGCCTAGGTTGTAGTGGGCGATGCTGTTACCCGAGGTGCAGGCAAGTGTGTGAGCCCACAATGATTCGCTATCGCGCCAGTAAGCGGTTTGAGCCCGGGCACAAGTGATCAAGACCGCAAGAACAACCATCGCGCCACCGCCAAGCACCCAACGGCGGCTTCGCCAGGAGGCCGTCAACTCAACCACCGTCCAAGTCAGAAGAATATACAGGCCAATTTGCGGCAGGTAGGTGTAGCGGTCCGCCCGTGCCTGAGCTCCAACTTGTACCAGCCCGATCACTGGCACCAACATTCCCAGATACCACAACCAACCCATCAAAAAATGCGGGTGCTTTTGCCTCCAGCAAAACGCCCCCACCGAGACGGCAACCAACAACAGCAGTGCCAAGATGATTTTTCCAATCGGCAAGCCATGGATTGGATAAGGATACGAGACAGCCAATCCCATTGGGTAAAACATCTGTCCGCAATAGGCGACATAGGATACAAGCGCATTGCTGATTCGCAGGGAAAAGGAAATCTCTTTGGCTTGTTGCTGAACCAGAAGTGTCACCATGCACACTGCAATCGAAAATACGATCAGTGGAATCTTTTCGACGATCAGCTTCCGCAAAATCGAAAAATGGTTCGCCGCCGCCCCAAACCGGTTCAGCGGCCAGTAGTCCAGCAGCAACAACACGAACGGAACCGTCACAAGCATGGGTTTGGACATCAGCCCAAGAGCAAACAGGAACATCACTGTCAGATAGCGACCCAGTGACGGCGGTTTGCGCACATACCGGACATAAGCCCCAAGCGTCAGCATGAAGAACAGCCCGCTCAACACATCCTTGCGCTCCGCCACCCACGCCACCGATTCCACCCGCAACGGATGGATGGCAAACACCGCCGCCACAAAAGCGCTGCGCCACAATGCCCCCGTCATTTCCCGCAACACCAGAAACAGGAGAATTGCAGTTGCAGCATGGAGCAGGAGATTGGTCAAATGGTGGCCACCGGCATGTAACCCGTAAAACTGGCAATCCAGCATGTGCGACATCACCGTCAGCGGGGTCCAATTGACGTTCACGTTGTGGGTAAATGCCCAAACGATTCCTTTCAGATTCAGGCCGTGAATGACCTGCGGGTTCTTATACACGTATTGGTCGTCATCGTAGTTGACGAATTCATGGCCGAGCGTCTGGCCGAACACCACCCAAATAGCGGCCACGAGAAATACGCAAATACCAAAAACCGACCGGTAATTGCATGACCCAACTGGAAGGGCCGGTTGAGTTGCGTCAATGGACAGAGCAGTCTGAAGGGGTTTTTGTTTTAGGCTCATGCCTTCAGAAGCGTTGCATGTTCATTGATTTCATGGAACGGACAAAACATAATTAAGAAATTCCACCGTGAATAACGAGCAAAAAATACAACCGCATCCGCACCGCTTGAGGTCATGGGTTAATATTCCTTTGATGCGCGGCATTTCCAGATCAGTGTGCCGACTCAGCCGGGCAATTCAGGTGGCGCGCTGGCGGATAAACACGGCAATGTGGTGACTGAGCGAAGGAGGATGAATTCTTTCTTCGATCCGTGAAGAAAATTGTCAATAGTTGGGGGCCAAGTGTCAGCGCATGTAGGTCAGGTCTTGATGCAGTCAAATGCCGATAAATACACGGTCTAAGCAAACTGAATTCTTCAACGACAAGCCCTATTTGCAATGCTTTGGGCTTGTCGTTGAAGAATTCAGTTTGCGCCACACTCATTGAGACAATCGCCAAAATGCTGACCTACATGCGCTGACACTTGGCCAGTTGGGACTGACCCCTTTATGATAACGTTCGTCCCATTGTTCAAGACGATGTCAGGACATTCAAAATGAGATGTATCATTTGTTTTCTGGCGGTTTTTCCACTCTGATTTTCACTGGTGAGAAGCGAATGAGGTTTCGAGACCATTCGTTCGTATCAAGAGATGGGGTATAACGAAACATTTGCATCTGAATTTCCAAAGTATAAACGCCTGGCTTTTCCATTATAAAAAGCTCCTTGGGTGATGGGAGCAGACCGCTAAGCATACCTTGATATGGCCCACTTGCACCAATCGCTCCTAAATGGGCATCTTTGTAACTGTGAAGTTGATCAAACTTGGAACCAAAGCTTTGCCCCAGAGACGTTTGGGCTACTTCCTTTCCATCAGGCGCGAGCATCTTGATTTTTGTGCTATAAATGGGTTCAGCTTGAGACAACCGAATGTTTCCTGTGTCACAAAAAGGCATATAAGCGAGCCGTTCATCAAATTTGATTGGCTCATTGGTAGATACTGATCCACCAATGACCAAATAGATTCCATTATTCGTTTCGGAGAATCCTATTCCAAATACTCGAATTGACCACAATATGCAGATTGCCGATGAAACAATCACGTTCGCTTTCATATTTATTAACCTTTCTTTTATCTGTTTGAATAAACATTCGCCCACACAGGCCAGTCCAGCGAATCATCAGGCCCTGTGGGACCAACGACTGAATTAGGGCTGATGGTAGTGCTTGGCCATGACGCGCCAGCCAAGGTACTCCAAGTAACCTTGCCGATAGGCACATAAATACTGCCAGGGCCAGAATAGGCTGGATTGAACATGACATAGTCAACAAAACTATCATTCATTTGAATAGCTTGATACGAGCTGGATGCAGCCTGTGGTGCGTCATCAAGGTTCATGGTATTTAATCCAAACTGGTTTGTAGGAACCAGATTTTTATTTACCTTTACGGAAGTGCTACTGCTATAAGGGTCTGAATTATCAAGCCAGTTTGTGCAATGATTTAGACCACTGCCTGTTGCGTTAATCGTACAGATTTGAGTGATCTTTGCATTGCCGTCAAAATTTGACGAAGTTATGCCGACGATATAACTCATGTTATTCGTCGTGCTTTCCACGCCTAAAGCTATTGTGCCTCGCCCTAGAGTTACCCACAAAGCTGTCGAGGATGTCCACAAATTTGTTGGTGTGCCGTTCAATGCTGGATTTAGCATGAAAACTTTCGGCCGATAGATGTTAAATGTCGCTTGTGCCGTGATTGTTTTGCCTTGAACCGTTGCCGAGCATTGCACTACGCGATTGCTCGCGCCATCCACCCAATAAAACACCACGTTGGAATTATTCAGCGGAAAGTTGGTGACCACCATCGCGCTGCTCGCATCCGCCGCCTCCACATAATTTGAAATGGTAACGCCCGGAATCGTCCACTGATAGTTTGCGAGCGGAAAATTGGTCATGAATTGATTGGTGATCGAGAGTTGGGCATACCAGTTCATCTGCTGTCCAACAATCACCGTGTTCGTCTGCGGCGTCAAATTGGTTCCCGTGTTGGCGTCAAAGATTTGCAGCGTCAAATTGGTGACCTGCCAGTCGTTCAAACTCTCTGCCTTGTTGTAGTAAAACTGTGTGTTGGTGGGCGTTATAATGGGAGTCGTGCCTGCCAGAGCAGACACGAGCATTGCGCCCAATACCGTGCCATCCCCATTGGTAATTCCCGTGTTGACCAAAGTTTGACCATTGAACTGCCACCATTCCGGTGGCTGGGGTAAATCTCCAGGACCCTCTCCGAAGGCTTGAGCCGGATCGGAAAATTCCGATGCGCTGGCGAGAACAAGATAAACATTGGTGGTGCCTGCCTGCTCCTGACCAGACGGTGCAATCATCACCTGCGCTCCGGACGAGCGCTGAAAGTTCCCACCATCGTCGCCATATGGGATGTTCACCGAAAAATAATCCCATGCCAATAGGAGTTCCGGGGTCGCAAAACCGGGACCGTCTGCGGGGAGGCTGTCACTGCCGTTGAGGTTATTTTCCGCAGTCCCTGCATCGTTGGGAGTATATCCGGTCGTGGTTTCGTTCCCGCCGGAATCATACGCCCAGTTGGCGGTGTAAACGTAGAGACCGGGCAGATCGAGAGGGCCATATCCATAGGAATATATATTGATAGAACCCGAATAGCCCGCTAGCACCACCATCGCCGGCTGTGGCTGATTGGCCATTTGCGAAGCGATAAGAACGGGATCACCAGTATAAACCTGCACCTGCAAACTGGCCGTCCCCGTCGGATTGACCAGCACACCATCCGCCTCCCAGTCGCCCTCATCATCAACATAATAAGCTTCTTTGCCGTTGACCCTTACGTCATAACTTGGATCGCCGATGAAGCCGGTTACATTAACGGATGGTTGGTTCAATTGGTCGCTGGTCAACGGATTGATCACCAAACCCACGTCATTTTCATTCACATTGAAATTGATGACACTTACACCGCCAACGGCATTGCTGGCCGTCAGGGTCACGGCATTGGCTCCGGCATTCAATGGCAGATTTTGCACCCAAACCGAGCCATTCTGCTCAACCAATCCTTGCACCGTGTTGCCGTTGATCGAAGCGGTGACGGTTGCTGTTGGATCACTGACCTGCGCCTGCAAGGTGAACTGGCTACCGCTGATGGCAGTGCCATCCTGTGGCCAGACAAGACTCAACACCGGCGGATTGGTGTCGGCGGAATAATCCAAGGTGAAGCTCACATTGGCTGTATTCCCCGCCCAGTCGGTGGCGTGCAGCGTGATATTGTTCGTCCCATTGTTCAAGACGATGCCAGAACATTCAAAGTAATTGGTGGTGTAGGCGAGCAGGTTGGTGTCGTAGAATTGGCCCGTCAGGAAGCCGGTTTGATTGGTGAAAATACCCGCCGCATTGCTGACATCAAAAGACAGGCTTTCCAACGGATTACTGGCATAACCTTGCAACTGGGTTGGAGATTGGGGGACAATACTGGTTGTCGGGCTGGTGATGGTCAGCATTGGCACATCGGAATACAAGGTCACCGGTGTCCATCGCCAGGTTTGGGTTGCATCTGGCGGCAAACCACGCAAACCCACGAAAACGCCGTAGGTGCCGTTCGTTGACCCAAGAGTCACAACAATATTGGAAGAAGTGTAGGGCTGCCAGACGGCATCGGCTTGGTTCATATCATTGATCAACACCGCGATGAAAGACGGCACGCCGCCAGAGATGTTCAATTGAACGGGTACGTTAAGGGTGTTGACGTAATAATTTGTGAACTGAAACGAAAATTGAATCACGTTCGGGTCCAGGCCGTTCTGATAGTCATACAACAGTGTGTTGCCCTGGCTGTCCAGATTCGTGTCTGACAATGCTACCGTCCCGAAGTATTCCCAAAACCACCAATCCGGCGTCGTATTCCCGTTTTCCGTCACGCCCGTCCAGTCCTCCGCCTGCACAAACAGATTCTGCCCCTCCAGCGTCGGCACCGTAAAGGGCATCACCGTCGCGTTCGTCGGCCACAGTTCCGTTTCCAAATTCCAATTTGCCAGCAGATTGGTCGTGCTCCAGATGGCATAAATCTGGTTCGTAGCGTTATACAGGTTGAACCAGGCTGCGCCGTTGCTGACGCCTGTGATCTCCAACCAGAGGCCGTTGGTGTCAATCGTATAGGAAACATAACTGTTGGCATAATCACCGCTGCCGTCTCCCGGCGATGGCACAGCCATCGCGCTCATCCTACCCGCCGTCATGGATGAGGCCGTTGGCCGCTGCGAATAATTTATGTCCAAATCGTCCAATAAAAGTGCGCCATCGCCCAGATTCCACACTGGCACATTGTTGATATTGCAAGGGAGAGGGGGCCAAGTCGGATTTTGCGCCGAATAATAGGCGTTTGCCGTGGGAACCGATTCCGCCGGCAATGGCGTCGTCGCCTCCACCGCCTGCAACATCACCGCCAAGTTATCGGCTGAAGCTGAATGCAATGATTGAATGGATGTGGGCGTTGTTTAGGCGTGAAGGGGACTGAGTAGCGCAACAAGCCCGCTGACGATGAATAACCCGACTAGTTTTATTTTTTCCATTTGCCCTTTCCCTTGCGTCCCCGTCCCGCCAACTCACAGACAGCAGCCGAAGCCGCAAATTTTTTGCTCCAAGATTTATCTACATTTGTTTGAAATATCTCGAGCGACGAACCGCTTTTACGCTCATTCCCCCGAAATCGCAACCTAAAAACCGAATAAAATATCGGGTGAATATTATCGGTGGACGAAAAATACCCGTTCCTGTATTTCAATATCATCAAGACTGGCGTGCCAACTGTCGTTTTGATTGACGGCGGCGGCTACAAACCGGCGGCAAAAGCCCGGCTTAAAGACTAGGTGAGCAAAATGGGCGCGCTGATTGGCGTCTGGACGATGGCTAAATTTCAGACGCAAGTGAACAACGGATTTCTAGGGTAACGTTCTGGATAAGTCCCCAAAAAAGGGGGTTAAATAGTTGTTGCAAGCCGGATTTGGTTTGTTATATTCCCACTTCCATTTTTTGAGACGAAATGCCGACTATCAATCAACTGGTCCGCCAGGGCCGATGCAAAGTAAAATACAAGTCCAAGTCGCCAGCCTTGGAAGGCTCGCCGTTTCGCCGCGGGGTGTGCATTCAGGTCATGACGCGCACGCCCAAGAAGCCGAACTCGGCCATGCGCAAGGTTGCCAAGGTGCGCCTGACCAACGGGTATGAGGTGATTGCCTACATCCCGGACGAAGGCCACAATTTGCAGGAGCACTCCATCGTGATGGTGCGCGGTGGCCGCGTGAAGGATTTGCCGGGGGTGCGTTATCACATCGTTCGTGGGCGGCTGGATGCCGCTGGTGTCGAAAAACGCCGGGTCAGCCGCTCGAAATACGGCGTGAAACGCCCGAAGCCGGGTTCAAGACCCGCGGCGCCGGCTGCAGCAGCGGAGGCTCCAGCGGCAGCAGCACCCGCCGCCTAAACCAATTCACGGTTCAACGACTTAACGATTTAACGAATCCCATGTCCCGCAGACGACAAGCTACTAGACGGACGGTTGCCAAAGACGGAAAGTTTCAAAGCGCTTTGGTTTCGCGGCTGGTCAACACCATCATGATGTGCGGCAAAAAAAGCACGGCGCAGCGGATTGTGTACGGCGCGTTCAACAGCATTTCCGAAAAGAATCCGGCCAGCAATCCCGTGGAAATTTTGCAGCGCGCGGTGGACAACGCCAAACCGCGCATCGAAACCAAGGCGCGCCGCGTCGGCGGCGCCACGTATCAGGTGCCGCTGGAAGTGCCGTCGGACCGGCAGTCTGCTCTGGCGCTCCGCTGGATCGTGGATTTCGCGGACGCCCGCAAGGGCACGCCCATGCGCGAGGCGCTCGCGGCGGAAATTCTGGAGGCTTATCAAGGGCAGGGGAACGCGATTCGCAAACGCGACGAAGTTCACAAGATGGCGCAGGCGAACAAGGCATTTGCTCATTTCCGCTGGTAGAATTTTTTTTGACGCGCCCCGAAGATTGGAGCATCGGGGCGTTTTTTATTCTCTGAATCAAAATGCAAGCAGCCGCTAAAACAACGAAATCGGCCGGTTCGCCCAACCGCGAATACCCGCTGGAGCGCACGCGCAACATCGGCATCGCGGCGCACATTGACGCGGGCAAGACGACGACGACCGAGCGCATCCTCTTTTACACCGGCCTCATCCACAAAATCGGCGACGTGGACGATGGCAACACGGTCACGGACTGGATGGAGCAGGAACGCGAACGCGGCATCACCATCACGTCCGCCGCGGTGACGTGCTTTTGGACGCAGAAAAAAGAAGAGGGCCTGGTCAAATCCTTTGCGGGCGTGCCGCATCGCGTCAACATCATTGACACGCCCGGCCACGTGGATTTCACCGCCGAAGTCGAGCGTTCCATGCGCGTTTTGGACGGCGCGGTCGCCGTGTTCTGCGGCGTCGCGGGCGTTCAGCCGCAATCCGAAACGGTCTGGCGTCAGGCGACCAAATACAATGTTCCGCGCATCGCGTTCGTCAACAAGATGGACCGCACCGGCGCGAACTTTGAAAATGCGCTGAAAGACATGCGGAAAAAACTCGGCGCGTATGCGTATCCGATTTATCTGCCGATTGGCGCCGAGGACAAGTTCGAAGGCGTCATTGACGTCGTCAGCCAGAAGGCGATCACCTGGGGCGATGGCGAAGTCGTCAACGAAGGTTTGAAATATGAGGTGAAGGAAATTCCCGAGCGCCTGAAGAAAAAAGCCAAAGCCGCGCTCGCGGAATTGATTGACGCCGTTTCCAACAAGGACGACACAATTGCCACGCTCGTCATCGAGGAAAAGCCGGTCACGCCGGAACTGCTCAAGGCCGCCATTCGCCGGCTGACCTGCAAGATTGAACTGGTTCCCGTGCTGTGCGGTTCGGCTTTCAAAAAGAAGGGCGTGCAGCCGCTGATTGACGCCATCGTGGATTATCTGCCGGGTCCGCTGGATGTTCCCGGCGCCGAAGGCACCGAGGTGGACACGAACAACCCCGTTTACGTCGAGACCAGCGACAGCAACAAGTTTTGTTCGCTGGCGTTCAAGCTCTGGACCGACGTTTACGCGGGCAAACTGGTTTTTTTCCGCGTCTATTCCGGCCAGCTCAAGAAAGGTGACGTCATTTACAATCCGCGCACGCGCAAGCGCGATCGCGTCAGCCGCCTGATGATCATTCAAGGCAGCGAACGCAAGGACATTGACCGGGTTTATGCCGGCGACATCGCCGCGCTCGTCGGACTGCGGAACATCACCACCGGTGACACGTTGTGCGACGAGGACTACGACGTGACCCTCGAACCGCCGACGTTCCCCGAACCGGTCATCAGCATGGCCGTTGAGCCGAAAACGCGGGCTGACCGCGACAAAATGTCCGAGGGATTGCAGCGGCTCGCCGAGGAAGACCCGACGTTCCGCTGTTTCCACAACGAGGAAACCGGCCAGCTCATCATTGCGGGCATGGGCGAGTTGCACCTGGAAATCATTTGCGACCGGCTCAAGCGCGAATTCAAGGTGGACGCCAACACCGGCGCGCCGCAAATCGCCTATCGCGAAACCATCACCAAGCCCGCCGATGGCGAAGGCAAATTCATCCGCCAGTCCGGCGGTCGCGGACAATACGGCCACGCCTGCGTCCAGGTTCAACCGAACGAAAAGGGCAAAGGCGTCGAGATCGAAAACAAAATCGTCGGCGGCGCGATTCCCAAGGAATACATCCCGGCGGTCATTGACGGCATTGAGGAAGCCATCAAGGGCGGCGTTTACGCGGGCTACCAGGTCATTGACATCAAGGTGCAGGTGGTGGACGGCACGTTCCACGAAGTGGACTCGAACGAGCTGGCGTTCAAGATGGCCGGCATTTTCGCGCTCAAAGACGCCTTCAAAAAGGCGCATCCGATTTTGCTCGAACCGATCATGAAGGTCGAAGTCACCACGCCCGACGAATACCAGGGCGATCTCCTCGGCGACATCAGCCGCCGTCGTGGCCACATCGTTAATATTGAGGCCAGGAGCGGCCAGACGATTCTCAACGCGCAAGTGCCGCTGGCGGAAATGTTCGGTTACGCCACGGCGATTCGGTCGCTTTCGAAAGGCCGCGCTTCCTACTCCATGGAACCGCTGACGTTCGAGCAGGTGCCGAAAGGTGTTCTGGGCACCATTCTGGACGCGGCTTCCAAGAAGCCGGCGGCCCGCACTTAAAATCGAAGCCGCTATCTTTTATCAGCCAGCGGCCTTTCCCGCAAAAGCGGGAGAGGCCGTTTTTTATTGCCATATTTCAACCACGAATCGCCACGAATCATACCAATTCCCAGAGACAATCGGAACAAACCTCGGTAGGGCGGGCAGTCCTTCCGCCTTCGCGGCGCGCCAAAGCGCCGCTACGGCGCGACGGCGGCTGCCCGCCGCCCGTCCAGACAACGATTGCGGCGCGCACAGAGTGACGCGCCCTGCCAATGTGCCGATTATTATTGGGAACGGTATCACACGAATTATTTTTGGTTGGAATGGTGTGCCGTCATCCCCCGGCTCGCAAGGTCGCAGTGCGGTATTGGGTCTTGTCAAAACACCGACTTGATTATGGAGTTTACCCCGGTAATGAGATCTTCGACCTGCTCTTTCGTGGGGTCGCCGTTCCTTTGGTACGAACATAGATTGCGCAAATCACCGAGTCGCTGAATCTTTCGCCAGGTGGAAAAGTCATAGGCCTTGCCCAGCTTCAATGGATCGTTCAGTTCGCGAATGGTTGTTTCCTGCTTCGGAACCGTCACCGAGTGATTCGCAGCCACTCTCTGCAAATGACGTTCGAGAACTACGCCGGCCAGAGATCCTGCCGCCCGAAGACTGATCTTCTTCAATGCATTCGCCGCTTCCAGTTCCTTGTCCTGTAATTCTGCAAACAAATGGTTTTCGACATCAGCCAGGACTGTCTCAATCCGGTATGATAATTCATCCAGAACCTGAAGCTGATTGAGAAATCGAAGTCTGGCCAGCTCGTGTGGATCAAAAGGCAGTTCATCGGTGTAAGCGTCTTTTGCCTGCCCCATCCCCCGGACGTAGTCCTGGATGCTGGCGTCCAGCAACTTCTGGTTCGGATTGGTCGAATAATAATTAACGAACTCGTCATATTTGTCCGGAGCCAAAGTCTGCACAATCTTCAAAGATTGGGTGTCCCAGCGTTGATAAACGGTTCGAAACTCTATGATGTCCTTGATGTCTTCAAGCGACCTGAGAATCTGCTTTTGCTGGTCGAGGAGCCTGGTGAGATCCTCTTCGATTTGGGACTTGGCATCGATCATATGCGCTCAAGGGTTCTGACTGACCCAAGCTGAACCACGCCGGGCTGGCGATGCAAGAACAAATATGCGACCGCTTCACGTTTGACCGATGAACTTTCCCGGGAGGCAGCTTCGTGCCGTCCCTCTATGCAATTAACAGCTTGGATTCCTTCATGACGATTCCATTGGGTGAAACATGGATGACATTCACCTGGCCGAGTTGGGCAAACAGGGGACGCAAAGGCTCCTCCTGCTGAATGAGCGAGGGAAGATAATTCATAAGAGCTTCGTGGTTCTCGTTTGAGCCGAAAAAACGGATTGTGAACTCCCGGCAAGCGTCGCCGTACTTCTTGTACCACTGATAGAGAGTGTCAACCATCAATCCAAACTGCGACTCGACACTGTCGCCGGGTTGGATGGAAACCAAAATGGTAACAAGTTGGAGGTCGCGTCCGTCCTTCTGCATTTTCTTCCGTTCGGCTTTTACCATGGTTGTGTGTGGCTGGTTTCTTTTTGCGATTTCGACCTTATTCCCATCCTTTCGTCTTGTCCAGACGGGTTTGAAAAGACCGGAATGACCGGGTGCATACACCTGCACCATGTTAAAAGGATCACGCGGCTGGAAGCCGCGCTCACTGGCAGGCAGGATGCCCGCCTCCACTGTGGCGGCACGCTTCCAGCGTGCCAGTGAAGGCGGCTTCCAGCCGCCAGTTTGGTGCAGGTGCAAGATGCACCCGGAATGACCTTTGAACGGGGTGAATCCGTGCCCTCCGTGTTCCGGTTTGGATTGAACCAAAAAACCTAAAAAAAGACATTGCATTGGCAGGGGTGTTTGGTAAATTGCACGTCCGCTTTCAAACCGAGGGCGGAGAAATTTGGTTAAACGGTAAACAGACAATTGTTCTTTGTATGGCTGCCCAACGCATTCGCATTCGACTTAAGGCTTATGACCAACGCGTCATAGACCAATCGGCGCGTGAAATCGCCGACACCGTCAAACGCACCGGCGCGCGTGTCGCCGGGCCCATCCCGCTCCCGACCCGGATCGAGCGCTTCACCGTCCAACGCTCGCCGCATTGCGACAAAAAATCGCAGGAAACTTTTGAGCAGCGCACGCACAAGCGGCTGATTGACATTCTCGACCCGACCGCCAAGACCGTGGATGAATTGAAAAAGCTCAATCTCCCGGCGGGCGTGGATATCACGATAAAAATCTAGCGCAATGAACATACAGGAACAACGGATTGTTGGAGTGTTGGAGCGTTGGAGCGTTGGATTCCAGCACAACATTACTCCATTACTCCATTACCCCATTTTCCAGCCATGCCACTCGGACTTTTAGGAAAAAAACTCGGCAGCACACGCGTTTACGATTCGCGCGGCGTGGTCACGCCGGTCACGGTCGTGCTCGCCGGCCCCAACCGCGTGCTTCAGGTCAAAACCCAGGCCGGCAAGGACGGCTACAATGCCGTTCAACTCGGTTTCGACGATCAAAAGGAACAGCGCCTCACCAAGGCGTTGCTCGGCCACATCAAAAAGCAAAATGGCACGGCGGTGAAACGCATCCGGGAATTTCGGAATTTCTCCAGGGAAGTAAAACCCGGCGACATCGTCGGACCGGCGCTGTTCGCCGTTGGCGATTTTGTGGACGCGATTGGCATCACGAAAGGCCGCGGCTTTGAGGGCGTCGTGAAGCGTCATCATTTCGCCGGTGGTGATTCGACGCACGGCGCCAAAGGCTGGCACCGCCGCAGCGGCGCCATCGGTCAGCGCCTGTTCCCCGGCACGGTCATGCGCGGTTTCAAAATGCCCGGTCACATGGGGCAGGTTCAGCGCACGACACAGAATCTTGAAGTCATTCAGGTGCGCGAGGCGGATAACCTGTTGCTCATCAAGGGCGCGATTCCCGGGGCGGAAGGCGATTACATCATCATCCGCGAATCCAAGAAACGGCCCAAGGGCTGGAAACCGCCGGTCAGCCTCGCGCCGATGAAGAAGAAGGGCGCCACTGCCGCGAAGGCCGAACCCAAACCTGCGGTTGAGGCCAAAAAGTAATTTAAACGGCCATGAAAATTGCCATTAAAAATACCGAAGGTAAGAAGCAGAGCGAACTCGAAGTGAAGTTCCCGCTGATTGAAGACGGAAAAGGCACACAAGCGGTGCATGACGTGGTTGTTGCCTATCAGGCGGCGCAACGCATGGGCACGGCCTGCACCAAAAACGTCGGCGAAGTTTCCGGGAGCAACAAGAAGCCGTGGCGGCAAAAGGGCACGGGCCGCGCGCGCGCCGGTTCCCATCAATCGCCGTTGTGGGTGGGTGGTGGTGTGGTCTTCGGTCCGCGGCCCCGTGATTTCAGCAAAAAAGTTTCCAAGAACACCCGTACCCTCGCGTTGCGCAAGGCGTTGAGCGAACGGCTCAAGGCCGGCGATGTGGTGTTGGTGGACGATTTGAAACTCGCCTCGCCGAAGACGAAGGATTTCATCGGCCTGATGTCCACGCTGGATTTGACCGGCACGACGCTCATCATCGCGCCGGCGGACAAAAATCTCATGCTCGCCTCGCGCAACATTGAAAATGTCACGCTGGCCACGAGCGATTCGCTGAACACTTACGACATTTTGCGGCCCGACAAGCTGCTCTTCACGAAGAGCGCGTTTGAGAAGGTCGAGGCCCGTCTGACCAGGGAATAACATGAACGCTTTTGAAGTCATCAAGACCGTCCGCTTGACGGAAAAGGGCACGCGCCAGGGTGAAAAGTACAACCAATACACCGTCGTGGCTGATCGGCGCGCGAACAAGACGGAAATCCGCCAGGCCGTGCAGGAACTGTTCAAGGTCAAGGTTACCAAGGTCAACACGCTGAACGTTCGCGGCAAGTCCCGCCGCCAGCGCACCACGCAAGCCGGCAAAGCGCCCGACTGGAAGAAAGCCATCGTGACGCTGAAGGCCGGCGACAAGATTGTTTTGACGTAGTCGAAATTTTAAATCACGCACGGCGCGGAAAATTCTCCGCGCCGTTTATTGTTTCGGGCAATGTCCTCGAACTTGCCGCTAGGTTTTGGAGTGCGGTGGCAAGCGAAGCGCG
This sequence comes from Verrucomicrobiia bacterium, assembly GCA_049692125.1. GTDB lineage: Bacteria > Verrucomicrobiota > Verrucomicrobiia > Limisphaerales > UBA11358 > UBA11358. The sequence goes on along the minus strand of JBAVOO010000026.1, from coordinate 32,713 downwards.
ACACCGCTTTGCAGTCCATATCTGATTAAATACAAAAAAGATGGTCGCTTGTATGTCGGGTCGGCGTATGGAAAAGGGGGGATTCTCGATCGCTGGTTTGAATACGGCAGGACTGGCGATGCGGGAAACAAAAAGCTCGTTGGCCTTGACCCGTTTGAATTTGAGTTTTCTGTGCTGGAAATATGTCCTGCCACAATGTCTGCGGAAGAAGTGATTGAAAGAGAAAAGCGGTGGAAAAAGTGCCTCGGCACAAGGGAGTTTGGTCTTAATGACAATTAAGACTGAAGCCTTGGACCGCCATTGTCCCACGTCCCGTGCCAGGATTTGACACAGCATGAATTTGGGTTCAATTAAAGTTTGCCCGTGAACACAAAACCGCCCAACCGCATCCTGCACGTGGATGGCGACAGTTTCTTCGCCAGTTGCGAGATCGCCTTGAATCCCAAATTGCAGGGTCGCCCGGTCTGGGTGGGGGGCGGGCGGCGCGGCGACGGCATCGTCATTGCTGCGAATCGCGCGGCCAAGAAATTCGGCATCAAAACCGGCATGGCGTGCTTTGAGGCGAAGAAACTTTGTCCGCGAGGCGTCCTGTGCCGTCCGCACTACGACGAATACCGCTGCTTGTCACAGGAAATGTTTCACATCCTCGAAGAATACTCGCCCACGCTCGTGCCCATCTCGATTGACGAGGGCTTCCTCGATTTCACAACGATGGATTGCCACGTCTGGCGCAACACCACGCCGGAAAAATATGTGAAGGAAATCTGCCAGCGGATTTTGCAGGAGGTAAAATTGCCCGTGTCCGCCGGCCTGGCCAATTCATCGCGTCTGGCAAAACTGGCCACGGACGCGGCCAAGCCCGGCTTCATCGAAATTCCCACCGGCTCGGAAAAGGAATTTTTGCGAGACCGTTCCGTGCGCGAATTGTCCGGCATCGGCAAAAACCGTCAACGCTCGCTCGCTGCGCTCGGCGCGACGACATTTGGTCACGTGGCGAAACTGCCTTCGACTTTGCTCCGGCAGAAATTCGGCATCTGGGGCCAGCAGCTCTGGCTGTTCGCCAACGGCCTGTGGAACGAGCCGCTGCTGCTTGAGGTCAAGGACCGCACGACGATTTCCAGCAACACCACGCTGCCGTACGACGAGCCGGATTACGAGGCGGCGCTGACGTTCACGTTGAGCGAGGCGACGCGGCTGGTCGGCCAGTTGCGGCGCGAGCAATTGCAGGCGCGCGAACTGTCGCTGACAGTGCGGTTTAACGATTTCACTGAAGTCAGCGGCGGACATCGTTTTCACGAGCCGCAGTTTCAGAATTCCGTCATCAACGCGGTGTTGAAGACAATTTTCCGGCAGATGATGGGCAACCAGGTCAAACCGGTGCGGCAAATCCGCATCGCGTTCTGGAATCTCGCGCGGCTGGACACGCAACCGACGCTTTGGGGTCGCACCGACGCGGAACGCTGGGGCGCGCTCGACGACGCGGCGCACGCGCTCAACGGGCGGTTCGGCCCGACGGCGGTGATGACCGGCGCGCAACTGGCGTTGCGCGAGCTGGAGGATGCGTTCAAGAATCCGAAGGCGAAGTGTCCGTTCGTGCCCCAGCGCGAGATGGTGAAGAAACTCTGGGGCACGGATGCCGACCCCTTGGCGCACAAGGGCGACTGGGAAAAGCGCCTGGCCAAAGTCAGCAAGCAGTCGCAGTTCCGGCATTGAATGTAGTGGTTTTTTTCTTGGCTCCTTTCATGAATCCTGTTGAATGATACAATTCTTGTAATAGCTATTTCACTTATTGTATCATTTATTCCCGAGTGCATTCTGCTTGGTGGCGTCTGGCCAGGTTCAGCAAGCAGTCGCAGTTCCGGCATTGATTTTGTAACCACAGAGGCACACGGATACGGGAAAGTTTTTACACGAATTGCGCGAATGAGCGCGAATTGGGAAAACATGTTGTGACAGGGCTGCGGTGCTCCGCAACCCAAACATCAGGGCGGCGCAGCAGCACCGCCCACCAAACGGAGAGGTTGCCATTCTGGTAACCCAAAGATCACGGCCCGCGAGGATCGCCGCACGGCGGGACAGGCGCTCGCCTTTCCGATTTCGCCTGATCCACTATGATTTGGCAGGGGGTGTGCTATGTTGAACTGAAGGAATCCTGTCAGGGGACTCACATGACGCAACCGGGTCCGCCGTTGAAAGGAAATGGATGTCGCCGCCGATGGTCGGAAATGCAGGGTCAGGTGCCCGCCGCAAAACAGCACTGATTGTGGAAGGCGGAGCGATGCGCGGAGCGTGGGCGGCCGGGGTGCTGGCCTATCTTCAGGAGCGCGGGCGGCGGCAATATGATCTCGTTTATGCGGCTTCTTCCGGCGCCTGCTCGGCGGTCTATTTCGTCGCCGACATGTGGGAACCGGGGCTGGCCATCTGGCGCGAACTGGCCTGCAACGTGGTCCGCAAAACCAATTTCCTCCGCCGCAAACCGATCATTGACCTGGCTTACCTGGTGGATCATATCATCCGAAAGCGCGTTCCGCTTTCCGTTGAAGCGCTGCAAAAGGCGCCCACCCGCTTTTTCATCGTGCTGACCGACTGTCACACGGGTGAACCGGTTTACTTCCACGTCTGCGACGACCGCGTCTTTGCGGCCCTCCGTGCCACGTCTTCCATGGCCTTGGCAACGCGCGGGTATGATTACGTGGACGGCCAGCCTTACGCTGACGGCGGAGTGGCGGACCCCATTCCCGTCCGACGGGCGATACAGGATGGCGCGACGGACATCACCGTGGTGCTCACGCACAATCCCGCTTTCCGGCTCAAGCCGGTACCGCGCTGGATGGGAAAACTGGCCTACCCGGAATGGCCCATGGTGGCCCGGGTCTGGACCGCGCGGCAAAATGTAAATTACAACGCCGCCCTCGACCTGATGAAACAGCCGCCGGCAGGAGTCCGGTTCCAAGTGTTCCGTCCGCTCCGGCCACTACCGGTGGGTTCCTTTACCGTTGAGCCGAAGAAAATCGCCGCCGCTCTGGCCTTGGGACACGACGAGGCGTTGCAACAAATGGCGACCCCAGATGTGGAACCATTGGGCGATTCTGTTTCCAGTTAATTTCACGGCTCGCGCGGCAGCGCCGCCCAACCGATGTAACTTTGAGATTTCTTCTCAATTGACGGTGACTTTGACGAAGGCGCATCATCGTTGTCATGAAGTCCGATGATTCCCGTCCGGCGCATATTTTGGTTTTGTATCACAGCCAGGACGGCCACACGAAAATGATGGCCGATCTCGTGGCCGAAGGCGCTGCCAGTGTTCCCGCCACCGAAGTCCGCCTCAAGAGCGTTGCCGAAGCCACTGCCGACGACCTGGTATGGTGCGATGGCGTGGCGGCCGGCTCGCCGACACACATGGGCACCATTGCCTGGGAAATGAAACGCTGGTGGGATGTGACCGTTCAGCCGCTCTGGCCAAAGGTGGAAGGCAAAATCGGCTGCGCCTTTACGTCATCCGGCGGCCTCGCCGGAGGCGGTGAATTGACGTGCCTCGCGCTGCAAATCGTGCTGATGAACTACGGTTTCCTCGTCTTCGGCATCCCGGATTATGTGGCGCCGGGGCAAACGCTGCATTACGGCGCCATCTGTGCCGGTCGCCCGCGCAATGACGGCGACCGCGAGGCCTGTCGCCGCCTGGGCCGTCGCCTGTCCGAATGGGTGCAGACGCTGATTTGCCATCGGCCCGAGCATGACCCGCGCAAGGCCACCTACGCCCGGTTTGCCGACTAGCCGGCGTTGAACTGCGCCTGGCCAAACCACGGCGCGCGGGGACGCTCGCCCTCCCATCAGAAATATTGGCAAAAATCCGTGTAATTCACATCGTTTTTAGATTCGTTTTACCCAACCAAAATTCTTCAAAAAACCTCTTGCACGGGAGCGTACCTTTGATATTTTATGCGCTCAGTTTCGCCTGAAAGCAGGACCCCGTCCGTGTTGGAGAGCGGCTTGGTCCACGCAGGCGGAAGGACAGCAGTTGCAGACCGATAACTGATTCCCCGCAGGGACAGGAATGATGGCCTGCCGACTCCCAGAGTTGCTGCTGAAATCATTGTTTTTATGCCAGTCAAGACATTTAGACCGCTAACGCCGTCTCTGCGCTACGTCACGTTCGCAGATTTCAGCGATATTACGAAGATGAGGCCCGAGAAGGGGCTGGTCGTCACGCGGAAGAAAACCGGTGGCCGCAACCACTACGGTCGCGTGACCACGCGCGGCCTCGGCGGCGGCCACAAACAGAAAATCCGGCTCGTGGATTTCAAGCGCAACAAGCACGGCATGGAAGCGACGGTCGCGGCGATTGAATATGACCCCATGCGTTCGGCGCGCCTGGCGTTGCTGCAATACAAGGATGGCGAGAAGCGTTACATCATCGCGCCGGTGGGCATCAAAGTCGGGGCGGCCATCTCCAGCGGTCCGGCGGCTCCGCCGGAAATCGGCAACGCGCTTCCGCTCAAATCAATTCCCGTAGGCATTGCCATTCATAACATTGAACTGACGCCGGGTCGGGGCGGCCAGATGGTCCGTTCGGCGGGCGGTGCGGCGACGTTGATGTCGCGCGACGAAGGATACGCGCAGATCCGTCTGCCTTCCGGCGAAATCCGCAAGGTGAATGGGGACTGCTACGCGACCATCGGCCAGGTCGGCAACCCGGAGCACGAAAATGTGATTCTCGGCAAGGCGGGTCGTTCACGGCATCGCGGCATTCGCGGCATCAGCCGCGGCGTGGCGCGCAACCCGGTTGACCATCCGAATGGTGGTGGCGCCGGCAAGTCAAAGTCCGGCGGCGGCTGGCAGCAGTTGACGTCGCCGTGGGGCAAAATTGCCAAGGGCGGCAAGACGCGGCCCAAATACAAACATTCGAACCGTTTTATCGTTATCCGCCGCAATGGTTTGCCGATGAAGATCAAGTAAAATGAAAACGAATTGGAGTAATGGAGTATTGGAGTGTTGGACGGTTGAGTCCAACGCGCTCCGTTGTCTTTCCATCACTCCATCACTCCATCACCGCAATTTTTAACTATGGGACGCTCGATTAAAAAAGGTCCGTTTGTGGATTTTCACCTGCTGGACAAAATCCAGACGGCGAAGAGCACAAACCAAAAAACGCCGATCAAGACGTGGTCGCGGCGTTCGACCATCACGCCGGATTTCGTCGGGCTGACGTTTACCGTGCATAACGGCAAGGTTTTCAACCCGGTGTTTGTGACGGAAAACATGGTCGGCCACAAGCTCGGCGAGTTTTCCCTGACGCGCACGTTCAAGAAACACGGCGCACACACGGCCAAGGTGGAGGCGAAGGGGAAATAATATGGAAGTTTTCGCAATTGCCAAAAACGTGCCGATGTCCCCGCAAAAGATGCGCGAGGTCGTGCGGCAGATTCAGGGGCTGCCCGCGCTGCGGGCGCAGGCGGTGCTCGCGGTGGTGCCGCGCAAGTCGGCGCGGTTCGTGGCCAAGACGCTCAAATCGGCCATCGCCAACGCCGAAAACAACAAGAGCCTCAAGCCGGAATCGTTGCGCGTGAAGGAAGCCGTGACCGGCTCGGCGATGATCATCAAACGGTTTATGCCCAAGGCGCGCGGCTCCGCCGGGCCGATTCTCAAGCGCCGCTGCCACATCAAAATCACCTTGTCGGACGAATAGTATGGGACAAAAAACAAATCCAATCGGTCTGCGTGTCGGCGTCAACAAAGACTGGCGCTCGAAGTGGTATGCCGAAAAGAAGGAATTCGGCAAGCTGTTGAGCGAGGATCGTGAAATCCGCAAGCTGCTGAAGAAGAAACTCGAAGCGGCCGCCGTGCCGAGGATTTTGATCGAGCGCGCGGCGAACCGCTGCCGCATCACCATTCTCACCGCGCGTCCGGGCGTGGTCATCGGCCGCAAAGGCGCGGAAATTGACAAGCTCAAGGAAGAGATGAGCAAGATGACCGGCAAGGAAGTTTATGTGGACATCATCGAGGTCAAGACGCCGGAGATCGAGGCGCAACTGGTCGCGGAAAACATCGCGTTGCAGCTTGAACGCCGGGTGTCGTTCCGGCGCGCGATGAAAAAAGCGCTGCAGACGGCGAAGGATTTCGGCGCGGAAGGGATCAAGATTCGTTGCGCGGGCCGCCTGGGCGGTGCGGAACTGGCGCGCGTGGAGACGTATCATTGGGGCCGCGTGCCGTTGCACACGTTGCGCGCGAACATTGATTACGGTTTTGCCGAGGCGGCCACCCTTTACGGAAAACTCGGCATCAAGTGCTGGATTTGCAAAGGCGAAAACAAGCCGTCGAAGGAAAAAGTTGCGCCGCCGCCGGCGGTGCCGATTGCGCCGGCTGCGACCCTGCCGACCCTGCCGACCGAACCCGTTGCGAACTGATTTTTTGAAAGGATTTTTGCCATGCCGTTGATGCCTGAAAGAGTGAAGTACCGCAAGATGCACCGCGGCAACCGCGCCGGCATGGCTTACCGCGGAAACACGGTGGCGTTTGGCGAGTATGGGTTGATGTCGCTGGAGCGTTGCTGGCTCGACACGAAGCAGATCGAGGCGGCGCGCGTGGCGATTGCCCGCAACATGAAGCGGCACGGGAAAATGTGGATTCGCATCTTCCCGCAAAAGTCGTTCACGAAGAAGCCGCTGGAAACGCGCATGGGCAAGGGCAAAGGCCCGCTGGAATCGTGGGTGGCGGTGATCCGCCCGGCAAATGTGCTGTTTGAAGTGGACGGCGTGACGGAAGTGGTGGCGCGCGAGTCGTTGCGCCTGGCGGCGACCAAGCTGCCGATCCGGACCAAGTTCATCTCGCGGCATCGGGGTTCGCGCTAGACGGAATCGAGTTTATGAAATTTTTGGAAATGAAAGACATGACGCTGGTGGAGTTGTCGGCCAAGAGCCGGGACCTGCGCCATGAAATGTTCAACCTGCGTCTGCAGCAGGCGAGCGCCCAGCTGGAGAAGCCGGCGCGCCTGCGGACGCTGCGCCGGGACATCGCGCGGCTGGAAACGCGCATCTCCCAGCTCCGCTCGCGCGGAGCGGAGTTGCCAGACAAAGCGGCATGAAAAACAAACGGAAAATGAAGAACTGGAGTGTTGGAGTGTTGGAGTGTTGGAGTGTTGAAAAACAACGCTCCGATTGCTCGTCCCGCCATTACTCCATTACTCCATCACTCCATCACTCCACTTTTTAACATGGCTGAAGAAACAAAAAATATGGAAGCGACGGCGGCGCGCGGACATCGCAAACAGCGCGTCGGCGAGGTCATCTCCAACAAGATGGCCAAGACCATCGTCGTGCGCGTCGAGCGCCGGTTCCCGCACGCGCGGTGGCGGAAAGTCATGACCGCCTACAAGAAATTATACGCCCACGACGAAAAGAGCGAGGCGAAGGTGGGCGACCGGGTGCGGATTGAAGAAACCCGGCCGCTTTCCAAAATCAAACGCTGGCGGCTGATGGAAGTCGTCGAACGCAGCCGGGGCGTGGAGCCGGTGGCGGCGGAATAGCGAGGAAATATGTTGCAAATTCGTTCCCATTTGGACGTCGCGGATAACACGGGCGCAAAAGTCGCCTGGGCGATCGGCGTGCTGGGCCGCAACCAGCGTTACGCGCGGATTGGCGACATCATCAAGGTGCATATCAAGGACGCCGCGCCTGACGGTCAGGTGAAAAAAGGCGAGGTGCACAACGCGGTGGTTGTCCGTACGCGCCAGGCCATCCGCCGCAACGACGGTTCGTATCTGCGCTTTGACAGCAACGCGGTGGTCATCATTGACGCGGAATTGAACCCGAAGGGCACACGCATTTTTGGACCGGTGGCGCGCGAATTGCGTGACAAAAAATTCATGAAAATCATTTCGCTCGCGCCGGAGGTGATTTGAGATTATGCCAAAATTTCATGTGAAAAAAGGCGAGGTGGTGGTCGTGCTGGCCGGCAAGGAAAAGGGCAAGCGCGGCAAAATCATCGCCGTTCTGCGGAAGAAGCAGCGCGTCATCGTCGAGGGCGTGCAGATGATCAAGCGCCATATGCGCAAGAGCCAGGATCATCCGCAGGGCGCGATTGTCGAACGCGAAGGCACCATCCACCTTTCGAACGTGATGAGAGTGGATCAATTTGACGCCCGCGTGGCCGGGCGGGGCGGGGCGGCGCCGGCCCAAACCTGAAAGATTACCAATACGATTACAAACCATGGTTACGGCAAAATCCGTGAGCCGAAGTGATGAAAGCCAGACTTTATAACAAATACGTCAACGACGTGGTGCCCGCCCTCAAGGCAAAGCACAAATACCGGAACGTGCACCAGGTTCCACACATGGTGAAAATCGTGGTGAACATGGGCATCAGCGCGTCGCTGGAAAAGAACGCGATTGAGGATGCGGCGAAGGACCTCGCGTTGATTACCGGTCGCAAGGCGGTGATCAGCAAGTCGCGCCACAGCATCGCAAATTTCAAGCTGCGCGAAGGCCAGCCCATCGGCTGCCGCGTCACGCTGCGCCGCGACGCGATGTATGAATTTTTCGACCGTTTGATTGCCACCGCGCTGCCGCGCATTCGTGACTTTCGCGGGTTGTCGCCGCGCAAGTTTGACGGGCGTGGCAATTACACGTTCGGCATTGCGGAACAGACAATTTTCCCGGAGATCGATTTGGACAAAATCAAGCGGACGCAGGGAATGGACGTCACGATTGTGACCAGCGCGCCCAACGACGAGGAAGCGCTGGATTTGCTGAAACTGATGGGCTTTCCGCTGGCGGAGGCGAAAGAGGTGCCAAAAGAAGTGGTCAAAGACGAGGCCATGGAGGCGGCCAAGGCAGCGGCCAAAGAAGCAGCCAAAGAAATCGCCAAACAAGCGGCTAAAGAAGAAGCGGCCAAAGAAGCGGCCAAAGAAGCAGCAGCAAAAGAATAAACTCATTTATGGCCAAGAAAGCATGGATTGAGCGCAACAAGCGCAAAGCCGAAACGGTAAAAAAATACGCCGCGATCCGCGCGGAATTGAAGGCCAGGCGCGACTACGCCGGTCTCTCGAAGTTGCCGCGCAACGCCAGCCCAACGCGGGTGGTGAACCGCTGCTCGGCCAGCGGCCGCCGGCGCGGTTATCTGCGCAAGTTCGCCGCGTCGCGCCTCACCTTCCGGGAGGCCGCGTTGAACGGTTTGATCCCCGGCGTTGTGAAAGCCAGCTGGTAATTTTATGACCGATCCGATTTCTGACATGTTGACCCGCATCCGCAACGCCGGCCGCGCATTGCTGCCGACGGTGGAAATGCCGCACTCGCGGATGAAGGAAAGTCTGGCAAACATCCTCAAAAAGGAAGGCTACGTTGCGGACGTGACCGTTGCGGCTGGCATGCCCAAGACGATGAAGCTCAAGCTCAAATACAACGGCAAAAAGAGCGTGATCGAAGGATTGCGCCGCATCAGCAAGCCGGGTCTGCGCCACTATGTCGGCGCGACGGAAATCCCGCGCGTGCTCGGCGGTATGGGGGTGTCGGTGATTTCCACGCCGGAAGGCGTGATGACCGGCACGCAGGCGCGCAAGAAAAACCTCGGCGGCGAATTGCTTTGTTACGTCTGGTAAAAATTTGATTTATGTCGCGAATTGGAAAACAACCGATTGCCATCCCTCCCAAGGTGAAGGTGGAGGTGAAGGGACAGAAAGTTTTTGTCGAAGGCCCGAAGGGCAAGCTCGACTGGGAATTGCCGCGCCGCACGAGCCTCAAGGTGCAGGACGGCAACATCGTCGTCAGTCGCGATGGCGATGACGCGCAGGCCAAGGCTTTGCACGGCCTGAGCCGCGCACTCGTCAACAACATGGTCAAGGGCGTGACCGATGGCTTCGTCAAAAAGCTCGAAATCCAGGGCGTTGGCTTCAAGGCCGCCGTTCAAGGCAAGGTCGTGAACCTGGCCCTCGGTTTTTCACATCCCATTAATTACTCGATTCCCGACCAGATCAAGGTGACCGTCGAGGAAAACACCAAGCTGACCATCGAGGGCCCGGACAAAAAGGTTGTCGGGCAGGTTGCCGCCGAGATTCGCGGCTTCTATCCGCCGGAGCCTTACAAGGGCAAGGGCGTGCGCTATGCGGGCGAACATGTCCAGCGCAAGGAAGGCAAAACCGTCCAGTAAAAATTGATTTTAGTTCACGGCCAAATCCGTGACGCATTGAAATGAGAACGGAAAAGAAGCATCAGTTGAAGCAGCTCCGCAAGTGGCGGATACGCAACAAACTCAGCGGCACGAAGGATCGTCCGCGCATGAGCGTCTGCTTCACCAACGAAAACATCCACGTCCAGTTCATTGACGATGACGCGGGCATGACGCTCGCGGCGGCTTCAACGACGAGCAAGGCCGCGCCCGACCGCGACAAGCTCGCGGCCAATGTGGCCAGCGCCAAAGCCATCGGCAAGCTCGCGGCGGAAACTGCGCTTGCCAGGGGCATCAAGTCGGTCGTGTTTGATCGCGGTGGCGCCCGGTATCACCGGAACGAGGCCAAGGGCAAGGATGGCAAGCGGGTGCTGGTGCTCGGCAAACTGGCGACCCTGGCCGAAGCCGCGCGTGAAGCGGGTTTGAAATTTTAAACAACGGAGATAGAAAACTGTGGCAGAAATCACCAAAACCAAACCCGAAGATCGAGTGCCGCGCGGCGGGCGCGGGCGTCGTAACAAACCCCCCGGTGACGCGCCGGAATTCGGCATCGGCGGACAGGAGTCCCAGGAATTGACTGAGAAGGTTGTGTTCATCAACCGTTCCTCCAAGGTCGTCAAAGGCGGCCGCCGTTTCAATTTCAGCGCGCTGATTGTCGTCGGCGACAAGCGGGGGCGCGTCGGGGTCGGGCTGGGCAAGGCCAGCGAAGTGGCGGACGCGATTCGTCGCGGCGGCGAACTTGCCCGCAATCAAATGGTTTCGGTGTCGCTCAAAGACGCGACGATCCCGCATGAAGTTTTCTGCGCGTACGGCGGCGCAAAAATCTTGTTGCGGCCGGCCTCGCCCGGAACCGGCATTATTGCGGGCCGGACAGTTCGCGCGGTTGTGGAAGCCGCCGGGGTTAAGGACATTTTAAGCAAATCACTCGGGTCAAACAACGCGGCGAACGTTGTCAAGGCAACCCTCAAGGCTTTGTTGAGCATGCGGTTGCGCGAAGACATTTACAAGGGCCGCGGTTTTGAAATTAAAAAAGTGGAGGCGGCCAGGATGCCTGAAGCGGCTCCGGCAACGGCTTGATTTTTATGCGACTGCACAATCTAAAACCTCGTCCGGGTGCGAAACATCGTACCAAGCGCCTTGGCCAGGGTGAATCCAGCGGCCACGGCAAAACCAGCGGTCGTGGCGGCAAAGGCCAGACGGCGCGTTCGGGCAGCTCGATCCGCATCGGCTTTGAAGGCGGCCAGATGCCGCTCATCCGCCGCATTCCCAAGCGCGGCTTCAACAACGCGCGGTTCGCAACGCGCCATCTCAGCGTGAACGTCGGCGATTTGAACCAGTTTGACAACGGCGCGCGCGTGGATGAAACGGCATTGCGCGCGGCGGGTCTGGCCAATGGCCGGGGCGACGGCGTCAAAATTCTGGGCGACGGCGAGTTGACCAAAAAGCTCACGGTGAGCGCGCACGCATTCAGTGCGTCGGCCCGTGCGAAAATCGAAGCCAAAGGCGGCGCGTGCGAGGTGGTGGGCCCCAAGCCCGCCGCACCGGCCAAGGCCTGAACGCGCTTTTGACGCATGTTTCGCTCCATCGCCAACACGTTCGCCAACTGCTTCAAAATTCCGGAGTTGAAGTCCCGGATTTTGTTCACGCTGGGCTTGCTGGCGATCTGTCGTTTGATGACATGGATTCGCATTCCGAATCTGAACGGCGCGGCGCTGACCAGTTATTTTAATCAAAACTCGCAAAGCGGCGGTGGGTTGCTCGGCATGTATAACACCTTCGCGGGCGGTGCATCGGAACGTTGCGCCGTCGGTGCGCTCGGCATCATGCCTTACATCAGCGCGACGATTATCATTCAATTGCTTACGGCGGTCTGGCCCAAATTGAGCAAACTGGCCCGCGAGGAAAATGGCCGGACGAAAATCATCCAATACGGCCGCTATTTGACGGTGCTGTTGTGTTTGGGGCAGGGATTGTTTTTCGCCGTCGGTTGGGAACATCCCCAAAATATCTTTCACGGGTTTCAAGGGAATCTCGTGTTCGATAGCACCCACATTTGGTGGTATCGCATTCAGACCGTGCTCATCATGACGACGGGCACCATGTTGCTGATGTGGCTGGGCGAGCAAATCTCCGACCGCGGCATCGGCAACGGCGTGTCGCTGGTCATCACGATCGGCATTGTGGCCCGGTTGCCGCGGGCCTTGGTGGCATTGAAGGACATGTTTTGGCCCGGCGGCGGGGTTCAGGCGCAATATACCCCTTTTGGCACGGGTGTGATGCTGATGCTGTTGCTGGTCCTGGTGGTTGGCGGAGTCATTGCGATCACCCAGGCCCAGCGGAAAGTCCCGGTGCAATACGCGCAGCGCGCAGTTGGACGCAAGATGTATTCCGGCGGCACATCGTTCATGCCCTTGCGCGTGAATTACTCCGGTGTCATGCCGATTATTTTCGCGCAATCCATCCTGATGTTCCCGCAAACCATTTTTCTGCATTTGGGGAATATGGTCGGCGTGCCATTCCTCAAGAATCTCTTCCTCGGAATCGCGCAAAACCTCAATTCCGGCTCCTTCCTTTATTTGGCGCTTTATTCGCTGATGATTTTGTTCTTCGCTTACTTTTGGGTGGCCACCCAGTTCAATGAATTGCAAATCGCCGACGATTTGAAAAAGAACGGCGGTTACATTCCGGGCGTGCGTCCGGGGCAGGGCACCAGCGACTATCTGCACAAGTCCATGAGCCGCATCACGCTGGCCGGCGCGATTTTCCTCATGGTGATCGCGACCATCCCCATCATCTTGTCGCGCCAGATGAGCATTCCGTATGACGTGGCGCAATTTTTCGGCGGCACAAGCATTTTGATCACCGTCGGCGTTTTGCTGGACACCATGCGCCAGGTCGAATCGCATTTGATGATGCGGCATTATGACGGGTTTTTGAAAAAAGGCAGATTGCGGGGACGGTTTTAAACCGGAGCGGCCTTCGTGCCGCGTATTGCGTGTTCCGTCAAGCAGCGGGCGGGCCACGATGAAATGCTCGACGCAACACGCAACACGCAACACGCATGATTATTTTAAAAAGCCAACGCGATCTGGAACTGATGCGTCCGGCGTGTGCGGTGGCGGGCAAAGTGCTGGCTGAAATCACCGCGTTCATCAAGCCGGGACTGACGACGCGGCAGGTGGACGAGTTCGCCGCGGCGCGCATCAAATCGCACGGCGCCAAAAGCGCGTTTTTGGGCTATCGCAAATATCCGTGCCACACGTGCCTCTCGGTGAACGAGGAGGTCGTTCACGGATTGGCCGGCAATCGCGAATTGCACTTCGGCGACATTGTGAGCGTGGACGTGGGCGTGATTTACAAGGGCTTTGTGGGTGATACGGCGCGGACGGTGGCGGTGGGTGGTTGCGGCGTGCTGGCGCAACGTTTGATGGACGTGACGGAGCGCGCGCTTCACGAAGGCATCGCGGCGGCCATGCCGGGAAACCGCGTGACGGACATTTCACGTGCGGTCCAAAATTACGTCGAGGGCAACGGGTTCAGCGTCGTGCGGGAATTTGTCGGGCATGGGGTTGGCCGTTCGATGCACGAAGAGCCGCAGGTGCCGAATTTTGTTGATCCGAAGAGCAACCAGAAGCTCCGGCCGGGCATGACGCTGGCCATTGAGCCGATGGTCAATGCGGGCCGGCCGGGCGTAAAAATTTTGAAAGACGGCTGGACAGTCGTCACCCAAGATGATTCACTGTCCGCTCATTTTGAGCACACGGTGCTGGTTACCGAAAGTGAACCGGAGATTTTGACATGGCCGGAAAAGATGCCTTCATCGTTGAAGGTGTCGTGATTGAAGCCAGGCCGAACCGCACGTTTTGTGTGGAGTTGGCCAACGGACACCGACTGCTGGCGTTTGTGGCGGGCAGGGCGAAACAGCGCTTTGCCGGTCTGGCGCTGGGCGACAAGGTGAAATTGCAATTAACGCCTTACGATTTGTCCGTGGGGCGGATTTTGGTGGAAACGGTTAAACAGGTTAAATGAGTGATTGGTTAAACGGTTACATGTACCGCCGATCTGACCAATTACTTATTTAACGAGTTACAGATTTAACGGATTACGAAAGAACATGAAAGTTCGCGCGTCAGTTAAAAAATTGTGCGAGCACTGCAAGATTGTGCGCCGCCGCGGCGTCATTCGCGTGATTTGCACGAACAAACGGCACAAACAGCGGCAAGGTTGATTTATGGCACGCATCATTGGTGTGGAAGTTCCGCCGAACAAGCGCATTGACGTTGCGCTGCGCTACATCTACGGCATCGGCCCGTCCAACTCGAAAGAGGTTCTGGAGCGCGCCAACATCAACCCGGACATTCGCGCGAAGGATTTGACCGAGCAGCAGCTTTCCCAAATCGTCCATGCGATTCAGGAGGGCAAATACGTCATCGAAGGCGATTTGCGCCGCGAAATCGGCATGAACCTCAAGCGGCTGCAGGGCATCAAATGCTATCGCGGCATCCGGCACATGCGCGGATTGCCGGTGCGCGGCCAGCGCACGCAGACCAACGCCCGCACGCGCAAAGGTCCGCGCAAGACGGTGGGCGTGCAACGCAACCCGAATGCCAAGACCGGCATCCACTAAAATTTTGTATGGCTGAAGAAAAAAAGAAACCCGCTCCCAAAAAAAAGGAAGCCAAGCCGGAAGCCGCTGCCGCCGCTCCGGCCGAAAAGGCCGCGTCCAAACCAGGTGAAGACAAATCCGGAAAAAAAGCCGCGCCCGCTGCGGAAGCTCCCGTTGCCGAGGCGCCAAAGCCGGCGGATGCGGCGGTTGTTCCGGCGGCACCAACGGCGGCTGAACTGTTGGGTGAGGACGCCGGTGCAAAAAAGGTCATCAAGGCCAAGCACGCCAAGAACATCAGTTCCGGCATTGCCAACATTCTGGCCACGTTCAACAACACACAGGTCAGCATCACGGATGCGCACGGAAATCTGATCGGCTGGTCTACGGCCGGGCGGGTCGGGTTCAAAGGCTCGCGCAAGAGCACCGCTTACGCCGCACAGCAGGTCGCCCAGGATGCCGCGCGCCAGGCGATGGCACATGGCATGAAGGAAGTTGAAGTGCGCATCAAAGGTCCCGGTTCCGGCCGCGAATCCGCCATCCGCGCGTTGCAGGCCATCGGACTGGAAATCAGCGCCATCAAAGACGTGACGCCCGTGCCACACAATGGTTGCCGTCCGCGCAAGAAACGCCGCGTGTAACTTTCAACTCTCAACCCTCAACCCTCAACTTTAGCAATGGCTCGTTATACAGGTCCTCGTGTTCGCATCAGCCGCCGGTTCGGAGTGCCGATTTTCGGCCCGTCGAAATATCTTGAGCGCCGCAATTATGGCCCCGGCGTGCATGGTCCCAAGTCGCGCCGCAAGCACACCGATTACGGCCTCGGCCTGATCGAAAAGCAAAAGTTCCGTTATTATTACGGCCTCCTCGAACGCCAGTTCCGCGGCGTTTATGAAAAAGCGCTCAAGCGCCGTGGCGTCACCGGTGAACAGATGTTGCAGATTTTGGAGACGCGCCTCGACAACGTGGTTTTCCACCTCGGTTTTGCGAACACCCGCGCCGCCGCGCGCCAGATGGTTTCGCACGGCCATATCACGGTGAACGGACGCAAGGTGAACGTGCCGTCGTTTGGTCTGAAAGTGAATGACGCCGTCGCCGTAAAGAATTCAAACGTCTCGCGCCAGTTGGCCACGAAAAATTTGGAAATCGCCACGAGCCGCGCGGTGCCGGACTGGTTGTCGTTGAGCAAGGAAGAATTCAAAGGCACGGTCATGCGCATTCCAACGCGCGACGAGATCCAGCCGATTGCCAACGAGCAGGCGGTGGTCGAATTTTATTCCCGCTAAAAATGAAAAACGGAGTATTGGAGCAATGGAGCAATGGAGTGATGCTGTTTCATCATCCCAAAACTCCGGCACTCCAACACCCCAAAACAATTATACGGGCTTGACCGGCCTGCGGGAATAAACCGCCGGGAAAGCCAGATTAAAATTGTTGAAAGGAAAATATGCCAGTACGTCTAGGACGTTTCGAAATGCCCAAGCGTTTGCAAAAGGATGACGCCAGCGCCACCGCCACCTACGCAAAATTTATCGCCGACCCGTTTGAAACCGGTTACGGCCACACCGTCGGCAATTCGCTGCGCCGGGTGCTGCTGTCCTCGCTCGAGGGCGCGGCCATCACCTCGTTGAAGGTGGACGGCGCGATGCACGAGTTCGCCACGATTGACGGCGTGGTCGAGGACGTGACCGACATCGTTTTGAATTTGAAGAAAATCAAGTTCAAGGCCCACACGCGCGACGAGCAGGTATTGTTGCTTTCGGTGAACAAGGAGGGCGAAGTGACCGCCGCCGACATCCAGCTCAATCAAAACATCGAGCTGGTCAACCCCGACCAGATCATCTGCACGCTCGACAAAAAGAAAAAGTTCGAGATGGAACTGACCGTGAAAATCGGCCGCGGTTTCTGCCCGAGTGATGAAAACAAAAAGCCCGGCCAGGCCATCGGGGTGGTGGCGATTGACTCGCTGTTTTCACCAGTGACCCGCGTGCGTTACAGCGTCGAAGCCGCGCGCGTCGGCAACCGCACGGATTACGACCGCCTGATTTTGGAAATCTGGACGGACGGGCGCCTGTCACCCGACGACGCGCTCACGCAGGCCTCGGCGATTTTGCAGCATCACCTCGACGTGTTCGTCGGTTACGACAAGAACGCGGTCGAATTCGAGGAAGCCGCTGACAAGCAGGACGAGGAGAAGTCGAAGATGAAGAAGCTCCTCAACATGAGTGTCAACGAAATCGAGTTGAGCGTCCGGGCGGCGAACTGCCTGAATAACGCGAACATCACCAGCGTCGGCCAGTTGGCGATGAAGACCGAGCAGGAAATGCTCAAGTATCGCAATTTCGGCAAGAAATCGCTGAACGAAATCAAAGATAAATTGACGGCTTTGGGCCTGTCCCTCGGCATGAACTTCGAGCCGGGATTGCTCGAAGCGCCGAAGGAAGAACCGAAGGCGGAATAAGGACGAGCTATGCGACATTTGAAGCGAACGGCCAAACTGGGCCGCACCTCCCGGCACCGCGACGCGATGCTGGCCAACCTGGTTTGCAGCCTCATCAAACACAAACGTGTGACCACGACGCTCGCGAAGGCGAAGGCCGCGCGTTCCGTTGCGGAAAAAATCGTCACCCTGGGCAAGCACGGCACAATGCAATCGCGCCGGCTGGTTGCCGCGCGTTTGCACGCGCATGGTCCAACGGTGCAATTGACGAAGGACGAACGCCAAAAGTGGCGGCGGAACGAGGACGTGCTGCGGATTCTTTTTGAAGACATCGCTCCCGCGTTCAAGGAACGCAACGGCGGTTACACGCGCATCGTCAAAATGAACCAGCGGCAGGGCGATGCCGCACAGCGTGCCATTTTGGAATGGGTGGATTTCACGCCTCCGGCGCCGGCGACGGAGGAAGCCACACCCGGTGCCGAGGCCAAAACACCGGAACCGGCCAAGGAATCAACCGCCAAGGCCTGACCCGGAGAAGAATTCAAAATATTTCCAGGCCCGCTCGCGAGAGCGGGCTTTTTTGTTGCCGGGAACGGTTGACGGATACGCCAGCAGGTTGGGTCGGTTTGATGTCCCGCCTTCAGGCGTTCGCTGTAGCGCATCCTGCCGCTTGCCGCCTGAAGGCGGGACACCGAACGGTGGCAGCCCGGTTGTGCCCCTGATTATCTCAACAGGAAGAACAGCATTCCCGCCACCACCAGCAGCGCCACCATCCACCAGAACCACCCGATGCTGTGCGGCTTGACCGGTTCCGGCCCGAATTCCCTTTTTATAAATTCGTCGTGGTCGAAATTTTCATCCGGCAATCCGAGATGGCTGGCATACGCGGTTTCCGACCAGCCGGTTTGCTCATCCGAGCCGCATTCGGGACAGGCCCTGGCGTTGCGCGGCACTTCTGCGCCGCAGTTCGGACAAACGTCAGGTGACATTTATGATTTAGGATTGATGATTAATGATTTTGAGAAACGCCAACGCTCCTTTTGGCTCTGTGCCAATCATAAATCGTAAATCATAAATGATTCACCCTCCTACGCCGGCATATTCCTCGTCGGTTTTCAGCCCGAGCTCCATCAAAATGTAATCGTGGGAAATGGCCTGCATGTCCTTGACGTGATTTTCCAGGCGCAAAAGCTGGCTGAAACCAAGCAGGGCAAACATCTTGATGGCCGCTGCCTGTTCGCCAATGAATTCCGCCTCGACCTTTTCCAGGCCGACCTGCCGCGCGATTTCGATGATCTCGCTGATGAGCGCCCGCGCCAGACCGCGTCCGCGAAATTCCGGATGCACCAGCACGCTGACGCGGCCGACATGCCGTTTCCAGCCGCCGAGTTGCTGGTGCAGCGTGGCGTCGCCGGCGATTTTGCCGCCCACCAACCCGACCAGCGGCAGATTGCGCCCGTAGTCAATGTTCCGGCACCAGTCGCGGATGGTTTCAATTTCCGCGACACGATGTTTGATGAACATCCGCTCCGGTTCGGGGATGCTGAGAAACAAACCGTGAAATTCCTTTTCATCGTCGGGCCGCAACTGGCGCAACGTCGCTTTCGTGCCGTCCTTGAGCTGGACGACTTTCGGAAACCGCTGGAGTTCAAGTTCAATGCTGAATGACATGTTTCCTTTCCATTTTGACAAAAATCTGCCTCACGCGCCTGAAAACACAAGGCTCAATCCGGTCATCGGTCAATTTTACAGCGACTGGTGGGGCGAGACTACCGGCGGGCCGAAATAAAGATATTCTTCATTTGGTTTCCCGCTCGCGAGGACGCTCGCCCCACCAAACAGATCCCTACGCTCAATCCGGTCGTGGCGATTCGCCGGCGACGCCGCTGGCGTGGTTCCGCAACCGTTCGTCTATGCGCGCCGGATCGAGACTCCATCGCGCCGCCAGCAACGGGACTTTTGCGACGTTGGTCGCCGTCCATTCCGCCGCCGCCCACGAAGCGGCATCCGGATGTTCCCCGTAGCCAAAGCATTTCATGCTTAATTCCGTTTCGGCGGCGGTTTTGCGGCCTTGGTTCCACACGGTTTCACCCGCCCACGCATACGCGCGCGTCACCACCCCATTTTCCACGCGCATCCAGGCGTGATGATGCAGAACCCGTTCCGCCTGGAAGAATTGCACGTGACCGAGTTTGCGGCTGAGTTCAGTCAGAAAATGAAAACACTCGTCCACGTCGCCGCCCGGATTCGGCAGGCCGGAACCGGTGACAATGATCCAGCCATTCACCGGCGGACCGATGAAAAACCCGTGCCCGCCCGTCATCCCTTCCGACCAGGGGCAGGGGACAAAATGATCCAGGCCCAGCGCGGCTTGAACGGCTTTGGGATTAAGCGAACGGACCGCCAGCCAGCTTGTGGGGCGCGACCCAAACGCCGATTGGAACAAAGGGATTTTTTCCATCTGTCGAATTTTGAACTCTGCCACGCGCGCGCGGCGGTGCAGCGCAACCATCCAAACGAGCATCATTGTGCCCAGGCCAAACACGAACCCAAGCATGGCCAGCAATGCCGGCGGAATTGCGCTCATCTGATTCACCCTTCGAATTTACGCCTGCCCATCGTGCGGATTCAAACAAAATCTGAGAGGGTTGCCGTGTCGGCGACCCTGATTATGGAGACGGCGGGCTGTCCTCTCCCTCTCCGCCGTCTCCGACGGGGGAGAGGGCCGGGGTGCTTGCCGCGCCATAGCTTCCGAGCGAAGGCTGGAGGTGGCGTAAATTGGCGGGAGATTCAGCTTGCTGCCAGCCACTCAAGATACTTTTTGTTCCCCGCGCTCAACGGCAGGACGATAAACTCCGGCGTGTCGTAGGGATGTTGGGCAAGAACCAATTTCTCCAGCGCGGCGAGTTTTGACTTCTGCGTTTTTAAAACCAGCAAAACCTCCGCGCCGGATTCAATTTTCCCCTGCCACCAATAATGCGATTCGATTTTTGGGATGAGGTTCGCGCACACAATCAGGCGCGCCTGCAAGGCCGCCCGCGCGAGCGCCCGGGCAATTTTCAAATTTGGCGCTGTGACCAATACAACGGCAAATTTTGTGGCGGGTTTCATTTTACTGGAATTATTAGAGCGCCAGCGGCGCGGCATATTTGTAGTTCAAAATCCGGTCATCGCGCAAGCTCCGTCAGGAGCGACATTATCGCAACTACCCTGTGTGAAAATGTGAATAAGTAACTATTGACGTACAACAGGCATGGTGGTTAGACATTGATAATCAGTTCAATCAGAAGTATGAAAAAGTTCATTGCCTTGTTTGCCTTGCTCACGGCATCCCAATTCGCGAAGGGTGATACCCTCGCGGAATGGACGTTTGAAACCAGTCGTCCCATTGGTTTTCGGTCCGCCGGCGTTTGGTATACCAATGTTGCGGCGGAAATTGGTTCCGGAACCGCTTCCGGGTTTCACAGCGGATATGCATCTTATTCCCCCTTTGTGGGAAATGGATCTGCATACTCATTTGGGGCAACCAACACGTGGGCAGTGGGGGATTTTTTCCAGTTTGCCGTCAGTACCACAAGTTACCAAAACATTCAAATCTCCTACGACCAGGTCGGCAATTCCACGGGGCCGGGCACTTTCTTCCTTACCTACAGCACCAATGGCAGCACGTTCACGGAGTTTGGGAGTGATTATGCGGTTGCCGCGGGCAACTGGAGCCCCACAATTCCCACCAGCGCCAATTCATTCAGCTTTAACTTGGACTCCATCACCGCCATCAATGGCCAATCAATCGTTTATTTCCGCGTGGTTGATGATTCCACGGTTGCCATTGGTGGAGGCACGGTAAGGGGCGTAGAGGATGACCGGATTGATAATTTTCTGGTTTCCGCCCAACCTGTGCCCGAACCGTCCGTAATGGCCCTGGCTGTGCTCGGCGGCGCTTTCAGTACGTTTGGCCTCAAACGCAAAAGTTTGAAAAGCTGATACCGCGGCGCGGAATCGGCTTTCTTCCGCCGGATTTCTGTTTTAGTCAAGGCATGGACGCCGCATTGCCGCCGCTCACCGCCGGGACGCTTTACCTCGTTGCCACGCCCATCGGTAATCTCGAGGACATCACGCTGCGCGGCTCGCGCGGTCTCAATTCCGATAGACTTCCCGCCCGTGTCCGATAACACCGACGACAATCTGCCTTGCTTTGGTGTCGGCAAAATACAGTACGCGATAATCGCCGACGCGGATGCGCCAGCCGTCGCGATTCTTGAGTTTCTTGCAACCGTGCGGGAAAGGGTTGTTTTCCAGGGCGAGAATCGCCCTGGCAATGCGCGTTTGCATGTGCGTCGGCAGCCGGGAAAGTTCCTTCCGCGCGTCGCGCGTGATTTCAACCCGCCAATTCACAAGCTGATTTTCAATTCCTTCAACGCCTGACGGAATGGCTGCCGTGGCTGATGCCGTCGCGCTTCCAGTGCCAACGTGTCGGCGAGGTCTTCGGAAAGTTTTTCGTCGGTCAGCATCCGTTCCAACACGGCTTCACGCTGTGGCCGCTTCAAAGACTTGAAGGCCGTCACAAAAACTTCAGCCGTTGCTTCCATTGCACTCATGCTGTCGAGAATATTGCCTATTTCCAATGGAATGACAAGTCTGAAGCTTCTATTATAACCAAAGTGGAATGAGTTTCCTTCGCAACGCAATTCTGTTTTATTAAACTCATGGACGCCGCATTGCCGCCGCTCACCGCCGGGACGCTTTACCTCGTCGCCACGCCCATCGGCAACCTTGAGGACATTACGCTGCGCGCACTCCGTGTGTTGCGCGAGTGCGATGTCGTCGCCGCTGAGGACACGCGCCACTCCGGACAATTGCTAAAACATTTCGGAATCTCCAAACCGTTCTTGAGCTATTT
The DNA here is from genome assembly GCA_049692125.1 of Verrucomicrobiia bacterium. GTDB lineage: Bacteria > Verrucomicrobiota > Verrucomicrobiia > Limisphaerales > UBA11358 > UBA11358. The sequence continues at coordinate 10,612 of JBAVOO010000026.1, read as the reverse complement.
TCAGTTCAACGAAGCCAAACGCAGCGAGGAAATCATCGAGCGCCTCCGGCGTGGCGAGAAGGTGGCGCTGGTCACAGACGCCGGCAGTCCCGGCATCAGCGATCCGGGCGAGCGCGTCGTCAAAGCAGCCATCGCCGCCGGTTTCCGCGTCGAATCGGTGCCGGGACCGAGCGCATTGGTCGCGGCGCTCACCGCGAGCGGCCTGCCGACGGACGAATTTCATTTCATCGGCTTTCTGCCGCACAAATCCGGCCAGCGGCGGAACAAGCTGGAATCGCTCAAGAGTTTCGATGGCACGCTGGTGCTTTATGAATCGCCGTATCGCATCGAAAAGCTGCTGGGCGAACTCAACGAGGTTTTTCCTGAACGGCAGGTGGTGCTGGCGCGCGAGTTGACCAAGAAGTTCGAGGAATTCCTGCGCGGCAAACCGGGCGAGTTGCTGGCAATGATAAAGAAGCGGTCGTTGAAGGGGGAATTTGTGGTGATGATTGGTCCTCAACTGTGAATGAACGACAAGGCTTGGCATTTACATCCACCCTCACCCCGGCCCTCTCCCCCAGGAGAGGGAGAATCATTCGCCGATTATTTAAGAGCGCTATGTGCCGGGTAATCGCAAATTCCCACGCCGATGACACAAAATCGGTGACTGCGATAAAAATCAAGAAATTGCCCAGCGCCGCAACATTGTCTTCCCCCTCTCCTGGGGGGAGAGGGCCGGGGTGAGGGCGGGCGTAACATCTGGCGGTAAATAAATGACTAGCCGGGTCGGAGACCGGCGCTCCAATGGAAATGAGTTTGAATTCAATTCTTTGACGAACCACAATACGCCATAATGAAAACGGCATTGTTCCTGAACTGCACATTCCTTCAAATGATTGCCCCGCCGTCGGAACCTTCCAAATGATGCGTCCAGGACACGGCAAAAACCAGTTTCAGGAGAAACCCGCCACCGGAGCGTACTTTTCCGGGCGTTGGTCGCTGATTCACGATTTGAGCTTCGGTTGCGCGCTCGTGTTGATTATCGGCGGCGCGCTTGCGGTTTACGCGCCCGGCAATTTGACTTCGCCGCCAGCCGGCTGGCGCTTTCTCGGTCCCGCCCTGGCGGGAATGATTGCCGCCGGTATTCTGAAGTTCATTTTGACCGGCCGCGCTTTGACGCCCGGCGAAGCGGTCCGGGATTTTCTTTTTCCCGGCCTGCTTGCCGCTTCGGTGTGCCACGTTCTGCTCTGGCAGGTGCCGCAAAACGTTTCCGGACTGATTCAACTCAGCCCCGTTAGCGCCACGGTTTTTTACCTGCTCTATCACGCTGCCAACACCTATCGTCTGGTGAACTCAAGGAAGCACTTGGACGCCATCAAGGGCGCGGCGATCACGGTTATTCCCTTCGCGTTGGGACTGCCGCTCGCACTGCCGTCGGATCAACTGGCAGGTTCACTGGGCAACACCGTCACGGCCGGTTTGCTGTCAGGTTCTCCGGCTTTGTGCGCGGGAATCGGCCGGGCGCTGTTGCTGTTTTTGTTCAACGTGATCCTGACCCAGGCATTCGCCCTGACCGCGTCCCGCCGTCCGCTGGCCAGCGTAAACGCGCATCTCTGCCTGCTGCTGGCCGCCGCTGCGTCCATCGTTGCTCCAGGCGTGGCGGATTTGGGCTCGGGAAATTTTGCGGCCGGATTGTCCTGCGTGTTGAAACCGGTTGCCGCTGTTCTGGCCACGTTGCTCTCGCAAGGCGCGCTCTGGGCGGAAGTTTTTATGGTGACCGGAATAATCATGGACGGCATGCGCATAATAGCGCCGACGCGCGCCACGATGAAAGCGCACGCTGTCAGCGGGATGAAAAAGGGCATGGTTTTCAGCGGCGTCCTGATGATGCTCCTGCAACTGCTCCACGCCATCGCCGGCGCGCCGGTCGTGCAAAATCTTTGCCGGACTTTTCCGGCGCTGCTGTTCGCCCTTGCCGGCGCGGTGTCGTTTCCGTTGTTCAAGGCGATCATCGAGACCTTTGACGGCAGCCGGTCGTTTTTTCATCGCGCACTGAGCACCTACCGCCAGCCGGTGCTGATGGCGCGCGGCGTGGTCGTTGGAATTGCCTGCGCCGTCGCGTTGGGCGTGAATCTGCCTGCGCTTCCAACTTCACAGCGCGTCTTTTTCGGTCTGGCAGCGGGCGCGCTGGCTTATGCCGGCGTCAGTGCGTTGCGCGATCTGATTTACGGCCTGAGGAACTGCGGCGGGCTGAAATCGTGGCGCGTGTATCTGGTGGAAGGCGGGCTGGGCGCGTTTGTCGGCGCCGCGTTCGCGTTCTATTTCGACAACACGCAAATTCCCGTCGTGCTGGACAAGCTCAATCTTTACAACACTTTTGGGCTGAAACCGGCGGCGGATGAATTTTATCCGTTGGTCAGCAAGTGGGGGCACATTCAACTCGGCACTTATGCTGGCGGCGCGAAACTGCTCTTCAATGAAGCGTTGAAAGGCGTGATTGGCTGGGGCGTGGCGGCGTGGCTGTTCGCTGTCAATCGCTCGTTTCTCACCGCGCTGTTCCAACGCGACACTGCGCCGATCTGGCGGATGTTTTCCCGCAAGGGGGTCGCCGAACTGACCGAAAACACGATTCAAGTCCTGCGCTGGGGATTATGGATGGCGCCGATCATTTTCACCTTCCTCAAACAAATGTCCGTGCCGACGTGGTATAATCAGGACGGCGCGCTTCACACCGTTTTTTGCATTTTCAAGGATGCCACAACAAACACGGCGAGCTTCCAGGCGTGGAGTCTGAAAGTGTTCATGTGGGTGCTGGCTTACGATTTCTTCCGCGTTTTGATCTGGATCGATCACATGGGTCTGCGTGTTGCCACACTCGTCAATCTGAGCTTCATCGGCATGGACCGGCTCGACGAACGCCTCGCGCGCTTCATCGGCCCAGTCGCCGCCACAGCGCGATACATTCCCGAAGGCATCAAACGCTTCACCACCTGGGCGCCGCTGCTGATTCCGTTTTTTATTCCGAGGGGAGAGGATTGGGACTGGGCCTGGTCGCAATCCGAAGCCATCCAGCAGGCATCCGTCAGCGGCCTGGCGGAAACACTGGGACATTTTTCGGCGTTGCAAATGGCGCTGGCGGGAATCGCAGCGGTGCTGGCCGCCGGATTCGTTTCCTTTGGTGTCCGCGCCTGGCGTTCACGCTCCGCGAAAGGCCGGCAAACCAGTTTCCGGCTGGGCAACCACGTGTATGCCGTCGAATGGAAATCCAGCGGCGAAATCACCAGCACGCTGATAGAACATGGATGCGACCTCACCCGCCGCGCCTACGACCGCCTTGAGCCTGCCGGTCGCGCGTTGTTCGTGGCCGATGTGGCACCGGCCGGGCAGCCAAAGTCGTGGCCGGTCATCGGCAATTTCCCGGATGAAATCGCGCCGCCCGCCACGGCCGAACCGAACGAGACGGTCCTCGTTCTGGCGCAGACGGCCAATGAAATCCAGACGGTTGTGCACATCACGCTGCCGTCCGATTCCGACGCCGTGGAGCTTTGGGAAATCACCGTGACAAATCCAGGTTCGCGGGCGCGCAACCTCAAAGTCGTGCCGTATTTGGAATGGGTGTTGAATTCGCCGCAGTCGGACCGCAGCCACACGCAATACAACCGCCTGTTCCACGAAGTGAATTATGACGCCAGCTTGAATGCGTTGATCGCGGCGCATCATGAAACCAGACAAATCGGTTTGCTGGCGGCGGAAACGCCACCGGAAGGATTTTTGCAGGCGCGAGTGGATTTTATCGGCCGCGCGGGCAACGTCTGGAAACCGCGCGCGCTGGAAACGCGCGCGTTTCAGAAGCCGTGCAACACCGAACCGTGTCCGAGCTTTGATGCCATCGGCAGTATGCTGCTGAACGTTTCGCTGGCACCCGGCGCGACCGGCAAATTGCGTCTCCTAATGGGTTGCGCCGATAACCGGCGGCAGGCGGGGGATTTAATCTCTCGCCATTTGAAAATTCAGACTGATCCAAGAGCGTCTTATTCTGGTAGGAGCCGAGGTGACGAGGCTCAAATTAAAACCGGAAACCGGAAACCGGAAACCGGAAATGAGCCAGAGACTCCTCACGTCGTCTCCTGCTTTATTAACGGGCATCCGCGCATCGGGCACGGCGAAATTCCGCCCGGCACGCCGCAGCCGTATTTTGAATTCACCGATGGCGGCAACACGCTCCGCGTCCGCACGCCGTTCACGCCGCGGCCGTTCGACCACACGATGGCAAACGCGCCCGGCCATGTCCTTTGCGTGACCAATCGCGGGTTGCACACCTCGGCCAGCTTGAACGCGCAGCAGAACCGGCTCACGACGGACTGGGCCGACACGGTGACGAACGAACTGCCGTCGGAAATATTTTATCTCTACGACGCTGGTGAACAGCGCTGGCTCTCGCCCACTTATCTGCCATTGCGCGACGCCGAGGCTGGATATGAAACCGATTTTGGTGTGGACGGCACGGCGACGTTCCGCATGAAGCGCGGCAAGCTTTCCACGGAATTGACGGCGTTCGTGCCGCCCGACGAGCCGGCGGGCTTTTATCTTCTCACCATTCGCAACGACGGCGATGCGCCGAAGAAAATCCGGTTCGCGCCGTATTTTCGCATCGCGCTGGCCGACCATCCGGAAAACTCCGGGCCGCTGGAAATTGAAACGGACGCGGCGAACGCCGCCATCTATTTCACCAATCCGCGCAACACCTTTCGCTCCGGCCCGGCGTTCGCGGCGATTTCCGTGACGCCGGAAAAAATCGAAACGCGGCGCGGTCGTTTCCTCGGCCAGGGACGTTCACCGGCCCATCCCGCAATGGTGGAGACGGGCGAATCTTGTGCCGGGCCGAGCGATGACACGGCGGCCATCGCCAGTTTTCTCGTCACGCTGGAAATTCCCGCCGGAGCATCGCGCACGGTCTCGGTCATGCTCGGCCAAAGCGACACGCGCGAACAGGCGGCGGCGGTTGTGCGGCGCTGCCGGACGGTGGAAGCCGCGCAAACGAAACTGGCCGCCACCCGTGCCTGGTGGCTTGACCTGATGCGGACCCTGCAGGTTGAAACCACCGACCCGGCATTTGACCGCTGCCTGAACTGGCTGAAATACCAGGCGCTCGCGGAACGCCTCTGGGCGCGCAAAGGTTTTTACCAGTCGAGCGGTGCGTTTGGTTTTCGCGACCAGCTTCAGGACGCAGTCAATTTGATCTGGGTGGACCCGGCCCTGGCGCGGCGGCAGATTTTACTGCACGCCCGGCAGCAATTCATCGAGGGCGACGTGTTGCATTGGTTCTTTCTCCAGCAAAATGGCTGCACGGGTCTGGGTGCGCGCACGCACGCTTCCGACAACCTGCTCTGGCTCGGCTGGGCCACCGTCGAATATGTGCGCATGACCGGTGACGAATCCATTCTCGACGAGACGCTGCCGTATCTCGAGGCGGAAACGCCGCTGCCGCCGTTGCCCGAAGGCCGGTATGGGATGGGCCTGTTCGCGCATGTCTCGCCGCGCGAGGAGACGCTCTGCGATCACGTGCTGCGCGCCGTTGATCTGGTTCTGGAGGAACGTTTCGGCGCGCACGGCCTGCCGCTCATCGGCTCGGGCGATTGGAACGACGGGCTGGACGCAATCGGCAGCGAAGGCCGCGGCGAAAGCGTCTGGCTCGGTTTCTTCCTTCATTACACCTTGGAACATCTCCTCGACGTGATTGAAAAGCGCAAAGGTGCTGCGCGCCGGCAATTTTATCGTGGCCGGCTGGATGAATTGAAGGCCGCCATCGAAAAGGTGTGGCGCGGTGACCGCTATCTGCGCGCGATTCACGATGACGGCACGGAAATCGGCGTGAAGGACAGCAGCGTCTGGGAGATTGACGCGCTGACCGCCGCGTGGGCGGTGATGTCCGGCATCAACCGCGAGCGCGGTCGCATCATGTTCGACACCGCCTTGCGCGTCCTCGAACGCGACGACGTCATCCTGCTGGGCTGGCCGGCGTTGCGCGAGGATTCCAGGCCGTATCTGGGCCGGAGCTGTCACTATCCGGAAGGCGTGCGGGAGAACGGCATGTATTGCCACGGCGTCCAGTGGTTGATCGGCGCCGCGCGTCTGCTTGCCGGACAGTTCGCGGCGGACGGCGATCTTGCGACGGCGCAACTTTACCGCGACGCCACGATCCGCCTGTGGCGAAAAATCGCGCCGGTTTCGCACGTCACGCCGGATAAAATTGAAATTTACGGCGGTCAGCCGAACCAGCAGGCAGCGGACCTGCTTACCAACTTTGAGCCGGGCCGCATGATTTGGAACGGCTACACCGGCGCGGCCGGCTGGATGCTGCGGCAAAGTTGCGAAGGCGTCATCGGCGCGGCGCTGGTCAACAATCGCGTGGTGCTGCCCGCCGACCTGGCACTGCCTCGCGGCGACTTGAAAATTTTGCGCTTGCAGCGCGAAGTATCCTGATTTGAGCTTGGGAAAAGGAGTTGGAACCACGAAACACACGAAAGACACGAAAAGAGAACCATTTCCATGTAGCGATGAGTTCATCCCGCAGGTGAATGCGATCCGACATTCTGAAGACGCAACTTCCCGTTTATTTTCGTGTGATTCGTGTGTTTCGTGGTTCGTCTCTGTCGCTGAATTTAGGCTCAATCAAACTCCACTTTGCATCCGCCGCTGGGTCCGCTACTCTCGTCCGCGTCAGAATTCCAAAAAACTCCATGCCGGTGCTGAACTGAATTGGGAAAGAAGCGATGGTGAAACCGATGATTGAAGCCCAGGAACTCGCGCGCCGTTTCAATGAAGATGAAGCGATATGGCGCAGTTACGAACACAAGCGGGCGTTACGGCGGTTGCTTGGCTCGCGCTCGCCATTGCCGGAGGACATTTTGGATTATCTAGACTGGCAGGTGGCGGAGCGTGAATGCCGTGCGGTGCGTGCGGTCGGGTTTTTCCACCCATGAAGATTATGAAGCCAAAGAAGCCGATTGAAACCCTGATTTTAAGCGTGCGCAGTCAGAAGGTGATTCTGGATGCAGACCTTGCGGAGCTTTACGGCATACCAACATATCGTTTCAACGAAGCGTTCAAACGCAACCGGCAGCGATTTCCCGATGATTTTGCGTTTCAACTTACTGCCGCCGAGTTCGCCGACTTGAAGTCGAAACCAGCGATTTCAAAAGTGCAAGATGTTGCCAAACAGGAAGATGCGGCGAACTCATCGCAAATTGCGATGAGTTCCGCTCAAGTCCCTGAAAATAATCCGAACTGGTCACAATTTGTGACCAGTTCCAAAAAGCATCGGGGCGCTACCTATCGTCCTTGGGCTTTCACCGAACACGGCGCCATCATGGCGGCGACGGTGTTGAACAGTCCCGAAGCCGTGGCGATGAGCGTGTTTGTGGTGCGGGCGTTCATGCAGATGCGCGGGCAACTGGCGGCCAACGCGGCCATTCTCAAACGGCTGGCGGAAATTGACAAGACGTTGCTGGAACATGATTCGGCGTTGCGCGCCATCTGGACGAAGCTCCAACCACTGCTCGCGCCGCCGCCCGAACCGCCGAGACGCCGCATTGGTTTTAACGCCGCCGACAAATGATCACACTGAAAGATTATCAATCGCGTGGTGTTGCCCGCCGACATGACGCTGTTCTGGGTCGGGAAGTCTGGGCCGGAAGCACCGGGCGACTGGAAAGTCGCCCAAACCCGCGGACAGGAATGTCCGCGCTACGTGGCGCAGGCTTTCCAGCCTGCGGTTTTGGGGGGCTTTCCAGTCCCCAGTTAAAAACAGTATCAAGATACGCGGCTCTATTATTGCTCGTGCTTGTGGCGGGTTGCCGGACGGCACCGCCGCATCGGCCAACGGCTTTCAATTTTCCCAAAGTAAATCCGGCGGACACGCATACGCGGCTGCTGCTGGAGAACGCGCTTCGATACGCCGCACCCGCCAACGCCATGACCGATCGGGCGTCCGGTTATCCGGTCGAAGGCTGGAATCAAGAGCCGAAGAAGGGACTTTACCTGCGCCAGTTCACGCAGTTGACCGCCATCGGCGAGTGGCTGGAGTTGATGGCCAACATCACCGCCGGTTACGCGGACAATCCGTATCTGTCCCGCGCGGAAGCGCAGGCGCGGTTGGCGCAAATTACCGACAGTCTTTTGCACGACCAGCAGGACCCGCGCCTCAGTGCCCAAGGGTTGCTGGTGAATTTCATCGGTTTTAAAAATTCACAACGTCTGCCACCGCTGTCGGAAATCATCGAGAAACAGAAATTCATTGACGCGTTCGGGCCGAAAACCGCGGAAGCCATCTGGCAAGGAATGCGCGAAAAAGGCTGGATTGTCCCCCGCCACAACGGCAAGGAAGCCGACATCAAACGAAGCGCCCAATACGGAACAAATTATTTCAGCGGCCCGCTGGCATCATACGCGGATGATGCGACGACGGCGCGGGTCATGGCGCTGATGGACCGGCGGGTGGTACAGATTGTTTTCGGCGACAACGCTAATCTCTCGGCATCCGTGGCCAAGGCCATCGGCGCGTTGCTCCGCCCGGAAATACGGGATGACCCCGTAATTGTCGCGTTGAGAACCAAGATGGAACTTTTCTTGGAGAACCAGAAGGCAGGCTACGCGCATCTGTTCGATGCGAAGACCGGCACGTTCGTTTTCGGCTGGGACGCCACGCGCGACCGATTGTTCGGCTGGGAAGACGGCGCGGGTAATTACATCGTCGGGCACATGAATTATCTGGTGAACGAATTTCGCGGCCCGTTGATGTTCGTCGCGTTGCGGCATGGTTTTCCGGCGGCCGCCGTCGCCAACGCGGGATTCGCGATCAAGCCGTTTCGCACCCAGGCTGGCGATGACATTTACACGCTGGCTACGTGGGAAGGTTCGGCGTTTCAATCGTCCGGCCTGACGTTGTTCATGCAGGAACTGGATAATCCCGCCTGGCACAGAATCCTGAACGACACGGTGGACATTGAATTCGACTTTGCCAACAGCCACCACTTGCCGGGATTTTTGTCGGAAGCTTACAGCGGACGGGGCGTTGAATACACTGGCATCATCGGCATTCCCGACCTGGCCATTACCGACCAGCCGCGCATCACCAACGCGCCGTCGCTTTATGCCCTGGGCGCGGCCAGCCAGATTGCGCCGGACAGGATTGAAAGCTTCTTGGAGACGAATTGGCCGGCGATTTCAGGTCTGTTTACGAAACACGGGCCGTGGGAAGGCTACGACACGACAAGCCAAGCCGTTATCAAGCACCAAACCACCGCGCACACACTAGCGCTCATCCTCGGCGGCATCGGCTCCGCGCCGGACAACATGCGGCGCTATCTCGAATTCAAGGGATTGCATGACAACCTGCTGGCGTGGTACGCGCCCGGCAACGCCGTGGATTTCCTGTCGCAGGAAACGCAAATCGTTCCCTGGACCAGCGACGGCAGCCCGATCAATTTTTCCCGTGACAAAAATTCGTTTCACATCGTCGGTCGTCCGCTGCGAAATGGCCGCGTCACGTTGACGATGCCGCAAGCCGAAGGCATCAACCTCGCCAATGGCGAGTTGATCATCCGTTACCGCGCCTCAGCGCCAATCGAACACGCGGTCATCACGCTGACCAGGGCAAAGGGCGGTCCTTATGCCGAACCGCAGTTTCCCAACCAGATATTCGTGCGGTTCAGCGCGACGAAAAGCGGGGCAGGGGAAATCCATGTTCCGCTCCCGGCCACGCCGGGTCTGGCCCGCACCAAAGGACTCGTGCTGGTTTTGGGAAAAGACAACGAAGCGGTGGTGGCGGATTTGACGATCACCGCGCTGAGATTCGTCCCGTAACGTCCAGAGCTCAGGCACGCGGGACCAAAACGCGTGAACCGCGAAGCGGAACTGAGACGGCCATCCCGCGTTGCCTGCAGCGATTTGTTAGCCAGCGTTTTCATTGGTCTCTCAAAACCGTCCACACTGAATGGTATCTCAGCACAACCCGCTGCTCTTCGTCAGCACTGAACTTCTGCGTGGAGCGGCAACAGTAAATGCGTGGCTCCGAGAGCGCCCGACTGTGAATACTAAGCTGCCATGCTTTGCCACCATCAATAACAGAATAATCCACCGAATCAGCAAAACGCGAGCTCGGAAGCTGAGCAATATAACCTGGCACAAGCTGCGTCAGATTCGTGGCTGGTGAATTGTGGTCATGCTCAAAATCATATAACGCCTTCGCCACCGGATAAAACGTGCCGTGAATCTGATCCTCAACAGCAAAAGCATGGACGCGCTTGTAGATACTGACAGTGAACACTGCGCCTATCGCGATAACCACTGCGGCGACTAAAAGGAAAATTGACCGCTTGGATGACATGGTGCGCTACGCTGGCTAACGACCCAAGCTCAGGCACAGCCGCCGAGTGGGATGTTGAATGCAATGATGACAAACCAATTTCATAAATCAATCGCAATTGGCAGGGACAGCGGCTGTTGCCTGCAGCGATTTGATACTCCCAGTTAAGCCCTTTTGGTTTTTTGATAACATGGGCGACAGGGCGGGGAGTGAGACAACACTCCCCGCGTAACCAATCGTGTTTAACCGGGGTCTCGCGACCCCACA
>JBAVOO010000025.1:0-38019 GCA_049692125.1 Verrucomicrobiia bacterium | reverse complement strand
TTTGGGTGGTGCATCAGTTTGGATTTTTCCCTGTTTGATTCAATCATTGAACGCGACGGCCAATTTAAATTTCCCGGCAAATTTGGTTCTAAAACAGAACCAGAACTGGCGGAAGGGGTGGGATTCGAACCCACGGTAGCCTTGCGACTACGCCTGATTTCGAGTCAGGTGCCTTTAACCACTCAGCCACCCTTCCGCTCGTATTGATTTTATTGACTATATCCGCTTTATTGCGATTTTGTAACTTGCGATTTCTATACTTGTATTCTATACTATCTGCATGAAGACCAATTCATCAGATAAAACAGAATCACGCTGGCAAAAAACGCCAGTGGCCAATCTCGTGCGCCACGTTCAATCAGGAAACTATTATGCGCGAATCCGCGTTCGCGGCAAGCTGATTTGGAAATCCCTCAAGACCGACCGGATCAGCGTCGCCAAGTTGCGCCTGGGTGATTTTCACAAAGAGGAACGCCAACGCGCTGCCGCTCACAAAGCCGTTGCGCGAGGAAAGATGACCTTTGGTGCTGCGCTGGAAACCTACCACGAGCGTCTCAAAGGCGATTACTCCTTAAAGGAGCGAAGCAAGACCTTTCGTGAAGAACGCATCGCCGCCCTTCTGAAATCGTGGCCCGATTTGGAACAAACCGACGTTTCTAAAATCTCCAAAGCCGATTGCCTTGCGTGGGCAGCACGTTTCGGAAAGACGGCAAGCCCATCAGCCTTCAACAACACCGTCGGCACGCTCAAACTAATTCTGGACATCGCCGTTGAGGCGGGTGCGCGGTATGACAACCCGGCGGTCCACATTAAGCGGAAAAAGATTCGCCAGAAACTTTTACAGCTTCCGAGCCAGGAAAAGTTTCCCGAACTGGTTGTGGCCATCCGAAAAACCGATGGCGCATGGGGCAAGAAATGTGCCGACCTTGTTGAGTTTCTAGCCTACAGCGGTTGCCGCAAAGGCGAAGCGGCTCGTGTCCACGGGCGGGATTGTGACTTTGAGAAAGGCGAAATCACGGTTTTGGGCGACCCCGTAACCGGCACGAAGAATTGGGAAATCCGCCGTGTCCCGATGATTCCCGATATGCGCCGCTTGCTGGAACGGATTCGGGACGAACGGGGCGAAAAGGAATTCTTGGCCAATCCCCTCATGCGCGTCCACGAATGCCAGGGTGCTATCAATTCAGCGTGCAAATCGCTCGGCATCGCGCGGTTCACCCATCATGATCTGCGCCACTTGTTTGCAACTCGCTGTATCGAATCGGGCGTGGACATTCCCACAGTTTCCCGCTGGCTTGGTCACAAAGACGGAGGTGCGCTTGCCATGAAGACCTACGGCCATTTGCGCGACCAGCATTCCGCAAACATGGCACAGAAGGTTGTATTCTCTGAATTACCCGCATCCAAAGTTAACCCGTTCCCGTTACCAGAAATTCTGGCTCAGTCCGTGAGTGGTACGAATAAGAAAGCCATCGCTCAAGCGAAAGCGAATTACAACTATCCGTGGTGGGCGTCGAAAGACCCGCTGGAAGTGTTTTGGGGCCAATTGAACGAGACGGTTCAAATTGTGCCGCTGAATAAGTTTCACGCTTGCGCCAAAGAAGCGATGAACCGGGAAGTTTTCCCAGATGAGTTTGACGACCGGCAATCGCTCAAAGAGGAATTCAGCGAGCGCATTCCAAAGGCAACGCTGGTTGAACTCAAAACCAAGATTCAGGCGAAGCAGGCCGAAGGCAATCTGAAAGCAAGCTGACAAGAATTCGCTAACGCTTGCGTAATGGTTTTCGCTCCGCACTGGCAGGCCGTCCTTCTGGCAGCCTGCCTTCGCGCCTGAACCGCTCGGCTTCCTTTCGCTCAATCACCAAATCGCGGCCAAGTTTTCTCGCCTTGAGCCGCTTGGCCAGGATGAACTGGCGGACCCGTGATTGAGAAATACCAAGCATCCGCGCGACCTCTGCTGTGGTCAGCGGATCAATGCTGGAAGCCTACACCAAACTGCCGGCCGTAGGGAGCAAATTCCATGAGCGATAAACCATAACGCACAAGTTATATTTTTATTGCATTGGGATCCACCTTCCGGTAAAATGCTTGAGAATGGTCGGGATAAATCAGGGCTGTGATGATATGAGAGACAAAGCGCGGATTCTCGTCATTGAAGATGAACCGGGCGTTTCAATGATGGCGGTGTATTTGCTGACGCAAGCCGGGTGTGAAGTGCAAACCGCGTGGAACGCGGAAAAGGGGATGCAACTGGCTCAAACCGGGGGATTCAGCCTGATTACGATGAGCGTAAATCTGCCCGGCATGAACGGTTTCGAGATTTGCCGCCGCCTGAAACAAATTCCACATCTTAACAACACCCCGATTGTTTTTGTTTCTGACCGCGCCACGATTGAAAACCAGCAACTTGCCCTTGCCCTTGGCGCGGTGGATTACATCACCAAGCCGTTCGACGCACTGGATTTTGTTTCGCGCATTCTTTCACATGTCAGCAACAATAATGATTCTGGTTTGGTGGAGGCGATTCCCGAAAACTCAATGGCATGAAATCCAAACCTGAAAAAACCATCCGCGGTCCGGTTTCCTGCGCTGCTGCCATGCCTAATTTACCTCTTGGGATTCGCCCGTTGTTGAATGGCCTCGGCTTCCGCGATGAGCTTGGAAAGCGGCGCGCCCAACGCCTTGGCCAGTGCCTTGGTAACGTTCAGGCTGGGATTGCGCAAGGATCGTTCCAGCATTCCAACGTAGGTTGGATGCAAATCGGCCCTTTCAGCCAACGCCTCCTGGGACAATGCCTTTCCTTCCCGGTGCCGCCGGAGCACCAGGGCGAAGGCATCCGACATTTCCAAACGCCGCATTTTTTCAGGATGCAGCGGCGGCAGGAGAATGAACACAGACAGTTGTATTGAATACAATAGTATTTGATTTTAATTTTGTTCTTGACCGCAGATAAGACGGTGTTAAAAACATGACGGGTAAAAAACGGAAACATAACAAGGCTTATGAAGGCAATCCACCGAGGGAACGGTTCGTCTTGGAAACGCATCACCAATTTGGCCGGCACATTTACCGTTGCGGCTTTCTTATTTAGCACGAGCAGCGGTTTTGCCGGGAACAGCACCAATACGCTCTGGCTGTCCGTTGCGAGTGTGAGCAACGGCTGGGTGAATCTGATCCTGCACGGGACAACGCCGGGCACAAATTATGTCCTGTTGTCCAAGCAAACCCTCGCTGCGCCGAGTTGGAGCAATGCTGCGGCGATGACCGGGGCGACGAATCAGAATTGGACGACGGTGAGTGTGTCGGTGGGCGCTCAAAGCAGTTGTTTCTTCAAGGCACAGACGGCGGCGGGGCAGACAACCAGCACAATCCTTTGGCTGAAAGGCCTGACCGTATCCAACAACGTCTTCAATGGGTTGATTCAGAATTCCTCGCTGTTGGTTCCCTACACCCTTTTCTCGAAGCAATCCTTGACGTGGCCGGCGTGGAATGCGGAAGCCACCTTCTATGGATCATGGTCAACCAATTTCACGTCCTTTGCTGTGCCAAGGCTGGGACGGAATATGTTATTTTTGCGGGCGAGATCACAATTTGCGCCGCGCATCATCGGGGCCGGAGCTTCGCATAACGTCGTCATCCGACGAGATGGCACGTTGTGGGCGTGGGGGAGCAATGGGAACGGACAATTAGGCAATGGGCAAACAACGGACAGTTCCGCGCCGGTTGAAGTGACGGGGTTTTCCAACATCGTCGCTCTTTCAGTTGCCCCAGATGATTCGTTTACGCTGGCCTTGGATGCCAATGGCAAAGTTTGGAGTTGGGGAGCCAATGGTAGCGGCCAGTTGGGCCGTAACGACGGACTGTATGCGGATGAGGACACCCCCGCTGTGGTGCCGGAATTGAGCAACATTGTGGCCGTTGCCGGTGGTACCGGTCATGCGATTGCGCTCCGCAGCGACGGCACGGTGTGGGCTTGGGGCGGCAATGACTATGGCGATTTGGGTGACGGTTCTGGAACGGGGCGGGATTACGCCGCGCCGGTGCCGGGTTTGACCAATACCATTGGCATCGCCTCGGGTGACTATCATAATTTTGCTCTTTGCGCCAACGGCAAGGTGTGGGGCTGGGGATTCAACGAAATCGCCGAATTAGGCATCGGCAACGAAAATGACCAGCCGCGACCCGTTTTGGTCAGCACGTTGACGAACGCGGTGGCTTTAAGCGGCGGTTATTACCATTCCATTGCGCTGCTGTCGGATGGCACAATCAAAGCGTGGGGTGAAAATCTCAATGGTGAAATCGGGAACCTCAGTTCCTTCACGCCCGTTCCCGTTTCAGGTTTGAGCAACATCATCGCCATCGCCTGTGGTAAGTTCCATAATCTTTTTCTGGACCAGACCGGGCGCTTGTGGGTTTGGGGCAATGATGATTACGGACAACTGGGCGATGGTGGCGCGGGTTCGACCGTTCCTTTTTTGCTGACCAGCGTTTCCAATGTGACGGCCATCGCGGGCGGGAGAACCAGTTCCATGATTTCGACCGCCGATGGCAGCCTGTATATGTGGGGAAACTCCGGTTCCTTTTCGCAAGGCACGCCATTTCTGGTGGATTTATACACCAACTATTCCAGCGATGGCAGCGGTTTGCCAGATTGGTGGGAACTTCAGTATTTTGGCCATCTTGGGCTTGACACGAATTCTGACCCTGCCGGCGACGGCTGGACACTCCTTCAAGACTATCAGCAAGGATTGAACCCGACGAATTTTATCACGCCGCCCGCCGTTACCAGCTTGACGGCCAACCAAAACACCAATTCAACCAC
Source organism: Verrucomicrobiia bacterium (assembly GCA_049692125.1). Taxonomy (GTDB): domain Bacteria; phylum Verrucomicrobiota; class Verrucomicrobiia; order Limisphaerales; family UBA11358; genus UBA11358. The sequence goes on along the minus strand of JBAVOO010000025.1, from coordinate 33,197 downwards.
TGTCACGCTAACATGGGACGCGGACACTCCGACTCCTGCCAACTATGCCATCTTCCGGACGGATTACAATTACGGCACCTTTCAATATGGTTCCGCGCAACAGATTGGCGAAGTGGCGGGCAACCTCACTTTCTTTGTGGACAACGGCAGTGTTCCCGGAGGCGACGGCAATTCCATTTATGCCGTTGACGCGGTTTATCCCGGCGGCACTTCCCCGGTGAGCGGACAGGCGTATATCAATTCCACCACTCCGGCGGCATTGACCCCGGCAGAGCAGTTGACGGTGCAACTGGTGCGCAATGCCACCGGGCGCTGGCAGTTGATGTTTGGCAGTCTGCCGTCCGACGTGCAAACTCTCCGGCTGTATTGGAACGGTACGGAACAAGACATCACTCCGGCCAACCTGAACAACGGTATTTATCAAATACCCGATGCGGATATAGTCAACCTGCTGGGCGACACGGTTTCCGTGGAAGCCATTGCGACCAATGGCACTACCAGCGCAACAGTGACGGCCGGAACGGTTGCCAACGACGCTCCGTATTTCGTGGATGGGCGGCGGCACCTGAAACAGAATTTGAGCTTTGTGATTCGGGGGGCGTCGCTGTATCACCCCTTCGGCGTTATTTTTGACTGGTCGCTTAATCAACTTGCTACGAACTTCGAGGAGTTCAGTTTTCTTTCTCATAACGGATCTTTTTATCTTGAATGGGCTTCCGCCTCCGCTCAACTTGACGACTTGTGGCCATTCAGGGCAAATTATGATTTTGCCAATTATTTCGTTGATGTGACCCGAATCAACCTGTACCCAGGAGGTCCGTACGGAACCAACATTTTTGTTTTTCAGCCCAATTTCGCCACTAACATTCCCGCGCCGGCGGTTTTGACTCATGCCGATCCCTATTGGATTTTCCAACCGCTTTTCGGCACCGGCAACGGCTACGATCCTATTTATGATTTTTATGCTGCTACCACCAATTGGGGTGTAACGGAGGTGAATTATACCAATTATCAAAGCGCCTATTTGCAAGATGGCCTCTACAACTTGTTTGGCTTGCCCGAACAAACGGCGTGCATCGTTGCTTGGCCCAATGGTTGGATAACAAATACCACCTACATTTATCAGCCCTTGGTTCCCGGCGACACGGTCACGACCGAGCAGGAGCCCAATTACGAGTTTGGACGTTACGCCAGTTGGTGCCCGGCCCCGACGTTGAACTTCGTCAACTATTATTTTGCGCCTGTAATCAACCCGCACAATGACACATTTCAACTTCCTGGAACGATGGAGATCGATGGCGAAACTTTCCTTCAACCCTATCCGCTGCCGATACTTGACAATTTCAACGTCACCAACCAGACGCCGACCGTTATGTTCGGTTCCGTTGGCCAGCCGATGATTCTGGGCGCGTGGGCGAAGTATTCCATTCAAGGCAGCAGTCCCACCAAATACGCCTATCTTGGCCAGTATTTCTTCACCAACGCTTTCATGCTGGACGCCAACGGCAATGTCACCACGACCAACACCGGCGTAGTCTCGCCCTACGGTGAATTTTTCCCGACGCAACCTGGCCCTGTGGCGCTGATCACCATGCCGGACATTGATACCCAGATGCAGGCCACCGGCATCGTTCAGGTCATCTCACTGGCTCTTGATGCCAATCACGATGGCACCATTGACACCACGTTCAACGGCCCGGACTTTGTTTCGGCCAACCACCCTTATTTGTTCTGGGCGAATAATAACTACGATCGGTATAAGCTCGATTCGGACGGGGTGAATTTTTACGACGACGACGTGGCAAGCAACGACCCCACTGCCAACTGCCCTTACACCGGCGTTTCCACACCCGATTGCAACTACCTTGACGGCAGTGGCAATCGCGTCATCCCTTGCGCCCGCGACCTGCAAGATTTTACGCGGTTATGGGTTTGCGGCCTCACTTCCAATCTGGTTGCCACCATGCCAGCCGGCAGCACAGTGACTTTAAGTTGGGGTGACGTTGGAAACCCGAATCCGAATAATCCAACGATTGATTTGTTTGCGGCGGCGGATGCCGACGGCGGCATGGGATATTTGACTAACAGCTCAACCGCTTCCACCCAAATCGATCCGCTGTCATGTCCTTACATCGGGCGGCTGGGGCCGGGCAGCAACCTTCAACTCAACGCCAGCTCGTTTGCCAATCACTGGGCGGGCAATCACTTCATCTGGTGTGGCGTGGCAACGGGCAACGGGCAGTTGACCTTGACTATCACGGATGCCAACAGCAACGTGCTGGCCAAAACCTCCATTTACATCCAGCTTGTGGACATTAAACAGATGTATGAGCGATGGACAGTGGGCGATGACCCAAACAATGCTCCTGCCAGCGCGGCGCAAATTGCAACGAACGATTTACCGTCTGGCGTATGGCCGTTCCGTTATGCCAATCCGGGCAACGCGAACACGCCTTACATCCTTTATGTTCACGGGTGGAACTTGGAGCCGTGGGAAAAAGACCGTTGGGCTGAATCGGCCTTCAAACGGCTTTACTGGCAGGGTTATCAGGGGCGGTTTGGTGAATTTCGCTGGCCGACGGATTACGGGTTTACCGGCGACTATGTGGACGTGCTTACCGACCGCCGGAATTTCGACAACAGCGAGTTCAACGCCTGGCAGTCAGGACTTGGGCTGCTTTACAAACTGACCGACCTTTACAATCAATATCCCGGCCACGTTTATATGATTGCCCACAGCTTGGGCAACATCGTGGCCGGCGAAGCGTTGCGCTACGCGGGAACCAACCTTTCATTGGTCAACACTTATGTTGCGAGTCAGGCGGCGGTGACCGCCCACACCTACGACGACAGTTTTCCGGACAGTTTGTTTGGCGCAACCAGCCCCGTGACGCCGAACATTTACAAGGATTGGTTTGCGTCCAACAATGGCAATGGTGCGAGCCGCGTCATCAATTTTTACAACATCAATGACTATGCGCTGGAAAGCGGACGTTGGGAACTGGACCAGCAGTTGAAACCTGATAATTCCCTCACGGTGTTTGGCGGAATTTATCTGTTTGCCGGGTATCCATACACTGGGAATGCCCACTACACGCCGGGTTCAGCGGACGATACGCCGCCGTGGCTTTACTTTGGCATGGATACCATGAGCGGATTCGTTCCTTTTAACATGAATCTGACGGCTGATCGCTACAAGGTCTCCTCCTATGCCGCTCAAGCGCGGACAACGGCGCTTGGAAGAGCAGTAGGTGTTCACAATGTTGCTGCGACTGTTTATTTGCCTTCGGTTTGGCCAACTGATTCATCCGGGCACAGCTACAGCGACCATTTTTGGCACAGTGCGCAATTTCGCGGTGATTGCTGGCAAGAATGGAACTATTGGAATACGTTGCTGTTCTCTCGAACATTGGGTTTCAACATCAACAATCAATGAAAATCCGACCATCCTTTTTGTTGCTCTGTGCCGCCATCGTTGTGCTGATGGTGTTGGTTGTTTGGTTTGCCAAGCAACCGGCCAAGACTTCCATGCCGGTAGCCGCTCCATCGCAGCCGGTGGAAACCGTTGCAGCAACACCGGCCATGCCGGCAACCAATATGCCCGATTCCATCACCGGCCATGTGACGGTGCCCACGCCCAGCAACGCAGTGAGTGCTCCGCGAAAGAGCAAGGAGCAGGAGACGCTGGAAATCCTTTCGACGAAGAACGATATCCCGATTGTTTTTTATGGCCGGTTGGAAGACCAGTTTGGCAATCCGGTGGTCGGCGCTGAAATTACCGGCAGCACGATCATTTACAATGGCGTGCATATGGGTGGCCAGAAGGTTGTTGTCACCAGCGATGCGAATGGTTTTTTCCAACTGGACGCCGGGAAGGGTGAGAGTTTGGGAATCATGCCCAAGAAAGCGGGCTATGCGTTGGCGACGACCGGCACGGAGTTCAAATACACGCATTTAGACGCACATCCGTATGTTCCCGACGCGGGAAATCCCACGGTCATCAAAATGTGGAAGCTGCAAGGAGCCGAGCCGCTAATTGAAATCAACAAAACATTCAAACTCCCCCACGCAGATGCGCCAATCTTTTTTGATTTGGTAGCAGGAACGACCGTTCCTAGCGGAGGAGATTTGGAAGTCATCATCACACGCGCACCAGGTGTTATTACGCAACGGAAGCAGGATCACCGTGACTGGTCAATAAAGCTGGTCCCTGTCAATGGCGGAATCATGGAGACGGACTATCGCGCGGCCCAAGTGACCTTTGAGGCCCCGGCAGACGGCTACCAAGACAGTTATTTTGTGCAGATGAACCATGACGATCCGGGCTGGTTTGACAACATCCAAAAGATATTTTTCCTGACGAGCAGGAGCGGGCAAGTTTATTGCAAGTTCTCGTTGGATTTTGGAATTAACGACGACCCTAACGGCACAATGTGGTTTCAGTTCAAAGGAGTAGCTAATGCTAACGGTTCCCGTAATTGGGAAGCAACTACGCCACAATAATGTCTTGAAAGTCAGGCCGTCCATTTTATTGCTCAATCTTCTATGACGAATTCTCCTTACTCCAAATACGCGGGAATGTTTTTGCTTGTCGGTGTAGCCGTAACATACGGCTTGATGTTTCTGATGACTGCAAAGAGTCCACTTTCAGGATGGGGTGATGGCGCAGGCCATTTTAATAAGCCGCCTCCAGAATGGCTCGTGCTGCCATATTCATCGTATTTTCTTTGCGGGGTTGTGGCTGCCTCCTTAGCACAGCGCAGAATTCGGATCGTCGCCGCCATAGTTGCTCACTTGGCTCCGCTTATTAGCTTCGCATTTGCGACTCGTAAAGAAGTTCCCGCCTTCGTGGGTCTTGAATTGGTAACATTCGTGGTATTTGGGTTTGCATGGTTTCAAATGTTGAAAAAGGAGTGAGTTGTTGGGCGCTGACGCATTCAACCTCAAATAGCCATAAAAATACGACGTTCAATATTGTTCCTGACAGTTATCACCGTGCAGTTGGTTGCGCTGATGCTGTGGCTTGGAAAAAAGAAGCCGGTGGAGACGCCATTTGCAATTTCGACTGAGACCAACAGCGCACCATCAGCAAGCAGTGAATCCCGTTCGCCGGTTCCCGCTCCGGTTAACCGACGTCCTGATTTTCGCAAGGACACCGGACTCCTTGCGAAGCAAGCGCGTTCACGGAAACTGTTTTCCAAACCTTTGGCCTGGAATAAATAAAGGCTAGGAAAATATCTGCGAAGTATTAGGATACTAATCATGAGAAACTCAGTGGAACAGCGTTGTCCAACTCAACGAAGATTGACGCCATCCCGACCTGATTGTTTGAGGTTTTTGCTTTGCGTTTGCGCACTGATGGTAACGTTGAAACTGGCAAACGCCGCGCCGATCTTCAATACTGAAAATCCAGTTGTTTTTTTCACTAATGTCGCCTCGCGTCTCTTGTCATCGGAAGTAAATCTCGATTTGACGCGGATTCAGATTTATCCGACGAACCAATACACGCCCGCCGTCCACCGGCTGCTTCAAGTTGCAGCCAATGTTTTCGACGCCACTTCGACTAATTTTTATCCGTCCGTCTTCCGCCCGACTTTTTGGGTTACCAACGAAAATGGCTATACTAATGTTTACATTAACGGCTACCAGCAGGTGGTGTTAAATAATTCGTATAATCCCATAACCAGCGATCCGCAACTGGCTTTGCCGTTGGATGTCACGAGCCTGCTTCCTGGGGTAAATTATAATCTCTATGGGATAAATGTCTATGGCGTGCCGTGGATTATTGGCGCGAAGAAGGGCTTCCCGAATTTCAACAAGTTTGCCATGCAGGACGTCGTGCAAATCGCGCGCAAACTGCAAATCGCGCGCTCGACGATCCCCACCTTGTCCCTATCAGACTTCCTTTACACCAATCAAATGTTTGTCTTCAGTGTCAGCAACTCGATTGGCATAGGCTGTTGGAATTCTTACAGCAACTCGTATCCCAACCCGGTGCAAATTGTGGTCAATGACAATCTTTCAATGATGTTGATCAATGATGCGGGAGCACCGTCCGTAATCCTTTCGCCGTATCTGATCACCACGAACATCGTTTTGACATCCTGGCCGGGTTCGGCGTGGAACCCGGTTATGCATAATGGTTACCCATCCGCAAATTCTTTCATCATTCCAATCGCCACCACGGTCCAGTTTTTAACGAACAGTGTTTTTTATTCCGGCACCACGCCGCCGGGGGTGAGAGGGTTCTATCCCTTAGCAGACAACCTGGGTTGGGAAACGAACAAACATGATTTCACCCTTCCGAATTTTGGTTTGCTGACGACCAATCGCTTGCAGATGTTCATGCTCGATGGCAACAACGTCATTGATTATGTGCAATTCGCCGGCCCGGAGAGCAGCCGCAATTTGAATGCGGAATTTCAAACCAACGGCCAAGCTTCCGGGTATGGCTACCTGTGGAGCACAAATCTGAATGCGAATGGCATGCCTTGGGGAATCATGAGCCAGATTGACATATCGGATGGCAATGTGCCGTTGGATGTGACCTATTGGAACAATGTGGCAGCGCCGGATGAAATAAGTGGGTTCAGAGAGTTTATGGGATATAGCCCGGTAAACAACGGCAGCAGCATAGCCCAGGCTTACGCGACAAATTATATTGTCCAAATCCCTTACAGCCCCACAGTTACCGCTTCTGAATACATTTCCTGGCAGGCAAACGATCCGTTGGTGCATTATCTGGCCAGTGATTTGAACTTTCAGGGCACGGAGAACGGCGGCCCCACAACCGGCATAAATGTTACAACCCAAATTGTGCCTTTGCCCGCGCCGAGTTTCAACGTGGTGAATGACCGTTACCAGCCGTGGGGCAGGAGCAGCCAGATGGCGCATACTGCAAATGTGGATTCCAATCCGGTAAATCTGGCATTCAAAGACCCGTTGGTGCGCGGGTCGGATTATTGGAACTTTCCCACGAATGAATCATCATTTGGCAATTGGCTCGGCCAAATCCATCGCGGCACGCCGTGGCAGACAATTTATCTCAAGGCGTCGGATATTCTAAATGAGATCCAAGCGATTGGCGGTTCTGCCTACCCTATTGGAACGAACACTTGGATGAATTGGACGGGAGATTTGGATGCAACGGATGCCTCAGCAATGGCACCCGTGCGGGACTGGCACATGGCAAGCCTGCTGGCGTCCATGCTGAATACCAATGATCTTCGCTCTTTGTTTTCCGTAAATAATTCAAACCCAAATGCTTGGCTGGTTTTGTTCGACGGTTTGACAGCATTAACCAACGACCTTCCTGATTCTCTGGGATTAAGTCTTGGAGTCTTTCCACCCCAATTTGGCACGCTGGTCATGTCATCGAATTCACCCCAGGCATCGGCTATGGTCAACGCCATCCAATCAGCACGGACAGGCCAGCCTGGACAGTTCTTCCGCGATGTTGGAGATATTCTGGTAATACCACAACTGACCGAACAATCACCATTCCTGAACTGGAACGATGGCGTCCAATCCTCGAACGGGATCAGTGATGAAGCATACGAAATAATTCCCAGCCAACTATTGTCATTGTTGCGTGCTGATTCCATCGGCTCGATTGCACCGGTGAATAACCAAACAGTTGTGCAGTTTACCGGTTATGATGGCCATATGTACGCAGTTCAGGCTTCTTCGGACCTCAAAAATTGGACCAGCATCAGCACCAACTCACCTATTAGCGGAACATTCAGCTTCACGATTACTGCGCCCGTCAATACCGGTCCGCAATTCTACCGGTCGGTGCTGTTACAATAACAGTGGACTGATCCGACAATTTTATAATGGGTATTTTATCCTTTGCCGACTGGCTCGATTTTGATGGAGGCGACAAAAGGTTTGTTGCAGTCGAGGTCACTGTAGCGTTTGGGGAGGGTGCAGATGGCGGAGAGTTTATTTTCACGCAGATAATCGGCAATGCGACCGAGCCGCCACCCTAGGACGACCACGTCGGCGGTGGAGAAGGCAAAAGCCAGCCTGTCCGGCGGCGCATCCTTGGCGTCGTTGGCCTCGGGGTTGGGTTCAAGGGTGTATTCAATCAACTGGCTGGTGTGGAAACCGCGCCGCCGTCCCTCGAAATGGAACTCGATACTGAAGCAATGCATTTCGGTAGGCAGGAAACAATCGTCTTTTAGGAAGTTCATGGACATAGGTTGGTTGAGGTTGATGGTTGATGGATGAGAAATTAAACGCCGATGCTATGGGAATGAGAATGGCCGGTGTCGCCGGGCGGGGTGATGGAACGACCCAATTTGCGGCGAACGGCCTCCCTCTGCGGGCGCACTTCCCTGACTGTGAGCGCCGGTTTGACCGTCTCGGTTGGCTTCACAGCCTCGGCCTGTTCGACTTTTTCGACAGCGGCTTCATCCTTGTGACCGTGCGCCAACATCTGGCCGGGCTGGAACACCTCACCGAGCCAGCGGGAGATTTCCTCAACGATTTGCGCCAGCCGTTGAACAGGCGAGAGACGGGTGAACCGCGTGGGGCGGTGCCGGCGCACAGCCCTCGCTACCGGCACTGCGTTTCTTTCTTCCAGCGGTTCCTTACGAACGAAACCGAGTTTGGCCAGTTCATCGCGAAGAGCTTCAAGTTCGACGGCGGCCTTGCGCTCGTGCGAATCGGTGACACGGCGGGCAAGCAATTCGGTATCATCGGTGAAAACATGAACGCGCTCGCGGCCACGGGAGATGGAAACGTAGAACTGTTCCCGGTTGACGGCGGCAAAGGAGCGTGACGAGGCGACCAACAGCACTTCATCCACCGTCTTGCTCTGAGACGAATGCGATGTGACAGCGTAGCCGTGGGTGAACGTGTTGAAGCTGGTAGGGAGTTGGCGACCATCGGTCAACGAAATGCGGCCGTTTTGGATCTCCCGCACCTGGACGCGCTCCCCATTGATGAATTCCCTGCCGTGATTGGCTTGGAGCAGGAGCCAGTCGCCGGCGGCAACTTTCAGTTCACGGGCTTCCCCGACATCGAAGGTGCTGGCGGCATTGGCGGGGATAAAATCCACTTCCGTCCCATCGGGACGGCGGATACGCAAACCGTTTTCCACGACGGCGGCGACCTCGACCGTCTCGCCCCGGTCAAACTTCCGGGTCTTGCGGACAAAACGCAGGCGCTGGCCGGGTTCATATTGGCTGGCATTTTTCTTTTGGGCTTCCGTCCACGAAAGCGAATCAAAGACGGGAAACGCCTGTTCATCCGGGCTGACCACGCCATCGGCTTTCAATGTTTCCCGCACCTTCTCGGTCACGGCCTCAATCTCCGCCCAGGTGGGCGAGACCAGTAACGCCGACTTGCCCTGCTTCGTGGCCGACAAATACGCATCAGCCGCCTTTTGATAAAGCTGACCGTCATCGGTCGGCGCTTCACTGACCGCGCCAAGCTCCATGAGTTTGGCAAACGCCTGGCCGGTGTGCTTGGCGGCGGCCAGTTTGACGATTTGCCGGAAAACTTCGGGCTTCTGGCGGCGAATGGTCATCAGTTCGCTGAAACGATAATTGGAATACTGTTCGAGGATACGGAGCGCATCGCCTTTGGGAACGGAGGAATGCTGGCCGGTGTCGCCGGACATAATCACCCGGCAATGCCTGAGACGGGCCAGCTCGAAGACTTTCACCATGTCATCCAGACCGACGGCCCCGGCTTCATCCAGGACAATGACCCAACCGGGGGAAAGCCGGGACTGTGCGTCTGAGTCGGCCAGCAGCTTTTGCAGCGTCATGGTCTTGGCCAGATAGGGCACCTCTTTGCGGAGCGTGTCCGCGGCGGAGGCGGTAGGGGCGCAGAAAACGGCATCATAGCCCCGGTGACAGAGTGCGGTGGCCAGTTCGGCCAGGGCGGTGCTTTTACCCGAACCGGCCAGGCCACGGAAGCCGGTGAACTGGTCGGAGCTGGTCAGGACATGAGCCAGCACCTTGCGCTGGTCGGGACCAAGGCGGTCGGGCGGTTCGTAACGGCTGGTGATGGGAGCGACGGCCTCGACGCCAGCGTTGACGCTACGAATGAGGTAAAGCTCCTTACCGAGAATGTCCCGCGTAGAGACCTCCGAACCAACGCGCACGAGGTTGGCGTCATCAGCCAGGTTCTTTTTTAACTGTTCAAGGTCAAGCTGGCCGCAGCCTTTGACCAAACCGGCTTCCAAAATCTTGTGTTGCGGCACGACCGAAGCGCGTTCAAAGACGTGAGCCAAACCATGTTCGACGGCGGCGGACTCGGTGACGTTTTGGACCGGAGCCACAGGCAACCCATTGGCGGCGGCGACCACTTTGCGGAGGGCACGCTTCTCGAAAAAGCCGATCTCGCCGAGTTGTTGCTGACGCACCTGTTCATCGGAAGCGCCCTTCAATTTTTTGGGCCGCGACTGGTGGACGACATGGGCGACCTCCTGTTTGGTGAGCTTGCGACCGAGCTTGGCTTCCTGCCGTTTGACCGCCATGTCCCGTTGCTGTGACCGTTTCGAGAACCGCTCAATAAACTTGGCCTCGACACCTTCGATTTCAAAAGCCGAACCCGTGCGCCGGGTGGAGTAACCGAGCTGGTGGAGACGCTTGGCCAGTTCATTGCGATAGACTGCCGTGCCGTAGTTAATGGCGCCGAACATGTCGCCGGTCTGGAGTGCCTTCCAACGCTGCTCCGTCTTGTCCCAGGTGCAGTTGAACAGGACGAAGTGGGTGTGCAGTTGTGGGTCAAGCGCGCGGGAGGACGTGTGCAGGAAAGCCGCGCCGACCAGATTGCCAGTAACCCGGTCACCTTCCTCGACGCCCCCCTTACGAATCCTTGTGGCGGCGAACTGTTCCAGTTCCCGGAGCGCGATTCCAGACGCTTCCTGGTGTGCCTCGATGATACGCCGGTCATTCATCGTAACGGCCAGAATCGAAATGGACTTGGGTGGCGAACACACGAAGTCGAAATAAATCCGGCGTTCCCGGAAATGCTGCGGTGTCAACTGTTCACCCGTCTCTGGATGCAGGTTATCGCACAATTTCAGGAACGTTTCACGGGTAACGACACCACCCGGTTGCAATCCCAACCGTTCAGCGCCGGCACCAATCCAATGGCCATGTTCCGTTTCAGCCTGGGTGTAATAATCGTTATGGGAAAGGTGCTCATCAAAATACGTCTCCGCACCCGCCCGATTCTTCTGTGGTATGCCGCTAAACATGACTCGATATTTTACGTCAATGCCATCCGACAGGTTGTAATGAAACCATTACAACCTGATTGCCCATTCCCCGATAGGATGACGCTCATGCCTGGAACGGTAGCACGAGGTTCAGAACCGATTGCGCCCAAGCGAGCGCAACCTGCAATCCGTTTGATGCTATTGGTTATCCGGTAAGTATGCACAGAAGCACCGAACCATTTGTTGCCAGTCCGGCAAGGAATGAAGGGCGGTTTCTGAAATGGGAAACCGCAGAAGTGCCATGACACTTACCCCGCCCCAGGCCGGTGAAGAAGTCGCTCGCCGCCGGGCCATAGGGCGTTCGACAAAAAAGTCAAAGGCGAGCCAAACAACGGTCGGATGAAACGCCGTAGATATGAGCGAAGCCGGAGCACAGGTTGCCTGCCAATAAACGGGCAGGCATGACCTGGCACGCCTAGACGGATGGACGCATTACCGGCCAGAGAAAGGAGCAAATCAAACATTATGAGCACACGCATTGATTACACACAGATCGCCGCGAAACTGGATTACGCGGTGCTGGAGAAAAAGCTGACGCAATTGGCGGAACGCGAACCGCCTAAAAAACGGAAAACCGCTAGTGACGTGTTGGAACCGTTGCGCGAGCGGTTGCTTGCGTTGCAACGCAAGGGATGGAGCAGCAAGCAACTGGTGGATGAATTGAAGGCCGCCGGCGTGCCGGTGAGTCCGGCGCGGTTGCGCGAGTGCTTGAATCGCTGGGCGGCTGGCGGCAACGGAAGCGCCAGGCGGCGCGGAGCCAGGCGGGTCAAACGCGCCGCCGCTCATGCCTCAACGCCGCCAGCACCAAGCCAAGGCGGACGGAGCAAGAACACGTCAGGCGACGGCCAGCCAGGACTCCGGCTGCCCGAACGTTGAGCGCAGTCGCGTCGAAATCCTGACGCGCATCCGCGTTTGAAAAGCTTGCAGGCCCGTGCGGTCAGGGCGCTTGGCCAAAGCCGGCCAGCGACCTACCTCGCACGCGCCTGCTTCGCTGGTAGATGAAGGGCAGTCGCCCGCCTGTCCGTGGCTGCGTGCTGCCGGCGCAAAAGCTTGGCGCTGCTCGCCACCGACAGTAGTGACGGAAGAAAATGTAAACATTTATACGCCCATCGCACGACCGTCAGTTCGCGCAGACACGCACAGTAGTTAAGGCGTGAAAATTACATTCAAGCTCTCGAAGCGGGAATTTTGCTGGCTCATCGCCGTGATCGTTTGGGCGCTACTGCGCGTGCTCAAGTGGGTGCTAAAATAGTTTGAGCCAATGGCGCGAGCGCGCGACGGGACATTAACCGTGAAATGAATCGGCAACCGCCTGTGTGTCGAACTGGCCGGAGCCGCCGCCTCGTGCTGTCAAGGTAGTGCTCCTTCGTCGCCTCCACCGTTGACAGCGGCGGCGTTCCGGCCCGTGGTGCGCTTAGGTTTCCGGCTTTGTCTTTTCACTTGGAACATAAGGCGCAGACGGCGCGGTTGTTTGAGCCGTGACGAAATGTTGAACGCATCCGCGTCGGAATCCCTGCCGCTGATTGGCGGATGGAATGCTCGCAGGCCCGCTCCTGTCATGGCGCATTGCTAAACCGGCAAGCGCCACGCCAATAGCGCGCCTGCTTCGCTGTCATCCCATGTCAGCCGGTTCGTAACGCCAACCATCCCGCCGACCGGAGCGGACGCAAACAAGTTCAGTCAGAGTGTCCGCACCGGTCATCGTGCCGTTTGTCGTCACCAACCGGACAGGAAATCGAAATCGCGCCGTCGTTTGCCGGTGATTCGTTCGTTCCCTCGCCACGTATCAAATCGCGGGTTTGGTGCCCGCCTGCAAAGACCGCTTTTAGGAGGGGATTGTAGGTTTGTCGGGACGGCGTCCGAACCTTTGCTGCCGTGTTGCGTGGGCAAACGTCGCTGGCCTGCTTTGTAGGCGCTCTGGCTGCCGCGCCGGGCAGCGTGGCGATGCCCGCGCATCGCCTGTTATACATCCTCTTATCACGCACTGTCTCTTGCTGTCACATTGTATTGCCGCGCGTTAATTTTTTTGTGAACGCCAATCCCGGCATCTTGTCAAATTTTCGCCTTCTTAGGCCAGGTAGGATACCTGAAATTCCCTCAATTGAGGCTTCATTGGTGAGAGTTTGACCGCCGGTTTGCGGTCGGCTTGATGACCCCATACTTAAATAAATTTCCCAAGGCGTGGATTGTTCCGCCTTGGAAGTGTTTTTGTGCCAACGATTTTGACCGTTGACATTGCAAGAAACAAGGAGGCCCGAAGCCATGTGCCGACAACAGAAACGCCAACGCTGCCCCATGAAGGTGTTTTTAACTGGCACCTACTCCCTAACGCCAGTCCGGCGGCGTTGCTAAAATGACTGGTTGGAAAGTGAAGAAGACGTTGAATATCGTTGGCCGACAGGTCAGCAAGTTCCGCAACCAGCGTGACTGGTCGCAGGAGGACTTGGCGGGCCGGTTACAACGGACCGGCTGGGCCATCTCACGCAGCGGCGTTTCCAAGATCGAAGGCGGCACGGTTTATGTCCATGACTTCCAAGTCACCTGGCTGGCCGCCGTATTGGGCGTGCCCAGGGATGCTTTATATCCCCAATTGGATTCAGGCCGGCCAATTCAAGACGCCATTCTTCGCTACATCCATAACGCCAAACGCGGTCTCGTGCTGCCGTTGGCTTCATTTTCTCGCCCGTCGTAACTGTGAAACACCCGTATATAAAGGAGGAACGTATGGAACCCATCCCAAAAACCGAAGAACAGCCCGCCGTCACGCCAACCGAACGGTTGGCCTATTCTGTCCAGGAATCTGCCGACCTGCTTGGCGTGAATTATTTCAGCGTTTACCGGCTCATCCAGCGTGGTAAACTCAAAGTGTGCCGGGCCTTGCGTGGCAAGTTGCTGGTGCCGCGCACGGAATTGCTGAAACTGCTGGGAACCCAATGAGGCCAATATGAGCAACCGATTTGATGATCGCCGACCGACGGCGCTGGAGGATCAAGCCTACGCCGGGGCCAGACAGCATTTTGCCGAACACCTGAAACAATTTCCGGTCAGCCGCGAGGCCGTTGAACGGCTGGAGCGGAACATTGCCAAAACAACACTGGCAGCGAACATGGCCGCATCAAAACCAACACCCAAAGAGAATATCATCCAAGTTGACGGTGACGGGCAATGGCACAAAAGCGTTGATCTGATGGACAACATTTGCCTTTGCCACCGTCCCATCACGGGCGGGGTGGAATATGCGGTGGTGGAGCATTTCCCGGCGCGCGGCACGAACGAAATCTGGAACCGGGGCTGGAATGCGGTGGAGGTATTGAAGGCATTTGCGCAGGAGCAACGGCAGGCGTTGCAGGTTTGGACGGAGGACATGACCGCGCAGGTGAAGGAATTTCTGGCGGAGAAATATCCCGGCCAGGACATGAGCCGAGTTGCCGATGCCGTCATGCGACGATTCACTCACGCGGTTTCCCAACAGCACGCCCAGGCGCACGAACAAAATCACAGTCGCGGAATGCGGATTTGAGCGAGTCGGCGTGGGAGTTTTTTCTATACTGCTTTTCTATACTATATGCGTTTTTTGCAGCCAAATGCGACCAAACGCAGCAAAAGCTGAAACGAATAAAACCATTGTAAACATTAATCGAATCAGTGATTGCACCTCGCGGCTAAACATAGCAAAAAGTGCCTTTTACAATTTCGAGTCAGGTGCCTTCAACCACTCAGCCACCCTTCCACGCAAGCCGCTGCTGAAGACGCATTGCGCTGCGTTCCGAGCAAACACATTGTGCGTGCGTTTGCGTCGGGGGCAAGCTCATTCGCAACGCCGACGGGCGGCGGCAAGACGCGATCCCGGACCACCCGCGTCACCCGCTCGCCGCAGGCTTTTTTTCGGCTTGCTCGACAGACTGAAGCGCTGCTTTTTTAAGCGGAAGAACAATCTGCCTGACGGAGGGGAGAGGGTGACGCTTTCGGCTGTGCCGTTGGTTTGCAACGCACCGCCAAAACAACCAGCGTGCCGGGTAAATGTCGAATTGGCTTGCCGTTGACTTTAACTCTCCCAAAATAGGGGACGTTCAAAACGTGCGGGTTGGTTGACGGACTCAAGCCAATGTAGCTCAGCGGTAGAGCAACGGTTTCGTAAACCGTCGGTCGCCGGTTCAATCCCGGCCATTGGCTCCATTTTTAAGTGGGGATTTTCCAACCGGTTGTGATGCGAAGGAGGTCAAGTGTCAGTGAAACTGTCAGTGCCACGACCCTTCCCCGCATTCCGGCGTGACACGGTTCAGCGCACCAGCTTCAAGATAAAAAGCGAACAGGCAGGAAAAAACGACGCTCACCAGAGCGAAGTCCGTCGCAGTTCAAGAGGATTCTCTATGCAATTTCCGTTGAAGATAATCTGGTATCGCATAAATTCGGAAACAACCAAACCCTGGGCAAAATCATGAAAAAATTGAACCGCTTCATCCTGGTCTTGTGTGTAGTGGCCTTGTGCCAAGGCTGCGACAACAAAAGCAGCGGGACAGCCAGTGACGCATCGCAAAAAAAATTGCGGCTGGCTTTTGTCGGCAGCAGTGCGGACGATTTCTGGTCAATTGTGCGGCTGGGTTGCGACAGCGCAGCGCGGCAACTCAGGGACGTGGATTTGGATTTCCGCGTTCCCGCCAATCGCATGGCGGAGGCGCAGCAGGAAATTGTGAACGGCCTCGTCGCGGGCGGCGTGGACGGCATCGCCATCAGTCCGATTGACTCCGAAAGCCAGACGGATTTTCTGAATCACATCGCCACCCACACGCTTTTGGTCTGCGCGGACAGCGACGCGGAAAAAAGCAAGCGGACTTGTTACCTCGGCACGGACAATGTTGCCGCTGGAAAGCAGGCGGCGGAGTTGCTCCAAGCCGCGCTGCCTCAAGGCGGCAAAATCATTTTATTCGTCGGCTATCCGAACGCGCAAAACGCGAAAGACCGCATTCAAGGCATCCAAAACGAATTGGCCGGGTCGAACATTCAGATCATAGACACGCTGGCGGATGGCACCAAAAGCGCCATTGCCCTGAAAAACGCGCAGGAGGCGCTGGCGAAGCATTCCGACCTTGCGGGCATGGTCGGTCTTTACAGCTACGACGGACCGGCCATTCTCGCCGCCGTGCGCGGCGCGGGCAAGGCCGGGCAGGTGAAGATCGTTTGCTTTGATGAAGACAGCGACACGCTGGCCGGGATTGCCGCCGGCGACATTTGCGGCACGATTGTCCAAAAGCCCTACGAGATTGGCCGGCAAGCCATCATCCGCATGGACAAATATCTTCGCGGCGACAAAACGCAGTTGTCCGGCGGAAAAATCCTTATCCCTGCGCACGCGGTCACCAAAGACAATGTCGCGGCTTTTCAAGCCTCGCTAAAGGTCATTCTCCAGCCATGAGCCGGACGTCCGCGTTACTCCGGTCGGGCAGGTTTCCCAATAAAATCAGGCATATTAACTTCGCAATCGCGGGATAAATCGGCCAATCCCGGCCAGGGGCTCCACTTTTCGCAACGCCGCTCGACAAAATTCCCCCTGCGCGTCATCCTGCCGGCGATGGCCTTTGAATCGGATTCACCGCTCGACTCGTTGTGGAAGGGATACGGCCGGGCGTTTCAGGACTGGGACGACCTCACGCTCGGTCGCTGGCTGGCGCAAACGCTCGGCCAGCTCGAAGGCCGGGCGTGGCGGCTCTCGCACCCGCTCATCGGCGCGTACCGGCTGGCGGCGCAGCTCGCGCACGACCGGCAGGTCTGGTTCAAGCGGCTGGCCACGCCGCCGGCGGCTTATGCGGAATCGCCGTGCTGCCGCGCCCCGTTTTTGCCATTGTTCACGCGCGACGTGCGCGAGTCGGGTTTGATTTGCCAGCATTGCAACGAAACGCTCGTGCCGTTCGACGAAATTTCCGCTGACGTCCGCGCCGAACTCGATTTATGGGCGCAACAATATGAACCCGTCCACGCCGTCGCGCATTGGGACGACCATCAGCGCCGTCGCGCGAGTGATTACGACCGCGCCTATGAAAACGCCGCGGCAGAAGCCGAGCGTTTGCTCGCGCGCGCGGGCCGCGAACTTGCGCCGAAGCTGCTGAATCTTTATCCCGCCGTCATTTGGGAGGATCAGGACGAATGTCTCGAGGTGCGGCCGGAGGACGTGGCAGCATGATTTGCGATTTTGGATTTACGATTTACGATTTGATTCGCAATTCAACACCGGCTCGTAAATCGTATATCGTAAATCGAAAATGATTAAATGGTTGTTCAAATGGCTGGTCCGGCTGTTTCTTCTGGCGGTCGTGTCGATCGTCATTCTGCTGCTGTCGCTCAATTCGATTCTCCGGGTCTGGGCCGAACATCGCATCCGCGCCCGGACCGGCATGGACGCGGAAATTGGAAGATTTTCGCTCAGCCTCACCGCGCCGACGGTGACGATTCAGAATCTAAAACTCTACAACCCGCCGGGTTTTGACGGCACGCCGTTTCTCGACATCCCGGAAATTCACGCCGAATACGACCGCGCCGCCCTCGCGCGGCATGAGATTCACCTCACGCTCCTGCGCTTCAACCTGGGGGAACTCGACATCGTGAAAAACGAGGCCGGACGCACGAACATCTTTTCGCTTGGGGTCACCTGGCCATCAAAAAAATCCGGCGGCGCCAACGGCGCGGCGGATTTCAAGAAACAGACCGGCTTCGATTTCAAGTCCATTGACGTGCTGAATGTCTCGGTCGGCACGATGAAGTTTATTGACCTGAAAGATCAGCGGCTCAACCGCGAGCAAAAAATCGGCCTCGAAAACTGCGTGATCAAAAATGTGAAGTCGCGGACCGACCTGGCGGGTTTGGCGGTGCTCGTCGCGTTGCGCGGGGGGAATTTTTTTGGATCGCTGGTCGGCCTGCCAGGGCCTTGAAACGGCCAGTCAAGCTGCGCTGCGCTGACCTTGTCGCCGACTCTCCGAGGACAAAGCCCGAAGGCCGAAGGCCGAAACCCGAAAGAAATCCGAAAACCGAAGTCCGAAACACAATCACCGCTCGTCAAACGTTCTGGCCTTCGGATTTCAGACTTCGGGCTTCTTTCGGTCATCGGATTTCGGCCTTCGAATTTATCACATGCCAGCGACGCCCACATTTATTTGGAACAGCCGGCCTCCGTCATTTTAGCATTTTCCGCGCGCGGATTTTTCTCTAACTTCGTCGCGTGCATCGTGAATCCGTCAAAGCCGCCGCCTGTGTCGTCGTGAAACTCGGCACCGGCGTGCTCACCGACAGCCGCAAGCAGCCCGACCCGGCGCAATTGGAACAGCTCGTGGCCCAGCTCGCCGTGTTGAGAAAATCCGGCAAGGAAATCGTGCTCGTCACCTCCGGCGCCGTCGGCGCGGGCATGGGCGCGCTGGGTTATGAAAAACGTCCCGGCGACCTTGCCGAATTGCAGGCGTGCGCCGCCGTCGGCCAGTCGCGCCTCATGGCGATGTATGCCGGACTTTTCGCGCGCCACGATTTGCACGTCGCGCAGGTTTTGCTCACGCACGACGATCTCGAACATCACGAGCGCCATCTCAACGCGCGCAACACGCTCGTCACGCTGCTCGGCCGCGGCGTCGTGCCCATCATCAACGAAAATGACGCCGTATCGTTCACCGAAATCAAATTCGGCGACAACGACACCTTGTCCGCGCTGGTGGCGTCGTTGCTGCCCGCCGACCTGCTCGTCATTTTAACCACGGTGGATGGCGTCATCGAAAATTTCGGCAAGGCCAATCCGAAAACGATCTCGGTCATCGAAAAAATAGACCCGGCCCTCGAAAAAATCGCGCGGGGCACGGACAGCGACACCGCTGTCGGCGGCATGGCGTCGAAAATTCAGGCGGCCAAGATCGCCGTGCGTTCCGGTATCCCGCTCGTCATCGCGTCGGGCAAAAAGAAAAACGTGCTGGCAAAAATTCTCGCCGGCGAAGACGAAGGCACGCTGTTTGTCGCGCCGCCGACGAAGCTGCAGGGCCGCAAGCGCTGGATTGCGTTTTTCCATCATCCCCAGGGGGCGTTGTTCGTGGACGACGGCGCGAAACTGGCCTTGCGCGAGAAGGGCAGGAGCCTGCTGCCGCCGGGGGTGGCGCGCTGCGAGGGCGAATTTGCCGCCGGCGATGTCGTGCGGATTTGCGATCTGGATGGAACGGAATTCGCGCGCGGCATTGCGAAGTTCGGCGCCGCCGAGGTGCGCGGCCGGAAACTGGCGCGGGTCGAAGTGGTGCATCGCGACGATTTGGTGATCCTCTGATTTTTTAAGCCATGGATGAAACGCGGAAGGGAAATCCGAGACTCGAACACCGAAATCCGAAAGAAGTTCGAATTCCGAAAACAGAAACCCCGCTTCTGCCGCACAGTTTCCTTCAATGGACACGGCGCAAGGCCTTGTCGGTCTTCGGGTTTCTTTCGGGTTTCGGGAATTCGGATTTCGGCATTCGCGGAAAACCTGTCAGCATTAAACTCATAACCAGCCACCGCCCATGAAACCCAGGCCTGCCATCCAGGATTTGTTACGCGTCATGGCCCGGCTGCGCTCACCGACGGGTTGTCCGTGGGACCGCGAGCAGAGCCATCGGACGCTGCGCCGCCATGCCATTGAGGAAGTCTATGAATTGATTGACGCCATTGAGGCGGAAGATGAGCACGAGATGGCCGAAGAACTCGGCGATTTGCTGCTGCAAATTGTCTTCCACTGCCAGTTGGCGAAGGAACGTGGTGCGTTTGATTTTGAGAAGGTCTGCCGGATGATTGTCGAGAAACTGGTGCGCCGTCATCCGCACGTTTTTGGGGAAACCAAGGTCAAGGACGTGGCCGAAGTCTGGGCCAACTGGGAAAAAATCAAAAAGGCGGAAAAGCACGGGACGAAACACGCCCGCCATTCCGCCCTCGATGGCATCCCGAAGCACCTGCCCGCGCTGCTCCGCGCCGAGAAGCTGGTGAAAAAGGCGCGCAAAGCAGGTTTGTTTGATTTGTCGGCAGGGCGGCGCCCGCTCGCGATTTATCGGAGCTGCCGTGCCGCCCAAACTTCTTCGCAGAAAAAAATGAACAAAGCGGTCTTGGCAAAGCAACTTTTTGATTTGGCGGAGCTTGCGCAGGCGCGCGGCTGGTCGGCGGAGGAATTGTTGAGCGAAGAAATTAAAATGCAGGAACGACAGCTTCGGCGGCGCGAAATGGTTCAAGGCAAAAGCCTGCCCCGGTAAAATTGCGCGCTACCCAAGGCCGGCGCATTGCTGAAGGTGATTGTGCCGGTGGAATTATATTGGGTGGTGAAGTTATGCCAGTCAGTTAAATTCGTTGACCATTGAATGGCGTAGTTTCTTCCCGCCGCGCCGAGCAGGTCGCAGACAAAATTGGCGCCCCCAAATCGCGGCGATAGAAAGACCCCGAAGCCGTTCGTGATTTGGATGCTTAAAACCGTCTTGGGACCGACAATCCAATCGTTTCCGATGACAACGAGATCATAAATCCCGGCGTCAGCAGGTTGTACATTGGTTATCGTCAGGACGCTTTGGAAAATGCCGGCGACAATTTGGGGGCCATCATAGCCAGGGGAAATGTTTGGAAAGTTCGTCGCTCCGATGATGGGGCTGCCATTCTCTCGCCATTGTGCGGTGGGAGTCCCGTAGTCTGTGTAGGCGAAATAAGAATTGGTTAAACTGAAAGTCTCACCGGGAATCCGCACCTGGTTGGTTGGTGTGTTTGGGAAGTAGGTCACTATTACCGGCTCAAGCCCTTCACCAGCCCACCAACCCGGAAATTTTAGACCATAAACCGAAGGCGTCGGAAAACTGCCGCCGCCCGCAGTCAAATTCAACACGGTAGATGGTTGCGTATAGCCAACGCCCGAATTCGTATAAGTGACGACCACCTGATAGTAAACGTTCTGTCCGGGCGCAATGGTGGAGACGGTTCGGGTCAGGGGCGAACTGCCATAATATCCATTGGCAACCGCCACGCTTGTACCAACGGGTTGCATTTGATCCAAGGCCGGGCCTGCCACCACTTGCGCCGAACCGTTGTTGACGGGGTTGCCCATAGGGTCGCACACCTGTCCTTGAAAATAGTTGTTGGCTTTGTTTGAAAAAGGCACTACGCCACCCGAACCGGAAACCACCGAAAGCCAGGCCATCTGACTCGGCACCCAGCCGGTGGCGTTTTCCGCCACCGCCATGTAATAACCGCTGTTGGTGGTCTGGGCATTCGGGATTTGCAGCGTCGAGGTCGTCGCTCCGGAAATGTCCGCGCCGTTGAACCGCCACTGGAAACTGGTGGCGCCGGTCGCGGTAACCGTCAATGTCGCAGTGTTACCCGGCGACACGGTCTGACTCGCGGGCGGAACCGTGATGACCGGAAGTCCATCCGCAAAAACCATCTGCGAAAACAAGCACAACCCAATGATAAGCCCCGATTTCATAGCGACCGCATTTAATGATACACCGTAATGGCACCGGCAGCAACCTGATTTCCCAAAATTGAGCAGAACAAGGCTGGCATGGCGTTTTTTAATCAAATCCGGCGTTGACAGGCCGGCGCGGTTCTGGCTTAATACGCAACCCTTTGCGGGTCAATTTATGTACGCCGTTTTAGAAACAGGCAGCAAACAGTATCGGGTGGCCGCGGGCGACACGCTGGAAATCGAACGTCTGGCCGTCGAGGCCGGCAAGCCGTTCACGTTTGACCGCGTGTTGCTGGTCAATCGCGATGGCAAGGTCGCGATCGGCGCGCCCACCGTCAGCGGCGCGAGCGTGCTGGCCGATGTGGTGGCGCACAAGCGCGGCGAGAAAAAACTCACTTTCAAGATGAAACGCCGCAAGGGCTATCATAAAACCATCGGGCATCGCCAGGAATTGACGGTGGTCAAGATCAAGGAAATCAAGGCTTAAATCGGGTCTTGGATTTGGCGTCTGGCGTCTGGAGGGTTCCCAGAACCGGGACGCAACAACCCAGCCCCCAAAAATTATGGCACACAAGAAAGGTCAAGGCAGCGTCCGCAACGGTCGCGACAGCGCCAGCAAACGGCTGGGCGTGAAAACGTATGGCGGCGAAGCGGTCACCGCCGGCAGCATCATCGTCCGGCAGCGCGGCACGAAGTTTGTCGCGGGCGAAAACGTCGGCACCGGGCGCGATTGGACGCTCTTCGCGCTCGTGGACGGCAAAATCGCCTTCGACAAAAACGGCCGGCGTGTGAATGTGAAGGCCGAACCCGCCGCGAAGAATTGACCGGCGCCAACGAATTTCCCGGCGAGGCCACGCGCCTCGCCTTTTTTGTTTCAGGAAACCGATTTAAATAAGGAAACCATGAAACCATGAAATCATGAAACCAGGAATCAGGCCGAAACAAATTCATCTTCATGGCTTCCGGGTCTCCTTATAAAATCTTTTCGAGGGTTCATGTTCATAGACGAAATAAAAATTTATGCGAGCGCGGGGCACGGCGGCAAAGGCTGTGTGGCCTTTCATCGCGAGGCTTACATCGCCAAGGGCGGCCCCAGCGGCGGCAACGGCGGGCGCGGCGGCAGCGTGATCTTGCAGGCCGACCACGATCTCAACAACCTCATCGCCCAGTATTATCAGCCGCGCCTCATCGCCGAGGCCGGCGAGCCGGGTTTCGGCAAGGGCATGGATGGCCACGCGGGCAAGGACCTCGTTGTCAAAGTGCCGTGCGGCACGCTGGTGTGGCGGATTGCGGGCGGCGGCCGGCCGGACGAAAAAAGCGAGGACGAGGACGAGAACGAGGACGAAAAGCCAACTTTCAAAACCAGCGTGAGCAAACGACCATTGATTCGCAGTGCCAGCGGCGGACAGGCGCAGGAAATTGATTTGAGCAAGGAAGAGGTTGGAGAATGTTCCACCGGCGATTCAGGAAAGGGCGAGCTCGTCACCGATCTCACTGAAAACGGGCAACAATTCGTGCTTTGCAAAGGCGGTCGGGGCGGCTTGGGCAACCGGAACTTTGCGACGGCGGCGCGCCAGACACCGCGTTTCGCCCAGCCGGGCGAGCCGGGCGAGGAAGGCGATTTTCTTTTCGAGCTGCGCATCATGGCCGAAGTCGGGCTGGTCGGCTATCCGAACGCGGGCAAGTCCACGCTGCTTACGGCCATTTCCAAGGCGCGGCCGAAAGTCGCCCCGTATCCGTTCACCACGCTGCACCCGCAGGTTGGTATCGTGGAATATGCCGACTGGCACCGGCTCACGGTTTGCGACGTGCCGGGTTTGATTGAAGGCGCGCATCGCAACGTCGGGCTCGGTCACGCGTTTCTGCGCCACATCGAGCGCTGCAAAATCCTGGTGCTGCTGCTCGACATGGCGGGCACGGACAACCGCGCGCCGTGGGACGATTACCAACAACTGCTCAAGGAACTGGAGCTTTATGACCCAGCGCTGCTCGAAAGACCGCGCCTGGTGGTGGCGAACAAAATGGACGAGGCGGCGGCCGAAAAGAATTTGAAGCAGTTCAAAAAGAAGATTCGCAAAGTTTCGTTGCTGCCCATCTCTGCCGCGTTCGACCAGGGCATCGAGAAATTCAAGAAAACGATTCGCGAGGCAGTGGAGGAAGTTGTCGACAAGTGAACGTGCTGCCGGCGTCTCGCCGGCAGATCAAACCTCAAAAAATTCAGCACTTCCGGCAAGATGCCGGAAGCACGTTTTAGACAATTTCCAGAAACCGCATCAGGCTGTCGCCATGCTTGAGCAAGTTCACTTCTTTCCACGGGGCAACGATATCCAGCGTGTCGCGTTTCGTGTGACCGAGAACGAAACGTCCGCCGGGCGCGAGCAGCTTCGGCAAATGGGGGTCGTCGAGGAGTTGCTGCGCCAATGAAGTCGAGCGGCGGCCGATGTTTTTTTCTCCGTAAGGCGGATCCGCCAGAATCAAATCGAATTGCCGCCCGCTTTCCGCGAATTGCGCCAGCACGGTGAACACGTCCTGCACGCGCACGTCCAGCGCCGGATCCAGGCTGGCGGTGCGGGCATTGGCGCGGATGAATTCCGCGTGTTTGGGCGACCTCTCGATGCACATCGCCGACGCTGCGCCGCGACTCAGGCAATCCAGGCTCAACGCGCCCGAGCCGGCAAAAAGTTCCAGCACGCGTGCGCCGGCCACCCGTGCGCCCAGACTGTTGAAAACCGCCTGCTTGACGAGGTCGGGCGTGGGGCGCACGGCCAGACCTTTCGGCGTTTTCAAAATCCGCCGGGCCGCGTTGCCGCCGGTGATGCGCATGATGTTCGTTAAATCGTGATTGGTTGAACGGTTAAATCGTGGATGCTTCTGCCGATTTAACAATTTAACGATTTAACGATTCACCGTCACTTGAAAATCTCGGCCAGGAACTGTTTCATGGCTTCCCACGAACGTTTGTCCGCCTTTTCGTTGTAAGCCGCGCCCTTGGAATTGTCATTGCCCGCCATGGGCTGGGTGAAGGCATGGACCGCGCCGCCGTATTGGATGAGCTGCCAGTCCACTTTGGCGTCGCGCATCTCGCTCTCGAATGCGGCCAGATCCTGTGGCTTCTCAAACGGATCATCCGCGCCATGACAAACCAGCACCTTGCCTTTGATGTTTTTGCCGTCCGCCGGCGCCGGCGAATCCAATCCGCCGTGAAAACTGACCACGCCCGCAACGTCCGCGCCGCTGCGCGCCAGTTCAATCACCGTTGTGCCGCCAAAACAATAGCCGATGGCCGCGACGCGTTTCGAATCAACGAGCGGCTGCCGGCGCAGCGCCTCCAGACCGGCGTTGGCCCGGGCGCGCAAAAGCCGGCGGTCATTTTTATATTTGCCCGCCTGGGCGCCGGCTTCCTGCGGGTTTTGCGGGCGGACGCCTTTGCCGTAGATGTCGGCGCAAAAGGCGACGTAACCGAGTTGCGCGAGCATTGCGGCGCGATGTTTCTCGTAATCCGTCAACCCCAGCCACTGATGCACGACCAGGACGCCGGGCCGTTTGCCTTGGATGGCGTCGTCATAGGCGACAAAGCCTTCGAGCGTCGTGTCGCCTTGTTTATATTCGACGAGTTGGGTGTGGATGCCGGCGCGAACCGCCCCGGCGCAGGCCAGAGCGAGAACAGTCAAGATTGATTTTTTCATACCGTTCAATTAATAAACCGAAAACCGTCCGGACGCCAGAACGTTTGATGCCCCGGCGGCCGGGGCAGGGCGGCTCCAAACAAAACCACAAATCATTGAATCGGCGCAAATCCGAAGGCCGAAGCCCGAAATCCGAAGGAAGTCCGAAGCCCGAAATCCGAACGACAGACTTGCTCGCCCGAAGCTTTCAGATTCGAGATTCGGATTTCGGATTTCATTCGGGCTTCGGCCTTCGGGCTTCGGATTTTATGTTGGAGGACTTGCGACAAGGCTTGGAGTGCCACTGTGGCTGGGGGGCGCATTTTTGCCCCCGTTCGGACTTTCCGCGAGGCAAACGCGTGCTATACTCGGCAGCATGTTTCAGACGCAGGATTTACACGTCAAAGAAATCGTCCGGCTGCTGACGCCGCGGGAATTGAAGGCGCAGTCGCCGCCGACCGCCGCCGCCAACGCCACCGTGGCGCGCAGCCGCGAACGCATCATCCGCATTTTGCGGCGGGAAGACCCGCGCCTGCTCGTCGTCATCGGCCCGTGCTCGATTCATGACGAAAAGAGCGCGCTGGATTACGCTGCGCGGCTCAACGCGTTGCGCGAGAAGTTTGCCGGCCGCCTGGAAATTGTCATGCGCGTCTATTTTGAAAAGCCGCGCACGAGCGTCGGCTGGAAGGGCCTGATCAACGACCCGCACCTCGACGGTTCGCAGGACATCGAGACCGGCTTGAAAATCGCGCGGCGGCTGTTGCTGCAAATCACCGGCATGGGTTTGCCGGCGGCGACGGAATTTCTGGACCCCATCGTGCCGCAATACATCGCCGATTTGATCACCTGGGCGGCGATTGGCGCGCGCACGACGGAATCCCAGACGCACCGGGAAATGGCCAGCGGCCTTTCGATGCCGGTCGGCTTGAAGAACAGCACCGACGGCAGCCTGCAGGTGGCGATTGACGCGATGGGCGCGGCGCGGCAGCCGCACAGTTTTCTGGGCATTGACCAGGACGGCGTCACGAGCATCGTCCGCACGGCGGGCAATCCCGACGCGCACATCGTGTTGCGCGGCGGCCGCGCGCAGACGAATTACGACGCGGAAAGCATCCGCGCGGCCGGGGAAAAATTGAAATCAGAAAACCTGCCGCCGGTGCTGATGGTGGATTGCAGCCACGCGAATTCTGAAAAGCAGCATGCGCGGCAGGAGGACGTGTGGCGCAGCGTGATTCAGCAGCGCGTGGACGGCACCCGGTCGCTCATCGGCCTGATGGTCGAGAGCAACATTCACGAAGGCAACCAGCCGATTCCAAAGAATCCGGCGGACCTGCGCTACGGCATTTCGATTACTGATTCCTGCATCGGCTGGGAAACCACCGAGCGGATGTTGCGCTGGGCCCACGAAACGCTGGCAAAGATGGCGTAGTCTTCTCTCGTGGCAGCCGGGGTAACGAGGCTCTGATCGGGTTGCGGGGTCGTGGTTGAGAGTTGAGAGTTATGAATTGCCGGGGTTTGTCTGCTTCTTCCTCGCCAGCCCAATTTACGCACGGCCAGTAGTCCTAATCCCACAATACCCGGCGCGCAACTTCCCGGCTCGGCACCGTGGTGAGGTGTGCCTGGCGCGAGCGCCCCATGCGGCGGACTTGGCGCGGCTGAGCGCGTCTCCAGAGCGCACATAAACAGACGCCCGCACCAGCAGCGGGATTGACAGATTACGCATGGACATTGGACGAATTGCTGTCAGCAACAATCCAAGCCTGCATGACCGGTGTTCGGCGCAAGTCCCTTCACATGTGGCAGTTGGAATCTGATAATTTTTTGAAAGATTTTTGAAAGAATCCCCCTTGTTCCCACGAGTTATGGGTGGAACTGTTAATTTTTTGGAAAAGCGTGTGGAAAGGCGCAAATCGCAGCGAAGCGCCTCCTGTGCCAGAGAAAACCGAGGGCGGACTGGAAACTGGACTTGCAAACCTGTGGAGCAGGAAGAGAATCACAAAAAAGGCCCACGCTGGTCGTGGGCAAGAAACCAAATGGGAAATGTCAATTATTATCCTAATGCTGCCGATGCTGCTACGGATGGGTTACCAGGCGCTGGATTCTATGACGGTAACGCAGTTTATCAGACCACAAGTGTGACGCTTCCTGTTGGCACGGGATTCTTTATTCAGCATTTTGGTGCCGGTTACA
Organism: Verrucomicrobiia bacterium; assembly: GCA_049692125.1. Taxonomy (GTDB): domain Bacteria; phylum Verrucomicrobiota; class Verrucomicrobiia; order Limisphaerales; family UBA11358; genus UBA11358. Next base: position 5,671 of record JBAVOO010000025.1, on the reverse strand, counting down.
ATGGCGCGTCGGAAACGTGGACTAATATATTTACGGTTCCACAATGAATTTGAAGCAGAAACCAAAAAAACCAGAAACACCTAAACAAACGTAAAAAAATATGAAAAAAACCTTAGTTTTAGCCACAGTGGCAGCCTTTGCCGCCTTGTCAGCATACGGCCAAGCGGGAATTTACTACTACGGCTTCGGCCATAACGTTGGCAATAACTACACCACACCCGGCACCGTGGTCTATAATACGGGTATAGACGTGGAACTGTTCTTTGGCCCGGCCTCTACGGCCACGGCGGTTAGCACGATTGCAAACTCGTCCAGTCCCGCGAGTTTGACCTACGATATTGAAACCGCCTGGGCTGACATCACGGGAGATACAGCATTTCAGCCTGTACCAGGAACCAACGGCACGCCGGTGGCAGTTTTTCAAAGTACCGCAATTGGTGCTGGCCTGTATAATAACGAATTAGAGTATCAGGTTAATAGCCTTAGTGCGGGCACAACTTACACCTTCTATGAAGTGGCTTGGTACACCGACGGTGGTCTGTATAATACGCTCTCTGAGGCTGCCGACGACGATACTTTTGTTGGTTGGTCGCAAGCGTTTCAGTATACTCCGGTTTCTACCACTGGCGCTCCCCCTCCCACTCCAACCCCCATGACTGAATACTTGGTTGGTGATTACTTGGTTGGTGGCTTTATTCCTGAACCTTCGACGATTGCGTTGGCGGGTTTGGGCGGACTTTCTCTGTTGTTGTTCCGTCGGCGTAAATAGTAAATAATCAGTTTGTTTTCATCAAAGCCCCGGAGTCATCCGGGGCTTTTTTATTGCCCCAATTGCGGAGCGCCGATTTCCAAATCGGCATCGGCGGATGAACAATGAAAAGTCAGAGCCTTCTCCCGCCGGCGGCTGCTGCTTTAACGGGCTGCCAGCCGGCGGATTACGGCCAGGTCCAGGAGTAGGGGAAACGCAGCCGATAAAGCTGCAGCGTGACGACAGGTGTGTTTGTCCCCCATCCGCCACCACCACCAGGGGGCGTCGGCCCGTCGTTTGGGGAAAAATACTGCGCATTCTGTGACGCACCGGCGGTGAGCACAAAAATGGATTGCGTTGTATTGGTGCTGCAGAAGCTGGCATTGGTCGTCCAATTCCCCGACGACAGATTCGTGCAGCCAAGGACCAAACCATTCTGGCCAATCGGAACGTTGGCCATAACCAACTGATTGCTGCCGTTGAACACCATGAGCTGGCTGATTTGCACCGGCGAGATGAGTTGCTGGACGGTATTGGCCATCCAGGTATGGACCATTGCAGTCGGGTCCTGCGGATCCCAAAAGATATAGTTTGTGCCATAGCCATTGGTGGCTGCGCTGGGATAAGTGTAAGAATCGCAGGACACCGCATCGACGGCATCAATGCTTGCTCCATCACAAAGGGCATTGGTCAAGCCATAGTTGGCGGGATGCGCCAGCAGGTTGGTGAGCAGGGTGAAAAAATCCGGGGTATAAAGCGTCAGGTTGGGGCACGACGCCCGTATCCGATTCAAGGTGTTGGAAAAAGCGACGTTGTAAGCAAGGCACTCCGTGTGAATAAAGCTCACGTTGGCGGACTGATCAAACTCCGGAATTGTGGAAACATCCACGGCATTCGGCATGATGAGTGTGCGGGCGCCCTTGGCATAAAGGTTGGTGGCGGCCTTGTAATGGTTGGTTTGGGACTGATTGATGGCGCTGGTCCATTGGGACATGCTCGTACCACTGTACATCGCCGGGAACCACAAATCAGCGCAGTTGACCCAGATGACAAACAGCGCGTTGCTCGCATCCAAAGGGGCTTTGAAACTGCTGACATTCGCCAGCATGGTGGTGCTTGAATTATAGAAGTAGGACCAGTTCTTATTGGGATCATAGGTCAGTCCCTGCCGCTGCGCCAGCACTTCAACCCAGACCCGGCCGTTGGAATAACGTTGGCCGTAGTAAAACGACAAACCGGATGTGTTATTGGTCGTGGTGGAAATGCTGTCGCCAAAAACATAGAGGTTCGAAAAGGCCGCTTGAACCGGAACAACGGTGAAGCCAAATAACGAAATTCCCACCACTAATGAAATGATTTTTTGCATCGGGTAATCCTAATTCATGCCGTACGACAGTCAAGGCGGAACTAATCCGGCCGGGGATTGGTCCAAAACCAGTCCACCGTTTCCGCTTTTTCATATTATACGGAAGACACCGGCCCAATCTTTCAGAAGACTTCAGGTTGGGGGGTTGTCTGAAGATTGGAGCACAGGGGGCTGGATGGCGGCTGATTTACCTTCGGCGGGTTGGCCGTCAGCGAACCCCCGCGGCCGGGATCTGATCACACCAGCCCCCGAAGGTTAACGGGAGGAGTCCACTGCCGGTGGCATTGACGTCCCGTCGGCGGGTTGGAACTGTCCGTCACCCGGTTACGGCCAGGTCCAGGAGTAGGGGAAATTCAGCCGGTAAAACCACTGCGGACCGGAGGGCTTGATAAAGACCGATTGCGTTGCACTGATGCTGTTGAAAGTCGCATTCGCATTGGTCGTCCAGTTCCCCCGTATAAGGTTCGTGCGGCCAAGGACCAAACCACTCTGGCCTATCGGAACGTTGGCCATAACCAACTGGTTGCTGCCGTTGACCATTGTAATGTTGCTGATTAGCACCGGCGAGATGAGTTGCTGGACGGTATTGGCCATCCACATATGGACCATTGCAGTCGGGTCTGTCGGATCCCAAAAAATGAAGTTTGTGCCAAAGCCATTGATGACTGCGCTGGGGAAACCGTAATTCACCGCATCAATGGCATCAATACTCAATCCATCACCCAGGGCATTGGTTACGCCATAATTGGCTGGATGTGCCAAGATGTTAGTGAGCAGGGTGAAAAAGTCCGGGGTATAAAGCACAAGATTAGGACACGCCGCCCGTATCCGATTCAAGGTATTGGAAAAAGCGACGTTGTAAGCAAGGCACTCCGTGTGAATATAGCTCGCGTTGGGGGAGTTGTTAAACTGCGGAATCATGGAAAGGTCCACGGCATCCGGCATGATGAGCGTGCGGGCGCCCTTGGCATAAAGGTTGGTGGCGGCCTTGTAATGGTTGGTTTGAGACTGATTGATGGCGCTGGTCCATTGGGACCCGCTCGTACCGGCGTAGGTCGCCGGCCACCACAAATCGCAACAGTTGACCCAGATGACAAACAGCGCATTACTCGCCTTCGAAGGGGCTTGGAAACTGCTGACATTCGCCAGCATGGAGGTGCAGCTCATTTCGTAGCAGGACCAGTTCTGGTTGGAGTTAAAGGTCAGTCCCTGCCGCTGCGCCAGCACCTCGACCCAGACCCGGCCGTTGGAATAACGTTGGCCGTAGTAAAACGTCAAGCCGGAGGTATTGCCTGTCGTCGAAGAAAGGCTGTCACCAAAAACGTAGAGGTTCGTGAAGGCGGCTTGGGCCGGAAAAACGGCGGACCCAAACAACAAAAATCCCACCATCAATCCAACGGCTTTTTTCACGTTGCCATTCTACCCCATGCCGGATGAAAGTAAAGCCGGCCTGAAACCCGGCAGGAGTTGGTTTGAAATAATCCAACGTGTTCGCCGGTTTTCATCACGGAAGGCGCCGGGCTGATCTTGCAAACACATTGCACTCATCCTGAAATTCTGCCAATCTGTCCGTGTAGTTTAACCAATTGTTTGTCCGGTGAAGGATCCAAACAAAATATCCGCCAGTGAGATAACCGACCCCGCCGTTTACTTCAATCGTCGGACATTCATACGGACTGGGATCCTTGCGGCCAGCGCCGCAGCCACCGGCCTGGTCTATCGGCGTCTCAATCATGTGGCAACAGGCACGGTTGACACCCCCTTGATCCAGGGACTGACAACCCCCGCGGCGGCAGCGGAGGCCACTGGCTTTCGCGTAGCCGAGCCGACGACCTCCCTTCAGAACATCACACATTACAATAATTTCTATGAATTCTCGACCGACAAGGAAGGGGTTGCTCCGGCGGCGGCTGATTTTGAAACCAAAGGCTGGCAGGTGTCGGTCGAGGGCCTGGCAAGAAAACCAAGGATCTTCGACCTCGACGACTTGCTGAAGATCAGCCCGCCCGAAGAACGGATATATCGTATGCGCTGCGTCGAAGGATGGTCCATGGTGATTCCGTGGGCTGGTTTTTCGCTGTCCAAACTTCTCGATCTGGTCGAGCCGCTCAGCGATGCGAAGTATGTAGCCTTCGAGACCCTGCTGGATCCCAAGCGCATGCCGGGACAACGGAGCGATGTGCTCAACTGGCCTTATGTCGAGGGCATGAGAATGGATGAAGCGATGCACCCGTTGACCCTGCTGGCCAGCGGGCTGTATGGACGCGCGCTGCCGCCACAGGATGGCGCTCCCCTTCGGCTGGTCATACCGTGGAAATACGGTTTCAAGGGCATCAAGTCCGTTGTCAAAATCAAGCTGGCGGCAAGGCAACCGCGCACCACGTGGAGCCAGTATGCCCCGAATGAATATGGCTTCTACGCCAACGTGAACCCGCAGGTGGATCATCCACGCTGGAGTCAGGCCACGGAGCAACGCATCGGCGAATCGGGACGGCGTCCAACCTTGATGTTCAACGGCTACGCAGAACAGGTGGGCGGTTTGTACACCGGGATGGATCTGCGCGCCAATTTCTGACCGGCACAAACCGTCATGAAAGAGAACGATATTCGCTTCGCCAGGTTTCTCCTGCTCGTCAATGGCGCCGTGCCGCTGGCGTTGCTGGGCTGGGACGCCTGCCACCACCAGTTGGGGGCCAACCCGGCGAATTTCGCGATCCTCACGACCGGCAAGTTGACGCTGGTCTTTCTGTTGCTGACGCTGGCGGTGACGCCATTGCGAAAAATCACCGGCTGGAACTGGATTATTTCCTTCCGGCGCACACTCGGACTTTTCGCCTTCTTCCATGCCTGCGTGCATTTCCTGCTCTTTTTCAGTCTCGACCGGTCGTTCAGCCTTTCCGGCACGCTGTCGGAAATGCTCAAACGCAAATATCTGCTCGTGGGAAGCACCGGGCTCCTGGTCATGGTGCCGCTGGCCGTCACCTCCACCAACGCCATGATCAAGCGACTTGGCGGCAAACGCTGGCGGGCGCTGCATCGGCTCGCTTATGTGGCCGCCATCGCGGGTGTGACCCATTATTACATGCAGGTGAAAGCCGACGTGCGCCAGCCGCTGGCGTTTGCGGCGGTGCTGGCAATCCTGCTCGGATACCGGTTGGTGGTTTACTGGCGCCGCCCCAAGTCAGTGCCGGCGGCAACCACCGAAGTCAAACCGAAGATAGGGGCATACAGTGGCTCAAAAAGATAAGTCCGGTCATTTTCAAGTGGTTTGCTCTTTGCTTCCGCAGTTCGGAATGGTGGCTGGGGGCGGAATCAGCCGTTTTGAGCAGGAGACCAGTTATTGTCCACGTAAAGCTGCGCCACGTTGCAGGCCGCTGTCTCTGGCCGGGAAACAAAGGCCAAAGGCTAAATTTTAAAGTTTATGAAAAGATGGTGCAGGTTCAAAACATAGGTGACGGAGTAGGTTCAATACATAGGTAACACTTAGCCTGGGAGGCTTGAGACGATAAACTCAAGGATGCCCTGGAAAAAAAGTGAACCTATGGAACAACGAATGG
>JBAVOO010000024.1:0-103652 GCA_049692125.1 Verrucomicrobiia bacterium | reverse complement strand
AGTCCCAAGGCATAGAGCAGCACCACGGCGCCATAGCGGACCACCGAAGGCGGGCGGCGCACATAGCGGACGTAGGCTCCGAGCGTCAGCATGAAAAAAAACGCGCTCAAAACGTCCTTGCGCTCGGCGACCCATGCCACCGACTCTACCCGCAACGGATGGATCGCAAACACCGCCGCCACAAACGCGCTGCGCCACAGGAACCCCGTCATCCGCCGCAGCACCAGAAAGAGCAGGATCGCCGTTGCCGTGTGGAGGAGGATATTGGTGAGGTGATGGCCGCCCGGCTGTAACCCGTATAACTGGCAGTCGAGCATGTGGGAGAGCCAGGTCAGCGGGTGCCAGTGGCCAATTTGGCCATAAGTCAGCGCCCAGCGAAATCCCTCCCAAGTTAGACCCTTGGCAACCTGCGCGTTCTCATACACATACATGTTGTCGTCGTAATTGACAAAGTCATGCCCCAACGTCTGGCCGAAAACGGCCAACGTGATCGCCGCCAGAAAAATGCAGACGCCGGGGACCGTCCAGCGGTCATGCAAACCAGCCGGTCGGCTTGCGGATTCCAGCGAGCGGGAGCCTTCCGCTCCGGGTGCGCCCGATTGCACGGCCGGGGTTTTTTCGGGCTCGGCTTTTTTCTTCGATCTTCGGCTCATCGGGTTGAACAAACGCCTGTAAAAGGGGTCCCCACAATTGGCAGTAATGATCTCATCCCCCTCCTTCGACATCCCTTTTGCGCCTCCGCACAGAAAAATGACGGCAAGGCCAGGCCGAAAATGGGCAATGAAAGCTTCACGTGAACGCGGAATACTCTAAATTGCCGCCCGCACGTGGCAACTGTAAATGCGCGCAATGCAAAGGGGTCATTCTTTGAACCAGGAGGTTGCTGCCGCAAAGATCGCTGCGTCAGCCAGCGCAAATTTCAAACCGTTGGCTTGAAGTGGGCGAGCCGGTGAAGAGTAAGCGCGAATTGTGCGGGAGTAGCGCCAACCCGGCACGTTTCCCTCTCATTTTACTGCCTTTACCACCCAATTCGGCTTTTTTTGACCTGCCATGATGCCGGTGGCCGATGCGCGGCCAAACTCGTCTTGCTTTGCGGTGGCATTTTTCTCATAGTCACCCTATTATTTCATCGGTGCGCCTCCAAATTTTTTCATTGATGATGCGCCGTTGGTTTTTTGCCGGGATGGCGGTCGGGCTGCTGCTGCGCGCGGGTTGCGTCGCGGAGGCGGCGACGGCGGATTATCTCGTTGATGTCTGGGACACGGAGAACAACCTTCCCAGCAGCACCGTTACGGCCATCGCCCAGACCCCGGACGGCTATCTCTGGATTGGCACCTACAACGGGTTGGCCCGTTTCGACGGGGTGCGTTTTGTCACCTTTGACCCGGTCAACACGCCGGCGTTGAGCCAGACACGCGTCCAGGGGCTTTTCTTCGATGCCAATGGCATGCTGTGGATCAACACGTTTCGCGGCGGGCTGACTTCCTATCACGACGGCGTGTTCCGCAACGAATGGCCGGACCAGGCCACGTTCGATTTGCACACCACGCTCGTGTATTCGTCGTCGAATCTGGTCACGTTCGTCACGCAATTTGGTGAAGTACTGCAACGCAATCCGGCCGGAACCAATTTGGATTGGAAGATTTGCACGCCGCCGCCGGGTTCGCGGCCGATTTTTCAATGCACCGGCAGCGATGGCCGGTTCTGGTTTTTGTCGCGCGACGGACACATCCTTCAGTTTGCCGCCGGCGCGTTCAAGGAATTGCCGCAGGACGGCGGCCTGGCCGGCAAACATATCAACACGCTCGTTGCCGACGCCTCCGGCCGGGTCTGGGCCGGTGCCGAGAATGAAATCGGTTGCTGGGACGGCAGCCGGTTCGAAGATATGACGCCCACGAACGGAGAGGCCGCCCTTCAGCCGCAACTGCTGATTCCGGCGAAAAACGGGGAGATGTGGGTTTTGGATGGCGGTCGTTTTCGCAAAATGGCCGGGCGCGAGTGGGTGGCGGAGGTTGCCGGGTGGCGCGGCTTGCTCGGCTGGGCTTCGGGGCGCGCGATGGGCATGCATGAGGATCGCGAAGGCGGCCTGTGGTTCAACCACTATGGCAACGGACTTTTTCACATCACGCCGGACGGGAAATACCAGCGTCTGACGACCCAGGACAACCTGCCCGGCGACCGGGTCGGCGCCTGGTTCCAAGGCAGTGACGGGGGCGTGTGGGTGGGGATGGATCATGGTGGATTGGCGCGATTGCGCGACCGGCAATTTCATGTGATCGGCACCGCTGAGGGCCTGCCGGCGCGGACGGTATCGTCGGTTTGCGAGGATGCCAACGGCACGGTCTGGATTGGCACCGCCGGGGGTGGATTATGCCGTTGGAGCAATGGGAAAATCACCTGCTTTCCGGTCGGCGCCAGCGCGTCGGCAAATTTTGTGTTTTCGGTTTTTCCGCGCGCGGACGGCGGGCTGTGGTTGAGCGCGGCCGAGGGGGAAATATTGCATCAGTTCCACGACGATCTGGTGCAGCGCGCAACGTGGGAGGTGCATGGAATCAAATCCATTTTAACCGACCGCGCGGGCCGGGTGTGGATGGGTACGAAAGCCGGCATCGCCGTGTGGTCGGGAAATGATCGGCGGTTTCTGACCACGAACGACAATGTGGCGTTGCCGGCGGTCCGGGCACTGGTGCAAACGCCGGATGGAACCGTGTGGGCCGGCGCCGATGACGGCGCGCTTTACCGTTGCGAAACGAATCATTTGCAGGCCTTCCGGCCCCGGGACGCGCTGGCGGAACAGCCGATTTATTCGCTGGTTGCCGATGACAGCGGCTCCATTTGGGCGGGCACGTTCCGCGGCGGCTTGCTGCGGTTCAGCAGCGGAAAATTCTCGCGGTTCACCGCCAAGCAGGGATTGCCGGTGGACGTGATCAGTCAAATTTTGGACGACAAGCACGGCCGGCTCTGGCTGGGAACACATCAGGGCATTTACTGCGTTGCCAAAACGGCGTTGAACGCCGTTGCCGCCGGGCGGACCAATACGCTGGATTATGTGATTTACGTACGGCATGACGGCCTGCCGGCGCTGGAGTTTTCCGATGGATACCAGCCGGCGTGCTGGCGCGGGGCCGATGGGCGGCTCTGGTTCACCACCGTCCGCGGCGTGGTTTGTGTGGATCCGGATAAATTGACCGCCAACTCGCTCCCACCACCGGTCATCATCGAGGAATTGCGCGTGGACGGCGAGCCGGTGGCGTTGAACGGTGGAAAAATCATCGTGCCGCCGGGGCACAAGCAGTTCGATTTCCGGTTCACCGCCTTGAGTTTTGACGCCGGCGACAAGGCGCGGTTCCGTTACCGCCTGGACGGTTTGGATGCGAACTGGGTGGACGCCGACACCCGGCGCACGGCGCAATATCGCAACCTGGAGCCACGCGACTATTGTCTCCGGGTCATCGCCTGCAACAGCGAGGGGGTTTGGAACGGGACCGGCGCAGCGGTCCGGTTTGAGGTGCAGCCGTTTTTTTACCAGACCTGGTGGTTCAAAACTTTTGCCGGGGTGGCGGTGGTCGGCGGCATTTCCCTGGCCGTGCGCCGCGGCGTCATGCGGAAATACCGCCGCCAGCTTGCGCTCTTGCAGCAACAGCACGCGATCGAGCGCGACCGCGCGCGCATCGCCAAGGACATTCACGACGACATCGGCGCGGGTCTGACGCAAATCACCCTGCTCACGGAACTGGCCCGGCGCGAGCCCGAACAGGTCGGCGCGCATCTCGAACACATCTCCGGGTCCGCGCGGCAACTGACCCGGGCGATGGACGAAATCGTCTGGGCGGTGGATCCGCAGCACGATACGTTCACCGGTTTGATGGATTACATCTCCGCCTTCGCCGAGGATTTTCTCCGCACGGCGGGAATCCGTTGCCGCATGGACGTGCCCCTGGCGCTGCCCGCGATGCGCGTGGATGCCGAACTGCGTTACAATTTGTTCCTCGCGTTGAAGGAGGTGCTCAACAACGTCGTCAAGCACGCCAAAGCCACCGAGGTCTGGCTGCGGCTGCGCATTGAACCCCGGGCTTTCACCTTGACCGTCGAGGACAACGGCCAGGGCATGCCCGCCGCCGGCGGCAATGGCGCGGCCGGCGCCGGCGCGGGCCGAATCACCTCCGGCTCCGGACTGGTCAATCTGGAGAAACGCCTGGCGGCCATCGGTGGCCGTTGCGAAATCCACAGCGCCGCCGGCCAGGGAACGCGGGTGGAAATGACCCTGGTCGTCAACAACGTGGCATCGCCAGTTATGGCGATTGGTCAAAACCCGCCCGGCGAGCTAGGATGAAGCAATGAGCTGTGTGTTGAGCAGGGGCAATTTCGTCATGGCCGTGGCCGGGGGCCTGCCGGCCGGGCTGGATGAGTTTGGCGGAAGGCGGAGGGAGGATTCCTTGGTATGAGCATCTCCGTTTCCATCGTTGAAGACGATTCCGAGGTGCGGACCAGCCTGGCGAAGTTGATCAATGGGTCGCCGGGTTGCCGGTGCGTGAGCCGGCATGCCAGCGGGGAAGATGCCTTGCAGGAGATTCCCAAAATCAAGCCGGACGTGACGCTCATGGACATCAATCTGCCCGGCATCAATGGTGTCGAATGTGTGCGGCGGCTGAAGCCATTGCTGCCGGCGACGCAGATCATCATGCTGACGGTGTATCAGAACACGGAAAACATTTTCAACGCCTTGGCGGCCGGAGCCACCGGTTATCTGCTCAAACAGATGCCGCCGGCTGAACTGCTTGCCGCCATCCAGAATGCGCATGCCGGCGGTTCGCCCATGAGCAGCCACATCGCGCGCAAAATCGTGCAGTCCTTCCAGCAGCAGCCCGCCGCGTCGCCCGGGGATCAAAGCCTCTCGCCGCGCGAGGTGCAGGTTCTTAATCTGCTGACGAAAGGTTATCTCTACAAGGAAATTGCCGAGACAATGCAGGTGACCTATGCCACCGTCCACACCCACATCCGCCACATCTACGAAAAACTCCACGTGCGTTCGCGCACAGAGGCGGTGGCCAAACACCTGGGCCAGACCCGGCCCCGGCGCGAACCGGCGGGGGTTTCTTAGGCCGGGAGGTATCACCAGAATTGGCGATGGACAAATATAAGATATCTGGTAATGTGAAATTAATCCCGTTTGTGTTGACCCGTGAGGAAGGGCGGCCAGGTTTTCCAACCTGGAAGGCGGTTGTAGCGGGCCGGGAATGTAAACCAAAAATTGACAGTGGAAAACGTTAAACCCTGCGTCGAACTGAATGCTCAATTTGAGCCTGATGTGCCCGGTTTCACTGGAGCGCAAGGGCTGTTTGAGTCTTTATCTAAATTTATGAAAACCCATACCCTGAACCAAATTGAATCCCATCGTTTCCAACCCACGAAAAATATGCCAAGCCTGTTAATAAAACGCGCACTGGTCCTGGCCGGCGCTCTGGCCGTCCTGAGCGGCACGCTCGCCCAGGCACAACCCGTTGACAAAGCCAACAACTCGGCCGCTCTCTCCCTCGGCACGTCTTGGGTGGGCGGAATTGCGCCCGGCCCCAACATCATCGCCGCTTGGAGCAACGATGTATCCAGTGCCTACACCACGGGCAGTTTGGGCGCCAGCACGAATTGGGAGGGCATCCAGATTCTTACTCCCGGCGGGAATGTGGCAATCCTCAACGACGGATTCACCAATACCTTGGGCACGGTGGGGGTTGTGGGTCTTAATGGCATTGATATGTCCAGTGCCGGCGTGAACCTCACGTTGAACGACTGCGTGGTGCTGAATGGTGTTCAAAATTGGAATGTCAACTCTGGACGAACGCTGAACCTGGCCGGGAATCTTCTTAGAAATAGCGGCAGCGCGTTGCGCATTTATCTGCCGGGCTCTCTGGCGAGCCCCGCGGCGAATGTGTATCTTACCAATGGCGCACCGAATGCGGTGCTGGGCACAAACGGCAACAGTTCTTTTGGCAATTTGTATTTCGCAACCCTGAACGACGTTGATTTTGCCGGACTCGTGAGCGGGGGTCCGAGCTTGCAGGTGGTTGGGGGCTCGACGATTTCAGGACTTTACACCGTGAATCCTTCCACGGGAGGAACTCCAACCGACAATGGCGCCTTCCAAGTGGCGAATTTTGGAGGACCCGGTTCAGGCGCAAGCGTTGGATGGAGATTCTCTGGCGGTGAAACCTGGCAGGCGGCGTATTTAAATACTCCGCAAACCTATAACGTTTCTGGCACAACCCTATATTACAACGGGCAACCCGCATGGAGCCTTAACCATACCGGCGGTCGTTACTGGTATATTAGCACCATCCTTATGACGACCAATTTAGGCACATCTGCATTTATTGAGAACGGCGCAAGCTCTGACGTATACATAAACAACATCAACACCCGGGATTTTCTCCTCTTTCAGAACAATCCAGTCGCGCCTCTGATTTTTCAGAATCCGGTTTCGGAGTCTGCCACCAACCTTCCCAACGCGCTCGTTAAAATGGGCGCCGGAACCGTGGACTTGGAAGCCGGCAGTGGCTATTCGGGCGGAACGAAGATTTATGAAGGCACGCTTCGAGTTGATGCCATAGGCGATCAGGCACTTTACAGTACGACGCCTAACGGCGCGTTAACCGCTGAGAATAGCTATGGGTCGCTTGGCGTGTCTGTCCGGATGCATGACACAGGAACATTTCTTGGTTGGACAAACAGCGTTAATGTCTATGGAGGTAATTTGACACAGGCTGCGCCTAATACGAATTCTGTTCCCATCACCGTTTACAGCGGCGCAACCAATACAATTTCGATATCCAAGGCGAACTTGCAGCTTCGTGATGGCACCAGCGGCCAGACGGAGACTTTGGTCAACAGCAGCACGAATTTCTCTTTGACATTCAGTTCCGGGTCAACACTGCAATTTGTCTATGGCTCCGGTGTTGGTCCCAGTACTTCAGTGGCTCCCTTGTTGGTCACCAACGCTTATTCAACCGGTTCCAATTGTCTTGTCGTCAACGGCCCGGTCACGGTTAATGTGCTTAGCGGAAGTATTCCTGGTGTCGGCGTTTACCCGCTGATCCGGTATTCGGGAACGATCCTCCCCAGCAGCGATAGCAGTAGCGGCACGAATTTCGTTCTCGGAACCCTTGAGCCTCATTGCGTTGCAGTTATTTCCAATGATACCGCCAACAGTTCGATTGATTTGCTGGTTACTGCAGATAATCAACCCCTCCACTGGGACACCGCCCTTGGCGGCACCACTTGGAACATTAATAATTCAGGAAATAACTCGTGGAAGGACAGCGCAACTCCGACCCCCAACTCGACCTATTATCAACAGATTGGTGCGCTGGCAGACAATGTTTCGTTTGATGACATCTACAGCAGCGGTTCGCCTACGGTGACGCTTAATACAAATCCGATTCCGGCAAGCGTGACCTTCGCGGGTGCCGATAATTATACCTTGACCGGAAGCGGAAGTATTAGCGGCGCAGGCAGTGTGACTATATCCGGGCCAAGCACAACCTTTATTCAAACGGCAAATTCGTTCACCGGCGGACTGAATATCAATGGCGGTATTTTGAATTTCACGACGCTGACCAATCTCGGCGCGGGGGCCATCAATTTCGGCGGCGGCACGCTGCAGTACGCATCGGGCAATGTGAGCGACATTTCCGTGGGCACGGTCACCTTCGGCGCCGGCAACGGGACCATTGATCTTAACGGCAATGCCGTTACCTTTGCCAATGTGATTGGCAACGGTGGCGCCGGTGGCTTTACCTTGACCGGTAACAACACCCTGACGTTGAACGGCACCAACCGTTATTCCGGCAATACCATCATTAATTCCGGATCAACGCTTCTCTTAAGTGCCAGCACTTACATCAGCAACAGCGCGGCCATCATCGCCAATGGCACGCTGAATGCGATAGGCAGCACGCTCACGTTGAGCTCTCCGGCCAGCCAGATTTTGGCCGGAACGGGCACGGTCCGGGGCGAAATCGCGATGGGCAGTGGCACGACAATTACGCCGGCGACCAATGGCACGATTGGCACGCTGACCATTAATGGGGATCTGACGGTCAATGGCGGCACCTTGCAGATGGATATAACTAATAATGGAATCTCCGTTACCAGCGATTTGATTGCCATCAACAGCACTGGCGGCATCGGCAGCGGCAACCTGATTTTGAATGGCGGCACAATTAACGTGAACATCCCCGGCAACCCCATTGCCAATGGCTCTTACCCGCTGATCTCCTATACGGGAACACCGGGTGGCGGGGTCGCGAACATGAATCTGACCGGTTTTTCGCAGTCCGGCCAGCTCGCGTATTTGGCCGTCGGCAGTGGTGTGCTTGACCTGGTCGTCATTAGCGGCAATACCAACAGCGTCGTTTGGGTGGGCGGTGGCGCTAATGCCTGGGATTTGGTCACCGCAAATTGGATGGTCAATGGCGTCCCTTCTCCTCTGGGGGATTTTGCCAATGGCAACGCCGTCACTTTCAATGATTCGGGTTCCGCCAGTCCGGCGGTGAGCCTGGCCGGCATGTTTTTGCCGGCCGCGGTTACAATAAATGTCACCAACAACAATTATACCTTCGGTGGTTCCGGCAATCTTTCCGGCAACACCGGGCTTATCATCAACAGCGCCACCGCAAATATTACGACCATTCTGACCCCCAATAGCAACCTCGGGGCAACCAGCATCAAAGGCGGCACGCTTCAGGTTGGCAACGGCAGCGTCAACGGTGGCATCGGCACCGGCAATGTCACGAATAACGGAACTTTGATCTTTGACCAGACTGTAAATACCACCGTGGCGGCAATCAGTGGCAGTGGCCCGTTGATACAGGAAGGTTCGGGGACACTGATTTTGTCAGTGAACAACAGCTACACGGGCTTGACCAGCATCAGCAACGCCAGTGTGCTCCAGGTTGGCACCGGTGGCGCCGTTGGCAGTCTCGGCACCGGTTCCGTGACTAATAACGGCACGCTTTTCTTTGATGTCAAAGCCCCCGTTACGGTCAACAATATTTCCGGCTCCGGCTCGGTTACTTTTGAACCCTTGACCATTACCTTGGGTAGTGCGCTGAGCTATCAGGGCAATACTCTTGTCACCAATGGTTCGTTGAAGCTGACGGCCAACAATCAAATTCCCAACGGCGTCACCGTCTCCGGTTCCACGGGCATTTTCGGTCTCGGCGGCACGCTGGACCTGAACGGACACAATCAAACGGTCAACGGCTTGACCGACCTTGGGGTCGTTGGTGGCTTGATTACCAACAGCGCGGCCACGGGAACCAATGTGCTCACGATTGGCATACCTTCGGTTAACACGACCAACACTTTCTCCGGCCTTATCATGGACAACACGAACTTTGCAGCGATAGAACTGGTGATAGAAAATCCAGGCACGACAATCCTGGCCACAAATGGCAATACTTACAGGGGCGGCACTATTGTCGGACTTGGCACGTTGCAATGCGGGCAAGGCGGACCGAACATTGATGGCGTTCCTGGTACTGGCACCATTACCCTGAGCAATGCGACGACCTTGCTCCTGGGTGGCAACGACATTACCTTTGTGGGCAATCCCGTGACGATCGCGCCGGCTTCCACAGCCACGCTGGCGGAGTCAACCGGGGCGGCAGGCAGCGACACTTACTCCGGGTTAATCTCCGGAGACGCCTTGAGCACGAATATTATACAGGGCGCTATTGGCAATAATTTCACCGTCCAAGGCACCGCGCAATGGAATGGGTTTTTGGGCACCGTCCTTGTTCCTAGTGGGGTTGGACTCCGTTTTTACGGCAATCCCGAAGGCGGCACCAACACCACCTTTGAAGTGGATGGAACGGGAACGATGTTCACACGGGACGCCGATGTTGTCTTTCTCGGCGCTCTGCAAGGCAATGGCGCCATTACTGGGCCGAGTGTCACGTCTCCCGGCACCTATGTCATCGGCTCCAAGGGCATTGACTGTACATTCTCCGGATTCATTTCCGGCTCCAACAACATCATCAAAACCGGTGCTGGCACGTTGACCTTTAATGGAATGACCAATGTCGTTTACGGTCTTGATGAATATGGCGATACCACCACGAATTACATTTTGACCAACGTGGTGGCTTACATCGGCGCCACCACCGTCAGCAACGGTGTGCTGGCGTTGATTGCTCCGAACAATTTTAATCTCCCCAATTTCACCTCGTTTACTTTGGCGGGCAGCACGGCGGTTTTGGATCTGTCCAGCGCGGGTTATTCACCCGATGGCGTGACGCTGATCACCAACAGCACGCTGACGCTGGCATCACCTCAGACCCTCACCGGCATTGGCACCATCAGGGGCAGCTTGGTGGCGGGCAGCGGCACCCTGGTGGAGGTCGGCTTCGGTCCCAACACCAACGGCTCGCCGGTCACCGGCGTGCTCACCGTAACCAACAATGTGGAACTGAGCGGCCAGACGATCCTGAATATCACCTCGACCAATTCCAGCGAGATTGTGGCGGGGGGGAACATCACGACTGATCCGGGAACCCTCGTGGTCACCAACGCTGGTTCCGGCCTCTTCAATGGCACCCAATTCACATTGTTCAATCAGCACGTTTCCGGCTTCGCTTCGGTGACGTTGCCGGCCACGGACCCGACCGGCACGACCAATTACTATTGGAAAAACAACCTTGCCGTGGACGGCACGATTACACTGACCAACGGCGGATTGATCACTGTCAACCTCAATCCGACGAACATCGTCACTTCGTTCAACTCCGGCACCGGTGTGCTGACCCTGTCTTGGCCGGCGGACCATATCGGCTGGCAGTTGCAGGCGCAGACCAACTCGGCGACGGTCGGCCTCTCCACCAACTGGGTGAATGTCGCGGGCGCGAGCGCAACCAATCAGGTGATCCTGACCGTTGACCAGACCCAGGGAACAGTGTTCTACCGCATGGTTTCTCCGTAAATCCAGCCGGGAACATTGAAAAAAGTTGAAGTTTATGCAGGCCGGGCCGATGCCAAGACATCGGCCCGGCAGAGGAATGAGCAAACCAATGAACAGAATGAAAGAAAGTTCAGACCGGCGCAGGGCGCAGGGTTTCACGCTGATAGAATTGCTGGTGGTGATTGCCGTCATTGCCATTCTGGCAGCGTTACTCTTGCCGGCGCTGTCGGCAGCCAAACGCAAGGCGGCAAGGACCCAATGCCTGTCGAACCTGCATCAGCTTTACGCCGCCTGTGTGATGTATTCAGGCGACTTCAACGATTGGTACCCGGTCTGGGACGACCCGGACGGCACCCCAGGCGTTACGCACCCGATAAATGTGCTCAAAGGTGAACATTACACCCGATACGTGTTCGGCTCCAATGGCGACCCGGGCAAACAGATTCCTCAGACTTATATGCTGGACGGTGCTGGCGGTGGTGGAAGCGGTTTCACCACCAGTTCACCGGGGAACTCGGACCAAAACCTGGGTTATTTATATGCCGGCAGTTTTATCGCCGATGGGCGAGCCCTGTGGTGTCCGGCCTACTCCAGTTCGACCGGCACCACCAATGCCTTAAGTTGGCAGGCGTATGCCAACCCGACATTTATAAGTACGGATGGCAGTGGCAATGTCCGTTCCTCTTATGAGTTTAATCCCCGCATGGTCAACGGTTCGTTGACTGGGACCGCAAATTATCTGCGGAGATATCAGAAGACCAGCGACCCCATGGCGCGGGATGTGTTCATGACGGATTATCAGCAAAATCCGAGTGCGAATGGTGATACGACTGCGGGGATTCCATTCCTGGCCCAATACTGGGCTCACTGGCCGTCCAAGGGCGTGATGGCTTGTTATACGGAGGGTTCAGCCGGTTATGCCTATACCCCGAATGCTTTTATCCTGGCGACGCAAAACCTGATCTCGGACGAAACAGCCAAATCCGCCGCGCAATATGATATTCTGTGGAACAATTATCAGATTGCGGAATAATTCCGGTCGTGGCTGTCCGGCTTGATTTCAGATGGGCGCCCAGGTGGGCGCCCCTTCCATTTCGTAATGCATCACCAAAAATGGCGCCCGGATGTCTTCTGCTCTTTGCCGGGGCGGGCGCGCTCGCGGACCGGACCCGGCTCGTAAGCAGCCGCGCCTCACCTGAAATGTAATTGCGTGATGAGTGTTGACACGCCGGCGCAATCATGGAGCATTTTCGCATGAATGAGCCGCTTGAATCCTGTTCCCCGCGCTTGCATCGGCCCGGCCCGTTTTCGTTGAAGAACTTCTTCCGGCCCGTTTTCACGCTCGCGGCGTTGCTCCTGTTTTTATATCCCGCCGCCGCGCTGGAACGGACGAACGTCGTCTTCAAAATATTCCAGTTCCCGCCCAATATGATTCCGACCATTGATGGCAAGACGAACGATTGGGACATCGTCCCCGAGGATTATGTCATCGGCATGGACCAGCTCGTGGACGACACCGGCAAGCATCCCGCGCCGGACCCGAAAACGCTGGACGTGCGCGTCAAGGTCGGCTGGGTCAAGGGCCTCAACCGGCTTTATTTTCTTTACGAAGCCTATAAGGATTACTGGGATTTTTCCGGGCCGGGGCTGCACAACGACACATTCGAATTGGTGGTGGACGGCAGTCTTTCCGGAGGACCATTCATTGAACGATTTCTTCCGGCGCGGAATATTCTCGGCACCTGGGAGACGTATTTCACCCTGCAAGGCACGCACGCCCAGAACTACCATATCTTCACCCCGGCGGAGGGCAAGGACTGGTGCATGGTCTGGGGGCCGGCGCAATGGCTCAAGGAGTTGCCCTACGCCAACGCCGCCTGTGCCTACAACTTCAAACCGGGCCAGCCCGGCCGCCTCGTCCTGGAATTCTGGATCACGCCCTTCGATTATGCCGGCGCCGAAGGCCCGCAACGCGCCGTGGAATCCGTGCTGAAGGAAAACAAAATCATCGGCCTGTCCTGGGCGGTGATTGATTACGACGACGTTCATTCCGGCGACACCAACAACGGTTTTTGGAACCTCTCGCGCAAACACACGATGTATGGCAACGCCGACCAACTGGTCGCCTTCAAGCTCATGCCGCTGGAACCCCGCTTCCGCAAACCCATCGAAGCCCAATGGTCGTTCCAGGTCGTGGACATGGACCGCCGGCTCGTCGCTTTCAAGGACCTTTCCATCGGTAAAATCACCTCTTGGAAATGGGATTTCGGCGACGGCGAAACTTCCAGCGAACCAAACCCGGTTCACACCTACAAGGAAGCCGGACATTATGTCGTCGTGCTTTGGGTCGAAGGACCGGAAGGCAAATCGCGCCGGGCCAAGGTCTGGGACGTGGCAGTAAAATGAACAATGTAGGAGCCGAGGTGACGAGGCTCAAATGTAAGATGGAGACTCCTCACGTCGTCTCCTACAATCCTGACGCCAAACCATGAAAACATCTGTTGGACTGAGCGTGCTCGTTGCATCAACACTCGCTTCGTTTCTTCTCAGCCAATCTGCTTTTGGCAAATCGCAAATCTTTAACGTACTCCAGTTTGGCGCCGTCGGCGATGGCATCACGGTGGACACCCCCGCCATCCAGCGCGCCATTGACGCCGCTGCTCAAGCGGGTGGCGCACAGGTCCTGGTGCCGCGCGGCCACCGTTATCTGATCGGCACGCTCGAATTGCGCGGCGGCATGGACTTCCACCTCGACGGCGAACTGGTCATCAGCACCAACCCGGCGGATTACCGGGGCGACGGTGTCATCACCGCCTTGAACGCGGAGAACCTTCACATCACCGGCAACGGTTTGATCGCCGGTCGGTCGCTGTCCTTCATGACCGGCTATGAAAAGACAAACGAATGGTGGCTGTTCAAGGAATGGCGGCCCAAGCTGTTCATCCTCACCGGTTGCACCAATCTCCAGGTCCGCGACATCACGTTCGGTGACGCACCATTTTGGGGATTGCACATGCTTGGCTGCAAAAATGTTCTCGTGGACCACGTCACCGTCCGCAACCGGCTCGACGTGCCGAATTGCGACGGCATCGATCCGGATCACTGCCAGGACGTGGAAATCCGCAACTGCGACATCACCTGTGGCGACGACGCCATCGTCGTCAAAACCACCCGCCAGACCAACGACTTCGGTCCGTGCGCCAACATCCAGGTTCATGATTGTGTGCTTGAGACGCAGGATTCCGGCTTGAAAATCGGCACCGAAACCACCAGCGACATTCACGACATCCGGTTTGAACGCTGCAAAATCCTCACCGGCAGCCGCGGCCTGACCATCCAGCTCCGCGACGAGGGGAATGTTTACCGGGTCATCTTCCGCGACATCAAATTCACCTCCCGGTATTACTCCGGTCCGTGGTGGGGCCGGGGCGAAGCCATCTCGTTCACTGCCATCCCGCGCACGAATACAACCGTGCTGGGTTGCCTGAGCAACGTCGTCGTGCAAAACGTCACGGGCCGGGCCGAGAACAGCATCCGCGTCAATGGCACCCCGGAAAGCCGCATCCATGACGTGCGATTCGAAAATGTCACGGTCACGTTCGACCGTTGGACGAAGTACAAAGGCGGTCTGTTCGACAACCGCCCGACCCGCGTGCTCGACCCGATCGAAACGCACGGGAACCCTGGTTTCAGCCTTCGCCACGCCGACAATATTGTCCTGAAAAACTGTTCCGTGAATTGGGGCGGGAACCTTCCGGATTATTTCACTTATGCGCTCGAAGCCGAAAACGTGACCAACCTGCGCTTGACCGGATTCAAGGGAAATGCCGCGCATCCCGGTCGCAACGTGGCCATTGTCGTCCGTTAAATCCCGACCGGTATTTTTGCCCGTGCCGGGCAGATGCCTGCCGGGGAGGGGCGTTGCGTAAAGGGGTCGGTTCTTATTATTGACAACTCGCAACGCCTCTCAAAGCATCCGGTTCAACAGCAGAAACCCCACGTAAAAAATGCAGGCAATCAACGCCGCCACCATCAGCGACAACACAACCCAGAACGCGTAGTAGAAAAAACCGTGCGACCCGGCCGTCGGCCGGCCGCAATGCGGACAGCGCTTCACCGACAGCCTGATCTCCCCGCGGCAAGCGGGACATTGGATCGTGTCAGCCGTTGTTTCCGGCGCTGCCGGGGAATCGCCGTTGTTCATTCGCGACCAAGCTAATGGAGCAAACCGCTTTTAGTCCAGCGCCAAGCGACGGCGAGGAGAAGTCCGAATTTCGAAATCCGAAAGTCGGAAACAGCTTGGCGGCACCCCCCGGTTCAGCCTTCGGACTTCCTTCGGATCTCGGCCCTCGGTTTTCGGATTTGGATCACAGCCATTTCCAGTGAAGCTTGGAGCCAAATCCCATGGAGGCGGCACATCCCCATAACCCATCCGAAGCCAACGGACGCTTGCCACCGGCCTTTCTTCATTCGTAAAGTTGGCAAACGATGGACTACTGGCTCAATCTAATCTGCCGCTACTGGCCGCACCTGGCCGCGGGCTTTGATTTTCTGGCCGCGCTGCTGGCCTCAGCCCATGCCTTGCTGCACAAACGTGATACCCGCGCCGCAACGCTTTGGATCGGGGTCGTCTGGCTGATGCCGGGATTTGGACCGATACTTTACCTCACGTTCGGCGTGAACCGCATCCGCCGCCGCGCCATTTCGCTGGGCCTGAAAAAACCTTCGCACCACGCCATCCCCAAAAACCTCGGCGAACCGCAGCATGCCGGCGCGGAACATTTGAAAATGCTCGCGCACGTGGTGAACCGCATCGCCGTGTTCCCGCTCACCCCCGGCAACCACGTCCAGCCGCTCGTCAACGGCGACGAGGCGTTTCCCGCCATGCTTGCCGCCATCGAATCGGCCAAAAAATCCATCTCGCTCTCCACCTACATTTTCGACAACGACCCGACCGGAGGACAATTCGCCGCCGCGCTGGGCCGCGCCGTCGCGCGCGGGGTCGCCGTGCGCGTCCTGATTGATTCCGCCGGCGCGCGTTATTCGTGGCCGTCCGTCATCCACGAATTGCGGCGTTCAAAGGTGACCGTCGCGCGTTTTTTGCCGTCGCTCGCCCCGTGGCGGGTGATGACGTTAAACCTGCGCAATCATCGCAAGCTGCTGGCCGTGGACGGTCAAATCGCCTTCACCGGCGGCATGAACATCCGCCACGGTAACATGCTCGGCAAACGGTGGGGCGAGGCTGCTGACGAGCCGAATTCGCGTAATCAAAACATGGCGACGACGGCCCGCGGGGATCCGCCTTCGCCAGGCTGCGGCGCGACAGGCGCTCGCCCCACCAAAAACGCTGTGCAGGACCTGCAGTTCCGCGTCGAAGGCCCGCTCGTGGCCCAACTGCAGGCGGCGTTTGCCAATGACTGGGCGTTCACCACCGGCGAGGTCCTCCACGGCGAGGCCTGGTTCCCCGAACCCCGGCCCACCGGACGGGGCGTCATCGCGCGGGTCATCACCGACGGGCCGGACGCCGATTTCGAAACACTGCGCCTGACGCTGCTCGCCGCACTCGCGGAGGCGCAGACGTCCGTGCAAATTCTCACGCCGTATTTTCTGCCGGACATCGCGCTCATCACGGCGCTGAACCTCGCGGCGTTGCGCGGCGTGCGGGTGGACATCATTTTGCCGGCCAAAAATAATCTGCCGTTCGTGCATTGGGCGTCGCGCGCGATGTGGTGGCAGATGCTGGAACGCGGCTGCCGCATCTGGCTCACGCCGCCGCCGTTTGATCACTCCAAACTGATGATTGTGGATGGACACTGGGTTTTGCTCGGCTCGGCCAACTGGGACGCGCGCAGTTTGCGGCTGAATTTTGAGTTGAACGTGGAGTGTTACGGACGCGAGTTCGCGCACGAGATGACGGCGGTCCTCGGGAAAAAACTCCACGGCGGGCGCGAGGTGACCCTGGCGGAAGTGGACAGACGAGCTCTTCCGGCAAAATTGCGCGACGCCGCCGCACGATTGTTTTCACCATTTTTATGAAAATAATTCTGTGACTGAAAAGTTAACAGCAAAATATAATCCCCTCACCCGGCCTGCGGCCACCCTCTCCCCGCCGGGCGGGGCGAGGGGCGTTTAGTTTGAATAACCAACGATTCATTACGTATGAAAACCTTTGACAGCCTTACCGAACAGGAAATCCTCGCGCTGGCCATCTCGCTCGAAGAGGAGGATGCGCGCGTTTATGAAGATTTTGCCGACGGCTTGCAGGCGGATTATCCCGAACAAGCCGAGAAATTCCGCGTCATGCGCCGCGAAGAAGACGGCCACCGCCACCGCCTGCTTGAACATTACAAAAGCAAGTTCGGCGACCACGTGCCGCTCATCCGCCGACAGGACGTGCGCGGGTTTGTGAATCGCCGTTCCGTCTGGCTCGTGCGCCCGCTCGGTCTGAAAACCGTCCAAAAAACCGCCGAAAGCATGGAATTGGAGACGAAACGTTTTTACGAAGTCGCCGGACGGCGCGCGACTGACACGGGCATCCGGCAATTGCTCGGCGACCTCGCGGAGGAGGAACGCAACCATGCGCACACCGCCGAACGCATCATCCTCACCAAACTAAGCGAAGACGAAAAGTCGCAGCAGAAACGGCTCTTCCTGTTGCAAGTCATTCAACCGGGCCTGGCCGGGTTGATGGACGGTTCGATCTCGACGCTGGCACCGCTGTTTGCCGCCGCGTTTGCCACGCACAACAGTTGGGAAACATTTCTCGTCGGCCTCGCCGCCAGCAGCGGCGCGGGCATCAGCATGGGTTTTGCGGAGGCATTGTCCGACGACGGCAGTCTCACCGGTCGCGGCCATCCGTGGGCGCGCGGTTTTGTGTGCGGGTTGATGACTACGCTGGGCGGCCTCGGCCACACCCTGCCGTTTTTGATCCCGAATTTGAAAACCGCCGTCGCCGTCGCCGTGGGCGTGGTGCTGGTGGAACTGGGCATCATCTCGTGGATTCGCCACCGGTTCATGGACACGCCGTGGGCGTCGGCGTTGTTCCAGGTGGCGTTGGGCGGTGCGCTGGTTTTCCTGGCGGGAATTTTGATCGGCAATTCGTGAAAACAAAGAATTCCAACCACGGATGGACCCGGCGTAAAGCCGCGTGGCGGCCACGCCGCTATACGCGGATGAACACGGATGTCGGAGGGGTGAGCTCTGCGAGACCCAAACTTTAACCGCGAAAAAGATCAACGCGATTTCACCTTTTGCCAGCTTGGGCGCGAAACTGAGATAGCGGATTTGTGGAGTGCGCGGACACGTCCGCGCTTTCAAAGCGGCGACAGGTCGCCGCAATCCAGCACGTCCTGCTATTTCCCGGCGAGCGTCTTTTCCTGTCGCCGAATGATGTTTGCCAGCGCCCGCAAAGAACTGTTCACGGCCTTGGTGTTGGGGAAGACTTTGGCCACGTCCGGTTCCAAAACCACCACGTTTGTGCCGCGATGGTATCGCCGGACGTATTTGCCCCGAATGCCGCGGGAGAAATCGTATTCCGCCCGCAGTTCCGCTTCCACCAGTTTAGCCGACATTTTCTTCATAACATTTTCGTTCGCGCCGGCTGGCATGCCTCGCGCTGATGATACGGATATTATCGCCTCGTTCTGTATGCACCACAACCAGCAATTTGTCCAGATGTGAACACCCCAAAATGATGAACCGCTCCTCGGTCTGCGAGTGCGCCGGATCAAAAATCGTCGCGGAAAGCGGATCGCCGAACACCGTTGCGGCTTCTTCAAAGCTGACGCCGTGCTTGGCCAGATTCGACGCGGCCCTGGCTGCATTCCATTCAAAAGTGAGCACGCTGGAGATTCAAACGCCACTTGCCAGCATCATCCATCAAAAAATTCAAGCCTTTAACAACTCACGGCAGGCGGTTTGAAGTTTTTTCAATTTCGCCTTTGATTTCGCCTCAATGTAGCAGCGAATCAATGGCTCGGTGCCGCTGGCGCGGAACGCAACCCATTCGCGGTTCGGCAGCAAAAATTTGTAGCCGTCGGTGGTGATGAACTTTTCCACCTTGAACGGCCCGATATTTTTCAAGCCGCTGCCAAGCTTCGCCAGCAATGCGTCCTTTTTCTCCGGCGCAAAGCCGACGTTGATGCGGTCGGTGTAAAAATTGCCGATTTGCTTTGAAAGTTCCTTCAAAATTTGTCCCAACGATTTCTTTTCGGTTGCGACCAGCTCTGCCATCAGCAGGCACGCGAGGATGCCGTCCTTTTCCGGCACGTGGCCCTTGACACTCAGGCCGCCCGATTCCTCGCCGCCGACGATGATGGGTTCGCTTTCCATCAGCGCGCCGATGTATTTGAAGCCGACCGGCGTCTCGTAAACTTTCACGCCGAACAACTCCGCCACGGCGTCCACCTGATGGCTCGACGGCACGGTGCGCACGACCGCGCCCGTCCAGCCGCGATTCTTCTTCAGGTGATACAGGGACAGCGTGAGCACCTGATTGGGCGTCAGCCACGTGCCGTCCTTGTCCACAATGCCGAAGCGATCCGCATCGCCGTCGAGGCCGAGGCCGATGTGCGCCTTGCCGCTACGGACGAATTTGCTGACGCCAGCCATATTCGCAGCGTTCGGCTCGGGATGATGGCCGCCGAACAGCGGATTCAATTCGTTGTGAAAGACGGTGACTTTCGCGCCGACACTTTCGAGCAGCGTGTCGAGATAACCGTGGCCGGTGCCATAGCTCAAATCCACAGCCACTTTGAGCTTCGCCTTTTTGAGCACGTCAAATTCGACGAGTTTGTGGAGTTGTTTGAAATACGCCGGCTGCGGATCAAACGTCGGACATTGATACGTACCGATGACCGCGCCTTTGAACGACCATCCCGCCGCCTGAAGCTTGACGATGTTCGCCTCAACTTGTCCGGTGACTTCCGGTGTGGCGGGCGCGCCGTTGCTCGTGGAAAACTTCAAGCCTTGATACTCCGCCGGATTGTGGCTGGCGGTCATGTTGATGCCGCCGATGGCTTTGCGATGGCGTATGTTGTGCGCGATGACCGGCGTGGGCGTATCGCGATTGCAAAGCAAAGGTTCAAGGCCATTGGCAGCGAGCACCTCGGCGGCAGCCAGCGAAAACTCGCGCCCCAGAAACCGCGTGTCGTAACCCAAAATGACAACTTTGGACTTTGGACTCTGGACTTCGGACTTCAAATGTTCCGCAATGCCTTGGGTGGCGAGGCGGACATTGTCGAAGGTGAAATCGCGCGCGATGATGCCGCGCCAGCCGCTGGTGCCAAATTTAATCGTCATGGGAGGGGACATTGGAGCAATGGAGTGATGGCGTGGTGGGTGTCGGAATGTCGGTTTTGCATTACTCCATCACTCCAACACTCCATTGTTTCAACTTTTCCAATCAAACGCCTTTTTCTTCACGGCGTAGATGTAACCGGCGAACAAAATCCCCAGGAACGAAATCATCGAGCCCAGGATCAAATTCCTTGTGGCAGGGTCTTTGAGCATGTCCTTGTAAACGACCGCCCACGGATAAAGGAACACGACCTCGATGTCGAACAGGATGAACAGCATCGCCACGAGATGGAACTTGACCGACATCCGCGGATTGCCTTCGCCCACGGGGAGCATGCCGCATTCGTAGGCAGTATCCTTGATCCGGCTCCGTTTGCCGCGTTTGCCGACCAACGTGGACACCAGAATCATCCCGAACGGCGCGACAATGGCCAGGCCGAGCAACATCAACACCGCGAGGTACTGGGCGAATTGCGACTGTTCCATGCGGGAAAGGGTAGAAGAATGCTGCAAAAATTCAATGAGGAAAACAGGAATGCAGGAAGAATCCACCCGGTAGTAGTACAGTTTGGTGGGGCGAGGCTACGGACGAGCCGGCTCGCGGTGACGCTCGCCCCACCGAAAACTGAAATTGTACCACCATCATCCAGCCGGTTTACTGCACGCCGACACGATAAAAATACGGGCCGCCGTTCGTAGCAGTGGTGTCCGTGTAAGTTGTCATGTTGGCCTGACCGACGATGTTGCTTTGGATGGAAGAAAATGCCGGTTGTGCCGACAAAACACCGCTGCGTTGCAAATAATAAGTCCTGTTGGTGACGCTTTGCCAGCTTACCACCAAACCCGATGGATTATTGGTTGCAGCAGGAGCCATCATTTTCAACACCGACGAAGGATCGGTGGGATCCGTCCCGGCAATCCACTCCTGGTAGTTGTTCATGCCGTCGCCGTCTGCATCTGAAAAATCCGTGTTCGTGTTGATGGGCAGGCCATATTGCTGGAGCCACGCGTAGGAAATCTGGCTGACGGGTGATTGATATTCGTAAGCGCCGATGTCCACCGTGCCGCCCTGGATGCGCGGGTTGCCGTCGAGGTCGTTCGTGCCGGAAACGTATGCATTGTTGCCAGCATTGATGCAGGGCGAGTTGGACTGAAGATGGAAGTTCTCACCGATCAGATTCACGAACAACGGCTCGTTGGTGATGTTGCCACCGCCGCCTGGATCCGGTGTGGTGCAACAATTGGTCAGCGTCGAGTTGGAACAATTCGTTCCGTCCGGCGTGATATTGTAATAAACGATTGAATTATACAAGGTGCTGGAATCCACCGCACCCCCAACCTGGGTTGTGACATTACTCACAACGGTGCAATTGTTTAAGACACTGGCAGACGCGCCCGGCGAAGTGGAAGAAACATTTCCATAGAGCAGACAATTATTCAGCGTGGAACTGTCGGCCCCGCCACCAAGTCCATAGACCTCATTGTCATAGGTGACATTCGTTGCCAGAATGCAGCCGGTCAAAACGCAAAATTCCGCCCCACCGCCATACTGGCCCAGATTGCCGGCCACGGTGCAGTAGTCCAGCGTGGAATTGTATGAACCGGCGCCGCTTTGTGCGGAGTTTCCAGTGACCGTGCAATTGGTCAACTGGCTGCCATCGGCTCCGCCGCCCCAGAGCGCCTGATTGCCAGTCAAGACGGAGTTGTTCAACACGCATTGTTCCGCTCCACCACCACCGGATGCCGAGTTCGTCACCAGCAGACAATTATTTAGCGCGCTGCCAAACGCTCCGCCGCCTGAGGTGGTCCAGTATTGGGGTGGGTTGCTTACCGTGTTGCAGGTTAAAATGCAGTTATCGAGTGTGCCGCCGGATGCCGCTCCACCGGCAAGAGTCGCCACATTGGCTGTGAGTGTGCAATTGCTCAGGGTGCAACCATACGCTCCGCCACCGCTGTCCGATGCTGAATTACCAGCCAGCGTGCAATCATTCAGGATGCAGGGGTTGTATTGATCTCCAGAAGCACCACCGCCATCGCTGGAGAAGTTTGCATAAAGAGTGCAGCCGATCAGGGTGCAGGAATAGACTCCTCCACCATAGGTTGCGGAGTTGGTTGACAGCGTGCAGTTGATGAGCGTGCTTATACCAGCGCCCCCGCCTGAATACCCGCCCGAATTGCCGGTCAGGACGCAATTACTCAATAGGCATTGATCCGCCCCACCGCTTGCAGTCGCTGCGTTGCCATTCAGAAGACAGTCATTCAATGTGCCACCTTCCGCGCCACCACCCACATCGCTCGCTGAACAACCGGTGATTACACAGTTGATAACAACGGCATTGGAGGACTCACAAAACAATCCTCCCCCCGCGTATAACCTGAAGTCCTGGGATTCATATTGGTCAATCAATGTCGCCCCGTTGGTCAGCGTGAATCCCGCCATGATTGCACCGTTGGTCAAATAAACGCACCGCACGGCATCATCACCGTTGATTGTATTCGCATCTTGATACCCCTGAATCACTGTCGCTGCCGGTCCGTTGACGCTTAGCACGATAATGGCTTTGTCGATGGCTGCGCGATTGGTCAGCGATCCATAGACCACGCGTCCGCCGGTTTGATAAACACCGTTGGTCACCAGAACTTCATCGCCATCGGTCGCGGCATCGATGGCATCCTGAATGTTCGTCGCAGCGGTGCTCCAATCGGCGTAGGGAGGCGATGGATTGGCGCTGTTCACGTCCACATAAAGAACGGCGGCGGACGTTTTAAATGCCAGAAGCGCCAAAAAAGCCGCCGCCCATCGCCGGTGATATAATTCCATAGCCTCGTTTTAGGTCGAACTTATTCTAATCATTATTTCAGTTAAATATCAAGCCCAAAAAGGCGTTCACTCACAATGAGTTGTGCGGCGGAGAATCTCTCCTTCTATTTTCTAAAAAACCACAGCAGCAACGTCAGCAACGCGCTCAAAATCAGGCAGGTCACAATGGGAAAGTGAAAACTGAAATCACCCTTGGAATAATTGATGTCACCGGGCAGACGGCCCAGCCAGCCCTTGCCAACCCCCGACCAAAGCAACGCACCAACTGCCGCCATCACCAGGCCGGCAATCATCAAAAATTTGCCCAGGTCATTCATCCTGCGTGTCGGTTGAGAAATTTCACCATGGCCTTGCCAAACGCCGGCAGGTCGCGTGGGGTGCGGCTGGAGATCAGGTTACCGTCCACGACCACCGGTTCGTCCACCCAGATGGCGCCCGCGTTTTCGAGGTCGTCCTTGATGCCGCGCGAACCGGTGACGTGCCTGCCGTTCAGGATTTTGGCCGAAATGGGGATCCAGCCGCCGTGACAGATGAACGCGACCAGCTTGCCCTGTTCGAAAAACTCGCGCGTCAGGGAAAGGACCTTCGCGTCGCGGCGGAGTTTGTCCGGCATGAAGCCGCCGGGAACGATCAGACCGCAGAAATCCCCGCTCCGCGCGTCGCGTAACAGCAAATCCGACGGCGCGGGATAACCGTGTTTGCCCGTGTAAGTCTTGATTTCCGGTGCGGCACATTTCATGGTGTAGCCTGCCTCCTCCAGCCTCAGCTTCGGATACCAAAGCTCCAGGTCTTCATAAGCATCGTCCAGAAAAGCCAGCACCGGTTGGTGTTTTTTCATGGCGCAATTTTTGCCGAACGACTTAAATGGACAAGCCAATTCATTGGCCGTGATGAACCTCCTGCATCCATCGGTGAAACCGCCGGGCTGGGGAAAATCTTTTCTGTGGCTGGCGCTGGCCGTGGCGTGTTTTCATCTCGCCTACACCTCCATCAAGTTTCCCGCTGCCGGACTGCTGATTTTCGGCTATGCCTTTTTTCTCGTGCGGCTGACCGACCAGCCCACTGTCCGCCGCGCATTTTATTTTGGTCTGGCGACGGGATTTCTCTGCTACGCGCCGCAACTGTTTTTCTTCTGGCGCATCTTCAACGCCGCCGCGATTGCGCTCTGGCTGGTGCTGGCGTTTTGGATCGGGTTGTTCGCGGCGATTGTCTGCGGCAGCATCCGGCGCTGGGGAAAAGTCAAGGCGGCGTGGCTGATGCCGGTGATCTGGACGGGAATTGAATACTTCCGCAGTGAACTCTACTACTTGAAATTTTCGTGGCTAAACATCGGATATGTTTTTCCAAACTGTCCGCCAACGCCATTCTTGGTTTACGGAATGTTCAGTGTCGGTTTTTTAATTGTTTCCATGGCATCGATTCTTTTTTGCATAACCCAAATCAAGCGTCTTTTCGTCGAATGGTTCGTGATTCTTTTATTTTTACTGATTGGCCTGGCGTTCTTTCTGCAACTCATTGCCACAGCCAGACATGAAAGGCCCGTTCCTCCGCTTTCCATCGCCGGGATTCAGATGGAATTCCCTTCATCCGGCGTTCTTCCCAAAGCCCTCGACAAGGCCCTGGTAAAAAATCCCGACGCGCAGATCTTTGTGTTGAGCGAATACACCCTCGACGGCCCGGTGCCGGATGCGCTGAAAAACTGGTGCCGCGAACACTCGCGTTTTCTCGTCGTCGGCGGCAAAGACCCGGTGGGGACGGATAATTTTTACGACACCGCCTTCGTCGTCGGCACGAACGGCGGGATTATCTTCAAGCAGGTCAAAAGCGTGCCCATCCAGTTTTTCAAGGACGGCCTGCCCGCGCCGGAACAGAAAGTCTGGAATTCACCGTGGGGCAAAATCGGCATCTGCATCTGCTACGACTTGAGTTACACACGCGTCACCGACCGGCTGGTAAAACAGGGGGCACAGCTTTTGATAGTCCCGACAATGGACGTTGAGGATTGGGGCCGGCACCAGCACGAGCTTCATGCCCGCGTCGCGCCCGTGCGGGCGGCGGAATACGGCATCCCGATTTTCCGCCTGGCCAGTTCCGGCATTTCGCAGGTGGTTTCCTGGAATGGCAATGTCGTTGCCAAAACTTCTTTTGCCGGCAGCTTGGACATTCTCCCGGCACAACTCCGGCTGCCAAGGCGAGGCTCACTGCCATTGGACCGGTTGCTTGCGCCGGTGTGCGTCGGCATCACGGCTGTCGTCTTGTTGACGTTGCTGGTTCTCGACTGGCAGGACAAGCGTCCCCGGCAACGTTGATCTGAGCTTCTTGACAACCCTCTGGGAACAAAGCCCGAAGCCTGAAGGCCGAAACCCGAAACGCGACAACTTTTCGTGAGACGGGCTGGCCTTCGGATTTCGGGCTTCGGGCTTCTTTCGGACCTCGGCTTTCTGCCTTCGGCTTTCTGCCGTGCCAACCGCTTCCATCTTTGTTTGGAGCAGCCCTGGCACCCGGCCGAAAGGTTGAAATTTTTCTTTCGCGGGCGGGCGTTTGCCCTTTCAATTCCGCGCCATGTCGCGCGATTACGTCATTGAACCGTTCCGGTCCGAAATCAATTTGCAGATTGATTACGCGCGCGAACTGAATCCACAGCAACTGGCCGCCGTCACCGCGCCGCCCGGCCCGGCGCTCGTCATCGCCGGCGCCGGTTCCGGCAAGACACGTACGCTCACCTATCGCGTCGCCTACCTGCTCGAACAGGGCATCCCCGCCGACCGCATCCTGCTGCTCACTTTCACCAACAAGGCCGCCGGCGAAATGATGCGCCGCGTCGCCGGTCTGCTCGGCCAGGAACTCGGCTCGCTCTGGGGCGGCACGTTTCATTCCATCGGCGCGCGGATTTTGCGACAGCACGCCGACCTGCTGGGTTACCGGCGCGATTTCACCATTCTCGACCGCGACGACGCGAAGGACTTGATCAAAACCTGCATCGCCGAAGCGGGCATCGAAACCAAAGGCACGCATTTTCCGAAGCCCGAGGTGCTCTGTGAAATTTTCTCGCTCGCGGTCAACACGCACAAGAGCACCGCTGATATTCTCGAGGAACAATTCGATTATTTCGAGCAAATCACCCGGCTGGTCGCCGACGTGCAGAAACGTTACATCGCCCGCAAACGCGTGACGAACGCGATGGATTTCGACGACCTGCTTGCGCTCTGGCTCAGGCTGTTGCAGGAACACGCCGACGTGCGCGAACATTACCAGCGCCGGTTCCAGTTCATCCTCGTGGACGAATATCAGGACACCAACAAGCTCCAGAGCGACCTGATTGATTTGCTCGCAGAGCGGCATCACAACGTCACCGTCGTGGGCGACGACGCGCAAAGCATCTACGCCTGGCGCGGCGCGAATTTCCAGAACATCTTCAAATTTCCAAAACGCCATCCCGACGCCAAGGTTTTCAAGATTGAAACGAACTACCGCAGCACGCCGGAAATTCTCAAGGTGGCCAACGCCGCCATCGCCGCGAACCGGGACCAGTTCACCAAGATTCTCACGCCGGCGCGCAAGTCCGGCCTCAAGCCCGCGCTCGTCACCTGTGCCGATGCCGCGCAGCAGGCGGCATTCATCGCGCAGCGCGTGGGGGAACTGCCCGAGGAAGGCGTGAATCTGAACCAGGTCGCCGTGCTCTACCGTTCTCACTTTCACGCGCTCGAACTGCAGCTCGAGCTGACGAAACGCAACATCCCCTTCTCCATCACCAGCGGCATCCGGTTTTTTGAGCAGGCGCACATCAAGGATGCCACGGCGTATCTCAAGCTGATCGCCAACCCGCAGGACGAACTCGCCTTTAAACGCATCGTGCAACTGCTTCCCGGCATCGCAGCGAAGGGA
Organism: Verrucomicrobiia bacterium; assembly: GCA_049692125.1. Classification (GTDB taxonomy): domain Bacteria; phylum Verrucomicrobiota; class Verrucomicrobiia; order Limisphaerales; family UBA11358; genus UBA11358. The sequence goes on along the minus strand of JBAVOO010000024.1, from coordinate 76,695 downwards.
GCGGACAAATTGTGGAAGATTTTCTCAGCGAAGATGGAGGGCACTGCTTCGTCAGTGCCCAATAATTCTCCCCTCACCCGACCTTCGGCCACCTTCTCCCCGCCCGGCGGGGAGAGGGACGGGGCGAGGGGTGCTCGTCAAGTTTTGGCGACTGCGTTAACGTCTTGCGCCAAATCCGTCCCCGCCAAGGCCGCGTCCGCCTGGAAACAATTCGTCGAGACCATTTCCCAACTGGAGGACGCAACCGTCCGGCAGAGCGCCGCAAAGATGCTGCGGCTGGTGATGGACGCGGGCTACGATGATTATCTCAAGGAAAACTTCGCCAATTACCGCACCCGCTTGGAAGACCTCGAACAGCTCGCCGTGTTCGCGTATCAATTCGGGTCGGTCGAGGATTTCCTGACCCAGCTTGCCCTGCTCACCAACGTCGAGGCCGAGGACGGCGATCCCGCGAACCGCGACGCCGAGCAAATCCGGCTCTCAACGATTCATCAGGCGAAGGGCCTGGAGTTCGACGTGGTGTTCGTGATCATGCTCTGCGACGGCTTGTTTCCATCCGCACGCTCGATGGAAAACGATGAAGGCGAGGAGGAGGAACGCCGGCTGTTTTACGTGGCCATCACGCGGGCAAAAAACGAGCTTTACCTGAGCCATCCGCTGATGCGCGCCAGCTTCAGCAATTCCGGCGGCGATTCGATGCAGCGCCCCTCGCGGTTTCTGTCGGAAATTCCAAGGGATTTGTTGAATGAATGGAACCTGCGCTCGCGCTATGGCTGAAGTTTGGCGTTCGGCCTGCTTGTCGCGCCGAAGTCCGACGAAGGTTGATGGCCGAAATGAATCGAGCCGCAGGCCCGACGCTACAAGAAATTTGAACTCCAACACAGTTACTTGCTGATGCCGCGCGCGCTGGTGCGGACAAATTGAATCAAGTGCCTGACCTCCGGCAGCGGCGGCAGTTCCTTTTCGATTTTCGCCAGCCCGTTGGGAACCGTCAGACCTTCACGGAAAAGAATTTTGTAAGCCTGCCGCAACGCACTTTGTGCCTCCTCCGAAACCCCGTTGCGTTCCATGCCGATTTTGTTGATGGTGCGGGTCTCCGCCGGATTGCCGTCGGCAATCATGAACGGCGGCACGTCCTGCACGATTTTGGAGCAGCCGCCAATCATGGACATTTTCCCGACGCGGCAAAATTGATGCACCGCCGCCAGCCCGCCAATCACCGCATGATCCTCAACGGTCACGTGCCCTGCCAGCGTCGCGACGTTGGACATGATGACGTGGCTGCCAACGGTGACGTTGTGCGCAATGTGGCAGTAGGCCAGGATGGCGTTGTGCGAACCGACGCGCGTGACTTCGCTGTCGCCGGTCGCGCTGTGGATCGTGACGTATTCACGAAACGTGTTGCCGTCGCCGATTTCCGTGCGCGTGACGCCACCCTTCCACTTCAAGTCCTGCGTTTTCAACCCGATGCTGGCGAACGGGAATATTTCGTTCTCCCGGCCCAATTTCGTGTGGCCGTCAATGACGACGTGCGAATGCAGTTTGCAGCCGTCGCCGAGCGCCACGTTTTCACCGATGATGCAGTAAGGGCCAATTTCACACTGCGGGCCGATTTGCGCCTTCGGATGAATAATTGCTGTGTGATGAACCATGCGATTTGCGATTTTTGATTTACGATTTATACGGCATTGCGTTCGAAGTGCTACGAATGGATTGATGCTCCTCCTCTCCCGCCCTGCGGGCACCCTCTCCCCCGTTGCCAGCGGGGGAGAGGGCCGGGGCGAGGGGGCGCTTCGTCTGATTGTTTAAATGCTCACCCCGGCTTTTATGGCAGTTTGATTGCACATTGGATTACAAGTTGTTCCGTTTTCACCGCAGATATCACAACGGCCGCTTAAATCGCAAATCGTAAATCATAAATTCATTCGGCGTCGAGGAGCATGAAAGTGACTTCCGCCTCGCTGACGACTTCTCCGCGCACCTTGCAGACGCCTTTGGCCTTGCAGATTTTTCCGCGCGTTTTCGTGAGTTCGATTTCGATGAGGAGCACATCGCCGGGCACGACCGGCTTGCGCCACTTCACATTTTCGGCGGACATGAAATAAGCGAGCTGGCGTCCGGTTTCGATGTGTTTTATCATCAAAAGACCGGCGGCTTGCGCGATGGCCTCCAGTTGAAGCACGCCCGGCATGACGGGATGACCGGGGAAATGTCCCTGAAAAAACGGCTCGTTCATCGTCACGTTTTTGAGGCCGACGATCCTATTCCCGTCAATTTTCAGAATCCGGTCCACCATCAAAAACGGATAGCGATGCGGCAATAACTTCATGATTTCTTCAATGCCTATCGCGCCATCCTGATTTGCCATCGTCTCGGCTGCTGCTTCGCCGGCGGTTTTGGCGGGCGGCGGCGCGAACGTCTGCGCGGCGCGCAATGGCTTTTGCATTTGCGCGACGATGTGCCGGACCATTTCGCAATTTGCCGCGTGACTCGGCTTCACGGCAATCAGATGCCCGTGAATCGGCCGGCCGAGCAGCGACAGGTCGCCCACGATGTCGAGCATCTTGTGCCGCACGAACTCCTCGGGATATCGCAACGGCTCGGTCGTGAGCACCGCGTCGTCGCGGATGACCACGGCATTCTCCAGGCTGCCGCCCTTGATAAGGCCGTTTTTGATGAGGTATTCGATTTCCTCAAAAAAACAAAACGTCCGGGCGTGCGCCAGTTCCTTTTCCCACGTTTTGGGCGTGATTTCCGTGCTGTAAAATTGCGTGAACCGTCCGCGCTTGTCCGCGCTGGTGCAGCTGATTTTAAAAGCCTCGTCGGGAAACAACGTCATCGTCGTCTCGCCCACCCGCAACTCAATTGGCGTGGCGGGCGTGTAAGGCTCGCGATTTTCCGCCTGCGGTACGATGCCGGCGGACTGGATGATTTTGCAAAACTCGCGCGAGCTGCCGTCGGCGATGGGCGGCTCGTTCGCGTCCAATTCGACAATCGCATTGTCAATGCCGTAACCCGCCAGCGCCGCGAGCACGTGCTCGACGGTGTGAACTTTTACATTGCCCTTCGCGAGCGTCGTGGAGCGGTTGGTTTCGCTGACATTTTCCACGCGCGCCTCGATTTCCGGCTTGCCTTCGAGGTCCACGCGGCGAAACCGCACGCCGCTGTTCGCGGGCGCGGGGAGGATGGTCATGTTCACCCGGTTGCCGCTGTGCAAGCCGACGCCGGAAAAACTCGCGGGCCGATTGAGAGTCTGCTGGTTGAGCACAGGCAGATTAGACAAAACGCCCGGGCGCTTGGCAAGCGGCAGATTCGCAGGCAGATTCGGAGGGCCGACTTACACGAGGCCTCATTTCCCAGTTCGTCCTCGTTCTCGTCCTCGAATTTAATGGAATTGGATGTTGAATGCCCGCTCGCGCGCTAGCGGGGTTGAATGCGGCCTTCGGAGGGTGGAGTTACACGAGGCCCCAAAATGGTTTGCTAGCTTCCCCGTTTCCCTGCTCAAAAAATCGAGGACGAGAAGGAAGCCGGACTTCCGCTTGTGCCCTAGACCCCCAATGAATCTGGCCGTGTCCTTCAGCAATTTTTAACACTCACGAGTTCAAAAGGGTTAAGCATAAAAGAACAAAAACTAAAGGCCCCTCACACACCGAAACCCGAAGCGGAAGGTGACATCCGACGGGCCGATGCTGACGTTGTAGCGATAGGCGCACCGCGCTTGGTTGGCGTCGTTGCCCCAACTGCCGCCGCGCAAAACACGGATGCCGTATGGGGAAGAAGCTGGCCCGCGTGGATCGTTACCTCCTGCATACGGCGTCCCATACCAATCCCAACACCACTCAATTACATTCCCAGCCATGTCGTAAAGTCCATAACCGTTCGGCGCAAAATATCCCACCGGACTCGTGTCGGGAGTCCCTCCGGTCGTGAAGGCGGCATTGTAGCCGTTCGGTCCCAAATCATAGCTACAAACGCCGGGGTCTCCGACGTAGTTGGCATTAGTTTCAGAGATGACTTTGCCCCATGGAAACCGTTGACCACTCAACCCACCCCGCGCCGCCTTTTCCCACTCCGCTTCCGTCGGCAACCGATAGCCACTGGCCGTCCAATTCACATAAGGATTTAGTGCCTTCCCGTTGGTATAAACCTGCGTCAACCCCGCATCCGTGTAATACACCGGTGTCAAACCCGCTTGCTGCGACCGTGCATTGCACCACTTCACCGTATCATACCAATCCAACGTCTGCACCGGGTGATTCGCCGCCTTACCAGCACCGGCATGATCGAAGCCATATCCGCTGTTCGTGGCCCAATTATAGACCGACTGCCATTGACTGTAGCTCACCAAGTTCACATCCATGTAAAACGCCGACACCGTCACGTTGGTGGGGATGGCATCAACCTCGCCATCCAAAGTGTCCCCCATCGTGAAGCTCCCGGCGGGAATGAGCGCCATGCCGGCGGGCGGGTTGGTGTTATACAAACGGTAGAATATCGCGGGCGAGGTGTTGGTGACGGTGACAGCGGCCACGGGGACGGCATTACTGACCGTAAGCCAGTTGTGTGAGGCCAGGTTGGTTGTGCTTTGCAAAACGCAATTTGTAACCGTAGTCGGCCAAAAGAGAACGGTTTGATTACTCGCATACGCAATGCCTAAATTAGTCAGTTGCCCCAGAGCGGGATAAACACCAGCAAACAATGCCAGCGTGATGAAGAGAGAACGAAATTTGGTTGTCATAAGAAATAAAGGGTTTTGTTGTACTTCGATGAAGAACTGACTTACGCCCTTAAATCATGTCCACGGCCACCACGCGGATGATTTCTTCCAGCGTCGTCTGGCCGGTGACCGCGCGTTGCAGCCCATTTTGCCATAGCGTGCGCATTCCCTCCTGGATGGCAATCTGTTCCAGCGCGGACGTCTGCAGTTTCTTCAGCACCGCTTCCCGGAAAGGCTCGGTGACCGCCAGCAATTCAGTCACCGGCATGCGCTTGGAATAACCGGTTTGATTGCATTGGTCGCAGCCCGCGCCCCGGCGGAATTGGGCTTCGGGCATCAACGCTTCCGGCACAATCTTCAACCGGCTCGGCTCCGGTTCGTAGGGCTGCGTGCAACTCGGACAGTTGCCCCGCACCAGCCGCAACCCCATCACGCCCAGCACACTCGACGCCAGCATGAACGGTTCGATTTGCATGTTGATGAGCCGCGTGAACGCGCCCGCCGAAACGCCGGAGTGAATCGTGCTGATGACCAGATGCCCGGTCAACCCGGCCTGCACGGCGATGGCGGCGGTCTCCGCGTCGCGAATTTCGCCCACCATGACGACCTGCGGGTCCTGCCGCAGGATGCTTTTCAGCGCCAGGGCGTAGGTGAAATCCTGCGCGGGATTGACCTGCGTCTGGCTGACCATCGGCAGATTGAATTCCACCGGGTCTTCCACCGTGCTGATGCTCATGTTGATGCCGTCGCGTTGCATGATGTAACAAAGCGCCGAATACATCGTGCTCGTCTTGCCCGATCCGGTGGGGCCGGTGAACAGGAGCAGGCCGCTCGTCCGTTTGAGCAGGCGCAACAGCCCTTGCAACGTCGAATCCTCAAAGCCCAGCGTGTTCAAATCAAACCGCCGGTCTTTGGGATCGAACAGCCGCACGACAATTTTCTCGCCGCGCGTCGTGGGGAAAATGGAAACGCGCAACTGCACGCCTTCCAGTTCCGGACCGCCGATGGCCGTGCCGTCCTGCGGCATCCCGGCCTGGTAGGTGACCAGGTTGGACATCACCTTGAAACGCATGGAGATTTTGTCCAGCAACTCCAGCGGCAGATGCGCCACTTCGGTCAGCACGCCGTTGACGCGGGCGCGCACTTCAATGGCTTTTTCCCACGGCTCGATATGCAGATCGCTGGCGCTGAGTTTGATGGCGTCCTGCACCATGCAGTTGACCAGCACGATGATTTCGGGTCCCTGCGCGGCGACCGATTCGGATTGGAGATAATTGGTGGTATAGCTCATAACGACGGGGAGAAACCCGCGGGACGATTGAGCGTCTGCTGATTGAGCATGGGTGGATTAGAACAAAACCCGACGCCGGTTGGCAAGCGGCAGATTCGGAGGGCCGGGTTACACGGACCCCAATTTAACCACGGCTCGTCCTCGTTCTCGTCCTCGATCTGGCGTCTGGGGATGCCTGCTCGCAACGCAAGTCGGAGTTGAATGCGGCTTTCGAAGGGTGGAGTTCTGTGAGAGCCACAATTTTAACCGCGGATTAACCCATGAACACGGATGTCCACATTGGATGTTCTGGCAGCGTGTATTGCGATCCTTGAGCGAAGCTTTAAGCAGGCGGCATTGTTTTTCATGATTACGGAAACCACCCTGGCCAACCAGTTCGGGCGGGCGAACCCGCGACTGGCCTCGCGAGCCGGCGCGTGGTTGTTTTCACCCCGCTGTGATGCCCGGTCTATTTGATGCGGGCGGCCAGGACACGCTGGCAGCCAGGGTCTGTCTTGATTCAAAAGCAGCGGGACGACTGCGTGTCCCGTGAAGCAAATCATGTACGAGTGCAACCAACCCGTCGATTGGGAATGGTTTGTTCAGGTAAGCGTCGGCACCCGTCTCGATTCCCGCCAATCGTGGAATCTCCCCGGGCACTGCGGTCATCATGATGATGGGAATGGAGGCCGTTGCCGGATCCAGGCGCAGGGCCGTGCATACGTTGAACCCGTTCAGGTCGGGCAAAATCAAGTCCAGAAGAACCAAGTCCGGCGGCGTCCGCCGGGCTTTCTTCAGGGCTTCAGTGCCGGTAACCGCGGCCCGCGTTGCGTAGCCGGATTCAGTCAATGCCAAACGAAGCATCTCCACCATGTCCAGGTCGTCGTCCACGATGAGAATATTCCCTTTCATAAGGTTAATTGTAACATTAAATTAGACCAATGCAAGCCCCAAGCGCAAAGTTGGGGGGCGGACTTGAAAACGAGGCGGTGCCCCAACCACTTGAGTTCCACGAGCAGGCGATAAAATCGGTGGGCGCAAGCGGGAGGCATCGGAGTTGGCGTTTGGACTTGTTGTTCGTTTGGTCTCAGGTTTACCTTTGTTACACTTAACCATCATCCACCAAACAAGGAGACATCCCATGCGCAAACTGATTCAGATTCTAAGCTTGCTGGCAATCATCAGCCCGGCGGCGGCCCAACCGGTCCGCACCGAGGTGACCAACGCCGCCACCACCGCCGTGGATACCAAACCGAACAGCGACACGGTGCCGGACGTGTATGCGCTCAGCGGGCAATTCGAGCGGGTCCTGGTGCTGCGCTTCAAAAACCAGGCCGACCTGCTGGCCGGTCTGGAGCGCATGGCCAAGGAGCACAAAATCCGGAACGCCGTGATCCTGTCCGGCATCGGGTCGGTCCGGAGTTATCATTACCACACGGTCAGCAACGGCACCTTTCCCTCCCGGAACATCTTTGTGAAGAACCCCACTGGCCCGGCCGACATCGTGAGCATGAATGGCTATGTGATTGACGGCCGCGTTCACGCCCACATCACCCTGGCCGACCCCGACAAGGCGTTCGGCGGGCATCTGGAGGCCGGGACCAGCGTGTTCACCTTTGCGGTCGTGACGGTTGGGGTCTTCAAGGACGGAATTGACCTCAGCCGGGTGGACGACAAGAACTATCGGTAGGCGACCGCATCAATACTGGATTTTATCCAGCTTGTTTTTCCATTCCGCAAAAGCTTTCAGCGCTTCGTTGCGGCACAGTTGTTTCATGGGAATTTTGCGGCGTGAAACCGGCAGGACGGTTTCGCGGTAAAGAAAATCGTCATCGAAACCAATTGCCGCCGCGTCGCGCCGCGTGTTGCCGTAATAAATCTTCCGCAGCCGCGCCCAATAACCCGCCGCCAGACACATCGGGCACGGCTCGCAACTCGCGTAAAGCTCGCAATCGTCGAGCCGGAACGTCTTGAGGCGGCGGCACGCTTCACGGATGGCGATGACTTCCGCGTGCGCCGTCGGGTCATTGGCCGAGGTGACCTGGTTCCAGCCCCGCCCGATGATTTTGCCGCGATGCACCACGACTGCGCCAAACGGCCCGCCGTGATTGCCGCGCATTTTTTGGAGCGAGAGACGGATGGCCTCGCGCATGAATTTTGTTTTCATGGAAAAAGTTTAACCACAGATGGACACGGCGTAAAGCCGCGTGGCGGCCACGCCGCCATACGCGGATGAACATGGATAAATTTTCGTCTCACTGGCAATGCGCCACCGTTTGGTGTCCCGCCTTCAGGCGGCAAGTGATTGGAGTACGACGTGAGTTCCGCCTGAAGGCGGGACACCAAACCGGTTCAGTTGTGAAACAAGCCGGCGGGGTTTTTCGTTACACCTAAAAATTTTCCGCGTTTCAACACATGGGTCAGCCGGCCGCGCGTCCAATGGCGGAGCCGGTAAATCGTGGCGAAGGTAAAATCCGGCGCCGCCCCGCCCGGCCCGCCGACCCATTCCGCGCCGCGCCGCACGTTGTCCATCATCCACGCCGGCAACAGCGCGTGATACGGATTGCGCCGGACTTCGCCGACGTGAAACGCCAGCGCCGCCACGAGGTCGCCCACGTCCTCGACGCTCGATTCGACGAGCAGATTGGGATCGGTCATTTGCCCCCAAAATTCCGTTTCGACGACATGGCACTCGAAACGGGCGGGCAACGTTTCAAGCGCATCCAGAACCAAAAAATGTGTGCCGATGTGCGCCGGGTGCCGGTCGTTTTCGTGCGGAACAAAAATCGCACGCGGCTGCTGTTCCGCCAGGATTTCGGCGACGATTTCCACCGCCGCCCGCCACGACGGGCAATTCCCCCGGCGCGCAACCGGATTGATATCTTCCCAATCCGCCACCGCCAAGCCGAAGCCGAGGAAATCGCACGCGCCCCGCAATTCACGCAACCGTTCCGTGCGCCGCGCGATTTTGCCGCCCAGCGTCACGGCAACGTTGGTGACGTTCCACTTCGCCTCACGCAACAGCCGCAACGCCAGTCCGCCGACAATGCACTCGTCGTCCGGATGCGGCGAGAAAATCAATGCTTTCGGCGCGCGATCCGGCACTTTCCGCTGCCGCGGGAATTTTTGCGGACGACCCGGCGGCAACTTTTTTCCGCTTTGGAAAAGCCGCGCGTGTTCAGAAACAAATTTTCGAAACGGGTTCACAAATTCAACTGGCGCTGATTAAACACGGTCAAAACACGGATGAACAGAAAAGATTCCCCTCACCCGTCGCCGCGCGACACCCTCTCCCCGCCCGGCGGGGAGGGGGATGGGGCGAGGGGCGTTTGGTTTTATGCCCACGGAGATGCCCGGGGCTTGGATCTTGGGTTTCGGATTTAACACCCATTCGCCGTAAACCCCGGAGCCCTGGTTGATTTTGTGGAACCCCTCACCCGGCCTGCGGCCACCCTCTCCCCGCTTGAGCGGGGAGAGGGATGGGGTGGCGCGATTATTTTTATTCGTTTTCAACCTCAGTTTCATCCGCAGTTGAATTATTTCTGCTTTGTCGTTGCACCACCAAAAAGCAATCGCAAACTGTTCATCACCACGACCACCGTGCTGCCTTCGTGGCCGACCACGCCAATCGTCAGCGGAATTTTCCCGAGCAGCGCGAACGAAACCAGCACCACCACCGTGCCGAGCGAAAGGACAAGATTTTGGCGAATGATGAGGCGCGCGCGCTGGCTCAGGCGAAACGCGGCCAGAAAATTTTCCAACCGGTCGTGCATCAGCACCACGTCCGCCTGCTCCAAAGCCGCGTCCGACCCGCGCGCGCCCATCGCCACGCCAATGTGCGCGGCGGCCAGACTCGGCGCGTCGTTCACACCGTCGCCGATCATGGCGACTTTCCTCCCCTGCCCGCTCAACGCGCGAACCGCCTCGACTTTTTGTTCCGGTTTTAACTCGGCGCGCACGTCATCCAACTTCAATTTGTCGCGCAAATATTCGGCGGTCGCCTGGCGATCGCCGGTCAAAACCACGGTGTGCAAGCCTTCGTGGCGCAATTCCTCCACCACCGCCGCGGATTGCGGACGAATGTCGTCGCGCAAAATGACGCGGCCCAGCAATTCATTTTCCTCGATCCAGACTTCGGAGAAACCGGCTTCGGTCGCGGTCACGCGCGCGATGGCGTCGGCGTGACGGCCTTGCGCAATCCAGCCGCGTCCGCCGAGCTGACACATCCTGCCGTTGTGTTTCGCGCGCAACCCTTCACTGGTCACCGATTCAAACTGCTCGAAGACGACCGGTTCAAGCTGCTGTTGTTTGCCATGGCGTGTGATGGCGCGGGCGAGCGGGTGCGTGGAGAGTTTTTCCAGCGAGTAAGCCAGCCGCGCAATTTCGGCTTCGCGGCCGGACGGGAAACTTTCGACTTTTTCGACGCGCAATTCGCCGGTCGTGAGCGTGCCGGTTTTGTCGAGCGCGACGACGTTGACCCCGGCGAGTTTTTCCACCGCCGCGCCGCCGCGGAACAGAATGCCGTGGCGCGCGCCCCAAGCGATGGCCGCGAGCACCGCCGATGGAATGGAAAGGACCAGCGCGCACGGTGACGCGACCACGAGCAGCGTCATGGTCCGGTAAAACGCGCTTTGCGATTCGATGGCGGACTCAAACGGCGCGAGCCGGAAGCCAAGCCACCAGACAAAAAACATGGCGAACGAAAGTCCCAGGGCGGCGTAAGTGTAGTAAGTGCTGACTTGATCGGTGAATTGTTGCGCGGGCGCCTTGCGCTGCTGGGCTTCCTTGATGAGCGTGACGATTTTTTGCAACGAGCTTTCAGCCGCGGGCCGCGCAACGATGACTTCGACCGCACCCCAAAGATTGATGGTGCCGGCGAGCGCGATGTCGCCGATGTTCTTCCCGGCGGGCATGGCTTCGCCGGTGAGATTCGATTCGTCCGCGGCGGTGTTCCCTTTGGCAATCTCGGCGTCCACGGGAAATTGCGCGCCGGGCTTGATGAGCAAACGCATTCCGCGCGTGAGCTGCTCAACCTTGACCTCGCGCTCGTGCCCCTGGGCATCCAGCACGGTGGCGACTTTCGGCGCGTCACGAAAAAGCGAGCGGATCTCCTTTTGCGTCCGGCCGAGCGCGTAATGTTCGAGCGCGCCGGAAAACGAAAACAAAAACAGCAGCGTGGCGCCTTCGGCCCACGCACCGATGCAGGCAGCACCGGCGGCGACGAAGATCATGAGAAAATGCACGTCAATGGTGCGTTTTTGGAGACGTTCCCAGACTTCCAACGCCGGGTAAAAACCGCCCGCGAGATAGGCAAAAACGTAAGCCGCCACCGACCATTGGCCGGTCAACAGAAAACGCGCGGTCAACCCAAGAACGCCGCAAAGAATCGCCGCGGCAAGTTGCGTTTTCCATTCATTGATATGCTCATCCATGTGCTCGGCGCTTTCGAGAAACTCGACGTCGCGCTGGACGACCTTGGGAAACGGAATGTCGCGCCAGCGCCAGAAGGTCGGCGCGGTCGGGCACGTGATGCGGGCGATGGTGGTCGTCTGGCCTTCGTTTTGGATGGTGATTGTTTTTCGCTCGGTTTCGGACAACGGCCGGTCGCAACTCCGGCAATCGTCCTGGCCGGTGAGCAGGTTGCATTGGCGTCCGGTGGAGACGGCTTGCGCCGCTTCAAATTCCCGCGTGATGCGCTCGGTCAGCCGGCCGATCCCGCCTTGCGGGACGCGGCCAAGCGTGGCGACGGAAATTTTCCGGCGCGCGCGGTCAATCGTCACCGCTTCGAGCGCCGGTTCCTCGGCGAGCGTGTCCACGACTGAGCGCGCGAGGCATTGCCCGGCTTCGCCGCCGCGCCCGGAATGCTTTTCGAGCGATGAATTCATGCCTGAATCACTGTTAGCATACTGCCGGACACGGCGCGACGCAAAAGGTGACCATGACCACGCCGTTGAGAACAGCATGGTCAAAGAGCGCAATGAATCCAATCGCCCCGGAGATGCTCAACGGAATTTCCGTGGGAGCAGCGCGAAAATGCCGCCGATGAGTCCGAGCGGCACGTTGACCAAACCAGCAGCGCATTTTTCACCGGCTTGAACGTATCAACCGGGGATGTGTTTCTCCGGTTCAAACCACGGATAGAGCAGCGGCAAAATGAACAGCGTGACCAGTGTGGCCGTGATCAACCCGCCGATGATGACCACCGCGAACGGACGTGAGGTTTCCGCACCGACCGCGGTGGACAATGCCATCGGCAGCAATCCCAGGGCCGCCATCAGCGCGGTCATCACCACCGGCCGGACGCGAGACAGCGCACCGTCGTGAACAGCTTCCATCATCGGTCGGCCGCGATGTCGCAATTCGCGGATGCGCTCGACCAGAATCACGCCGTTTAACATCGCGATGCCGAACAGGGCCACGAATCCGACCAGCGCAGACACGGACAGGTTCAGACCAGCGAGCGGCAAGGCGAAAATGCCGCCGACGGCCGCGAACGGCGCGTTCAATAAAATCAAAAAGGCCATCCAACTTGAATCAAACGCGACGAACAACAGGAAAAAAATGGCGGTCAGTGTGATGGGCACGATGACTGCGAGCCGCTGCATGGCGCGCTGTTGGTTTTCAAACGCCCCCGTCCATTCCAGCCGGTAGCCGGTTGGCAGTTTCACCTGCGCGCCAATCTTTTGTTGGGCTTCAGCGATGAGCGAACCGAGGTCGCGTCCGCGGACGGAAAACTTCACGGCGGTGCGGCGCGCGTTTTCCTCGCGCCAAATCTGCGCGAAACCGGGCCGGGCTTCCACCGAAGCCAGCAAACCCAGCGTCAGCCGCTCGCCGTTCGAGCCAAACACGGGAATTTTGCGGATGGATTCCAAATCCGAGACCGCTTTGGGCGTAAGTTTGACGACCAGATCAAAGGTGCGCTCGCCTTCGAGCACCTGGGTCGCCACCGAGCCGCCCAGCGCGGTTTCAATCACCTGCTGCACGTCGGCCACGGCGAGGCCGTAGCGCGCAATGGCCGCGCGATTCACGGTGATTTGCACCTGCGGCTGGCCGAGCAATTCTTCCGCGCTCACGTCCACCGCGCCGGGGATTTTGTCGAGGATGGCAACAATCTGATCCGACAGCGCCTGCAATTTATTCGGGTCTTCGCCGTAAATCTTGATGCTCAATTCGCTTTTCACGCCGGAGACGGCTTCGTTGACGTTATCCTCGATGTTCTGGCTGAACTGGAATTGAACGCCGGGAATTTCCGAAAGCCTTTGATTCATCGCCTTGCAGAGGGCGTCGCGGTTCTCGGCGGTTGTCCACTCGGAACGATTCGGATTCAACTCCACGTCGTTCTCCAGGATGTCGAAGCCATTGATGTCCGTTCCATCATCTGGCCGGCCCAATTGGGAAACAACCAGCCTCACTTCAGGGAAGGAAACCAGGATTTCGCGGATGTGTTGTGAGATGCGCGCGGCTTCGCTGGGCGCGATGGTTTCTGGCATGAAGGCGCGTACCCACAACGAGCCTTCGTCGAGTTTGGGCAAAAATTCCGTGCCCATCCGGGTCAAGACCAGGCCGGCCATCAGCAGCATGACCACCGCACCGCCGAGAAACCGGAACCGCGACCGCAACGCGCGTTCGAGCGCCGGGCGGTAAATCCCGGCCAGCCAATGCACAATCCAGGATTCGTGTCTGGCAATTTTGCTTTTGAACGCGAAACTCGCCAGCGCTGGCACGAGGGTCAGCGCGAGGATCGTGCCGACAATCAACGTGAACGTCAGCGTCAGCGCCATCGGGCGGAAAATCTTCCCCTCGACGCGCTGCATGGTGTAAAGGGGGATGAACGCGGTCAGCAAAATCGCCTTGGAAAACAAAATCGGGCGACCCATTTGTGAGACGGCTTCAATGATGGCGCCGGGCAGGTTTTTGATGCGTTCGCGATTTTCCTCCAGCAATCGCAGGAGATTCTCAATCACCACGACGGCGGAGTCCACGATGATCCCGAAGTCAATCGCGCCCATCGAAATCAGGTTTGCCGGAACGCCGCGCAAATCCAGCAGTAGAAATGCGCCGAGCAACGACAGCGGCACGACCGTCGCCACCACCAGCGCAGAACGGAAATTGCCCAGACCTAAAAACAAAATCAGAACCAGCAATACCAGGCTGATGCCTTCAATCATGTTTTTCCGCACCGTGTGCAGCGTCCGGTTGATCAAATCCGTCCGATCATAATACGTCACGAGGCGGACACCGTCGGGAAGGTAATTTTTGTTGATGTCCCCGACCTTGGCGCGAACACGCTTGAGGACTTCGAGAGCATTTTCACCGCGTCGTAAGATGACGATGCCTTCGACGGCGTCCTCTTCATCCTTGCCGCCGGGCAACAGTTTTCCGACGCGGCCCAGCCGGAGTTGCTCGCCGATCTGCACCGTTCCCAAGTCACGGATGCGGATCGGTGTGCCGTTGCGTGTATCCACGGCAATGTTGCGGATGTCGTCCAGATTTTGAATAAAGCCCAGGCCGCGGACGATATACAATTCCGGTCCGTGTTCGATGTAAGAGCCGCCGGCATTGCGATTGCCATTGGAGAGCGCGGTGAAAATCTGGCTGAGCGTAATGCCGTAAGACTTCAACTTCGCCGGCTCAATCAAAACCTGGTATTGCTTGGTTGGTCCGCCAAAGCCGTTTACATCCACGATGCCCGGCACGGTGCGAAACTGGCGTTCGACCACCCAATCTTCAATCGCCTTCAGTTCGACCTTGGGAAACCCGTTCGGGGCTTCCAGTGTGTAACGGTAAATTTCACCGACGGGCGTGGCATCCGGCGAAAGGCTGGCCTGCGCGCCGGACGGCAGGTTCACCTGGGAAAGAAGCTGCGACGCCTGGTTGCGGACGAATTCATTGTCCGTGCCATCCTCAAACACCAGGGTGATTTGCGACAGGCCGAATTGTGATACCGACCGGATCGAGGTTCGATGCGGGATTCCATTCATTTCATTTTCAATCGGAATCGTCACCAGCCGCTCGACCTCCTCGGCAGCATGACCCGAAAACAGTGTGATGATTTGGAAGGAAACATTGGTCACATCGGGATACGCCTCCACCGGCAACCGGCGAAAAGCCGAAATGCCCGCGATGATGAACAGCACCGTCAGTGCCAGCACGATGGGGCGATGGCGCAAAACGTAGTAAGTGATTTTGCTGATCATGATTTATCGGTGGATTCCAGCAACGCCTCCAGCAACAGGCAGCCGTCGGTGACGATTTTTTGTCCGGCTTCAACGCCTTGAATGACGGGAACCTTGCCGTCCTGTTCCGCGCCGACTTTCACGGGCTGGCGCTGGAATTGTCCCGGAGATATTTCGACGAAAAGGAAGAATCTGTTGTCACGCACGAAGACGGACCTGGCTGGAATCTCCACCGGAGCTTGCGCGGTTTGAGCCGGTGTCATCACCACATCAGCCATGACATACATTTCCGCCTTGAGCAATTTGTCCGGGTTGTTGACCACGCCGCGAACTTTGATCGTGCGCGTGGCCGGGTCCAATTCGGCACCAATGTTATCCACCGTGCCGTCAAAAACCTTTTCGGGAAATGCCCGGGAAAAAATGCGGAGTTGCTGTCCCGCCTGAAGCGAAGGCAGGTCGGATTCGGAAACGTCCAGTTGCAGCCAGAGTTTTGCGGGGTCGCTCACCACAAACAGCGGCGCGAACAAATTCGGCGCATTGGCCAGCATCTGGTCGGCACGAAGTTCCTGGCCGGGGTTGATGTTTTTTTCCACCAGCACACCGGCAAGGGGTGAACGCAGCAAATACACTTCGTTGCTGCTCGTGTCGCTGCCACCGTAATTAGCCAGAGTTGCCTCGGCGCGGTCCCGTTCCGCCAACGCCGCAGTGTCGGCAGCTTGGGCGGACTCCACATCCTGCTGCGAGGCAGCGCCGTGCGCGAACAATTCCTTGGCGCGGCTGAACGCTTTTTCCACCGCGGCCAGATTGCCCACCGCCGTGCGCGTATTAGCCAAGGCCTGACCAAAATCTGGCGAATCAATTTCCGCCAGCGGCGTGCCCACTGTT
Organism: Verrucomicrobiia bacterium; assembly: GCA_049692125.1. GTDB lineage: Bacteria > Verrucomicrobiota > Verrucomicrobiia > Limisphaerales > UBA11358 > UBA11358. Next base: position 60,647 of record JBAVOO010000024.1, on the reverse strand, counting down.
ACCAGCTGGCCGAGGTCGGCCAAAACCGACTGCACGCGGCCTGCCACGGGTGTAAAAATCCGCACTGTCGCATCATCACTCCAATAAAGCCGCCCCGTCAGATGTTCGACCGCCAGTTTTCGAGGTTCGGCGGTTTGCACGGTGAGCGACGCCAGTTGCGGCGCGTTTGCGGGGAAAATAATTTTATTGCTCTCGAATCTGGGCTCCGCCGACGCCGAATTTTCCGATGCTTGTTTGCAACCTGTCAGTTCAGTCACGGCCAGCAGGCCCAGCAATCCCCATCGAAGGAATACCGTAAATTTGCCATTTTGCGTTTGCATAAAATGTCTCCTTATCGCGCAGAGTTTAATTCCGAGTCGGACACTGCGTTGCGCGCGGCGATCAAATCCGCCGTGGCGCTGGCGGTGTCGGCTTGTGCCTGCGCCGCCGCAAGCCGGACATCGTTGTCGGTGCGTTCGGCCTCCAATAAATCCACCAACGACGCGCCGCCTTTCTCGTAGGCGAAGGCCACGGAATCGCGCACCTTCGCGGATTTGGGAACGGTTTGATCCCGATAACACTGCCAACGCTGCGAAGCCTCGTTGTATTCGCTCTCGGCATTGGCAATGTCTGCCATCACCTGCGCCTCGGCTTTTTCGACGGCGATTTCAGCCTGATCATGCGCGGCTTCCGCCGCTTTGATGTTGCCGCCGTTCCGATTCCACAGCGGCAACGGGAAATTCAGCCCGACATTGAACGTGTCCACTGGCGGCCCTCCGCCGGGCGGATTGTGTTCCGCCCCCACCGAAATGGTCGGGTCGGGAATCCGCATGGCCTTTTGCAACTTCAGATTGGCGGTCGAGCTTCGCAGGTTGGCGGCGGCGGCAAGCACATCCGGCCGGGCAACTTCCGGTTTCAATCCGTTGGTGACGGTCGCAGGCGTGACCATCAACTGGTCGAGGGAATCCGCCGGCATCCAATTTCCCTTCGGCTGTTTTACACCCAACAGAATTTCCACCGTGATCCGCGCCTGAATCGCCGCCGCGTCAGCGGATTTGGCCTGGAGTTCAAATTGTTCGGTGCTGATTTCAATCTGTTTCTTGTCCGAATCGGAAATCGCCCCGGCTTTGAATTTCACTTCCGCCAAATCCGCTTCATGCCGGAGGTAACCGGCGGACTCGTTCAAAATCTGCGCATTGTCTCCGGCAAGCACGGCGGTGACGTAAGCCTTGGTCACGCCCTGATCCAGCAACCGCCGTGCGTCAAAAAAAGCCGCGCGCGCGCCGGTGACCCCGGCGCGTGCCGCCACCTGGCGATCATGGCGTTTGCCACCAATCTCAATCAACTGGCTGACCGCGGCGATACTGTCGTAATTGCGCTCCCAAAGACCGTTGCCTAGCGTTGTGCCGCTTTCACGGTCGCCAATTTTGGCCGTGGACAGTGAAGCCGTGGGATTGGGAAATTCTTTGGCGACGATAAGTTGCGCCTGCGCCGCATCAATCCCACTTTTCGCCGCGAGCAAATCCCAGTTTCTTTGGAAGGAAATTTTTTTGGCGTCCGCCAGTGAAAGGGCCGCCGGCCCGTTGGTTACGGCATTGGTCGCCGTGGCATCGTCGGCGACAAGACGCAATGGCACCAGGCCGCAGAAAATCGCGGCCAGCAGACAAAGCAAAGACGTCCGGCTAAAATGAACTTGATTCACCACGCCCAGTGAACCTCAAACGGGCGTGCGGTTCATATCAGGCGCGGGATAATTCCCGCATAGGGCAATGCCCGATGCAAAGCCAGGGTCAGCTCGCCGGATAATTTTCCTGCCAGCGAACGGCCTCGCGCAGCAGTTCGGCGGCGTTGGTCAGCTTGAGTTTTTCCTTGATGTGCGCGCAGTGGGTTTGAACGGTTTTCATGCTCACATTCATCATTTCGGCGACCTGGCGCGTTTCGTAGCCCTTGCCCAGCAGTTGAAATGCTTCGAGTTCGCGGTCACTCAATGGTTCCACCAGCGAGCCACCGGTCGGCAGCCGGCCTTCCACGAATTTTTCCGCGAAAATCGCCGCCATGCTTTCACTCATGTAAATTTTTCTGTCCAGCACTTGCCGGATCGCTGTAATCACTTTTTTGGCGGTCTCGCGTTTCATGATGTAACCGCGCGCTCCGGCCCGCAACGCGCGTTCCGCGTAAAGTCGCTCGTCGTGCATCGAGAGAACAATGACGGCGACGCCGGGATGCGACGCCTTGAGGTTTTTGATAAGCTCGATTCCCGAACCGCGCTTGAGCGAAATGTCCACAATCGCTATCTCGGGTCTGGCTGCGGAAATTTCCTGCAATGCGTGGGGCGCATCTTCGGATTCGCCACAAACAATGAGGTCGGGTTGTTGATGAATCAGGTTGGTCAACCATTCGCGCACCAGCGGATGGTCGTCTACGAGAAAGATTTTTACTTTCGGTTTATCCACGACGGAGTTTTTCAGAATGGGGTTCAGCGCACAGTTCACAAGTGACCAGTGTGCCACCGGTTTCATCCCGGCGTGCATTAAACTTGCCACCGATCATCCCGGAGCGATGCGCCATGATCCGCAAGCCCATGCCCCGATCTTTCGGCAGCGGTTCGGGCAGGCCGGTGCCGTCGTCTTTGATGGACAGCATGGTGCCTTCTTCACTGGCATCAAGACGAATCAAAATGTTTTCGGCTTTGCCGTGTTTGATGGCGTTGCCGACCGCTTCTTGGGCAATCCGATAAAGATGCCCGGCGGTGGCGGGGTCGTGGATGAGCACAGGCAGGTCGCATTCGAAGCGGCAGGAGACTTTGAACAGTTTGGTGCTGGTGGCAGCATATTCTTCCAGCGCCAGCATCAGACCATCGGCTTCCATTTCCACCGGATACAAACCTTTGGCGAGTTTGCGCGCGAGGTCAATGCCTTCCTCCACCAGCCCGACCATTTTGTTGGCGTCAGCCACCACCGGCAGATTGAGCGCCGCCAATTTTTCCTCTAAAACCTGTCCGGCCAGCGTCGCGCCAGTGAGATGCTGACACAAACTGTCATGCAAATCCTGACCAATGCGGCGCTGTTCTCGTTCACTTATTTCCAGCAGCTCGCGCTCCAGACGCTCGCGTTCGGCGATTTCTTCTGTGAGTGCGCTGGTTCGGTGTCGCACCTGACCTTCCAAGTTGCGATACAGCGACCGCAGACTGGCTAACAGCCAGACGACCACAAGGTAAAATGTCAGCAAAACCACTGCGTTCCAAATCGGAATGAGTGGACTCGAAAATCGCGCGCCACTGGCAATATCTCCCACCATCCAAACGACAACGCTCAAGACTGAGATCAAAGCCCCAAACTCCTTGCCTACAAACCAGACCGCCAGCGCCACGCCGAGCAAATAGAAAACGGAAAATGAAATCTCATAGCCGGTCAAATAATCAACCAACCCGATGGCCGTAACAATCAGCAACGCCATCGTCATTAAAACGATGCGTGAACGGTTTTCCAGTTGTTTGACAAATCCCAGCATGAATTTCTCTGCGGTTTCCCGCTCACGTTTCATAAACATCAGATGCTATCCAAAGTGTCAAACGCAATGTCGGCAGCAGTCAAGATGCGAAATGCCCAACGCCGCCCTTGCGAGGTCTGATTAGCCGAAATCCCAAAAGAGCGACAATGTTTGAATTGTGTTACGGCGGCAGATCAAAGCCCGGTCGAATCACCGAGACCAGCGTGCCTCGCGCCCGCAATTGTACGGCTTGCTCTCGCAGTCAAGGTATACCGCCGCGACCGGCAAATGGATAAATTTCTATACCGGCAAGAAGTTGACGGATTTCGTCAATGTGATTGGATGGCCCTGTTTTTTTGTGGTTGGCGAAGGGTTGGACTTCGTCCAGCCTTTTTCTTTTTGGCTGTGTTCTCGAAATGCAAATTTGGTCTGTTCAAACCGTCAGGCTTCTGGCACTTTCTCGGGCCATTATTTGGCATAAATGACGCACAATACGACAAGCACCATGGACACCGCACCAACTTCAAACCGAAAGGTTCTCACCTGGGTCAAGCAAATGGCCGAACTCTGCCGGCCGGAGCGCATTCACTGGTGCGACGGTTCGGACGCGGAAAATCAGGCGCTCTGCGACCTGATGGTGAAGAGCGGCACCTTCATCAAACTCGACGCCAAAAAACGCCCGCGCTGTTACCTTGCCCGTTCGCATCCCAGTGACGTGGCGCGCGTCGAAGACCGGACATTTATCTGTTCCAAGACCAGGGACGAAGCCGGCCCCACGAATAATTGGGCTGACCCCGCCGAGATGAAGCAAAAACTTCTTGGCCTGTTCAACGGGTGCATGAAGGGACGGACGATGTACGTTATTCCGTTTGCCATGGGACCCTTCGGCTCGCCCATTTGCAAAATCGGCATTGAAATTTCCGACTCACCTTATGTGGTCGTCAGCATGCGCATCATGACGCGCATGGGCCAGGCCGTGCTCGACAAGCTCGGCGCGAACGGTCCGTTCATCCCGTGTCTGCACTCCGTGGGGGCGCCGCTCAGGCCCGGTCAAGCCGACGTTTCGTGGCCATGCGAACCCGATCCCAAGAACAAATACATCGTTCATTTCCCCGATGAGCCTTTGATCTGGTCTTACGGCTCCGGTTATGGCGGCAACGCGTTGCTCGGCAAAAAATGTCTCGCACTCCGCATCGCCTCCACCATCGCCAAAAAAGAAGGCTGGATGGCGGAACACATGCTCATCCTCTGCCTCACGTCGCCGCAGGGCAAAAAGCATTACCTCGCCGCCGCATTCCCAAGTGCCTGCGGCAAAACCAATCTGGTGATGATGCAACCGACGTTGCCCGGCTGGAAAGTCACGGCGCTCGGCGACGATATTGCCTGGATTCGCATCGGCAAGGACGGGCGGCTTTACGCGATGAATCCGGAAAGCGGCTTCTTCGGTGTCGCGCCCGGCACTTCGATGAGATCGAATCCCAACGCGATGATTACCGCCGCCAAAAACACCATTTTTACCAACGTCGCGCTGACACCGGACGGCGACGTTTGGTGGGAAGACATGGGCGTGCCCGCACCCGCCAAAGCGATTGATTGGGAGGGCCAGGAATGGACGCCGGATTCCGGACGCAAAGCCGCGCACCCGAACTCGCGCTTCACCGCGCCCGCGTCGCAATGCCCGGTCATTGATCCCGACTGGCAGAATCCCGAAGGCGTGCCGCTCTCGGCGATTCTATTCGGCGGACGCCGCCCCGGCACGATTCCACTGGTGAACGAAGCGTTTGATTGGGAACACGGCGTGTTCATGGGTTCAGCCTGCGGTTCGGAAACCACCGCCGCCACGTTTGGCCAGGCCGGTGTGCTGCGCCACGATCCGTTCGCCATGCTGCCGTTCTGCGGTTATAACATGGGCGATTATTTCGCGCACTGGCTTTCGTTCGCGCAACGCACCGACCGCGCCAGGCTGCCCAAAATTTATTTTGTGAACTGGTTCCACAAGGACGCGAACGGCAAATTTCTCTGGCCCGGTTACGGCGAAAACAGCCGCGTGCTTGAATGGATTTGCGAACGCGCCGAAGGCACGGGCAAGGCGCGGAAAACACCCATCGGGAATCTGCCGACAGCCGACGCGCTTGATTTATCCGGCCTGAACCTGCCCGCCGACGACCTCAAGCAACTGCTCGCGGTGGACGTTGCAAGCTGGAAAAAAGAGGCTGAAAACGTGGCTGCGAATTACGCCAGGCTTGGCAGTCATTTGCCGAAAGCGCTGAACGACCAACTTGACGGCTTGCGGAAGCGGCTCGGATAAAACTTGCATTTCAGGCAATTTGGAATTGAATCCGGCAAAAACCCATTCACGGACGATGAAAAAACAATTCTCAATACTGGCTTCAGCCGTTATTTGCCTGGGACTCCTTCCGGCGTATTCGCAATCCGGCCCGCCGGGCGGCGCTCCGGGCGGACCGCCTTTGGGCGGTGCCATGAGCAAACTGTTTGGCGACAACCAGGCCTTTTCCGCCGGACTCGAAATGCAAGTCGCTGACAAATCCGGGAAACCCGTAACCATACCTGGCAAACTTTCCTTTGACACAGGCAAGTCGCGCTTCGAGATTAACATGGCCGACATGAAGGGCGGCCAGATGCCACCGGACGCCGCCGCGCAAATGAAATCCATGGGGATGGACCAAACAGTGAGCATCTCGCGCCCGGACAAAAAGACCGCCTACCTCATTTATCCGGGATTGCAGAGTTACGCCGAAATTCAACCATCGAACGCCGATAGCGCCCCGACCAACAGCGACTACAAGGTGGAAATCACGGAAATCGGCAAGGAGACCGTGGACGGCCATCCGTGCGTGAAAAACAAGTATGTGGTCACCGACAAGAACGGAGTCAAACACGAATCCACCGTTTGGAATGCAACGGACTTGAAAAAATTCCCGGTCAAAATCCAAACCACCGAGCAGGGCGGCAACGTGACCATGCTGTTCAAAAACGTCTCGCTCACCAAACCCGCCGCCAGCCTGTTTGATCCGCCCGCCGACTTTAAGAAATACGACAATGTACAGCAGATGATGCAGCAGGAAATGATGAAACGCATGGGCGGTGGCATGGGTATGCCCCCGCATTAACCGCGTCAGTCATCAACATTTCCGCCCTTGCCAGCACCCCGTTTGGTCCGTCTTCGAAATTTTATTACAATTATTGAAATAGCTATTACACTAATTGTACTGATATGAAAGCCTGCGCAAAATCAAATGACTGGCTTGGCCTGTTCCTGTGGGGGCTTGACATCCTCATGAATCCGAACTCGCAAACCCTTTTGGATTCGTTTGAATCTTGGAATTACCGAAATCGCCTGCGTCTTGATCTGCTACAACTTCGACGCAGTGGAATGGTCGGATGCCTGGGTGCGCGCGCCGGGTCGCAGTGGCGGCTCACGGAGCAGGGACGCCACGCAGCCATTGGAGGGATTGATCCCCTGTCGCGATGGTCGCGCAAGTGGGATGGTCGATGGCGATTGTTGTTGTTCGATCTTCCGGCCCGACAGCAACGGCTACGCTTGTCCCTTTGGCGTTGGTTGCGACGGGAGCGTTTCGGTTATTTGCAGCAAAGCGTGTGGATTATTCCAGATATGATAAACGAGACCAGCATCCCATTGCGCCAGCTTAAACTCACACCGGAGTCGCTGACGGTCATCGAAGGTGCGCCTACACCACCTGACACGAATGAAGGCATTGTTCAAAGCGCATGGGACTTTGCTCTCATTAACCGCAATTACAAGACGGCCATTGAACTTGCGACCGCCGGGCGCAGATTTGTCCGTGGAGGCAAGCCAGTGGAAATGCGGATGTGGCTGGCGGATGAGCGCACAACCTGGATGGAAGCCATTACCTGCGATCCGCTATTGCCGGAAGCGTTGTTGCCGAGGGATTATCTTGGACAAAGAGCCGTTCGCGAACGGCAAATCACCTTCTCCATCTTGAGCAGAGCTTTGCTCAAACAGAACAATAAATGAAATAGCTATTTCATTAATTGTATCACGTCCGCCAAAAGGATTTGGAGTGATTAAAGCAATTGACGGGCTTTGGCCAGCGCCTCGTCCAGCTTGCTCGCGTCCTTGCCGCCGCCGCGGGCGTTGTCGGGCTTGCCGCCGCCTTTGCCACCAACAATCGGCGCGATTTGCTGGATGATTTTTCCGGCCTGAACTTTCGCCGTGAAATCAGGCGAAACGGCAGCGACGAGCGCGACTGCGCCGTTCGCCACGCCACCGAGAACAATCACGCCTTTGAAACGGCCTTTCAACGAGTCGGCTATGGACTGAAGGAAGTCGCCGTTGGCGGAGCCGAGATTGTGAATGATCGCGGGCACGCCGTTGATGGTCTTGATTTCCTCGAGCAGGTTGCTGGCGGCGTTTGAGGCTTCGCGCTGTTGCGCAATCTTGATCTGCTTCTCCATCGCTTTCTGGTGTTCCAGCAACGACTCGATCTTCCTTTCCAGCTCGTGAACCGGTGAATTCACTTTGCCAGCAAGAGTTTTAATTAAATGCAACTCGTCGGTCGCTGTGCGATAGGCTTCGAGGCCGGCAACGGCCTCGATGCGCCGCACACCGGCGGCAATCGCGTTTTCGCCCACGATGCGGAACAAACCGATTTCACCCGTCGCGCGCGTGTGCGTGCCGCCGCACAGTTCCATCGAATAACCGTCGAGCTTCGCCGCGTGGCCGCCGATCTGGACGACGCGGACGGTGTCGCCGTATTTCTCGCCGAAGAATTGCATCACGTCCTTGCGCGATTTTACGTCGGCATAGGGAACTTCCGTCCAGTTCACGCCGGCGTTTTCGAGGATGCGCTCGTTGACGAGTTTCTCGACGTCGGCAACCTGCGCGGGCGTGAGCGGCGCGCTGTTGAAATCAAACGTGAGCTTGTCCGGCCCGACGAACGAACCTTTCTGCGAAGCGTCCCAACTCACGACTTCGTGCAACGCCCAGTGGAGCAAGTGGGTGGCGGTGTGATGGCGTTGGATGGCGTTGCGGCGTTCGCGATCCACAAACAACTTGACCTCAGCGCCAGCCGGAATTGACTTCACTTGGCCGATGAAATGAACGAATGTGTTGCCTACTTTCTCGGTAGCAAGGATGTCTATGCCTGTGTCACCACACAGCATTTTGCCTGTGTCGCCGACTTGGCCACCCATCGCTGCGTAAAAAACGGTCGAATCCAGCAAAACAACCACCTTTCCTTTCACATCCGCAACGTCGAGGACTCGTGCTGTATCTTCCAGCTGTTCGTAGCCAACGAACTTCGTTGTTGGCAGGTCGGCCACAGTGAGAGTTCCCGTCATTTTTGAGGTGCCTCTAATTATTCCGGCAAGTTCAATGACTTCCTTCTTCTGCGCGGCGCGAGAAAGAGACTTCTGCGACTCCATGAACTTTTCGAAGCCAGTTTTGTCCACAGTCAAGCCGCGTTCGCGCGCCATCAACTCGGTGAGGTCAATTGGGAAGCCGTAAGTATCGTAGAGTTCAAATGCGAAGAATCCGCGAACCAGACCTTTTCGTTCCGTAATTGACGTTGCCGCTTTCCGATACCAAGTAATGCCTTCCAAGAATCGAGCGTCGATTTCAGGACTCCCTTTTTGATATTCAGGCGTAAGGAGACATTCCGACTGTTGTGCGAATTCCTGAGCTGTGCCAACAAAAGCTTCTTCAGCATCTGTCGCATCTTCTAGCCAAATATCGTTGTTACATGACGACACTTCGTTCCAGAGACCTTGCGCTGCATTGTAGAGTGGACGTCCATCATCGTAAGTCTTGAACGTAGCAGTAGGCCGTTGCCGGATTAGTTGCTCTATCGTATCTGCCGCTCTCAATGCAGCCGCAGGCAGACTTCGGAGTTTTGACTCCCACGTAACGTATTCTTCAAATCGTTTAATGCCACGATCCAACGTCTTGTTAAACGCCTCTTCCTCGGTGCGGATGACGTTCTGCACTTGCTTTTTCCTGGTGCGGATTTCGGGAAAGACGTCGCCCATGGTGTCAGCGAGCACGTCCACGAGTTTGTAGAAGAACGGTTCGTGGAAGCCGAGCGTGCGGCCGTAGCGCACGGCGCGGCGCAAGATGCGGCGCAGAACGTAGTTGCGGTCGTTGTTGCCGGGCTGGATGCCGTCGGCAATCGCAAAGCCCAACGTGCGGATGTGGTCGGCGATGACGCGGAAGGCGATATCGAGTTGGATTTGTTCCTGGGAGTGGGGAGCGCGACCGTCCCGGTCGCCCTGTTGCGCGTCCCGCGCAACAGATCCTGCGGATTCCACCAGCGAGGACGCTGACGGTTGCGAGCGAGACGCTCGCGCTCCTACCTCAACATCAGGAGTCCAGAGCCACGGATAATTTTCGGTTGGCGGCACGACACCTGAATCCCACGGATTGCGACAGATGTAGTGAAACTTCTCTTCAAGGTCGGCATCGCCGCGAATCATCCGGTCGAATGATTCATTTTCCCACACCTGGCCGGATTTTCCTTCAGACTTGTTAATTTCATGGGCAGTGAAGGATTTGATCGAATGTAAAAGCTCCGCAACCGGCCAGAAAACCGGTTTCCCTTCCTTGTTCTGCTCTTTGACCTGCGGCTCAAAGAGAAAATGAACATGATCGGCCATCACGCACGCGGCGTAGAGTTGATAGCGGCGCTGCTCGTGACCAAACAAAATACATTTGAGAACAATATCCCGTGCCGGTGGAGAAAGTTGTCGGCGTTCTCGCGTCGAAAAGCTGACCATGTATTTCGCCCACGGCCTTTCAAAATGCGGGAGGCGACGTTTGTAATAGCCTGTTCCTTGTGCGACAGATTCCGTCGGCGCGACGCCGACGGATGCGACCGGGACGGTCGCGCTCCCCGGAAACTGCGGAAGCGTCGAGCTATACTTCTTCCCGCTCAATTTCTCAAGTTCATTGAAGATGGGGCGGAAGATGTCGGTTTCGTAGTTCGAAATCTTCGCGTTGGCAAAATCTTTGAAGCCTTTCGTGCATTGGATGATGCCGGTGACGCGCTCGAAGCCCATGCCGGTGTCCACGTTTTTGGCCGGCAACGGCGTGAATGTGCCGTCGGCGTTCGCATTAAATTGCATGAACACAAGGTTCCAGATTTCAATGCAGCGGGCGTCGCCCTTGTTGACGAGTGAACCCTTGGTGTCGCCTTCGGGCGTGAGGTCAACGTGGATTTCGGAGCATGGGCCGCACGGGCCGGTGTCGCCCATCATCCAAAAATTGTCCTTCTTGCCGCCAGTGCAGATGTGGACCTTGGGGTCGAGCCCGGCAGCTTGGAAAAGTTTTTCCCAATGGCTATAGGCTTCCTGGTCAAATTCGGACGGCTCACCTTTGCCCGGCTTATAGACGGTGGCATAGAGGCGTTCCGGCGGAAACCCGAACCATTTCTTTGAGGTGACGAGTTCCCACGCCCATTCGATGGCTTCCTTCTTGAAATAATCCCCAAAACTCCAGTTCCCCAGCATTTCAAAAAAGGTGTGGTGGTAGGTATCAAGGCCGACGTCTTCGAGGTCGTTGTGTTTGCCACCGGCGCGGATGCATTTCTGGGTGTCAGCGGCGCGACCCGGTTGGTAGGGACACTTGGTCTGGCCGAGGAAGATGGGCACAAACTGGTTCATGCCGGCGTTGGTGAACAGCAGATTGGGGCTGTCCGGCATGAGGCTGGAAGACGGCACAATGGTGTGCTGCTTCGACTTGAAAAAGTCGAGAAAGTCCTTCCGGACCTGGCTGCTCGGGCGTATTTGCGAACTGGTCATCATGGCAAAATCAATCCCGGTAGGGCGCGATGTCCTCATCGCGCCGCGGCGGGCTGGGATGGCTCGCCCTGCCTTTCCGGCGCTCACGGAGCGCCGCTACAGTAAAATTCAGTCAGGAAGATTAGCCCCAAACCACCGGGCAAGGCGAGTGGAAGTTTTCAACCGGGAGCATGCATTTTTCGGAAAACCTTTTTTGGGTTTGTCAAGGGCGTCCCGGGAAATTTACTGAAAAATAATTCTTGAGAAAATACCTGCCTGGGGCGATGTAATAGGCGGAAAGCGTGAGTTTAAAACCGCGCGTTGTTCTTTGGAAAGTTTAACCAGATTTCCCTGCCCTGTTCGTGATTCGCAACAAATCCTTGAACCGTAGTAAAACGATCAATGGAGCCAATCTGTGACTGTGGCCGACACGCCTTCACTGGAAGTCGAAAGCAGCCCGGCGGGTTCCGCATGTTGTAAAACATGTTCAAAGGATCATGTCGCACACGGCAAGGGCGGGGGTTTATTTTAATGCGGAATGTCGAATGCAGAATGAAGAATGCAAGCCCGCCGGTCGGCGGGCTTTTTTGTTTTGGGCAAATCTTCCGCCAACTGCTAATTTTAATTCATGGCGCGCGACGATTTGTTTGCAACTCCGGCTGAATCAAAGCCGCGCGCTTCGACCACGCCAGAATCTTCCCGCCATCAGCCGCTGGCCGCGCGAATGCGGCCACGCCATCTCGACGAGTTCGCCGGACAGACGCACATCCTCGGCCCCGGCCAGTTGCTGCGCCGCGCCATCGAAGCCGACCGCATCCAATCGCTGATTTTCTTCGGGCCGCCCGGCACGGGCAAAACGTCGCTCGCCCAAATCATCGCGCGCCAGACCAAAAGCAAATTCGAGCGGCTCAGCGGCGCGGAATCCAACGTGGCCGACATGCGCCGCGTGCTCGCCGCCGCCGCGAACCGCCTCGAAAACACCGGCCAGCCCACGATTCTGTTCATTGACGAAATCCACCGCTTCAACAAGGCGCAGCAGGACGTGCTGCTGCCGGACGTCGAGAGCGGTGTCGTGCGGCTCATTGGCGCCACCACGCATAATCCGTTTTTCTTCGTCAATTCACCGCTCGTTTCGCGCTCGCAGATTTTTGAACTGCGCCCGCTGACGGAGGACGAACTTTTTTCACTCCTGCAACGTGCGCTGGCCGACGCCGAACGTGGACTCGGCCACCTGAAGATCAAGGCGGAAGAAAATGCGTTGCGCCACCTCGCCAAAATCGCCGACGGCGACGCGCGCAAGGCACTCAACGCGCTCGAAATCGCCGCGCTTACAACGGCGCCGGACAAAAAGGGAGTCGTTCACATTGACCTGGCCGCCGCCGAGCAAAGCATCCAGAAAAAGGCCGTCGTTTATGACGACGAAGACGCGCATTACGACACGATTTCCGCGTTCATCAAATCCATGCGCGGCAGTGACCCGGACGCCGCGCTGTACTGGCTGGCCAAGATGATTCACGCCGGCGAAGACCCGCGGTTTATTGCGCGGCGGATTGTGATTTGCGCGGCGGAAGATGTGGGTCTGGCCGACCCGATGGCGCTGGTGCTGGCAAACACGGCGTTGCAGGTTGCGGAATTTGTGGGCTGGCCTGAGGCGCGGATTCCGCTGGCCGAGGCGACGGTCTATATCGCCACCGCCAACAAGAGCAACAGCGCGTATATGGCGATTGACGCCGCGCTCGAAGACGTCCGCTCCGGTCGCACGCTGCCGGTGCCGGAGCCTTTGCGCGACACGCATTATGCCGGCGCCGAACGGCTGGGCCACGGCCAGGGTTACGAATACGCACACGACCATCCCGGACATTTCGTGGCGCAGGATTATCTCGGTACGGACAAGCATTATTATGAACCAACCGAACAGGGTGTGGAAAAGAAAATCAAGGAGCGCGTTGAAAAATGGCGCGCGGAATTTACCAAGATCAAAAAAACAAAACCTTGACCACGGATGAACACGGATAAACACGGATTGGGCAAATTATTTGAAGGTAGGGCACGTCACTCCGTGCGCGCCGAAGTTTGCATTCGGACGAGCGGCGGGCAGCCGCCGTCGCGCCGTAGCGGCGCTTTGGCGCGCCGCGAAGGCGGAAGGACGGCCCGCCCCACCAATCAATCCATATTTTATCCGTGTCCATCCGCGTATGGCGGCGTGGCCGCCACGCGGCTTTACGCCGTGTCCATCCGTGGTTGTTTTGAATTTTTTGTTTCCTGAAAATGCAGCCCGACATTCAAGAGGCCAAGGCCTTGCTGCGAAAACAAATCCGCGGCGCGCTGGAAAAGATTTCCCCGGCGGCGCGCAACACGTTGTCCGCGCAAATTCGTGACCGGCTCAAGGAACAGGCCATCTGGAAGAACGCCGGAGCCGTCTTGTTCTTCGCACCGCTGCCGGACGAACTGGATTTGTGGCCGCTGCTGGAAGAGGCGCTGGCGGCGGGGAAAATCGCCGCCCTGCCCCGCTTCAATCCGGCCGGCAAAAATTATGTCGCCTGCCGGGTGCAAAACTTGCGGAGTGAAATTGCGCCGGGAGAGTTTGGCATCCGCGAGCCGGCGGCCCGGTGCGCCGGAATTCCATTGGACCGCCTCGATTTGATTCTCGTGCCCGGCGTCGCGTTTGACTGGCACGGGCACCGGCTGGGCCGCGGCAAAGGATTTTACGACCGTTTGCTGGCAGGCACGCGCGGGGTGAAATGCGGAATCACTTTTGACGAACAGATGGTGAATGAAGTCCCGGCCGGGCCGTCGGACGTGCGCATGAATTTTATTTTGACGCCGACGCGCGGTGCGGAAATTGCGGGTTGAAGGGCGGCGGGATGATGATCAATGCTGCTGCTGGTTCATCATTGGCATGCCGTTGCCTTCCCAGTCTTGCGGCGTGTTCCACGGGCGGACCGAATCATTTTCGGGTTCGTAGGTTTCGCAACCACTGACACCAACGAGCATGCCACCAAGCAAAAGGAGCAGGAGCCATCTCACAGCGCGGCATTTCATGTCAGGAGGCCGGATGCGCAGGGCTGACCTCATCGCCTTCAATCACTTCGCCGAGTTTCCAACCCGGCACGACATTGGCGATGCAGCGGTTTTTTTCGACGCTGCGCACAATAACTTTGGCAACCAGCTTGCCTTCCCGGCTGACTAAAAGTTCACCGTTTTCGAGAACCCCCTGATCCTGGCCGATGTTCAGCACGACAAAATCCCATTTCGGATCCACCACCAGAATTTTGCCCCGGAGGTCGGCGCGCAATCGGATGGTTGGGTCCGGACCTTCGTATTTGGCGAGGCGGGCTTGCAACCGGGTCAGGGCGCGTTGCAATACCACTTTTTCTTCGTTAACGATTTCGACCGCCTCTTGTGATTCTTTCAGCGCACGGCTGAGTTTGCCGACTTGATCCGCCGACATTCCGGTGGCCTTGTAAGCGGCCAGTTGGGTTTGCGCGTCATCACGCTCCTGTGTGGTCTTGGCAAGTTTGTCGGACAATTCATCAGCGCGCTTGGTCTGCGCCGTGGCGGTGACGACCGCCTTGTCGCGCTCGGACTTCGCATCAGCCAAATCCTGTGTGGCCTGCTTGAGCGCGTCTTGTGACTTCGTCAAGTCGGTCTTCGCTTTGGAGAGATCGGACAGGGCTTGTTGCTTTTTGCCACGTTCATCGTCCCGTTGCGAAATCAGCGTGGTGATTTTATCCCTCACCAGAAGGATGTTTAACGTGCCGGCGGCCAGCGCCGCGATAATGGCCAAAATCAGACTGATGCGAATCAACATGGCTTGGTTTGCAGTTTTGCCGTCAAGTTATACGTTTGCGCCCAATGTGTCAACGCCGGTTTGTGCCTTGCCAAACCTTGATTTCGCTTCATCTTTTGCCGCATGGATGCAGAACAACTCAAGCATTTGCACCCGTCCGGCGCCAAACCGCGGCCGCTGCGCGCATTGCTGGCTTTGAGTCGCGTGTCGCATTTGCCAACGGTCTGGTCGAATTGTCTGGCCGGCTGGTGGCTGGGCGGTGGCGGAAATTTTGCGAAATTGCCGCTGCTGCTTCTGGGCGTAAGCGCGCTTTACACCGGTGGAATATTTTTGAACGACGCTTTTGACGCGGATTTCGACCGCCAGCGGCGCGCGGAACGGCCGATACCGTCCGGTGCGATTTCGTTGCCAGCCGTCTGGCGCTGGGGATTGGCGTGGCTCGGTCTGGGCGCGCTGTGTTTGACTGCCGTGAGCAAAACGACCGGAGCACTCACGCTGGCGTTGCTCCTGTGCATCATCATTTATGACGCGACGCACAAGGTCGTCACCGCGTCGCCGTGGCTGATGGGGGTATGCCGGTTCTGGGTGTATGTCATCGCCGGTTCAGCGGGCGCGGCGGGCGTCAACGGCGGGCCGGTTTGGTGCGGCGTCGCGCTGGCTTTATATGTGGCCGGACGGGGTTATCTGGCGCAGCACGAAAGTTCCCGTGGACGGGTTTCTTACTGGCCATTGGCCATGCTGGCGGCGCCGATCTTTTTCGCCATGCTGATGAACTCGGCGGAATATCGCGTTCCAGCCATGTGGTTGTCGCTCGTGCTCGCGCTGTGGATCGCACTTTGGGTGCGGACGATTTTTCAGGCGGGCGAAGTCAATGCCGGCCACATCGTGTCGGGCCTGCTTGCGGGAATCGTTTTTGTGGACTGGCTGGCGGTTGCACCGTTATGTCCTCATTGGTTGAGCTTCGTGTTTTTGATTTTATTCGGCGCGACGCTGGCGCTTCAGCGTTTCGTGCCGGCCGCCTGAAGATTCTGGCCGGTTGCGGCCGCCTGCCACCATTCATTTGCATCTTGGGAACGCCGGGCTCCGTCCCGGCATCCCCTGCGCCTTCATGACCACCGCACCTTGCCGATTTGGAAATCGCCGTTCCCATTCGCGCAAAGTTGTTTGGTAAACCTGTCAAGGGCGTGTTGCCCAAATCATTTTGGAAAAGGCGGAGCGCGGCGGTCCCAGCCGCAGCACGTTCGAGAAACCCAAAATCCGTGGAATTCCGTGCGCTCATTTGGCAAGCCTCGCTGCTGCGGGTGGGACACCCGCGCTCCGTTCCATTCGGGCAACACGCCCTCAAGCCGCGCCCAACAAGACAATCCTTCACAAGCTGTGCTTGAACAAAAGAATGTTTCCTGCTAATGTGTAGTTTCACTTATGAGCACTGAAGCTCCGGTTAAATTAACGCACAACGAGGAAATCAAGGCCGCGATCCCGACCGTCGCGGGCACCATTGCCGCGACGTTGGACGACGCGGGGGCCGACCATTTCAACCCGGACGACTACGAATTTCTAAAATTTCACGGTTGCTATCAGCAGGATGACCGCGATTTGCGCAAGACGGGCAAGAAATACATCATGATGGTCCGCAGCCGCATTCCCGGCGGCGTGATGACGGCCAATCAATGGCGGGTGTTTGATGATTTATCGGCTCGCTATGGCAATAATACGTTGCGTGTCACCACCCGCCAGACCATCCAGTTTCACGGCGTGCTCAAAGGCAATCTGCGTCCGCTCATCAAAGCCATCAACGAATCGCTGCTCTCCTCGCTCGCCGCGTGCGGCGACGTGAACCGCAATGTGCTCGCTCCTCCCACGCCCGCCTACACCCAGGCGCGGGAACAGGTCTTCCAGGATTGCCAGCGCACCGCCCTGGCGCTCGCGCCGCAAACCGGGGCCTATCACTCCATCTGGATTGACGGCGAGCAACTCGATCTCGAAAAACCGGAGAATAAAAATTTCGTGGACCCGCTTTACGGCAAAACGTATCTGCCGCGGAAATTCAAAGTGGCCTTTGTCATTCCGCCGGTGAATGACCTCGACGTATTCACCAATTGCCTCGGCCTCATCGCCATCGTCGAAAACGACCGGCTCGTCGGCTACAACCTCGCCGTGGGCGGCGGCATGGGCCGCAGCCACGGCAATGAAGCCACCTATCCGCGCCTCGCGGATGTCATCGGCTTTTTCAAACCGGAAAAACTTGTCAAAATTGCGAAGGCCGTGCTCACGATTCACCGCGACTTCGGCGACCGCACCGACCGCAAGCACGCCCGCCTCAAGTACGTCGTGGCCGAACGCGGCGCGGACTGGACGCGTGCCGAGATCGAAACGCGCGCCGGATTCAAACTCGAACCGGCCCGGCCTTTCAAATTCACCACCACCAGCGACCTCTACGGCTGGCACAAGGCCGTGGACGGAAAATGGTTTCTTACGCTCTTCGTCGAAACCGGCCGCGTGAAGGACGCCGGCGAGCGCCGTTTGAAAACCGCGTTGCGCCAGATTGCGGAGAAATTTCCGAACCTCGAATTCCGTTTATCGGCAAATCAAAACGTCATCCTGGCGAACATCGCCGAAACCGACAAAGCGGGCATCAACGCGCTGCTCGCCGAGCACGGCGTGAAGACGGAAAACCAGGCGACCGTGCTGCACGCGGCTTCCATGGCCTGCCCCGCCCTGCCCACCTGCGGTCTCGCGCTCGCCGAATCCGAACGCATGTTGCCCGGCTTGATTGACCGCATTGAAAAACTCTGCGGCGACCTCGGCCTCGGCGGCGAAGAAATCATCATCCGCTCCACCGGCTGCCCAAACGGCTGCTCTCGGCCTTACCTGGCGGAGATCGCGTTTGTCGGCAAAGCCCCGGGACGCTATCAAGTCTGGCTGGGCGGCGACACCGCCGGCACGCGACTCAACCGCGTTTGGAAGGACATGATCAAGGACACGGACATCGAAAACGAGCTGCGCCCCGTGCTCGCGCGCTTCGCGAAGGAGCGGAATCCCAACGAACGGTTCGGCGACTGGTGCGACCGCGTGTTTTTAAAGGAGCAACCGGCAATGAATTAAATCACCAAGGCACAAGGAAATAAATTCTTCGTGTCTTCGTGAATTTGTAGTTATTCAAATATGACTCCCGATCAAATTTCCAAGGCCAACGCTGAACTGCGAAACAAATCGCCGCTCGAAATTGTCCGCTGGGCCATTGCGCAGGCAAATGGCCGCGCCATCGTTTCCACGAATTTTCGCCCCTACGAAGCGGTTATTTTGCATCTCTGCACGCAGGTGCAACCGGACATTCCGGTGTTATGGGTGGATCACGGTTACAATCGTCCCGCAACCTACCAGCACGCCGGGCAGTTAAAAGAATTGCTCAAGCTAAACCTCAAGACGTTTGTCCCCAAAATGACCGCCGCGCATTACGACGCTGCGTTCGGCGGTCCGCCGGACCCGAAACCGGAAAACGAGGAGCGCATCAAGGCGTTCAGCACCGCCATGAAACTCGAACCGTTTCAGCGCGGCATGAAGGAACTGGCGCCGACCGTCTGGCTCACCGCGTTGCGCAAGGTTCAGAACCCGAATCGCGCTGGACTCAACATCGTTTCCGAGGACAAAAATTTCGGCGCGCTCAAGGTCAGCCCGGTTTTTTATTTGAGCGATGCGGACATGGAAGCCTACTTGAGGCAACATAATCTCCCGAATGAATGGGATTATTTCGATCCGGCAAAGGCTGACGACAAGCGCGAGTGCGGCCTGCACGCCGCGTGGGGCGGCAAAGCTGTGGCAAAAACATGAATCAACCACGGATGAACACAGATTAACACGGATAAAATCCATTTGGAATCCGTGTCCATCCGTGTTCATCTGTGGTTAAAATTTTTACATGAGCAGTTATCACCTCGATCATTTGCAGTACCTGGAAACGGAAGCGATTCACATCATGCGTGAAGTCGCGGCGGAATTCGAGCGGCCCACCCTGCTCTTCTCCGGCGGCAAGGACTCCATCTGCCTGCTGCGCCTCGCGGAGAAGGCGTTCCGCCCGTCGGACATTCCGATGCCGTTCCTCAACATCGAAACCGGCCACGAATTTCCGGAGTTGATCGAATTCCGCGACCGGCGGGCGAAGGAACTCGGCGCGAAGCTGATCGTCCGCACCGTCGAAGAGGCCATTGCCAAGGGACTGGCCCATCCCGCACCCGGCGAAATCAGCCGTAACAAACTGCAAATTCCCGCCTTGCTGGCTGCCATCGAGGAGTTCCAATTTGACTGCGCCATCGGCGGCGCGCGGCGTGACGAGGAAAAAGCCCGGTCCAAGGAGCGGTTCTTCAGCTTCCGCGACAGCTTCGGCCAGTGGGATCCGAAAGGGCAGCGGCCGGAAATCTGGAATCTTTACAACCCCCGCGTGAATCCCGGCGAAAACATGCGTGTTTTCCCGCTCTCCAACTGGACGGAGATGGATGTGTGGGAATACATCAAGCGCGAAAAACTGGAGGTGCCGGCCATTTATTTCAGCCACAAGCGCAAATGCGTCCGCCGCAACAACCAGTGGCTGGCCGTCACGGATTTGCTGCCACCCAGGGAAAAAGAGCCGGTGAAGGAACTGGTCGTCCGCGTCCGGACCATCGGCGATATCATCAGCACCGGCATGGTTGAATCACCGGCGGACTCCGTGGACGACATCATCGCCGAAATCGCCGCCGCACGCGTGACCGAGCGCGGCTCCCGCGCCGACGACAAGGCCGGCGAAGCCGCGATGGAAGACCGGAAGAAAGCCGGATATTTCTGATTTATGCTCAAATCCAAAGGTAAATTGTTTTTGTTCCATTGGGAAAAGAAAGGCGCCGCGGCGCGGGCGGCGGGACTGGCCGCCGACGGCTGGCGGGTGGAGATGGAATTTGAAGAGGGCTCGCGCGGCTGCAAAAATTTGAAAGCGTTCGACCCGGACATGGTTGTTTTCGACATCGCCAAAAAAGCGGTGCACAGCCGTGAATGCGGACGCGCCTTGCGCAACGCCAAAAGCTTTCGTGAAACACCATTCATTTTTGTGGACGGAACGGATGAAGACATTTCCAAGGTGAAAGCAAAAGTGCCTGCCGCAATTTTCACCACGAGCGAAGGATTGAAAAAAATGTTATCCAAGCATGCCCCGTAATTTCATGCCCCACACTCAACATCCAATTGAAATTCTGCGACTCAACACCTGCGGCTCGGTGGATGACGGCAAGTCCACGCTCATCGGCCGGCTGCTGTATGATTCCAAAAATCTCATGGAGGACCAGCTTGAGGCGCTCGAACGTTCCGCCGACATCACCGGCGGCGGTCAGATCAACCTGGCCAACCTCACCGACGGCCTGCGCGCCGAGCGCGAACAGGGCATCACGATTGACGTGGCCTACCGCTACTTCGCCACGCCCAAGCGGAAGTTCATCGTCGCCGACACGCCGGGGCACGTGCAATACACCCGCAACATGGTCACCGGGGCCTCCACCGCCAACCTAGCCATCGTGCTGGTGGACGCGCGGCAGGGCGTCATTGAGCAGAGCCGCCGCCACACTTACATCGCCGCGCTGCTGGGCATTCCGCACCTGGTCATCGCAGTGAACAAGATGGATTTAGTGGATTGGAACAAGGAACGATTTCTGGAAATCCGCGATGAATTCGAGGATTTCATCCCGAAACTCAACGCGTTCCGCGACGTGAAATTTATCCCTATCAGCGCGCTCAACGGCGACAACGTCGTTGAGCCGTCCAAGCGCACGCCGTGGTATGAAGGCCCGACGTTGCTCGCGCATCTGGAAACCGTCCACATCGCCAGTGACTGGAACCTTAGCGCGTTGCGTTTTCCCGTTCAATGGGTGAACCGCCCGAACAATCCGACCGACCCGCACCTGCACGATTTTCGTGGTCTGAGCGGACAAATCGCCAGCGGCATTGTGCGCAAAGGCCAGTCAGTGGTTGTATTGCCCGCTGGCATCAAGACCACGGTGAAGGACATCTGGACTTATGACGGCCCGCTCGAAGAGGCGTTTTGTCCGCAATCGGTGACGCTCTGCCTCGAACACGACATTGACGTGAGCCGCGGCGACATGATTGTGGGTCTGGAAAATCTGCCGGGCATGAATTCCGATTTGCACGCGCACGTTTGCTGGATGCACCAGCGCAAGCTGCAGGCGGGCAAAAAATATTTTCTCAAGCACGCCACGCAAACCGTCCAGGCCGTCGTCACCCGGGTGGAAAGCCGCATCAACATGGCCACCTTTGAACCGGAAGCCGCGCCGGCCGCGCTGGCGGTAAACGACGTCGGCATCGTCCGCCTGAAAACCGCCAAACCGATTGTCTATGACGGCTACAACACCAACCGGCTCACCGGCTCGTTCATATTGATTGAACAGGGCACCAACGCCACCGTCGGCGCCGGGATGCTGTTGCCGCCCACCGAAGCCGTGAAGCCCGAATACACCGACTTCGCGATTTGAAAGCCGCCCGCACCGACCAGAAAGAGGTGGGGAATACCCAAAAACTGCTTTGTGTCAATACTCAGGACTGACCCGTTTCCAGCTACCGGTATGCGTGGGCCGAAAGGGGCCACAACAGCAAGGCGGTCCGTTATGCCCATGCCAAACGGGTACTGGTGAAAATTCCGTCCTTGCAGGAATACGAGGAACGAGCAGCGGCCAAGGTGGAACCGGAAGCTTGAACATTGTACCGGTTCAATTTGTGAAACGGACAGCGCAGCCTATACTCTTATTGAATAGGTGTCATGGTTTAATAATTCATAAAGCATCATGCTCGCTCGACGCAATCAAGCACCGCCTGCAACCGCAATGTGATGAGCTTCTGCGCTGCTTTCAACTCTGGCGAGTTTGCATCCATAAACGGGCCTTGGTTCTTATCAAGCAACTCTGCGTCTTGTGTCTGGTAACACTTATACCATGCGGCGTCGAAATCTGCCTTGTGTCTCCCTTTCAAGAAAGTGCTGAATCTTGGCGCAAGCCGTCCGATTTTCTCAATGTGCTGATGCCGCCAAGCAAACTGCGGCTGGTCAATCTGTCCACACTCAAAAATGGCATCCTTGAGAATCGGAACAAGATCAGCGCGTTCGCGCCGGATGTCGCTCTCATACTTGAGAATCCGGCTCTTTCCAAGGTCGAGCCAGTAGCCAGCTAAAGAACCAACGAGAGTGCAGATACAACCCGCAATGATTTCTTCAGTTGGCGTCATGATTTTATATGATATCACGGCAAATCATTATGGTTTTAACACTGATAAGTTTGATGGCGAACTTACTGATGATGGCAATGGCTGTGCGACGGTCTGACCGGATTGATGATCTTTCTGATCGAGTCGCGAATCTCGAATGTCTGCTCGCCAGCTAAACCACAACGCACCAACTGCTGCTAAACAAGCAATGACTGTAATCCAAAAATTAGGCGTCACCGACCAATGCGGCTGTAATGCTGCCTCACCAAGCCTAACCTGCAACATAAACCGTCCATAATCACCACAAACTGTATGTCTCGACCAACTCCGACAAAACCGTCGCAACTCTGCGATGCTCGCATCGTCAATCCAATTGCGCACTTCCGTTTCGGACGGATTGCTCGTCTCAAGCTCATCAAATGTCTTGTGAGTAACCATGCGCTAGTGCTGTCTAATGCAACTGAAGCAACTGAACCACCACCGACTCGCGACGTGAACCGCGAAGCGGAACTGTCAGCGCCAACGGCGGTTGGCGCTGGCGATTAATACTCTACAGCCTCGTCACAATCAAGACTCAACCGAATCTTTGCTCTTCTTCCAACGCTCATAATCCTGAATCGTGCCCGAACTAATCTCGCCGCCACAATGACAACAACGTGATGCTCCCGAATTGACAACTCCGCCACAAAGCGAACACTTCAGACGCTTATCTTTCAGAAGCGCGACAATGAGCCAACCAATCGGGCCGAGAATAATGCCCCAACCTAATCCGTCAACAAGTCGCCCCCGGCTTCTTCCAACCAGTGCGCCAACCAAGCCGCCGACCAGCATCCCAATAAAAATATCAACGAAGAACTGCGTCAAATCAAAATCGTCACTCATAGGATTATGTGGTGTATGTGGTTAACGAACTGAGCCACAGCCGACCTGCGACGTGAACCGTGACAGCGAAACTGAAAGCGCCAACGGCGCTTGGCTCCGGCGACTTGTGTAGGTGTCATGGTCATATTCACCTCAAAATCCCTGCATCCAAGACTCTGTCGCGCTGTCGGGATGCTTCGAGTGGACATGACGACCAAAATCTTTGCGCTTGAACCAAGAACTACAAATCGGACAGACGATAAGCTTCGGCTGACCAGACAGCGGCGAACTGCTCGACGGCTCAAGCAATGCCGGATGCTCTGAACCATGTGCGGCTCGATAATGCCGCGTCAATCGGTGCTGCGGAAACTTGAGTGAGCAAACAGGGCAAGCGACGAGCAACGTGCGCGAAAGCCTAACTACGGTGGGGCGTCGCTTGCCCTTCTTGCGTTTGAAACTCAATGCACGCAATGCCTGCTGATTCACAGGCTCTGGCCGATTCAACTGCATCTTGGCTAATGAGTGCATACGCGAATGATTTCTAACGTAGCTGAGCCACCGCCGACTCGCAACGTGAACCGCGACAGCGGAACGGACAGCGCCAACGGCGGCTCCGGCGACTTGTAGGCGGCTGGGTAATCACTGGCTAATCCGATTCGGGTCATGCTTCCTCAAATCCAACAGAACTCGCGCTTTCGAGCCTGCCAAATAACCGTAAAGAAAAGCGTCAAACTCGGCCTGCCACTCTGGGTCGCAAGCACGCCGCCGCGTGGTTTGTGTTGTGTAACCCTTGCCGGTAACTGGTTTTGATGGGGCGAGCTTTGGTGGTGGAACTGGATGATCCCAGCCATCCAAAACGACAAGCGGAATGGTGGTAATCATGGCTGTCTGTCGCTTCTTCTTGCCGCGAACTGTATATTCGAGTCGGGCGGCATTTGGAAACTGGGCATACTTCTCAAATCGCCAAGTCACATCGCTGGCTTCGATGCGGTCATAACTCCAAAGGTCGTCTGCCAAGTAGAGTGTCGCTTTTTCGTGGTGGATATTATTCATAGCGTGTGAAGCCGCCTAACAGATAATAAACGGCTTGTTTTGCAGCCTATCCTTTTTCATGATTTTTCCCATTTTCCGACCATTTGATTGCCAGCAACTTCGCCCAGTCGCTTCCGGTCAGCCTCCGGCAATCGCCATGCTGGCGTGAACGGGTCTGAACGGGTCAGTCCTGAGTATTGACACAAGTTTGCTTTTTCAGGTGGCAAAGCCGGTTGGCCACGTGAGTCCATGTCCCCATCTTTAACCGGTCCGCCATCTATTTCAACGTCATTGTCGGCTCCGGCCGCAATTGTCGAACCGGACTCCGTTGCGACAGGCGGATCAGGCAATTTTGTTTCCACACTCGGGACAGAACTTCGTGCCGGGGGGAACCTCGGTGGAGCATTTGGGACACTGGGTCGTGACGGCCAGTTTCTCGCCGCATTCGGGACAGAATTTGGCGCCGTGCGCTTCCGCGCCGCATTTCGGACAGACCAACTGGTGTTCGCGTTTCACGTCCATTTTCTTCCCTTGCTGGATGCCTTCCAGCGCGGCTTTTTCGCCGGCGGCATACACTTCCCCGGCCGCGCGGGCGGCCTCAATCTCCACCTCGGCGTCGGGCGCGCACTCGCGGCACAGCCCCTTGTCTTTGTTCCAGCAGGCATCGCAGACGAACTTCATGCAACGCGCGCAGCGATGGAAATGGTTCCTGGCCTGCTCGATGGCCGCGACGAATGCCGCATCATGGGCCTTGCCGAAGCCGGCCTGCGCCAGTCCCTCGGCGGCGGAACCGGCCTCGCCCAGCACGCCCCCGAACATCCCGGCGGCACGACCGAGCCAGCTCGACGCCTGTCCGCCGCGGAACGGCGAGAACTCCGAGCGCCACGCGTCATTGCAGCGCTCGCAGTAGAATTCGAACTGGAAGCCGGCATCCGTTCCCGAATGCACGGAATGGTCGGAGAAGTTTTTACTGAATTTAATTTCACTCATGGCCGGACCTCGTGATTTTGCGCCTGATTGTTAAATCAAAGCCCGGCGGCGGCAACAGAAATTTTCGCCATTGACCACTCACGCTAATGGATGACACCTTTTCGGCACAAATTACACTCGGAGTGCTGAGTGGACTGTTTTGAAAAGATGCGCCTGCCCGTTCTTGAGAATGATGCCACCGGTGACGCGGCTTCACAGAGAGGAAGCCGCGCGGTTTTCATTTTCACCGGATGCTTGCTGCTGCTGCTGTTGGTGGGCTGGGTGGATTACATTACGGGCTATGAACTCGGGTTTTTCGTATTTTACACCGCGCCGATTGGGCTGGCCGCCTGGTACCTGGGGCGCTGGCCTGGCATTGGGATGGCCTTGGGGGCGACGATAGCCTGGTGGCTGGCAGATGCTTTCGCCGGAGCAAAATATTCCTCACAGTTTTCTTTTTGGTGGAACAGCACCATTCATTTTTCGGCGTTTGTGATCAACGCCGTGACCATTGCGAAAATCAGGCTGGAACTGAGACATCGCAATGAACTGGCGGCCAAACTCGAAGCCGCCCGCCAGACCTTGCGCGCGACGGCCAAGGTTCTGCCCGCCTGTCCCATATGCGGCAAAGCCCATCCCCAGGCCGGACGGAACGGCCAGGCCGAACTGCGGGACCTGGCCCGAGGCAACGCCGACCTCAGCGGCGCTCTCTGTGGAGAATGTGCTCAACCCGCACGGCGCCGATGAAGGGGCGGCACCTCAAAAAGCAAGTTCCAGTTGTACCTCCAAATCAAATTGAGTCACCCCCGCCCGCACGAAGGAGTTGACGGCACGAGGCCTCATGCGCAAATTCTTGCTTGCTTGGGTGACAAGATAAAATTTCGCGTTTTGGATTCCCTTTCGCCGCGGCGGCGCAAGCTCCTGTTCTGGGTTGTGGGGTTGCTGCTGTTCTACACCGTCGCCGGTTTCCTCATCCTGCCGCCCATCATCCGCGCCGTGGCGGTCAAACAGTTGTCCCAACAACTCGACCGCGAGGTTTCCATCGCGAAGGTGAAGCTCAACCCATTCGCGCTCTCGACCACCATTCGCGGCCTGCTCATCAAGGACAAGGACGGCGAGCCGTTTGTTTCGTGGGACGAGGTTTATGTCAATTTCCAGCTCTCGTCGTTCCTCGGCCATCCCTGGGTTTTCAAGGAAATCAGCGTGACCGGACCCTTTGCCCGCGTGCAAATGAACCAGGATGGCACGTTGAATTTTTCCGATCTCATCACGAAATTTTCGACCAACGCACCGGCCGCACCACCCAAGGAACCGGCCAAACCCGTCGTCCTGTGGATTGGCCGGCTGCAAATCACGAACGCCACCGCCTCGGTGACCGACCTGACGCATCGCCAACCGTTCAAGCGGCTGGCCGGTCCGTTGAATTTGACATTGAATGATTTCAGCACCAGTTCGGACAATAAAAACCCTCATGTGTTCACCGGCACGACGGACGCCGGCGAAAAAATCTCGTGGAACGGATTTTTTTATCTCGACCCGTTGCGTTCGTGGGGTGAGTTGACCCTCGACAATCTCCCGTTGAATAAATACGCCCCGCTGTATCAGGATCGGGTGCCCTTTGAAATCCGGGATGGCACCGTGGGTCTGCACGTGAATTACCACCTGGAACTCAGCTCCACCAACCGCGTCATCGCCGTGACCGACACCGCCTTCGCGCTGCGGAATTTCAAGCTCGCCGAACCGGGCAGCGACAACAACCTGGTCGAGCTTTCCCATTTTGCCGTGACCGGCGTGAACGTGGACGCCGTGGCCCGGCAGGCGGAAATCGGTTGCGTGTCCGCCGACGGGGGCAGGCTTTTTTTGCTTCGCAGCGGGAACAATTCCACCAATGTCGCCGTATCTTCCCAACCGGTGGAAACGGCAACGAACGCGCCCGGCGGCATCCCGGCGTTGCTAGGTTCCGTCACCAATGCCGTCGCCCTGCTTCTCCACCGCACAAACCTCTGGACCGGCACCATCCGTGACGTGGAGTTCACCAACTGCGCCCTCCACCTCGAAGACCGGACCGCTTCCCGGCCCGCCCGGCTCGACCTCGACGACATCGCGCTGAGTGTCAAAAACATTTCCAACGTCCCCAACACCAACCTCACCGCCGCACTTTCCCTGCGCTGGAACACCAATGGCACCATCAAAACCGATGTCGCCGTCACCCTTTCTCCGCTGACGGCTGATGTCCAGCTCGCGCTGGAACGGCTCGATCTCGGCACGCTGGACCCGTATCTCGAATCCAAACTCAATCTCTTCATTCCCGACAGCCAGCTCGGCCTTCATGGGCAGATTCAACTTCGCACCCCGGACGGTCAACTGCCCGAGGTCAGCTTCCACGGTGACGCCTGGCTCGACGGGTTTCGCACCGTGGATGGCATCCTGGGCGAGGATTTGTTGAAATGGAGTTCCGTCCGCGTCTCCGGCATCGAGGCGAACCTGAACCCGCAGACGGTGGCCATCAAGGAAATCGCCCTGGACAACGTGACGGCACGCCTCGTCATTGAAACCAACCACACCATCAATCTGCTCGCCGCCCTAAGCCCGGCCGGCGCCAATGCCCCGGTTGATACCAATGCGCCGGCAACCACCAACGCGACCCAAGCTGCAACCGTGGCCCAAAATCCCGCCGTGCCCGCGACCAACGCCACGGCTCCCGCGGTGCTGCCGCCAATTTCCATTGGCAGCATCGTCATTTCCAACGCCGCCGCCAGCTTCACCGACCGTTCGGTCACGCCCAACGTTAATCTGGCGGTTCTGGAGGCCGGCGGCACCATTGCCGGGCTTTCATCCAGCCAGCTTCAGCACGCCGACATTGACTTGAGCGCCAAAGTGGACGGCATCGGTCCGGTGGCCATCAGCGGCACCATCAACCCGTTCAGCAGCACCGGGACAAATGATTTGAAAATCACCGTCAAGGACGTGGATTTGACGCCGACCAGCCCGTACTCCGGAAAATTCGCCGGTTATCGCATTGCCGAGGGAAAGTTGAACCTGGACCTGGCGTATGATCTCATCGGGCGGAAGTTGAAATCGAAAAATGTCATCACCCTCGACCGGTTCACCTTCGGAGAAAAGGTGGAGAGTCCGGACGCAACGCACCTGCCCGTGCGCCTGGCCATCGCCATCCTGAAGGACCGCAACGGCCAGATTCTGCTCGACGTGCCCATCGAGGGCAGCCTCGACGATCCGCAGTTCCGCATTGGCAAGGTTGTCATGCACACCATTCTGAACATTCTCGAAAAGGCCGCCACGTCGCCGTTCTCGCTGCTGGGCGCGGTATTGGGCGGCGGCGGCGAAGAATTAAGTTATCAGGATTTCGTTCCAGGCAGCGCGGTCTTGTCACCTGCCAACGAACAAAAGCTGGATTCCTTGGTGAAAGGGCTTTACGAACGGCCCGGCCTGCAACTGGAAATTGCCGGCAGCATTGATCCCGAGGCCGACCGCGACGGTTTGCGCCGCGCCAATCTGGACAAACAAATCCGCACCCGGCAATGGACGTCACTTCGCAAAGCCGAACGCGCCACCACCACGCCCGGCCAGCTCACGCTGACCCCGGAGCAACATACCGCCTGGGTGAAGAAACTTTACGGCGAAGCCTTGGACAAGGGCGTCATCAACGCCGCCTTCATCGCCGCCAACACCAACCTTATTGCCATCGCCGCGCAAATTCCATCGCGCTCGGGCAAAACTGAAAAAGGCGCGACCGTTTTGATGAAACGTTCGCCGACCACTGCGCCAAAATCGTCCAACACCGCCGCGGTTTCCCATCAGACCAAACCCGCCGCGCCAACCGACCCGATGGAGGCATTGCTGTTGGCCGCCATTCCCGTCACGGATGGTGATTTTGAAGCGCTGGCGTCCGAACGGGCCAAAGCTGTCCGTGCTTACATCCTTCAGACGGGCAAGGTCGAAGCCGCGCGCCTTTTCCTCACGGAAAACCAGACCGGTGGCGTAAAAGCCAATGGCAGCCGCGTTTATTTGCAGTTCAGGTAAGCCGTTTTCAAAGGGCGAAAAGCCACGGCACCAGTTTCTTCCCGCCGAAAATCCAGATCGCCGCCGCCAGTGCGATGTAAGGCCCGTAAGGCATGCGTGATGACCATTCGCGACGGCGCAACGCGATGAGCGTCACCCCGACCACCGCGCCAATCAATGAACTGAGCATCAGCGAAAACATCACGCCTTGCCAGCCGAGAAACGCGCCAATCGCGCCCATGAATTTCACGTCGCCCAAGCCCATTGCCTCGCGCGGCAACACGATTTCCATGCTCACTGCCTCCATGCACGGCACGTCGTCGGGATTCATCTTTTCTTCACCGATCTCCAGCGCCGACGGCGACAGCCGCACCAGCACGTCCTGGTAGCCGCGGTCCACCAGTTCAACCGTGCGCGCGTGCAGCACAATCACGTCCGACCGCCGGTAAAATAATTCTTCGTAGGGAATTTCCTTGTCCGGCAGACGCACGGAAGTATCGGTGAAAATAATTTTCGTCTCCATCGGCAACTTCACCCGCTGCCGTCCAAACAGCCATTTGCCCAGCCGCAAAATCGCGTAAATTGTCGCCGCGCCCACAATCGCGCCGATAAAACTCCGCCGCATCCCGCCATTCAACGTGGTTGCCCCCTGCAACGCCGGAAGAAAAAATGACGCGGTGAAGCCCACCGCCATGCCGCCGAGCGTGATTTCGTCGGGAATGATGAAATGTTCGAAGTCAATGAACGTGGCCACGATCAGTCCCGCGAGAAAAATCGCGTAAACCAGGGCCACCGGCATGGACTGAAGCGGATGGCTCGCGTTGCCGAACGCCAGCCAGCAGCTTAGAAACGCCGCGCCCGTGAGCAGTTCAACAACGAAATAGCGCAAGGAGATGGGCGCGCCGCAATTTTTGCAGCGTCCGCGCAACACCAGCCACGTCACCAGCGGAATGTTCAGATGCCACGGAATGGAATACTTGCAGTGCGGGCAATGCGATTTCGGCGTGACGATGCTCATGCCCAACGGCAGCCGATGGATGCACACGTTCAAAAAACTGCCGGCAATGCAGCCGAGTACGAAGAACACGAGCGACCAAAAATGGAATGGCACAAGCGACCAGTTGTGCGCGTTGAAAATCGCGTCAATGCCCATAAACGTGGCTCCTCAACCTATTCGGCGGAATTGGCGGACGAATGACGAATGACGAAGCCCTAATGACTAAAGAATGACAAAGCTCGAAAGACAAAATGGGCTCAGTCGCGCTCCAGAATTTTGTGGAATTGGACATTGGGAATTCTTTCGTCATTCGGATTTAGTCATTCGTCATTTCCCATAAACGCTCTGTTCCAGCGCGCGGCGCATCACATCGAGCGGCGCGGGTTTGCCCGTCCAGATTTCAAACGCCCTGGCACCCTGATGCAGCAACATGCCCAGGCCGTTCGCCGTTTTGCACCCGGCGGCTTTGGCCGCCTGGAGCAACGCCGTTTCCGGCGGATTGTAAATCATGTCATAGACCGCGCGGGCCTGGCGCAGGGAAAACTGTTTTTCGTCCAGTGGCGACGGGTCGCCGGGTTTCAACCCGAGCGACGTCGCGTTAAGCACGAGGTCAACCGCGGTTTTCGGATGACCGACCGCCACCCGCACGGATGGAAATTGTTTTTTGATTTCGCCGGCCACCGCGTCAGCCTTGCTTTGTGTGCGATTGACGAGAAACAGTTCCGCGACGTTTTCCGACGCGAGCCGCAACGCCGCCGTCCGCCCGGCCCCGCCCGCGCCGAGCAAAAGAACTTTTGCGCCGCGCAGTTCCACTTTCAAATCCTCGCGCAAGGCGGTGACAATGGCATCCGCGTCCGTGTTAAAACCGTGGGCGCGGATTTCGTTCGGAGTTCCGCCTTCAGGCGGTTTGGCGAGTTGCGTTTGGCCGTCCCGCAACCGGCGGGACGGAACGCCAAACTCGCGCAGCGGCAGCCACGCGCCTTTGCTGTCACGGCCTTCAAACCGGATGGTATTGACCGCCCCCCAGGTTTTGGCCGATTCATCCAGCGCGTCCACCATATCGAGGGCGAGCAACTTGTGCGGCACCGTCAGATTCAGGCCGGCGAACTGCATCGCCCTGGCACCGGCGATGGCCGCCCGCAGGTTGTCCGGATGCACTTCAAACGCGAGGTAACGCCAGTTCAGGCCGAGCGCGGCGAACGCGGCGTTGTGCATCGCGGGCGACGCGGAATGGCGGATGGGAAAGCCATAGACCGCGCAACAGCGCGTGGCGGCATTGATGGCGGGTTGACCCGGTTGAGGCACGCAGAATTTATACGCGGCAATGGCGCGGGTTCAAAGCGCAAAGTCCCGCCCGCCAACGAATTTTCAAAACGCTTCCGCTTTGCGCCTGCGCGGTTGTTCGGTAACATAATGCGACAATGAAATGCACGGGCACGGTTTATCTCGTTGGCGCGGGGCCGGGCGACGCGGGCTTGCTCACGTTGCGCGGCGCGGAATTGCTCCGGCGCGCGGACGTGGTGATTTTCGATCTGCTGGTCAATCCCGCCCTGCTCCGGCTGGCACCGGCGGGCGCGGAATTGATTTCGCGCGGCAAGCAGAAGCGTGCGGACTCGTTGTCGCAGGCTGAACTCACCGAGTTGATGGTAACGAAGGCGCGCGAAGGCAAATGCGTCGTGCGGCTCAAGGGCGGTGATCCTTACATTTTTGGCCGGGGCGGCGAAGAAGCCGAGGCGCTCGCGGCGGCGAAAATTCATTTTGAAGTTGTGCCCGGCGTTTCGTCGGTCGTGGCCGCGCCGAATTACGCGGGCATTCCGCTCACGCACCGCGAGCATTGCTCCAGCTTCACCGTTTTCACCGGCCACGAAGACCCGGCGGACGAGAAAACCAACCTGCGCTACGATCAAATCGCCAAAATCCCCGGCACCAAGGTCGTGCTCATGGGCACCGACCGGCTGGGCGAATGGACGGCGTCGCTCATCAAGCACGGCATGTCGCCGGAGACGCCCGTGGCCATGATTCGGTGGGGCACGATGGGCCGGCAACAGGCCGTTGCCGGCACGCTGGCCACCATTGCCGGTCTCGCCGCTGAGAAAAAACTGTCGCCACCAGTGCTGACGATCATCGGCGACGTTGTGAAATTGCGAGGAAAGCTGAATTGGTTCGAGCATCGTCCGTTATTTGGCCGGCGCGTCGTCGTCACCCGCAATCGCAGGCAAGCCGGGGATTTTTCGCGGAAACTCGCCGAACTCGGCGCGGACGTGCTGGAAATTCCGGCCATCAAAATCGTCCAGCCGGCAAACAAACGGGACATCGTGGACGCGCTGCTCGGATTAAACAGTTACAACTGGCTGGTGTTCACGAGTGCGAATGGCGTGGCGGCGTTTTTCGACCTGTTCTTCAAGCGGTTCCAGGACATGCGCGACATCGGCGGCGTGCGCATCGCGGCGGTCGGCCCGGCAACGGCGGCGAAATTGCGGGAGTTGCATTTGCAGGTGGATGTGACGCCGGATGAGTTCGTTGGAAGAAAAATCGCCGGGGCGCTCGCCAAATTTGAAAGCATTGAAAATCTGAAAATCTGCCTGCTGCGCGCCGAGGCGGCGAACCCCGATTTGCCGCGCGCGCTGGAGGAACTCGGCGCCATCGTGGACGACATCGCAGTCTATAAAACCGTGGCTGAAACCGAAGACCCGGCCGGCGCGGGGGCAACGTTGCTCGAAAGCGGCGCGGATTGGATTACCTTCACGAGCGGTTCGACGGTTGAACATTTTCACGCGCGTTTTGATTTGCCGAAGCTGCTGAAGAAATTTCCGCAAATGAAACTGGCGTCCATCGGCCCGGAAACCAGCAAAGCCATCCGCACCCTGGGGTTGGAACCCGCGCTCGAAGCGAAGGAGCACACGACCGAAGGCTTGATTACCGCGCTGCTGAAGGCGATTTGAAGCATGAACATTTTTGCGCTTCCGGTTGTCTATTTTTTGAATTTTCTGAATGGTTTTGGAAAAATGGAACGTTCATTAAAGAACACATTTTGGGCCGGCATGGTTTTGGCCGCGTTGTGCCTTGGCGGTGTGCGGCTTGACGCCGCCACGTTCACGGCGTCACTCGACCGTGACACCATCGGGCTGGGCGAAAGCGCCACCCTGTCGCTGACGTTTGAGGGCGGCCAGCCCAAAAATGCGCCGACGCCGGATGTCCCCGGCCTGCAAATCACCAGCGCCGGCAATTCCCAGAACTTCAGTTTCATCAACGGCCAGATGAGTTCGACGGTCACGATCACTTATGCCGTCACCCCGCGGAAAACCGGTGAATTTGTCATTCCCGCGTTCGCGGCCAACATTGGTGGACAGCAACTGCAAAGCCAGCCGTTGAGATTGACCGTCACCCAGCCCAACGCCCCGCCACCGGAAGCCGTCAACTCCGGTTCGGAAGTCGCGTTCATGAAGCTCACGTTGCCGAAGGACAAGGTTTACGTCGGCGAAGTGTTGTCGGCGCGGCTGGACATTTATGTGCGCAACGACGTGCAAAATTTTGGTAACTTTCAGTTCACCACCCAGCCCGCCGACGGATTCATCATCGGCAAAATGGTTGAAGCCGGCAAACAACAGGTCCAAATCGGCAATCGCGTTTATACGGACATTCCCCTTTCGGTGGTCCTGACCGCTGTTAAATCCGGACCGGTCAGCGTCGGGCCGTTCACCGCCAACGCGGTGGTCGTTGTCACGTCCGCCAACCGTCAGCGGGACCCGTTCTCCGGACGCTTTGGCGATCCGTTTGGCATGTTCGGCGGCGGCGAACAAAAACAAGTCTCGCTTGCCACGGATACCCTGAACGTGGAATCGCTGCCGTTGCCCGCCGAAGGCGCGCCGCTGAATTTCAACGGTGCCATTGGCAGTTACACCATGACCGTCACCGCCGGACCGACCAATGTGGCCGTCGGTGATCCCATTACCGTGCGCGTCCAGATTTCCGGCCACGGCGCGCTCGATGCGCTCACGTTGCCCGACCAGCCCGCCTGGCGCGATTTCAAGACCTATCCGCCCACGTCCAAAGTCGCAATCAGCGACCCGCTCGGCTTGCAAGGCTCAAAAACTTTCGAGCAAATTGTCACGCCGCAAAACACGGACGTTCATGAATTGCCGGCGTTTTCGTTCAGTTTTTTTGATCCCAACGCTAGAACCTATCGCACGCTCACGCAGCCGCCGGCGCAACTCGCCGTGCATTCCGGCGGCACGACACCCGCGCCGATGATTGCCGCCACGAAAACCGCCAACTCCCAGAATCCGCCGCCGCCACAGGACATTCTTCCCATCAAGGAGCAGTTGGGCGCGCTTGCCCAAGTCGCGCCGCCGCTGGTCACACGACCGGTGTTTCTGGCCGCGCAAGGTCTGCCCGTGTTCGCATTGCTGGCGGCGTTTGTGTGGCGCAAACGCACGGACAGCCTGGCGAACAATCCTCGTTTGCGACGGCAGCGGCGCGTTGCCCGACTCGTTCGCGAGGGATTGAACGATTTGCATCGCCTCGCGGCGGAAAACAACTCGGACGAATTTTTCGCCACGCTGTTCCGCCTGCTGCAGGAACAGCTTGGCGAACGGCTGGATTGTCCCGCGTCGTCCATCACCGAAGCTGTGATTGACGAGCGTCTGGCCCGGCTGGGCGCGCCGGAAGCGACGTTGGCCGGCCTGCGCGAATTGTTTCAACTCTGCAACCAGGCGCGTTACGCGCCCATGCGAACGAGCGGGGAACTGGCCGCGGTGATTCCCCAATTTGAAAACGCCGTTCGCGAACTGCAACAGGTGAACGTATGAAAGTGTTTCCGCGCATTTTGCTGGCGGCGGCAGCCGCTGCCTGGATTTTCACCGGCAGCGCGCTGGCCGCCGACACTTCGACGGAATTTAACGCCGCGAACAAATTTTATGCCGAAGGCAAATTTGCCGTCGCCGCCGCCGCCTACGAAAAAATCCTTCAATCCGGCGTGGTTTCTCCGGCGCTTTATTTCAATTACGGCAACGCGGAATTCAAATCCGGCAATTTGGGCCGTGCGATTGCCGCATATCGCCGGGCGGTGCAATTGTCACCGCGCGACGCGGAGGTCCGGGCCAATCTGGAATTCGCGCGCAACCAGGTGCCAAGCCCGATGCTCCGTGAAAGCCGCTGGGCCGACTGGCTCGGCACACTCACTTTGAATGAGTGGACGGTGCTGGCCGTTGTCGCATTTTGGCTGATGTTTGCATTGCTGGCGGCGGCGCAAATTCGTCCGGCGCTCAAAGCGGCGTTGGGCGGTTTTATCCGGGGCGCGGTGGCGGTTGCCATTTTGTCGTGTGCCGGACTCGGGGTGGATGCCGCCTTTCATTTTTCCAGGCAAACCGCCGTGGTCGTCGCGCAAGATGCCACCGCGCGCAGCGGGCCGTTTGACGAGGCGCAGAGCGCGTTTACCGCCCACGACGGCGCGGAACTGGCAGTGTTGGATCGCCGCGACAACTGGCTGCAAGTCACCGATGGTTCCGGAAGAATCGGCTGGCTCCAGTGCCGGCAGGTGGAAATTTTGCCCGGCAGTTGAAATCAAAACCGCTGTTCGGCTTGTTCTTGCCAGCCAATATTTTCCTGCTACTGTATTAAGCATCGTGATGCAGACCTTTAAAAAAGCTTCCTCCACCGCCTGGAGACGAAGTGTTTATTGTGGTATCGCAGTGACCGTTTGCGGCTTGCTGGTCTCGGAGAATAACGAGGCGCAGAGCATCCGGTTTCCGTGGAGCGGTTACGGGCATGAGTCCCAACATGACGCCATTGCGTCGGTGGCCTCCCAGCCGCTCAATCGCATTCTGTGGCATACGCCGGTGGACTTGAACCCGCAATACAGCGGCAGCGAATTGCTCATCCACTACGGCTCGCCCTTGATCACGCGTTCCAACACGGTCATCGTGCTGGTGAAAACCGGCGCAGCGGGCGGTTTCGAAGTCGAGGCACTGGCCGGTGCCACCGGCGCGACGAATTGGGTGCAATCCACGGATTACATCCTGCCGCCTCACGGCTGGACTCCCAGCTTTTCGCCCACGCTGACTCCAAAGAACCGGCTTTATTTTGCGGGCGGCGGCGGGACGGTTTATTATTACGACACCCCCGACGCGACGAACATTTCCCCGGCCATCGGGCAGATCGCCTTTTTCGGGCTGACCAACTACACCGCCAATACGAACGCCTACCTGAACAATGTGTTTATCGACACGCCCATCACCTCGGACCGGTATGGGAACATTTTCTTCGGGTTTCAAGTCACCGGCCCCACGCCCTTGAACCTCCAGAGTGGCGTTGCCCGCATTGATTACAACGGAACCGGCGCCTGGGTTGCCGCCACCAATGCCGCAGGCGATACCGGGATCATCAAGGTTTCCCAGAACTGTGCTCCCGCGTTGAGCAACGATCACAAGACGCTTTATGTTGCGGTCAACAATAGCAATCCCTACGGTGATTTTTATAATTACGGTTATCTCGTCGCATTGGACAGCCGGACCCTCGCGCCACTCGTTCGTGTCCGGCTCAAAGATGCGGAGAATCCCGCTGCTGACGCTTACGTGCCTGACGATGCGACGGCTTCACCAACCGTCGGCCCCGATGGCGACGTTTATTACGGTGTGCTGGAGAATCCGCCGGGATCCAATCATTATCGCGGCTGGCTGCTGCATTTCGACAGCACGCTCGCCCAACCCAAGGTGCCGGGCGCGTTCGGTTGGGACGACAGCGCTTCCATTGTATCCGCCTCGTTGGTTTCTTCCTACCATGGCGGTTCGCCGTATCTGCTGATGACCAAATATAACAATTACGCCGGCGCCGGCGGCAACGGCGTCAATAAAATCGCCATCCTCGACCCGCGGAACAGCATGACCGACCCCATCTCCGGAGCCACCGTAATGAATGAAGTCCTCACCATTGTCGGGCCTACGCCGGATCCAAGCTACACCAATATCTATCCCAATGCCGTGCATGAGTGGTGCATCAATTCGGCCGCCGTGGATCCCTTCACCAAATCCGTTCTGGCCAATAACGAGGACGGCAAGCTTTACCGCTGGGACCTGACGTCCAATACCCTGTCGGAAACAAATGTGCTGACCTCGGGCCTCGGCGAGGCCTATACCCCCACCCTTGTCGGCGTGGACGGAACTGTTTACGCGATCAACAACGCCACCTTGTATGCGGTGGGCCATTGACAGACACGAACCATGCGCCTGAAACCATTCATGCTTTTGTCCGGCCTGGCGCTGTTGCTGCCCATCGCACCGACCCGGGCGGACCTGGCCTTCGTCCTGACCCCCGCCGTGCAGTCGGGTGTTGGGAGCAACGAATTCTTCTTCACCGGCACGCTCATCAACACGAGCCTGACCGATAATCTGTTCCTGAACGACATCCAGTTCGATTTCATCGATGAGGCGGCCGGCTATCTCGCGGCGGACACGAACGCGTTCTTTGCGAACGTTCCCGGCATTCTGCTGCCCTTTGAAACTTACAGCGACGTCGTCTTTGGCGTCACGATCGACCCGGCGACCCCGCCCGGGCAATATTTCGGCTTCGTCACCATCCTGGGCGGCACGAACATTTTTGCGGCGACCAATCTGGCGAGCCCGATCTTCGAGGTCTCCCTGCCCCCGGCGGCGTTGGGCCTTGCGCCCACCGGCACCAATGTGGTCCTTTCGTGGGCGTCGCCGCCCGGAGGTTTTGAGCTGCAAAAAAATTCCAATTTGACCACGACCAACTGGCTGACCGTAACGAACACCCCGGCGGTCACGAACGGGCAGAATCAAGTGACGCTTTCGCAGTCCAACAGCAGCCAGTTCTTCCGGCTCAAATATCCGTGATGCAGGTAAAATCGGGGTGAGAAACCGCCCGGAAAGCCGGAGCGCAGTGGCATTCTTTGCTGACACCATCTATTCTTGCCGCGGTGAAATTTCAAACAAAGCCGGCTGCGGGAATTATTTGGATGTTATTTGCAGTTACTTTTATTCACGCTCCGGCAATGGCAGATAATCCGGTGGTACTGGCAGGCACAAATTCATTGGTTGCGCCGGACTCACACTTCGGACTTTTTAACTGGCTTGACCATCGTAGTGCTTACTATCGGGACTTTTTTCCCCAACCGCTTCTGGTGGAGGATACGGGTTTGGAGGAAGACGGCGAGTTCGAGTTTGGTTCTTTGCACACGGAAGCAAACCGTCAGCGAAACGACATCATCACGGCGGGAGTCCAAAAGAGTTTTGGCCTGCTGACTTTGGAATTGGAAGTTCCTTACGAGCGCAATTCAGATGCGGACGACGTTTCCCAAGGCATCGGCAACATTGATTTGAGTGCGCGTTGTCCGCTGTATCAATTTGTCCCGGCCAATGGATGTTTCGACACCACTTTGGGTGTGGCCATGGAAGTCGGCATGCCGGTCAATTCGGCAGCAAGCAAAAATACAGAATTTGCCCCCAAGATTTTCAATGACCTCAAGCTGGGCGATTATTTCACATTTCAGTCTGTTTTCGGCCATTCCACCCTTTTCGGCGGCGGAGATAACGGCGGTTTGCAGACTTTTGAATCGGTTTTGATCTCGGCTATACGATTCCACACAACGAATTGCCATTGCCCGGTGTGCAACAATTTATTCCCATGTTTGAACTGTCCGGAGAAACGGAATTAAACAAGGCTGACTCCGGTCAAAACAGTCTTCTTGGAAGCATCGGATTTCGCATGAACCTCAAACCCATTGGAGAGGTGCAATCCAGTTTTGGACTTGGCTTTGTATTTCCAATTGATAATACAGCACGCGCGGAAGTCTATTGGGGTATCGTCACAAGTCTGACATTGGAATTTTGAAACTGTGTCCGACGGAAATCCCCAAAAACTTGTTGATTATCTTGTGGCGGATGATGTCGAATGCCTCCCCGAGGATGAATTCTCAATACCCGCACCTGCTTGTCGCTTGTGCCAAGGCAACGCTGTTCGCGGGTCTTATTGTTCTGAATGTAATAGTTCGCTCGATTTTTTCGTCTGAACATTCGATATGCTTTTTTCACAGTTTCTCCCATGTAATAAGGATACGTGAAATATACGAACTACTCGTTAGAGAGCCGTGGGCGGGTCGGCTGGTGTTAGCACGAATTGTTGCCGAGTGATTCGACAAATCAATTTTTGCTGACAATCGCCTTCAAAACTGCCTACCCGCCTTGAAAAAGCCTTTGAAAAGATTCGGCTTTTTAAATTGGCTCCAGAGGTAGGGCTCGAACCTACAACATCACGGTTAACAGCCGCGCGCTCTACCATTGAGCTACTCTGGAATCCAAAGGGGGGGTGAGTTTACAAGCCGATGAACCGCACGTCAAACCGATTCGTCACGCAGACTGGCAGCGCGGGCAATAAAATGTGCTCCGCCCGGCCTGCCGGATGCGCCTTATCAAGCCGCCGCAATTCGGACAAGGCCGCCCCGCGCGATCATAAACCCGCAACCGCTCCTCGTAAAAATCCGGGGTGCCCGGCACCCGGCCAAAATAAAACAGTCCATCCGATTTTCCTCCGCCGAAATTCAACGGCACGGTGCTGCCGCATTCGATGGCTTCGGCCAACACCTTGCGAATCGCCCGCCAAAGCCGTGCGACCTGCGATACGGTCAGTCTTCGCGCCGGCAATCGCGGCGGGATGCGGGCGCGAAACAACGCTTCACTCGCGTAAATGTTGCCGATGCCGGCAACGAGCGTTTGATCCAGCAATTTGATCTTTATGGCCTGCCGCGAGCGTTTCAGCGACCGCCCGAACGCCGATTGGTCAAAACCGCCGTCGAGCGGTTCCAGCCCCAGCTTTGTCACGACGGAAGTGTCCAGCGTCAGCCGGCCAAAATAGCGCGTGTCCTCGTAAATAAAATTTTCACCGCCCAAATCGAGCACCACCGCCGCGTGCCGGGGCGGACGCTCGTTTTTCCGCGCGAGATAAATCCGGCCGGTCATGCCCAGATGTCCCAGCAGCGTCACCGGTTTACCGCCGGTTTTCGCGCGAAGCTGAAACAGAAGATATTTGCCGCGACGCGACAGTCCGGTGAATTTTGCGCCCAGCAAAGTTTGGCGAAATTGTGCCGGCGAAGTCGGCGCCAGCACCTTTGCCCGCCGCACGTCCACGCCGCGGACGGTTTTGCCGCGAATCAGCGGGCGCAAATGGCGGGCGAGCACTTCGACTTCCGGGAGTTCAGGCATGAATGTGGAAGAATGACGAATGACGAAACCATAATGACTAAAGAATGACGAAGCTCAAATGCCCCATGAGCGCGAAAGCACGGTGACTGGTTTCGGGATTGGGTTGTTGGGATTTCTTTCGTCATTCGGATTTAGTCACTGGTCATTCATGTTTGGCCCGGCAATGAGCCTGCCGGCAACATCGAAGAACTAAAATTCCTTTTTCCCACTTTTCGCATCACCCTGTCACCCGCGTGCCCACTCTTTCGCCCATGACCAAGCGGCGAAGATTATGCGGTTTGAAGAAATCAAAAACGATGATGGGCATTTTGTTGTCCATGCAGAGCGAGAACGCCGTCGAGTCCATCACCTTGAGCTGCCTTTGCAGCGCTTCGAGATACGTGATTTGCGCGAAGCGTTTTGCCTTTGGATTTTTCTTCGGGTCGGAATCGTAAACGCCGTCCACCTTCGTTGCCTTCAAAACCACTTCCGCGCCGATTTCGTTGGCGCGCAACGCGGCCGCGGTGTCAGTCGAAAAAAACGGATTGCCCGTGCCGCCGCCGAAGATGACCACGCGGCCCTTTTCCAGGTGTCGCACCGCGCGACGGCGGATGAAGGGCTCGGCGACCTGTGACATCGCGATGGCGCTTTGCACGCGCGTGGGCGAGCCGAGCTTTTCCAGCGCGTCCTGCAATGCCAGCGCGTTGATGATCGTGGCCAGCATCCCCATGTAATCGCCGGTGGCGCGCTCGATGCCGTGCTCGCTGCCGGACGCACCGCGAAAAATATTCCCGCCACCGACCACCACGACCACCTGCACGCCGAGTTCGCGCACCTCGCGGATTTGCTCGGCCATGTGGCGCACCGCCCGGGAGCAAATGCCGACGCCGTTTTCGCCACCCAGCGCCTCGCCGCTGAGCTTGAGCAGAATCCGGGAAAATTTTGGCTTTTTGGCGGTCGTCATAAAACTGGAAGGGCGCTCGACATCGCGGAAATTATTAACCGCCGGGGGAACTTTCGTCAAACCAAAGTCGCGACCAAAATTAAAATGGGGCGCCTCCGGACACTGCATCTGCCTTGGGAACACGCGGCTGGAAGCCGCATTAACTGGCAGCCAGGATGGCTGCCTCCACGAGGTGGCGGCACGCTTCCCAGCGTGCCAGTAAGAGCGGCTTCCAGCCGCCAGTGCGGTGCGGAGTGCCAGAATGCGCCCAATAAAAAAGGGTGTCCGGATGGACGCCCGGATAATTTTGAACTTCCGGTTACGCGCTTTCGCCGACCTGGAACCGCACGAACCGGCGGATGGTGATTTCATCGCCGAGTTGCTTGGCAATTTGCGCCATGTGTTCCTTCAGGCTGACCTCGGAGTTCCGCTTCACGAAACCCTGATCCACGAGGCAATAAGCCTGGTAAAATTTCTCCAGTTTGCCTTCGACGATTTTGGCAATGACCTGCGGCGGTTTGTTCTTGACCTGCTCGCCGGCGATTTCGCGTTCCTTGGCGATGACTTCCGCCGGCACCTGCTCGCGCGAAACCGCATGCGGATGTCCCGCCGCGATTTGCAGCGTGATGTCCTTGACCAGTTGCTTGAATTCTTCCTTGCCCGTGGTTTCGGCCTTGTCCGCGCCGACTTCGACGAGCACGCCGATCTTCTCGCCGGTGTGGATATAACCGGCAATCAATCCGTTGCCGACCACCTCCATTTTCGCGTGCCGGGCGATTTTGATGTTCTCGCGGATTTTCGCGACGAGCGCCTCGCGTTCGGTTTCCAGACTGGCCTTGGCATCGGCGGCCAACCGCTTCGCCGCTTCCTCGCAAAACGCGTGGAACAGTTCGTTGCGCGCGACGAAATCGGACTCGCTGTTCACTTCCACCAGCACGCCGAGCTTTCCGCCGGGCGCGATAAATTGGGTGATGGCACCCTCCTTGGCCTCGCGTACGGATTTCACGGCGGCGGTGGCCTGGCCCTTTTTGCGCAGGATGTCCACGGCGACCTTGAGGTCGCCCTTCGCCTCGGTGAGCGCCTTTTTGCAATCCATCATGCCCACGTTCGTCATTTCACGAAGTTTGGCAACGTCAGCAGCAGTAATTTGAGACATAAAAATTAGTTCCTGGTTAAATTGAAATTTGATGGTCCGGCCGGAAAATTTTCCGGGCCGCGGCAGATCACACCGTCGCCTGCGGAGCAGCCTCAGCCGGAACCGCCGCCACCGGCGCGGTTTCGGCGGGTTGCGCTTCAGCCGGCGCGGCTTCTTCCGCCGCCGGACGGCGCGAACGTTTGGACTCAAACTCCGCCTGCGCCAGCGTGATGGTCTGGCCGACGGTGGCCAGAATCATGCGGATGGACCGGATGGCGTCGTCGTTCGCGGCAATCGGATAATCCACCAGGTCGGGGTCGCAATTCGTGTCCACGATGGCCACGAGCGGCAGCTTGAGTTTGCGCGCCTCGGCGACGGCGTTGTGCTCGCGTTTGATGTCCACAACAAACATCGCGGCGGGAATCTTGTCCATCGCGCGGATGCCGTCGAAATATTTGTGCAGCCGGCCGGCTTCGCGGCGGATGACCGCCTGCTCCTGCTTGCCATAACTGGCCAGCGAGCCGTCCGCTTCCATTTTCTCAATTTCCTTCAGCCGCTTGATGGAGGATTTAATCGTGTTGTAATTCGTCAACGTGCCGCCGAGCCAGCGTTCGGTGACAAAAAACTGGCCGCATTCCTTCGCCGTATCCTTGACGCATTGCTGCGCCTGCTTTTTGGTGCCGACGAACACCACCTTGCCGCCCTTGCGAACCGTTTCCGACAAAAAATCGCACGCGGTTTCGAGCTGCGTGAGCGTCTTGCTGAGGTCAATGATGTGAATGCCGTTGCGCGCATCGAAGATGAACGGCTTCATCTTGGGATTCCAACGTTTCGTCTGGTGTCCGAAATGGACGCCCGATTCCAACAATTCTTTTACGCCAATGCTTAACACAATTTTCCTTTGGTTGAAAATTCGTCCCGCACGGCGGCGACGAACCATCCCGCGGAACACGGGATTGAGTTTGATGTTGTTATGGCCCGCCTTTGCTGCGCTTCCGTCTTCATCCCGCATTGCGGGACTTCGACGCAACAGGTCGGCGCGGCAAGCCGCATTCACTCGAACGCGAAAATTAAGGCCGTTTTGCCCCCACCGTTCCCGGCGAAAAGGCCTTTTAGAATATCAAACAAGCCTGCGGTGGCAATAGTTTTTTTGTGTGACCGGGGTGTCGCGGTTTGTTCTTGCGCCACCGGCACGCCGTGGCTCAACTTTGGGCCACGTCTTCCCGCGTTCAACCATGTATTATTATACGGCCATTGAGCGATTTGACCGCGACAACGGTGAGCGGTGGGTGGGTTACACCCGATGGCTCGGACGCACCGACCTCACCCGCATCATCACGCTGGACAGCGCCCTTTGCCCGCCGGTCGTCCATCCTGAATCCGCTGATGACTGGCAGTTCGTGGCCAAAGAGGAGTTCATGCTCGATTTTTTCACCAGCCTCGACTTTGTCCTGCAGCGCGTTGCCGGTCATCGTCCCTCGGTGGTGATTGCCGTCGCCCGTGACCCCTCGGCAGACGATGTCAGCAACTTCCCGCATCCCGATTTTGAATTGGCCGGCTTTGACGTGGTGGATGCCCAGTTCACCGCCAGCGCGGTCCTCAACCACAGTCGTTTTCCCGGCGTGGTCAATGTTTCAAAGCTTTCCTCCGAATCAGGCCTCATCAAGTCACGGGAGTGGGCCTTCCGGATTCGCGACACCTTGCGCCGGTGCTTCCCGGACCGCGACGAAGCCAAATGCCATGTCTGGGCCATCTGGCGCTATACCGGAATCACCGACCGTGGCGCCTGACACGCTGAATTTTTAGCACCGGGCGGCTTGTCAAAGGTTCTGGGTTGCATTATTGTTTGACAATGTCGTTGAAGAAACATTTTGCATTGGCGGTTTTGCTTTTCTGCGGCCTGCGTCCCGCGTGCGCCGACGTGATTCAATTGAAGGATCAAGCCG
Organism: Verrucomicrobiia bacterium; assembly: GCA_049692125.1. GTDB lineage: Bacteria > Verrucomicrobiota > Verrucomicrobiia > Limisphaerales > UBA11358 > UBA11358. The sequence goes on along the minus strand of JBAVOO010000024.1, from coordinate 16,281 downwards.
CCGTCACCGGCAAAATCCTCGCTGAGAAGCCGGATTCCATCGTCGTGGACGTGGGCTACACCGTGCTCGTCGTGCCGCGCAATGTCATCGCCAACATTTCCAAATCCGGCAACGCCGCGCCAACGCCAACGCCGGCCGCATCCAATCTGGTCGTCAGCGTCAACGCCATCCCGCAATTTTTTTCTTCGGACAACCGCCCCGCCGCCGCCCGCGACGTGCAAGACCTTGTCAAGCAGATCGGCGAGGCGGTCGTGCAGGTCCGCACGCCCGGAGGTCTGGGTTCGGGATTTTTCATCAACGCGGACGGTTATCTGATCACGAATTTTCACGTCATCGAGGGCGAGACGGAAATTTCCGTTGAAGTGTATCAGCAGCACAACGGCCAGTTTGACCGCGAGACCTACAAGCAGGTGAAAATCATCGCCCTCAACAAATTCCACGACCTGGCGCTGCTGAAAATTGAGGACAAGAACGCGCCCAAGTTCAAATACGTCACCCTCGGCAGCGCGGACGCGTTGAGCGTCGGTGATTCAGTGTTTGCCATCGGCAGTCCGATGGGATTGGAGCGCACCGTGACCTCGGGCATTGTCAGCACCAAAACCCGCCAGCTCGAAGGCGAGCTTTATCTGCAAACCACCGCGCAGATCAATCCCGGCAACAGCGGCGGCCCGCTGTTCAATCTGGGCGGCGAAGTCGTCGGCGTGACGAACATGAAAATCACTTTCGGCGAGGGCCTGGGTTTTGCGATTCCCGTCGAACTGGTGAAAAATTTTCTGGAACACCGCGATGCCTTCGCCTACTCCACCGACAATCCGAACAATCCGTATCACTATCTGGAACCGCCCAGCCGCACCAAAAACAAGCCGGCGGAGCAATAAATATGGAACCCCGGTCAATTCGGGTTCCCCAACGATTTCAGTGGAATGAATGGTTGTCCACCGGTCTTCGAGTGACCCAATGACGAAGCCCTGATGACGAATGACGAATGAATGACGAAACCCGAAGCAAAAGCAGTGCGATGCCATCCCCACCGGCGAGGGATGTGCCGGCGACGCACGGGTTGGGTGTTTGTCATTCGGACATTCCTTCGTCATTCGGATTTCGTCATTCGTCATTCCGCACGAGCAGCGGCCCATTGAAAACATCAAGGAAGCTGAATTGATGTCGCAACTTTTCACCAATACCGAGTTTAATCTACGATGACCACACGCATTTTTCGTTTCATCCAGCAACGCACGGCGGTCGCTTTTGCCGCATTTGCCGCCACACTCGTTTTAATCTTCCTTTGTTCCGCGTGCCACACCACTGCTCCCAAGGCATCACCAAAAGCACCACTCCAGGCCGCGATTCCGCCGGCGGAAAACCTGCTGCCGTCGGACACGCTGTTGCTCATCACCGTGCCCGACTTTTCAGCGCTGCGCGCCGCCGGCAAGCAATCGCCGCAGTGGCTTTTCTGGAATGACCCGGCCATGAAGCCATTCCACGACAAGTTCATGGCCCGGTGGAACGAAAAACTTGTCGCTCCGCTGGAACGCGACCTCGGCGTCAGGTTCAGCGACTTCACCAATTTGCCGCAAGGCCAGTTGACCCTGGCCGTCACGCAAAACGGATGGACCGGCGGCGACGGCCCGGCGCCCGGCGTGCTGTTGCTGCTCGACGCCAAAGGCAGGAGCGATTTGCTCAAAACCAATCTGGCCGCCCTGCGCAAAAAATGGGCGGACGCGGGCAAGCCGATGCACAACGAAACCATTCGGGGCATCTCATTTTCCGTCGTGCCGCTTTCGAGCAATGACATTCCGGCAACGCTCGCCGGTGTTTTCCCCGGACGCCAGCCCGTCCAGGAACTGGGCAAGGAGAACACACCGCCGCCGCCCGGCGAAATTGTCGTCGGCCAGTTTGAGTCGCTGTTGATTGCCGGCAGTTCATTGAAAGCCGTCGAACCCGTCGCCACGCGGTTGACCGGCGGGGCGCTGCCGCCGTTGGGCGACAATGCGCTTTTTGCCGCCGACCGGCTCGCGCAATTTCGCGACGCGCCGTTGTATTACGGCTGGTTCAATGCGAAAACCCTTTTCGACGTGCTGGTTCACATTACGCCGCCGGAGCCGAACCCGGAAGCGCCCAGCCCTGTGCCGCCGATTCCGTGGGACAAAATTCTCGGCGCATCGGGTTTGACCGGTTTGAAGTCCGCCAGCTTCAGTTACCGCGAATCACACGATGGCTCGCGGGTTTATTTTTACCTCTCCGCGCCGGAAGCAGGCCGGCAGGGCATTTTCAAAATAATCGCCGCCGCGCCGAAGGACGCGAACCCGCCGGCCTTTGTGCCCGCCAACACCGTGAAATTCTGGCGCTGGCGCGTGGACGGCCAGAAATCCTGGGCGGCGCTTGAAAAAATGCTTTCTGACATTTCGCCCGCCTGGCTCAGCAGCCTCAATTCCGCGATCAGCATCGCCAATGCGACCGCACAGCAAAAAGACCCGGACTTCGACGTCCGCAAAAATCTCATCGGCAACCTGGGCGACGATTGGATCAGCTATCAAACAGCGCCGGCGGGCAAAACGCTGGCGGATTTGAATTCCGCCCCTTCGCTTTTCCTGTTTGCCGCGTTGAATCCCGAGCAAGCCGTGCTGGCGATCAAAAACGTTGCCTCACTCGCCTCCTCGCAGGAAAACGCACCCGCGCCGCGTCAATTTTCGGGCCGGACCATTTACACGATTGCCCTGCCCTCGCGCTCCGCCGCGCCGCGTTCGCTTTACTGCGCGGCCAGCGGCGGTTATGTCGCCCTGACGACGGACGTTTCGATGATTGAGACTTATCTGCGAAGCGCCGACAGCAAGGCCAGGCCGTTGCGCGAAACCGCCGGCTTTGGCGACGCCGCACAGCAGATCAGCGGCGCGGGCAATGGACTGTTCGCCTACCAAAACCAGCGTGAAACCATGCGCGCGGCTTTTACCGCTTTGAAAAACAGTTCCACAGACAACCCGCTATCCGGCGGTGCCAGTGCGTTCGGCGCCCTGCCTTTTGCCTCGCCGGAAAAAATCTTCGGTGGATGGCTGGATTTTTCGCTGCTGCCGGAATACGACAAGGTTTCCAAATACTTTTATTTTTCCGTCACCAGCGGCAATGTCACGGCGGACGGTTTTTCCTTCAAAGTTTTCGCCCCGCGCCCGCCGCAGTTGAATTGAATTGTCCTGGGAGCGCCGGCGTCCTCGCCGGCCAGATGGCGACATGCCGGCGGGACGCCGGCGCTCCCAGGTGATGAAATCCCGTTTTCCGAAGTCAGTCCTGCGGATAAACCAGGATGCGGTCATGCACCACAACGACCAGATCGTTCTTCCCGTCGCCGGTGACATCGGTCACGAGCGCCTCGCGCGGTTCGGGCAGGGCGTCCGTGCGTCCGCGGAAGGTGTGCTGCTCGAACACCTGCCAGCGATTGGAAGGGACGAGCTTGTGATGTGAATCAAAGGTGACGAGGTCGAGATAATTTTTTGCCGTTTCCAAAAACACCAAATCCTTGCGCCCGGTGTTGCTCAAATCACCCGCCACCACGTCATTCAAATACCCGTCCTTGACCGGCGTGTCGTAGCCATCGAGCGCGGTCAATTCCCACACCTCGCCCGCCAGGGGCATCCACGCGACGGCGTTCTGGCCGAGAAACGCCACGCTCTGGACATTCGTGCCGCCGAGCGCCACCGACTGCAAACCGACGAAATCCGACACCGGCAATTCCACGTTGCGGGACACCCGCCATACACCCGCCGCGTCGCGCTCGCACAACGTCAACTGCTTGTGCTCCGCATCGAGCAGGAAAATCGCCGGCACGTTGTTCGTGCCGTTCCGCACCACCGTGGCGCCGGCAATCCGCGAATCGGCCGCCGCGCCGTTGATTTGATCCTTCACGCGAAAAACCCAATCCGCCTGGTTGGTTGACCCGGGTATTTTGGTCTTCTGTTCGAGCACGACGGCGCGCACGAAATTTTTCTGCGGCAGCAACAACTCCGGCTTGCCGTCGCCGTCCACGTCCGCCGACGCCAGCCACGGCTGCTCAATCGCGCCGCCGGGCGGATCCACGTCCTCTTCATCGAAATCCCCGCCGGACTTTTGCAGCAGCACCTTGATTTTTTCATACGGAATCAACATGACCAAATCCGCCCGCCCATCCTGGTTGACATCCTGAATGGCCAGGGTGGTGGGATTGGATTTGAAATTTTCACCGAGCTTTTGCGTCCGCATTTTGCCGTCTGCCGCGCGGGTCACGAGCGAACGCCGGCCGTCCTTGTCCACAATCACGCAAAGCGACGGCTTCGCGCCGGGCTTCAATGCGCCGACGGCCATCACGAGCGGTTTGCCGTCGAACGGAATGAGCGTTGGAAACGGCAGCCGGCCGTTTTTATCAAATTGCGCCACGCCGACCGCGTTTTCGTCGCGACTCAGGAGAAAAATGTTTGGATGGCCGTCACCGTTCCAATCTGCCGCTGCGAGCTGGCTCACCCCGGCCAGGGTGGGAAAGGTCTTGGGCGGGGCGAGCGAACCGTCCGGCTGCTGGAAATAAACCGAAAGCTGGCCGCTGGCCGGCTCGGCCACGAGCAAATCGGGGCGGCCATCGCCGTTGACATCGGCCCAAAGCAGGCCGCGTTGCGCCGCGTCCGTCTTGTTCAGCGGCAGAATTTGAAATTGTCCGCGCCGGAACGCGCCGGACAAAATTTCGGCGGGCTGGCGCGTGAATTGCGAAACCTCTGCGCGCCCGGAATCCCGCGCGATGGTCACGATGTAATTTTTGCCGCCACCTTCGAGATTATCCATGCAAAACGAGCGTATGGGCGGTGTCTTGAAATAGATTTCCGGCCCAAGCTGGCCGGCGGCGTTTTGCAGCCGGAACCGTATCGGCGTCGGGCTGTCCCAATCCACCAGCAGCAAATCGTTCCGGCCGTTGCCGTCCACGTCCACGATCTGCACCGATTTGGGCGTGCCCGAACAGGGAATTTTTTGCGGCTCGCCGAGCGTGTGGTCCGGCAATTGCGGCAGGAAATACAGCGAGCCGTTGTCGCCGAGCAAAACGAGATCGGTGCGGCCGTCGCCATTCAAATCACCCTCGGCCAGCGCATTCGCGTTCAACTGTCCGTCCACGATGTGCCAGTGTTTCGGCTCGCTCCAGCCATTGGTGCCTTCGTTGTAAATCACCTCGAGGTCCTTCGCGTCGCCGTAAAAGGCGATGTCGGGACGGCCATCGCCGTTGAGGTCGGTCACGACCATCGCGCCAATGCGCTCGTCGGTGGGAATGGAATCAATGCGAAAACGGGCGCCGGGCGGCAATTCATTGATTTCGAGTTTGCGCGGCGGGTTGGTCGCGGCAGCTTGATTGGTTTTGCCCGTTTGATTGTAAAGCAAATTGATTTTTGAGCGCAGATTGTTGGCGACGATGAGGTCGTTCAAGCCGTCGCCGTCCAAATCCGCCGCGTGCAGGAGGCCGATTTGAACGTCAATCGGAAAGATTTCCGGGCCGGTGAAACCGAAACTGTTCGTGACATTTTGACCACGCCCGACGAAAGCAAAAACAAAAACCAACGCCGACAAAACACTGTAGCGCGACAATTTCATGGTTTGCATAAACAGCTGTAACCTGCCATTCGACGGCGGGCTTGGCCAGTTTATTCGACGATGGGCGGCATCAAGGCAGGGCCGCTCCAAACAAAAACACTCAAGTCGCCGGGGCAGCATGAATCCGAAGGTCGAAATCCGAGATCCGAAAGAAGCCCGAAGCCCGAAATCCGAAGGACAAACCGGCTCACGAGCCGTTCTGCGTTTCGGGCTTCGGCCTTCGGGCTTTGTCCCCGGAGAGTTGGAGAAAAGCTCGGAGCAGCGCTGGCATCATGGAAACAAAATGCAGGGCAGCGGCGCACTCACCGAATCGAACACACGGAACTATTCGCCGATGAAGTGCAATGCGACGCGGCGCGCGTGTCCGCGAACGCGGTGTTCCCACACATAAATCCCCTGCCAGGTGCCGAGGGCGAGCCGCCCGCCGCGCACGGGAATGTTCAAGTTGACTGCCGTCAGTGCCGTGCGAATGTGCGCGGGCATGTCGTCATCGCCTTCGAGCGTATGCACAAAAAGCGGATCACCGTCGGGGACCAGCCGTTTGAAAAACGCCTCCAAATCGCGCCGCACGTCCGGGTCGGCGTTTTCCTGAATCAGCAGCGAGGCCGAAGTGTGCTGCAAATGAATCGTCAGCAGGCCGTCCTTGAACTGGTTTTGATCCACCCACTGTTCAACTTTGCGCGTGAACTCGCAAAGCCCGCGACCGCGGGTCGGGATCGTCAATTCGTGGAAAGCCTGGCGCAACATGGCAAAACAATGGATTATTGGATTGATGGATTAATGGATGAAAATTCTTTTGTCCAATAATGCATTTATCCACGAATCCATCAATCCGCTTTTTACTGCGGGTTAACCGGCACGCCCTTTGCGTCCAGCACTTTCTCCAGGTCCGGATTGCGCGGCTGGCCGGCGTCGAGCGCCTTTTGATAATGCCAGCGCGCCAGTTCCACCAAGGGCGGCACCTGGCTGATGTAAACCACCGCCAGATTGTTGTGTGCCGGCCCGTAATGGGGGTCGAGTTGAATCGCCTTGCGCAACGCCGTTTCCGCCTGCTTGCGCAGGCCCTGGTGACTGAGTGTGACCCCGAGATAATTTTCAATTTCAGGATTTTGGGGATCGAGCTTCGCCGCGCGGCTCAACGCGTCGAACGCGTCGTTGTATTTTTCCTGGCGGAATTTCAGGTAGCCCAGAATCGAAAGGTTGTAGGCATCGTCCGGACTTTGAGCGACGGCGGCTTTGATGTGTTTTTCCGCGTCATCCAGCTTGCCCTGCTCCATTTCAATCATTGCCAGGTTGGCCAGCACCAATCCATTGTTTTCATCCCGCTGCAAAATTTTTTGATAATCATCCTCCGCCTTGTCGTATTGCCGGGCGGAAAAATAATTTTGCGCCTCGGCCACCAGTTGGGCCGCGCCGCCGGGCAGTTCCTTGATGGATTTTTTCTCCGCGTTGCGATTGGCCGGTTGCGGCGCGGGCTGCTTGAACAAAGCCAGTTCCTCCGGCGTGTAAGGGATGACCTGCGCTTCATCCACCGCCAGCCGCGCGCGCAAGGCGTTCACTTCATCGGTCAAGACGTTGATTCGCGCCGCGGCGTCCTGTTTCCGGCGGCCGTAAAGCTCCCGGTTCGCCTCGCCCAGTTTCGCCAGCAAATTGTTGCGCTCCTGCGTCAACGCCCGGATGCGCGCCTCGTTTTCCGCCTGGTTCGGCGCCGGGATCGGCGCGGAATTCACCGCCGCGATCTGCAATTGCCGCACGCGATTTTCCAGGGCCGACTTTTCCAAAAAGCTCACTGCGGAAGCCGACTGCAACGCGGCAATTTGTTTCCGCATCCCGGTCAATTCGGAATTCAGCCGGGCGGCTTCCGCCGGATCCGGCGCCGCCGCTTTGAAATCGGCAATCTGTTTTTTGAGCAGCGCATTTTCCTCGCGCAGCGCTTGAATCGTCTCGGGACTGGCCAGCAACGCTTGGACGTGCGATTGCAACGCCTGATTTTCCAGGGCCAGTTTGTCGGCGCGCGCCGTTTGCCCGGCCAATTTTTGATTCGCCTCGGCCAGGGCCAGTTCCGCCAGTTTCAAGGCGTCCGATTCCGCAACCGCCGGCCCAATCGCCGTTCCGGCTTTTCCCTGCGACAGGCTGACCTTGAGCAAATCGTTTTCCTTCATCAGCGACCGGATTTTCGCCCGCGCCTGGGTCAGTTCGCGCGCATCAACTGCCGCCGGTTGCGCCGCCAGCGCCTCCTGGAGCTTGGCTTGAAGCGTCGTGTTGTCCACCTGCAACTTTTGCACCTGCTCATGCAACGCGCCGAACTGCGCCTCCAAATCAGTGGCGGAGGTTGACGAAGCCGCGCCCGGCGGCGGCGGTGCCGGGGGCGGCGTTCCGCTTTGCGGGATCACGGGAAGTTTCGCCGTCAGTTCGGCGATTTTTTCCGCGAGATACTTCAAGCGGAAGCTGACAATTCTCGGGCTCCAATCCGGGTAAATTTTCTGGAATTTTTGCAATTCGTCCTGCACCTGGATGTATTGGGCCAGCGCCTGGCGCGGCTGGCCGGAGCTGTCCAACGTATCCGCCTGCTGCATCAGGCTGTAAATGACGATGTATTGGTCGTCGGGCCCCTGCTGCGCGCGCGCTGGCGGCAACCGCGCGGCCAATATCAAAATCAACAGTGCAATCAGACGTTTCATGCCGGGATGCTAATCCAGCGGCAGCCGGCCTGGCAAATGATTACAGCGGAGCTTGCCTCGGCCGGGCCTTTGCGGGTAAAAAAACCGTGTGTCACAAAAGACCTTCCTTGGGCGAATGTCCCTTCGTGGACGAACACTGCCGGTCTGGCAGGGCGCCCTGATCGTTGTGTTGGTCTTCCTGGCCTATCTCCCGGCGCTGCGCGGCGGGTTCATCTGGGATGATGACGAGTATGTCACAAACAATCCGCTGCTCACGGCGCCGGACGGTTTGAGACGGATTTGGTTTTCGATGGATTCGCCCTCGCAATACTTTCCGCTGACTTACACGGTCTTTTGCATGGAACATTCACTCTGGGGTTTGAATCCGACAGGTTATCATTCGGTCAATATTTTGCTCCACGCAATCAATGCGCTGCTGGTCTGGCGATTGCTGAAACGATTGAGCGTGCCGGGCGCCTGGCTGGCGGCGGCGCTTTTCGCCCTGCATCCGGTGCAGGTGGAATCGGTCGCCTGGATCACGGAATTGAAAAGCGTTTTGTCGCTCTTTTTCATTTTGTTGACGCTGGGCTGCTGGATTGAATTTATCGGGGACCGATCCAGGCGGTTTTGGCATTGGCTGGCGCTGGTGTTTTACGCGCTGGCGCTCTTCAGCAAAACGACGGCCTGCACCTTGCCGGCGGCGCTGCTTTTGATTCTGTGGCTGAAAGCCCAACCGATTGACTGGCGGCGGCTGGCCCAAGTGGTTCCGTTTTTGGCGATGGGTTTGGGAATGGGACTGCTGACGACATGGTGGGAGCGATTTCATCAAGGCACGCAGGGGGAACTTTTTTCGATGGGCGGGCGGGAACGCCTTCTGGTGGCGAGCCATGCGTTGTGGTTTTACGCGGGCAAATTGTTCTGGCCGGTGAATCTGACCTTCAGTTATCCGCGCTGGGCGATTGACCCGGCCAATCCCTCAGCTTATGGCTGGCTGCTGCTGGGCATCGGCTTGGGCGTGGCGATTTATTTCACCCGGCGATTCGTCGGGCGCAGTGTTGAGGTGGCGGCATTGTATTACGCGGCCACATTGAGTCCCCTGCTCGGTTTCGTCATGCTTTACACGTTTCGTTACACGTTCGTCGCGGATCATTACCAATATGTCGCGAGCCTCGGCTTGATTGCGCTCGCCGCGGCGGGAATCACCCTCGCCTTCAAGACCAAACCCATTCTCAAAGGGGCGGTTGGCGGGGTCTTGCTGCTGACACTGGGGCTATTGACCTGGCGACAGGCCGGGATTTACCGGAACTTGGAAACACTATGGCGCGACACGCTGGCCAAGAACCCCGATTGCTGGATGGCCCACAACAATCTGGGTCTTTTGCTTAAAGACCAGGGGCGCATTGAAGAGGCAATGGAACACTACCATAAGGCCCTCCAGATCAATCCGAATGCCGCCATTACGCTGGACGATCTGGGCATGGCCCTCATCGCCAAGGGCCAGTTCGATGAAGCGATCGAGAACTTTCGCCAGGCCATCCAAATCAATCCGAATTACGCCGCGGCGCTGGACAATCTGGGCATCGCCCTCGCCGCCAAGGGCCGGTTTGATGAAGCGATTGAGAACTATTACAAGGCCATCCAGATCAATCCGAATTCCGCCCCGGCGCTGTACAATCTGGGCATGGCCTTCGCCGCCAAGGGCCGGTTTGATGAAGCGATTAAGAACTTTCGCCAGGCCATCCAAATCAATCCGAATTCCGCCGCGGCGCTGGACAATCTGGGTTTCGCCCTCGCCGCCAAGGGCCGGTTTGATGAAGCGATTGAGAACTATTACAAGGCCATCCAAGCCAGTTCAAACCGCACCAAAACATTCTTTCATTTGGGCATGGCACTTGATCAATTGGGCCGCACCCGGGAAGCGGTGGCCCAATACCGGGAGGCACTGAGATTAAATCCCGATCTGGCCGGGGCGCTGAACAATCTGGCGTGGATTCTGGCGACCAGTCCCAAGGTTGAATTCCGCGATGGGACGCAAGCGGTACAACTGGCCGAACGCGCGTGTGAGTTGACTCATTATGGCCAACCCGTGTTCCTTGGGACGCTGGCCGCCGCTTATGCCGAATGCGGACGTTTCCCGGAAGCGGTGACCACGGCGGAAAAGGCGGAGCGGCTCGCAACCGATGCCGGGCTGGCGGCTGTGGCGGCGAAAAACCGGCAATTGCTTGAGCTCTACCGGGCCGGCAAACCCTATCACGAGCCTGCCCCAACAGTGCAACCAGACGTTTCACATTGATACAACAGCCATACGGAACGCGGCTTGGCAACGCTGCTGGCGCGGTGGCGAATCCGGATCCTGCCTTGGAGTCCCGTTAAATTCTTGTGTAGCCGCCGACCAGTCTGAACCAGGGTAACAAGGCTTGATCTTCAAAAGCCGAAAGCCGAAGCCCGAAAGAAATCCGAGTTCCGAAACTCGAACCGGAAAGGTTTCCGCGACTTGTCGCGCCGAAGCAAGGCGAAGGCGGCTCGACCTTCGGCCTGCTTTTCGGCTTTCGGCCTTCGGTCTTCTTTCGGCCATCGAGGTTCGGCTTTCGGCCTTCATCTCTCAGCTTTACGCGGCTTTACGCCCTCAACTCTCAACCAACCTCGAACAATAGAGCCTCCCCACGTCGGGGGCATTGACCTGCACCGGCGGTTTTGTTAATTTTCCGGGTCAGCGCCATGAACACCGCGCTAAACCAGCATGTGCTTGTGTTGAACCGGTTGTGGCAGGCGGTCAACGTCTGCACCGCCCGCCGCGCGCTCATACTGTTGTTTCAGGGCCAGGCGCAGGTCGTCGTCAACGCCGAGGACGGCTCGTTCCACACCTTCAATTTTCAGGAATGGCGCAACATTTCCGAAAACGCGCCGCAGGAGGAATCCGTCCGCACTGTTTCCTTCCGCATCCGCGTGCCGCGAATCATTCTGCTGTTCGTTTACGACCGGCTGCCAAAGAAGGAAGTAAAGTTCACGCGCCACAACATTTTTGAGCGGGACAAGAACACCTGCCAATATTGCGGGCGCGTGTTTGACCGGAAGGATTTGAACCTGGACCACGTCATTCCGCGCGACCGCGGCGGGCCGACGACATGGGAAAACATTGTTTGTTCCTGCATCGAATGCAATACGCAGAAAGCCAACCGCAAGCCGCAGGAAGCCAGCATGCACCTCGTCCGCAAGCCCAAGCGCCCGAAATGGCGTCCGTTTGTGCAGATCAATTTCAGCCTGCACCGGCACGACAGTTGGAAGCATTTCATTGACCTGGCCTATTGGAACGTCGAACTGGGCGAGGATGTGGAATAAATGGAAATCCGAAGTCCGAAGGTCGAAATCCGAAAGAAGCCCGAAATCCGAATCCCGAACTCCGGAGCGCAGCCTCTGGGTTGGTGTATGGCAGAGCCAGATCAGGGCAGTTCCGTGCCCGCAACTCCCGGAGCGAATCGGTTCACTTCCCCGGATTTCGGACATCGGATTTCGGGTTTATTCCCCAAAAGGCCGCGCAATTCTGTTTGCCTTGCAAGCGGTCCGGGTTGTCGTGCGTCTCACGGCCAGTGACGGCAACGGGCATCGGGAAATCATCCAGCGACGTGAGGACGGGCGGGAACGCTAGGGCGCGGCGGGAACAACCTTTTCGGCCGCCTCATGATACGGTTGGTGGGCGCGATACAAAGCCAGCAGTTTCCGGTTTTTCTCAAGCAAATCCGGTTCGCCCGCCGCCGCGGCCAGCGCGCAGGCTTTCTGCGCCGCCGCAATCGCATCGTCAAATCGTCCCGCCTCGGCGTAGGCCGCCGCCAGGGTGCCGACGAGGATGGTCACGCCATGGTGCGTCAGTTCGCAGGCGCGCTCGGCGTATTTGACGGCTTGAACACCATCCCGGATGTGTGCGTCCGGACAGGTCGCCAGCCGCCAGGCCAGATTGTTCAGGACCCCCGGAGAGTCGGGTTTGATTTGCAGGTTCTTTTGGAGGTGAGTGATCGCTTCGGCCACTCTTCCCTTTTTGAGCAGAGCGTTGGCGAGGTTGATGTGGGCTTCCGCGTAGTCGGGTTTGATTTGCAGCGCCTTTTGGTAATGAACAATCGCTTCGTCCACCTTGCCCTTTTGGAGCAGCGCGTTGCCGAGGTTGTTGTGGGCTTCCGCGTAGCCGGGGTTGATTTGCAGCGCCTTTTGGTAATGAACAATCGCTTCGTCCACCTTGCCCTTTTGGAGCAGCGCGATCCCGAGGTTGTTGTGGGCTTCCGCAAAGTCGGGGTTGATTTGCAGCGCCTTTTGGAAATGCGCGAACGCTTCGGCCACTTTGCCCTTTTGGGCCAGCGCGATGCCGAGGTTGTTGTAGGATTTCGCGAAGTCAGGTTCGATTTGCAGCGCCCTTTGGAAATGGGCGATCGCTTCGTCCACACGGCCCTTTTGGACCAGCGCGTTGCCGAGGTTGTTGTGGGCTTCCGGAAAATCGGGTTTGATTTGCAGCGCTTTTTGGTAATGGGTGATCGCTTCGTCCACCTTGCCCTTTTGGAGCAGCGCGATGCCGAGGTTGTTTTGGGCTTCCGCGAAGTCAGGTTTGATTTGCAGCGCCCTTTGGAAATGGGGGATCGCTTCGTTCGCGCTTCCCTTTTGGAGCAGAGCGTTGCCGAGGTTGTTTTGGGCAATGAAGTTGTCCGACGTGCAGGCCAGCGTGTGAGTCCACAGCGATTCACTGTTTCGCCAATAAGAGGCCTGAGTGCGCGCGCAGAAAATCAAAGCCATGAGGATGATCGTGGAGCAGCCGCCCAGCACCAGGCGGCGGTGATGCCAGCCGGCGCACAAATCTGCCGCCGCCCAGGTCAGCAACAGATACAAGCCGACCTGAGGCAGATAAGTGTAACGATCCGCATGGGCGTAGAAAGATATCTGCACCATCCCGATAACCGGGATCAGCATTCCCAGATACCAGAGCCAGCCAACCACGAGACAGGGATGTGTCTGGCGAAAGGCCCATACCGCTCCGGATAGGGCCAGCAGCAACCCCAGCGCCCCGGCCACCTGCCAGAGCGGCAGATCGTTTACCGGGTTGGGATAAACACACGCCAGTCCCGCTGGATGGATCATCTGCCAAAGGTAGGTGACGTAGGACACCACGGCGTTTTCCGACCGCAGCGCGAAGGACAACATGAATTCAGCGGGCAGTTTTTCGGGAATCAGGGCCGTCGCCACGCACGAGCCGGCCGCAAGCACCAACAGGGGGATTTTCTCGGCCACCCGCCGGAGCAAAACCCGGGGCGAGCCGCCGGCAAGCCGGTTCAGCGGCCAGTAATCCAGCAGCAGGAGGACGAAGGGCATCGTCACCAGCATGTTCTTGGACAGCAGGCCCAAGGCGAAGCACAGCACCACGGCGCCATAGCGGAGCTTCGAGGGCGGGCGGCGCACATAACGGACGTAGGCTCCGAGCGTCAGCATGAAAAAAAACGCGCTCAAAACGTCCTTGCGCTCGGCGACCCAGGCCACCGACTCCACGTGCAGCGGGTGAATGGCAAACACCGCCGCCACAAACGCGCTGCGCCACAGGAACCCCGTCATCCGCCGCAGCACCAGAAAGAGCAGGATCGCCGTTGCCGTGTGGAGGAGGAGATTGGTGAGGTGATGGCCGCCCGCCTGCAACCCGTATAACTGGCAGTCGAGCATGTGGGAGAGCCAGGTCAGCGGGTGCCAGTGGCCGATTTGGCCATAAGTCAGCGCCCAGCGAAATCCCTCCCAGGTCAGACCCTTTTGGACGACAGGGTTCTCATACACATACAGGTTGTCGTCGTAATTGACGAACTCGTAATGAACCGTCTGCCCGAAAACGGCAAACGTGATCACCGCCAGAAAAACGCAGACGCCGGGAACCGTCCAGCGGTCATTCAAACCAGCCGTATGGCTTTCGGATTTCAGCGAGCGGGAGTCTTCCACTCCCGGCATTTCACCGGCGGGCGAAGTGGGCGGGCTCGAATGCACGGCCGCGGCTTTTTTCTTCGATCTTCCGCTCATGAAAAGAGCAAAAAGAGTCCCACGGATTGACGGTTTTTCCAGCGGAAATGCAATCATGTAAAAGAATGGTCATCAGGGCCACCGCTTTGCATTCAACATTTTAGCGGCTATTTTATAGCCACGGAAGAGCTTGCAAAGCCTAAATTTTCCACGGGTTACCCCAGGCGCGTTTGACGGTGCCGCTTTTTGGCTGCGGGCCTGGGCGATGGCAAGCCCAAGCGCCCGAAATGGCGTCCGTTTGTGCAGATTAATTTCAGCCGGCACCGGCACGACCGTTGGAAGCATTTCATTGACCTGGCCTGTTGGAACGTCGAACCGGGCGGGGATGTGGAATAAATGGAAATCCGAAGTCCGAAGGTCGAAATCCGAAAGAAGCCCGAAATCCGAATCCCGAACTCCGGAGCGCAGCCTCTGGGTTGGTGTATGGCAGGGCCAGATCAGGGCAGTTCCGTGCCCGCAACTCCCGGAGCGAATCGGTTCACTTCCCCGGATTTCGGGTTTATTCCCCCCAAAACCGCGCAACTTCTGTTTGCCATTGGTGTTTGAATTTTTAGAAGTACACGGTATATTTGAGCATCATGAAGCGATTGGGAAAAATCGTTGTTTGCCTTGTGAGCGGGCTGGTGTTGAACGCCGGCGCGCGCGCGGACGACCATATGTTATCGAACAATCCCTATGCGCCGATTGTCGTTCGCAATGTTTTCGGCCTGAACCCGCCACTGCCCACTGACGCCGACCAGCCGGCCGAGCCGCCCCCCAAAATCACGCCCAACGGCATCATGTCCATTTTTGGACAATTGCAGGTGTTGTTCAAAGTTGCGGGCACCGCCAAACCGGGACAACCGGCCAAGGACGACTCCTACATCCTCAGCGAAGGCCAGCGGCAGGAAGAAATTGAAGTCATTCACATTGACGAGAAAGCCGGTCTGGTGACTTTCAACAACCACGGCACGGTGCAGGAAATTCCCCTGGTCAAGGCCAACGCGCTGGCGCTCAACACGCCGATGCCGTCATCGGGCAGGGCGGGCCCAAATCGGATGGGAGCGCCCAATGGCGAGAACAGTGGCCGAGGCCGTTCGGGCGGCGGTCCCGCCGACATCCCCGGCGGGGCACGAAATCGCGGCCCGGGAAAGGGCAGCAACAATTACAACAATGGCGTGGGTAATGGTTCATCGTTGACAACTGCTCTGACGAGCGCCGGCTATTCCAACCCACAACAGCCTCAGAATACGCCTCAGAATACGCCTCAGAATACGCCTCAGAGTACATTGTCGCCGGAAGCGCAACTCATCCTGATAGAAGCTCAACGCGCACAATGGCAAAGTGAAGGCAATCCCGCAGCGGCCATCATTCCGCCCACCATGTTGACGCCTCGAAACCGCGGCGCTGCAAACAGCGCAGGCGGCATGCCTCCAATCCCGTGATGGTTTCGTAGTATTTACGCCTTGGCAGAAGTCTTTGCGGATTCGATCAATTCCCAGAACTTGGGATTTTCCTGAAGCGCTTCGTCCTCGCCGGTTTTCAGGCCGGAGCGGAACAAAAAATCCTTGAGCGTGTGGCGGCTGAGAATCCGGTGGACGAGCACGCCCAATTCGTGCCGTTCGAAATAGACGCGATAATCACCCACCCGAAAACGGTGCAACGTCCGACCGCCCAGTTCCAATTTGCCGAAGTCATCCAATTCCGTGCCGAGCGCCTGCTGGGGGAGTCCGCGGAATTCGCCGAGGATTTGCAATTGCAGTTCCTTGGGCATGCGCGCCAGTTCGCCGGCGCTGGCCGGGGTGAAGATGATCTGGAACATACCGGTTGAGGGTTGAGGGTTGAGGGTTGAGAGTCAAGCTTTCAGTAAAACGTGGTTGAGGGGGGCGCATCTTGAGGGCGTGTTGCCCAAATCACTATTTTGCGGTTTTGTTTGAAGGAACGGGCGGCGGGAATGTCTGAAAGGCAACTATGATGGGCATCCACCAATCCCAATCCGAACTGTTCAACT
>JBAVOO010000023.1:0-100962 GCA_049692125.1 Verrucomicrobiia bacterium | reverse complement strand
GCGGCAGGCTCTATGACGAGGGCTGTGTTGGCTCTCATGGGTGTATCCTTTCTTTGGTTTATGGTTCTCTTGTTCAGAACCGGGATACACCCGCTCGCCTTTTTACACACGTTTCCTTACACCACCGGAGAGGGAGACGCGTTCGCGTATTCATTGACGGGCGCGGCGCAGGTTTCCTATGCTTTGCGCCACCAAAACGAGGATGACTACCGCACTTTGCCAGTACCATCGTGGAGGCACACATCCTTGTGTGCCAGTGAGGCGGCATCCCTGCCGCCAATTCAATGTGGACCGGGCGCAGGGATGCGCCCGTCACTGGCAGGCTGGAAGCCCGCCGCTACGCTCGGTGCTGGTACTGCCAACCGGCATCCCCTCATGACCACCGCGCCAATCATTTGCTTCGGCCAGCAACCGTGTGGGTTTTTCCCGAAACGGTTCCTGTTTGCCAAAATCCAAGCGGCCCGCCGGCTGCAAAGGGAGCTGGGCGG
This sequence comes from Verrucomicrobiia bacterium, assembly GCA_049692125.1. GTDB lineage: Bacteria > Verrucomicrobiota > Verrucomicrobiia > Limisphaerales > UBA11358 > UBA11358. The sequence goes on along the minus strand of JBAVOO010000023.1, from coordinate 100,474 downwards.
CGAAATTGTCTTCTTCTGCCACGACAGCGACCATGATCCGCGCGAAACCAAGACCCTCCTGCGCCATCGCAAGACCGGCGAGCCGGCACAGCTCAACTTCGCTTTTGAAAACCGGCTCCAGCGAAAATTCTCGCCGCTTTACCTCAAACGCATTCCCGCCGACTGGCAGGGCAAAACGGCGCTCCAGTTGCCCAATTACGTTGAACACCCGTTGATCGAGGTTTTCAAAAAAGTTTCCGCCGCCAACGCGGCCGATTTCTGCCTGGAGATGTATCGCGGCATGAGGCTGCTCGAAGGAATCCGCGTGGTGCGCTCGAGCGACCCGTCCATCCGCCAGGCAGCCTGCGACGTGCCGGAATTTTTCGTGGATGTTCCGTATGAAGGTGAAATCGTCCGTGCCCGTTTCAACTATGGAGCGCCGGTCTCCGACCCGGCGCGCATGGGTAACACAACTCAGAAACACGCCGGGTCGGAGACCGGCGTTCCGATGCTTACGTTGCACGAAGGCGGGGATTCGTTTGTGACGCTGCCTTCGACGGCTTTTACCAGAGAGCAAATCAGCCCGGCGCGCGATACCCGGCTCCGCTGGATGCAATCCGTCGTGCACTGCACGCATTACATTGCCGGCGCCGGCGAAAAAGCCTACCTTCGTCCGGAAGAAGCACCGGAGATTACTTTCGTGAACCGTGACCATATTGACCGTCCCGATGAAGCGTACACCGAAATCATCTCTTGAACGCAAACACCCGGGTTCGGAGCGCCGAGCACCGTCTCGGCTCGCTTCGATGAAAACTTCACGGGCCGTGCCGAGCCGGTGCTCGGCGCTCCAGCCGTTACTGGCCTTTGGTCCGCATCCCGACGACATCGAATTCGGGTGCGGTGGCGTTGTCGCAAAAGAGACCCGCGCCGGCCGCGCGGCGCATTTTGTCATCTGCTCGCGCGGGGAAGCCGCCTCCCACGGCACGCCCGCCCAACGGGTGGCGGAAGCAAAAAAATCCGCGGCGTTGCTGGGCGCGACAATCGAATTTGTCGAACTCGACGGTGACGCGCATCTCGAAGTCTGTGTTGCTCACGCGATCAAACTGGCGGGTGTTCTGCGGCGGCTGCGGCCGGGCATCGTGCTGGCGCCGAGCCTGGTGGAAAACCAGCACCCCGATCATGCCCGGCTCGGACACCTGGTGCGGGACGCCGCCCGGCTCGCCCGTTACGGCGGACTGAAGGAACTGCGCCACCTGCCCCCGCACGCGATTGAACAACTGTTTTTTTATGCGGTAACGCCGGAATCCGAACCGCCCGGCATCACTCCCGTGCTTATTGATGTCTCCGCAACGGAAATTATCACTGCCTGGACCGTGGCGATGGAGGCGCACATCTCTCAAACCTCCGCCCGCAGCTACGTTGAATTACAACTCACACGCGCCCGTCTGCGCGGGTTGCGCGCCGGCATTGGTCATGCCATTGCCCTTTTTCCCAATGATCCGCTTGTCCTCGACTCGCTCGCCGTCGTGAGCCGGGGTGCGCGGCGATTTTAGGTTGAACCACGGATGAACACGGATAAACCTAACGCGGCCTTTGGCCGCAACCACAGATTTTGGACTGCGGCGGGAATCCCGCAGAGCGGGAGCCACGCCGCTTTTGGAAGCAACCGGCAGTACGGAAAGCGGTGTCGCCGCTGCGCTCTGCCACCGCAGTCCAAATCTTTGTCATCCGTGCGCGAAGTTGCAGGATTGTATTACGGATTGATCGGTAGGGCGGGCAGTCCTCTGCCCGCCGTCCGTCAAAACACACAACACGGCGCGCACAGAGTGACGCGTCCTACCTGCGATGGTTTTGTCTTTATCCGTGTCCATCCGTGTCCATCCGTGGTTAAAAACGTATGAAAATTGGCATCACCTGTTATCCCACAGTCGGTGGCAGCGGCATCCTCGCGACCGCCTTGGGCGAGGAGTTGGCCCGCCGCGGGCATGAGGTGCATTTCATCAGTTACGAGCGGCCGTTCCGTTTGCCGGTGAATGTGCCCCGGCTACATTTCCATCCGGTGGCGATCAATGATTACGATCTGTTCAAGTATCCGGATTACACCCTGCCGCTCTCGGTAAGAATGGCCGAGATAAGCCGCGATCATCAACTGGACGTGCTCCATGTCCACTACGCCGTGCCCCATGCCACCGCGGCGATTCTTGCGCGCTCCATGCTCCCGCCGGAACAACAGCCGCGCATCGTGACCACACTGCACGGCACTGATACCACGCTGCTCGGCTGCGATCCGGGTTATGGACCCGCCATCCACCACGCGCTCACCTGTTCGGATGCCGTCACGACGGTGTCGGCCTACCTGAAACAGGAAACGCAGCGCGTGCTCGGTTTTGACGGGCCGATGGAGGTCATCCACAATTTCTTTGAGCCGCGCCCGCCGCGGCGCACGCGCGAGGAGGTTCGCCGTGACCTGGGACTGCAAGACGAGGCGGTCCTGCTCCACTCCTCCAATCTGCGTCCGTTGAAACGCATTGATTTGTTGCTCGAGGCCGTCGCGCGCATCCGGCCACGCGACGCATTCAAGCTCGTCATCCTGGCGGGCGGGGATTTCGCGCCCTTCACCGGCGACGTGCGCCGGTTGGGACTTGAAGACCGGGTGATCGTGCGCGAGAAGGTCAACGATATCGAAGACTACCTGCAGATTGCCGACGTGGGACTGTTTACATCGGAGTCGGAGAGCTTTTGCCTGAGCATCCTCGAGGCGATGTGTTTCGCCTGTCCGAGCGTTGCCTCGCGCGTCGGCGGGATTCCGGAGGTGATTGAAAACAACGTGACGGGTCTCCTGACGCCATTCGGCGACACCGCTGCGTTTGCCGATGCGGTCACGGGTTTGATCCGGGACCCGGCACGCCGGGCGGGGTTGGGCCGCGCCGCGCAGCAACGCGCCCGCGAACAATTTTCCGCCGGGGTCATCGTCCCGCGTTACGAAGAACTCTACCGCCGCGTCTGCGGTTCCGCGCGGCGATTTTAGGTTTAACCACGGATGAACCTAGCGCGGCAATCGCCGCAACCAAAGTAGCGCAGACTTCCAAGTCTGCTGTATCGCGGGTTTCTTAACCCGCCAACTCCACCAGTTCCGAAGCTCTGCCGATTTGGAAATCGGCGACACAGCAGGTTTGGAAACCTGCGCTACAGCAAGGCTGTTGTGTTCCTTCACGGTAAATATTTACGCAGGAAAGCAAAACTTTTCAGGATAGGAGTACAGCGCGACGGAGCCGCAACCCTATGGAAACACCTTCAACGCCGAGACGCCGAGGACGCAGAGAGCCGCAAAGCTTTTTCTTTAACCACGGATGGATCTGACGCGGCAAAGCCGCAACCAAAACGGAGCACGGCTGTGTCTGAAAGACCAGCCGCAGCGTGTCCGCGAGCCGGCAGACAGTGGAAATTTTGAACGTCCTTGCGCAAACCAGGCTGCTGCGACTGGTGCTCCGCACACAGTCGCGCTCCGAAAATTTGCGTCGATGAACAAAACTTTCACGGATAGTAGTATGGATAAACCTAACGCGGCCTTTGGCCGCAACCACAGATTTTGGACTGCGGCGGGAAGCGAAGCGCCACGCCGCTTTTGGACGCAACCGGCAGCACGGAAAGCGGTGTCGCCGCTGCACTCCAGTCTTCGCTGCGCTTCGCCTCGGCAGGTTGCCACCGCAGTCCAAATCTTTGTCGTCTGTTGTCGTCTTCAATTTGCATTGCTGCCACCATTGCCAATTCCGGCAATTCCCGGTTTACTACGCCATGCTGTTTGAACGAATTTTCGGACCCAGGACGCCATCAGCTTCACCGGTTGTCCACCTGTCGGTGGGGCCGCAAAAGTTGCCCCTCCTGATGGTGCGTAATCCGCGGGCACGCCGCTATCTGCTCCGGTTGCGTCCCGATGGCACCGTCCGCGTCACGATTCCCCGCGGCGGCTCGCCAGCGGTGGCCAGGCAGTTTGTTCAACGCCATGCCGCGTGGCTGGAACGCGAGCTTCAGCGGCTTCAGACCCAACCCCGGAAACCGGCGGCATGGAAGATTGGGACGGAGATTCTCCTGCGCGGCGACGCGGTCCGCATTGAAGCCGGGCTCAATGGCGAAGCCAAGAAAATCGAGAATCCGCCTTCGTCCGGCTGCGGCGCGACAAGCGAGGACGATACAATAAGGGATGCTGAAACCGTCCGCTTCGGCAGCGAATCGGTCCGGGGCCCGGGTCCGGCCGCCGATTTACGCCCCGCCATCGAAGACCATCTTCGCAAACTGGCAACGCGGGAATTGCCGCCGCGCGTGCTGGAGCTGGCTGCCCGGCATGGATTGACCGTGCGCCGCGTCACGGTGCGCAGCCAGAAATCGCGTTGGGGTTCCTGTTCGCGGCGCGGCACGATTTCCTTGAACTGGCGGCTTATCCAGACACCCGCTTTCGTAAGCGATTACATTTGTCTGCACGAACTGATGCATTTGAGGCAAATGAATCACTCGCCCGGGTTCTGGCGGGAAATGGAGCGTGTTTGTCCCGATTACCGGATGGCCGAACGTTGGTTGAAAGAACACTCCGGCCTGTTGCGGTAACCGGCGGTAGGGTTATACCCCATAGCGAAAAGGCGGCCCAAGCCGTAACCTCAACCAATATGACCGCAATCAAAATCAAAGCCAGCCGTTTGTTTCTGGCGCTGGGGCTGGGACTGTCAATGGCAGCCATCGTCACCAGCATCACCGGTTGCGCCAGCGGTCCGTTTTCATCAAACCTCAACCAGTCTCCGACCGATTTCCAACCCACCTGGAGCGGTGATGACCATGCTATGCCGGTCTATACATCTCCCACCGTCACTCCGGCAACCACCAATTTGCCAGCCGCAAATACGCCTCCCTGACTGAATGGCCGGCCACAAACCAGCCGACAATTCCCAATCCTCCAACCGGGCTTCGCACGTGGGGGTTGTCCCCTTCTGTAAAAGCAGCAAAGCGGGCGCGCCATGCACAAGTTCGCGCTTTCATTTGCCTGAATTGGCTCCATCGCACCCGCTCAGTCGGCCTCTCGGCCTTTGCCGCTGGCAAATCCTTTTCGCCACTTCCCAAGTGGCTCAAATCACAAGCAGCTTGAGTGTGTCCATCGTTGGTTAAAACGCATTGACCACTGATGACCCAACAGCATCGTCAGCCGCGCGGAAATTCGCGCTTTCAATCACTCCAAATCGAGACTAGCGTTTCTAAGCCGAAGCCGGTGTGGCGAAATGGCAGACGCACAGGACTTAAAATCCTGGGACCATAAAAAGTCGTGTGAGTTCGAGTCTCACCACCGGCACCAGCCTACGCTCGCAGCGAAGCAAGAGCGGAGGCTGCCGCGCCGTAGCGTAGCGAAGGCGGGCTATCAGAGACACACCACACACAGACGCTGTGAGCTACGGCCCGGCAAGGTCCGGCCAGCCAGCCTTTGCGTGATATCCGTCCCATCGCGCGAGCGGGGCATTCCGCTTGTTTTTCCCTGCGGCTGGGTTTAAATGCGTGGCATGCAAGTGAGTCGTCGCAAAATCGGGTTGGATCTCTGTGTCCGCAAGGCGGAGTTGATCCTGGTGCGGAACTTCTCGGACAACTCCAAGGACGATTTTACCGTCCGGATCAGCGCCCATGCCCAAAGGACTGTCCGCCGAAACAATCTGCTGATCAGCCGGGACGCGGACGTCACGCCGTTTGTGGAATTCTGGACCTTCGGATGGCTGGACAATGAATGGAAATTAAAGGAAGTGTTGCCGCCGGCCCGGGGCGGCGAACCGGTGGCGGCGGAGAATGTGGCTGAAGGCAGTTCTCCGGAACAACTCCAGTGGTATTACAAACAAACACGGGCCAATTGATGATTTCACAACCCGTGAATACTGAACCCACCATTCATCGGGAGACGGCGCACCGGCTGGCGCGCCGGGCCTTGTTCAGCTTCATTTTGACGTTCGTCCTGTCGCGGGTGTTTGTGTTACTGATCATGTCCAAAGAGATGCCGAACCTTTATTTCTTCCTGCACGGCACCCACGTTCATCATTTGAACTACGGCATTTTTCTGCTGGCGGCAGTGGGTGGTTACAGCATTTTTCGCCGGCCCATCGGTCGCACGGCGGAAATCATGGCCCTGTTGTATGGAGTGGCCATGGGTCTCACGTTCGATGAGTTCGGGATGTGGCTGCACCTGGGCGGCAGTTACTGGCAACGGGCGAGCGTGGATGCGGTGATTGTCGTGACAGCATTGTTTGGGTTGATCGCCTTCGCGCGTTCGTTGGAGCGTTTTGAAGCGCGCCACTTTTGGGCGTTCATCGTTTTGCTGGCCGTGTTGGCGGGTTTTGGCGTGGTTTTATACACGACGGGCAACCGCCTCGGCGATGTGATGGGACCAACGCTTCACGATCTGGAAGCCGCCTCTTCACCCTAGCCATTTCGGGAGGCCAGCTCGTTGCTCTCCGCCAACGGCGCGGCGTCCCTACCCGCAAACGGCGCCAGTCTTCGTTTGAAGCGCAGCGAAGGCGAAGACTGCCGCGCCGTAGCCTAGCGAAGGCGGGCCGCCGGGCACACACTTGACACAAACTCTTCAAGCTTCGACCCGGCAAGCCACCACTGATGCTCCCGACAGGTGCGCCCGGACATTTTATCTTCCCGCCATGGCCGCCACGGCAACCCCTGAAGTCCGGCCCGACATCCCTTGGGACAAGGAACCCGATTCGAGGACAAACCTCGAACCAAGTTATCGGATCATTTGCCGGAACGACCCGGCCAACCCGGTTTGATTTAATTTGAGTTTCCCTTGGTGGAAACTCGCACGCTATCAAGACCGCCGGTTATTTGGACTTCCTGGCCTTTCTCCTGGCCCAAATCATTTTCATTTTGGCTGAGAGTCTGGCTTTGGCCGCGGCACTCATCTTCCGTCTGGCTTTCCTGGCCGACTTCACTGACAACTTCTCCCCTTTAACTTTTGCCCATCTGGCTTTGGCGGCAGCAGAAATCTTCGCTCTGCCAGCCGCACTCATCTTCCGTCTCTTCTTCGGAACTGCATGAGCGGCAGGTTGGGTTGAAGAACCCAATAGCTGGCCAAGCTCTTTTTCCAGCGATTGGATTTTCTCTTTGAGTGTGGCTGCTTTGCGTAATTGTTGAACCGATAAACTGCTTAATAATGTACTCATAGGAATGGAATTAAGGTTTTTGACAGGGAAAGTCAATGGTTATAACAGGGGTCAGGTAATAATAAGGAGCTTTACGAATCCAATGAGTTCGAGGATGCTTTAATCTTATGTCGGCAATCAAGCGATTCTGGCGTTATTGGTGCGAAAACTTCGAAACGGCAAAGGGCGGATTCGATATGAGTGCCTTGATTGCCACGGTCATGCTTGCGGCAAGTTGCGTGCTGTGCAAGCTGGTAAATTTTGAAAGCCCAATCAAAGGTTTTATTGCCAATTCCAAATTGGCTGACGGTTGCGAAATAGCTGCAATCATCGTTTTTTCGGGATGGTGCTTTCTTTGGCTTCCGTTCCGCAGCCATGAAGCGCAACAAAAAGCGCATAAGACAGAAAGACAAAATCTCACCTCCCAGATTCAACAAGCGGAAGCGCGCTTAATAATGGTTGCTGAACGCAAAAACAAACCGGTTGAAGCCGTCAGCCAAAAACAAAAAATCAAGGCTTCGCTGGAAGCTTATCTGGTTCAGTTGGAAGATCGTGTTCTCGCGATAAAAAAGATGACTTTATTTGAATACGATAAAAGTCTTAAAAACGAAGAAGATATAGAGTCCATTGACCTGTTGAACGAAATCTATTTTTTCCTGGATTTAAACCTGGGCAAAACCGAGTCCGCCAGTTTTAAGAGCCGGACCGGCATCTCTTTCGCTTCAATAAATGATTGGGGACAGTCCGCATTCAAGGCGGAGAAATGGCAGGGCATGATTGATAACTTGAACCATTTCGCGAGCCAACTGAAGAAGATAATCGAAAAACAAAACTAAATTCCCCTGCCCCTTCAAAGAAACCAAACCAGACACTGCGGACTTCGCCCGGCAGCATTGCTCTATACATTTGCCTACCATTCCCCCGTTGACTTCGAACTCCAAAACAACTAACCAAATGACTCAACTCCTCTCTCCGTTTTTTCGACGCAAGCCCAAACCCGGAGAATAGCGATTACGAGAATGAGGACGACGACGAGGACGATCCAGCTTCGGTCTTTCTCATCCCTTTCTTTCAACCACTTGCGTCGGACTTTAGAGCACCCCTGCCACAAACGGTCCCACCGGCGTCCTCGACAGTTGCGCCCGGACGACTTATCTTCCCACCATGGCCGCCACGGCAACACCGGAAGTCCGGCCCGGCATCCACCGGGACGAGGAAACCGATTCGAGGACGGACCTCGAACCGGGTTACCGGGTCATTTGCTGGAACGACCCCGTCAACCTGATGGACTATGTGACGCATGTGTTTCAGGTCGTCTTCGGCTGGCAGCGGCAGAAAGCCGAGGTCCACATGCTGCAGGTCCACAATCAAGGTAAAAGCGTGCTGACGCGCGAGAGCATGGAAAAGGCGGAGTTTTATGTCCACCAACTCCAGAAATACAGCCTGCATGCGACCATGGAGCGTGATTAGGTGAAACTCATCCGGACCAGGCGGGAAAAATTTGTTTTCGAAATCAGCCTGCCGGAAAAACGCCTGCTGTTCGAAGTCCTCAAACTCTATCCCCTGATTTCCGCGACGCATCATCGCCTCAGCAAAACGGCCCGGTCAGCCAAACATGACGAGAACCAGCGGCTGTTGGAAGAGTCACTCGCCGCCCAACGGGAGGTGAACCGGGAAAACGTCCGGGCCATGCTGAACGAACCCGGACGTTTTCAGGCGGCAGCTTCCGGCTTTCAACTCACGCTCTCCGGGCCGGAAATCGAATGGCTGTTGCAAGTGCTCAATGATGTCCGCGTCGGCAGCTGGATCGCCCTCGGTTCGCCGGACCCGGAACATGGTAAAAAAACTGCGTTCGATGAGAAAACCGTGCCGCGTTTTCGGGCAATGGAGCTTGCCGGTGCCTTTGAAATGGTCTTTCTCGACGCCCTGACCGGGCATTAAATCAAGGAAGAAGGGGAGAATGCAGAAATGAAACGAAATCGAGAAGGTCGGTGGCAGGTTTTTCTTCATTCTTCCTTCTTCCTTCTGCATTTAAGATGAGCCTCGTCCATGCCAACCTTGCTGAACAAAAACGTCCCCTTCCCCGACCCGGATCTGGCCGGCCCGGAGGGGTTGGTGGCCATTGGCGGCGACCTCGGCACTGAACGGCTGCTGGCGGCCTACCGGGCGGGAATTTTTCCGTGGACGGTTGATCCCATCACCTGGTGGTCGCCCGATCCACGGGCGATTTTTGAACTGGACGGTTTCCACATTCCCCAAAGTCTGGCCCGGGTCATCCGCCATGGCCGATTTGAGGTCACCATTGACCAGTCGTTCCACGCAGTGATGGAAGGCTGTGCAACCCCCACACCGGGACGGGGCGGAGCCTGGATCACGGAGGAATTCATCGAAGCGTACAAGCGGCTGCACCGACAGGGACATGCCCACAGTGTCGAGTGCCGGCTCCGGGGCGAACTGGTGGGCGGGATTTACGGCGTGTCCATCGGCGGCCTGTTCGCGGGCGAATCCATGTTCCATCGCGTCAACGACGCTTCCAAAGTTGCGCTCCATCACCTGGTCGGGCATTTGCGCCGGCGCGGCTTTGCGTTGTTCGACATCCAGATGGTCACGCCCGCCACCAAACCGCTGGGTGCCATCGAAATCCCGCGCCACGAATACCTTCAACGCCTGTCCGCCGCGGTGGAAATGAAGTGTTCCTTCTGACGGCTTCACTGCCCCCGGAGCGCCGAACTCCGATTCGGCAAGGTTCGCAGTAAATCGCCTGTTCGTGCCGATTCGGAGATCGGCGCTCCGCTTACCGCTTGATTGTGGCGGCGCATTTCAACACGCAGATCCGTGGTTAAAAAACTCTGCGTGCTTCGCGTCTTGGCGCCTTTGCGTTAAGAACCTACTTCGCCAGCGCCATCTCGGCGGCCGGGTCGTCAATTTCCGCCGCCGGCGCGGTCCCGCCGGTCTTGTGGAATTTCACGCTGACAATCTTGCTCACGCCGCGCTCCTCCATCGTCACGCCGTAAAGCACGTCGGCCATGCCGATGGTGCGTTTGTTGTGGGTGATGATGACAAACTGTGAGTGCATCAGGAAACGCTGCAACAAATGGACAAACCGGTTGATGTTCGCCTCGTCCAGCGCCGCGTCCAATTCGTCCAGTACGCAGAACGGACTGGGCCGGACCTGATAAATTGAGAACAGCAGCGCCACCGCCACCATCGTCTGCTCCCCGCCGGACAGCAGCGAGATGCTTTGCAATTGTTTGCCCGGCGGTCGCGCCATGATCTCGATGCCGCTCTCGAGCACGTCGTTTTGATCCGACAAAATCAGGTCCGCCTTGCCGCCGCCGAAGACCTCGGTGAACATCGTGCGGAAATTCTCGCGGATTTTTTCAAACGTTTCGGTGAACATCTGCCGCGTCTGCACGTTGATGCGGTTGATGACTTCCAGCAGTTGCGCCCGGGCCTGAACCAGATCGTCGTTCTGCTTCGTCAGAAATTGATAACGTTGCTCGGTTTCCTCGTATTCCTCGATGGCCACAAGATTCACCGGGCCGATTTCGTCGAGCCGTTTCTGCAAGGCTTCAATCTGCTGCGCGACGGCGTTCCAATCCGTGGACGCGCCTGCGGCGGCCATTTCTTCCGGCGTCATCACATGCACCTTCGCCGCGCCTTCGTCGGCGAACGTGATGGTGATGCATTCGCTGCGCACGTCGTCGAGGGCGATGTGATATTTCTGCTGGATCCGTTCGCGCAGGTTCTGGACGGACATGTTTTTCTGCGCCAGTTCAACATCCAGGGCGCCGCGCTGTTCCTGCAATTGAGTCAACTGTCGCCGCCGCCCGCTCAAGTTTTCTTCGCGCGCAACGACATCGCCTTCCTGCGATTGTTTCCGCGCCAGCAATTCGGCGGTTTGCGTGTTCACCTGCTCGCGCTCGTGCTGCAAACGCCCGATTTGCGACCGTGAATCCTGAATTTCCGACTCCGCCTGCTCTTTGCGGCCAATAAAGGACGACACTTCGTTGCGACGTTGCTCGAGCATCTGGGTCAACTCGCCAATGCGCTGTTCCAAGGATTGCTGCTGCTGGCGGAACGATGCCAGAAGCTGTTCCTCCGCCGCGAGCGCCACCTTGCTCTCGGTGAGCGCGGCCTGGGCGGCGTCGCGCTGCTGGCGCAGATTTTCCAGTTCCGCCGTGAGCGTGGCGACTTGTTCCTGTCCGGCGCGTTCGCGGGTTTCAAGCTCGTTCAACCGGGCCGCCAGCGCGTTGCGCTTTTGCGAACCTTCCTGCTCCTGCGCCGCCAGGCTTTGGATTTCAAAAACGACCGTCTCGATTTTCTGGTGCAGCAGCCGGTTTGAATTTTGCAACGCGTTGAACTCGCCTTCGCGCGTGGCGATGGCGACTTCCTGCTCGCGCAATTCCGTCTGCGCTTGCTGCAGGCTGGCCTGCAATTCCGTCTGCTCGCCCAGCAGCGCGCCGCGTTTGCGGCTCATCTGGGCCACGCGGGTCTGGACTTCCGTCAGTTCACCTTGCAGTTCGTTGATCTGGTTTTTGCGTCCCAGAATCGAAGCCGGCGCCTTGGGGTTGCCGTTGCCGTTCAAGTAACCGCCCGTGTAAACGCCGTGCCGGCTGAGCAAATCACCGGTCAACGTGACGAAATCGCAACCCGCGTGGCCATTTTGAATCTGGGCCGTGGCCGTGGCCAGGTCGGACGCAATGAAGGTGCGGCCCAGCAACGCCTTCAGGAGTTTTTCCACCGACGGCTCGCCCTGGACCACGCTCAAAGCATGAATGACTTCACCCTTTTGCAGCCCGTTTTGAATTGCATCGAGACCGCTGCCCGGCGCCATTTCGCCCTCAAAAAACAATTGCTTGTCGTTGGTGTATTCGATTGACAGCGCGGCGACGCTGGCGCGCCCGACCTTGTTGGCGCTGAGGTCGGCGAGAATTTGCTGCGCGGATTCCGGCTGCTCGGTCAAAACGAGCTGCAGATGGTGGCCGAGCGCGTTTTCGATGGCGACGACATACGAATCCGGCACGCGAATACGGTCGGCGAGCGAGCCGATGACCTTGCGTGACTGGCGCAAAGCGGCCTGGGTGCCCACGCTGAAACCTTCGTGCGACCCTTCGAGCTGCTCGAGCACGTTCAGGCGCGAACGTTTCTCGGCCTGCGCCTGCAAAAACTGGTCCTGCTCGGCGGACGACGCCTGCAATTCCACCTGGAGTTCGCGCAACCGGTTTTGCCGCTGCTCGACCGAGCCGCGCTTGGTCTGCGCGTTCAGTTTCTCAACCTCGACGCTCGCGGTGAATTCCTGCAGGCGCGCTTCGAGCCGGGTGCGCTCCTCTTCGATCTGCACTTTTTCGACGGAAAGCTTTTCGAGCCGGATGCTGTTGCCCTGCTTTTGCAGATCGAGCGCGGTGATTTCGTTGAGGATGCGCGTCAAATCCTGCGCCGCGGCGAATGCCTCGGACTGCGCCTGGCGCAACGCTTCCTGCCGCTGGCGCAAGTCTTCCTCAACCGTGTTCAACGCCCACCGTTTCTGCTCCAGCGTCAGGCGATGTTGCAACAGCGCGTTTTCCGAGACGGTCAGCCGCTCCGTCACGGCCTTCAATTCGGCGGACGCGGCGTGGCAGCGTTCCTCGGTCTGGGTGATTTCCGCGAGTGCCCGCGTGTTTTGCGATGCGAGTTCGCGCAAACGTTCCTCATTGAATTGAATCCGGCTTTCGTGCCGGTCCGCTTCGCCCTTCAATTCCAGACCGCGCTGCTGTTTTTCGGCCACTTCATGTTCCAGTTCCGAAAGCCGTTCGCGAAGTTGCTTGATTTCGTCTTCACAGCGCAAAACATCGGCGGAGCCGGTTTCAATCTCGCCGCGCAGTTTTTCGGCGGCGGTTTGTTTTTCAACGATTTCAGCCTGCAGCACGTCGAATTGATGGCGTGCAAGCTGTGTGTCGAGGTGCTGCAGTTCCTGGGAAATCTGTTTGTAACGGCGCGCCTTGCCGGCCTGGCGCTGGAGCGAACCGATTTGCCGCTTCACTTCGCGGATGAGATCGGCGATGCGCAAAAGGTTTTGGTCGGTGTATTCCAGTTTGTGAAGCGATTCCTTTTTCTGGCTCTTGTATTTCGTGATGCCGGCGGCTTCCTCAAAAATGAGGCGGCGGTCTTCGGGTTTGCTGGAAAGAATCTGCGTGATGTGTCCCTGCGCCAGAATGCTGTAACTGGTGCGGCCCACGCCTGTGCCCATGAACAGTTGCTGGATGTCCTTGAGACGGCACGGTGTGCGGTTGATGAAATACTCGCTGCCGCCGTCGCGGAAAATCCGGCGTGTGATCGCGACCTCATTGTAAGCCACCTCGACCCCCGCCGCGCTGAGGTGTTCTTCGTCCATGTCACCCAGCGTCAGCGACACTTCGGCCATGCCCATCGGTTTGCGTCCGTCCGTGCCGGTGAAAATCACATCGGCCATCTCGCCGCCGCGCAAAGCCTTGGCCGATTGCTCGCCGAGCACCCAGCGGATGGCATCGGAGACATTGGATTTGCCGCAGCCGTTGGGGCCGACGATGGCAGTCACACCGGGCTGAAAGTTCAGCGAAGTTTTGTCCGAAAAGGACTTAAACCCCAAAAGTGTTAAATTCTTGAGATACATGACTTTTGTTCAGGCAACCAAATTTGACGGTTTAAGTAAAGTAAAAACCACAATATAAGGCACACAATTCCACTTGTGGCACAACTAATTGGTGAGGAACCATGGTTTGCTTTGTGCCACTAACTGCTACTTCAAATTTTCCATCAAACTACTGTGCTCTTATACGACTGGAAGGTGATTTCGTCAACTGATTTTCTGCATTGAAAAATAAGTTGACAGAATTTTGCCATTGAATCATCTTATCCGTATCCGTTGATACAATGGACTCATGACGAGTGGCTGAGGGACTGGCCCGCTGACGCCACGGCAACCGGTTGAAGTGCAAGTTCAACGACCAGGTGCCAAATCCAGCCCCGACGGGTGTCGGGGAAAAATGAGAAGAGCGCGCAAACTTTGTCAGCCCCTTCTCAACCATGAGTCGGGGCTTTTTGTTTGCCCCGAAAACGTTCGTAGCAGCGGACGTCAGTCCGCTCTGACTGGATAAATAATGAGCCGACTGACGTCGGCTGCTACGGGGTAAAGAGGAAAAATTTTATGAGTGAACATCACGGTTTCATGAAGGCGCTCAAGTGCCGCGAGTGCGGGCGGGAATACCCGCTCACGGCCACGCACGTGTGCGAGTTCGACTTCGGCCCGCTCGAAGTGGTTTATGATTACGACCGCATCAAAAAGTCGCTGACCCGGGCGGCCATCCAATCGCGCCCCCAGACGATGTGGCGTTACCGCGAGCTGCTGCCCGTGGCGAATGATCCAACCGTCGGTTTGCAAGTCGGTTTCACACCGCTCGTGAAAGCCGACCGGCTCGCCAAAAAACTCGGCATCCGCGAATTGTGGATCAAAAACGACACGGTCAACTACCCCACCCTGTCATTCAAGGACCGCGTCGTGAGTGTCGCGTTGAGCCGTGCGCGGGAACTGGGTTTCGACACCGTCGCTTGTGCCTCGACGGGTAATCTCGCCAATTCCGTCGCCGCCAACGCCGCGTCCGCCGGATTGAAATCCTACGTTTTCATCCCATCGGATTTGGAACAGGGCAAAATCGTCAACTCGCTCATTTACGGCGCGCACGTCATCGGCATCAAGGGTCATTACGACGAGGTGAACCGCCTGTGCGCCGAGATCGCCGGCAAATTCAACTGGGCATTTGTGAACGTGAATATGAGGCCGTATTACGCCGAAGGCTCCAAGAGCATGGCCTATGAAATTGTCGAGCAACTCGGCTGGCGCCTGCCCCGGCACACCGTCGTGCCGATGGCGTCCGGCTCGTTGCTGACGAAAATCCAGAAAGGCTATCAGGAATTCGTGAAGCTCGGCCTCGTGTCGGAAAGCAAGACGGCCATTCACGGCGCACAGGCGACGGGTTGCTCGCCGATTTCCGTCGCGCAAAAGGCGGGCCTCGACTTCTTCAGGCCGGTCAAGCCCGACACGATTGCCAAGTCGCTGGCCATCGGCACACCGGCGGACGGTTTTTACGCGCTCAAAGTGATGCGCGACACCAATGCCGCGGCGGAGGACGTGACCGACGACGAAATCCGCGACGCCATCAAGCTGCTGGCGGAGACGGAAGGCATTTTTGCCGAGACGGCGGGTGGCGTGACCGTGGGCGTGGCGCAGAAACTCATTGCGTCGGGCAAAATTCCAAGAAATGATTCCGCCGTCCTCTGTGTCACCGGCAACGGATTGAAAACGCTCGACGCCGTGGCCGGCCACGTGGGCAAGCCGCGCGAAATCAAGCCGAGCCTGCGTGAATTTGAAGCCCTGCTGGCGCATGAGGAAAAGGTGAATGTATGAAGAAAAGCCGGAGCGATGAAGTAATGAAGTAATGGAGTGATGGAGTAATGCCTGTATCCATCAACCCAATACTCCGGCACTCCAATATCCCAATTTTTACTATGCCAAAAAAAGTCCGAATCCCGACGCCGCTCCGCAAGCTGACCAACAACGAGGAGCTGGTCGAAGTCAACGCCACCACCATCGGCGAGGCGATTCGCAACTTGACGGTCAGTAGCTTATAAACTACAGTATGCCGGTGTTCAACACGCCCAAAGAAGTCGTCGTGTTCCGAGCGCGAGACGGGCGGGTGCCGTTTGAGGAGTGGTTGGACGATTTGAAGGACAAGCGGGCGGTGGCGCGGGTTCTCGCCCGGCTGGCGCGGATGCGTCAGGGCAACCTAGGTGATTGCAAGCCGGTCGGCGAGGGAGTTTCGGAATTGCGGGTGGATTACGGGCCGGGCTATCGGGTGTATTTCGGCCAGAAAGGGCGCATGCTGGTCGTGTTGCTCTGCGGCGGCGACAAGCGGACACAGGACCGGGATATCCGGCTGGCCAGACAATTTTGGCAGGAATTCAAAACGAGCGAATCATGAAAACCGTGAGTTACAAAAAAATTCTGCAGGCGAAGCTGGACGACCCCGAACAGGCGGCAGAATACCTTACCGCCTGCTACGAGGAAGGCCCGGAGGTTTTTCTGGTCGGCCTGCGCGATGTGGTGGAAGCCCAGGGCGGCGTCGCCCGCGCGGCCGAGTTGAGCAAGTTAAACCGGGAAAACCTGTATCGGCTCGTTTCGCGCGATGGCAATCCGCGTTTGACGAGCCTCAATTCCGTGTTGTCGGCGCTGGGACTTAAAGTTGTTTTTGAAGCGGCTTGAGTTCTCAACGTTGCCAGACCAAAAATTGAAATTTAATTTATGCCAAAGAAAGTCCGAATCCCAACGCCGCTCCGCAAGCTGACCAACAACGAGGAGCTGGTCGAAGTCAACGCCACCACCATCGGCGAGGCGATCGTCGAATTGCAGACGCGCTTCCCCGGCATCCAGGAACGCCTCGTGGATGACAAAGGCGAGGTGCGCCGCTTCGTGAACGTCTATGTGAACGAGGAAGACATCCGCTTCCTGAAAAACCGGGAAACGCCGCTGAAAGACGGCGATGAAATCAGCATCATCCCGGCGATTGCCGGAGGTTGAAAAATTAATGGGTGGGTCGAGGCTGCTGACGAGCCGGCTCGCGAGGACGCTCGCTCCACCAAAATTGAAAAACCAAACTTTTCTAATTCTATGGCCACAAAGAAAAAAATTCCCACAATGAAATCCACCACACCAACACAGTGCCGCCTGTGGCTGATGTTCCCACCCAAGCTCATCAAGAAGCCGCTTATTTGGGAGGTCGGCCACAAGTTCAAAGTCATCACCAACATCCGGCAAGCCAGCGTGACCGATGAAATTGGGGTCGTCTGCCTTGAATTGGATGGCAAGCGCGACGAAGTCAAGGCCGCCATCGCGTGGCTGGAGAAACTGGGCGTCAGCGTCGAGCCGGTGGAAATCAGCGTGGTGGAAAGCTAAAAACCTTCCCGCCGGAGAAACCAAGAGCGCCAGAGGGCTGGCGCACTTCAGGACGCTGACGCGCACGCGGAAGCCGTTGAAATGTCCGGAAGGTCTTGGACTGCGGCGGCCCTCCGCCGCTTTTCAATGGAAACGCAAATCAGCGAACTTTCCAGCGGCGATTCACCAACCCTCTCATTCAGTTTCCTGATTTACTTCCGCCGCTGGCGTTTGACCTTGAGTTGGACCGCGGCATGCGCAAGCGCGGCTTGAATGTGCGCGGATTCTTCATCGGTGATTTTTTCGGCCAGGCGCGCTTCAGCACGCAGGCGGGCTTCCTCGGCCCTGGCTTCGTCAATGTTTTCGGCGCGAATCGCCATGTCGGTGAGAATGGCCACATGGTCGCCGGTGATCTGCACGAAGCCGTCGCCCACCGCGAGGAAAATCGTGTCCGCACCCTTGCGCGCGACGATTTCGCCCGCGCACAGTTGCGTCATCAACGGCACGTGCTGGGGCAAAATGCCCATCTCGCCTTCAACGCCGGTCAGCGTGACCATGTCCACGTCGTCGGAAAAAATCTTCGCGTCCGGCGTGACGATTTCGAGTTTGAGCGTATTGGCCATTTTCAGCGCATTAAATCGTTAAATCGTTGAATCGCGAATCATGCCTTGTCTTTAATTTCTTCGATGCCGCCCTTCATGTAAAAATTTTGCTCCGGCACGTCGTCGTGTTTGCCGTCCAGGATTTCCTTGAACCCGCGCACGGTCTCGGCCACTGGCACCTGCCGGCCGGCGCGGCCGGTGAACACTTCCGCCACCGAGAACGGCTGGCTGAGAAAGCGCTGGATTTTGCGCGCGCGATAAACGGTGAGCTTGTCGTCGGGCGACAGTTCGTCCATGCCGAGAATCGCGATGATGTCCTGCAAATCCTTGTAACGCTGCAAAACTTTTTGCACGCCGCGGGCGACCTCGTAGTGTTCCTGCCCCACAATTTCCGGCGCGAGCGCGCGGCTCGTCGAGGCCAGCGGGTCCACAGCGGGATAAATGCCGAGTTCGGCAATGGCACGTTCCAGCACGATGGTCGCGTCGAGGTGCGCGAACGTCGTGGCGGGCGCCGGATCCGTCAAGTCGTCAGCCGGCACATACACGGCCTGAAACGAAGTGATGGAACCCTTCTTCGTCGAGGTGATGCGTTCCTGCAAATCGCCCATTTCGGAGGCGAGCGTTGGCTGATAACCGACGGCGCTTGGGGTGCGGCCCAGGAGCGCCGACACTTCCGAACCGGCCTGCGAAAAGCGGAAGATGTTGTCTATGAAGAGGAGCACATCCTGGTTCTTCTCGTCGCGGAAATACTCCGTAACGGCCAGGCCCGACAATCCGACGCGCAAACGCGCGCCCGGCGGCTCGTTCATCTGGCCGTAAACCAGCGCGATTTTGGATTTGCCAAGATCTTTCTGGTTGATGACGCCAGCTTCGGACATTTCAGTGTAAAGGTCGTTGCCTTCACGCGAGCGTTCGCCCACGCCCGCGAACACGGACACGCCGCCGTGCAGCTTGGCGATGTTGTTGATCAATTCCATGATGATGACGGTCTTGCCAACACCCGCGCCGCCAAAGGCGCCGACCTTGCCACCTTTCAAAAACGGGCAGAAGAGATCAATGACCTTGATGCCGGTGACGAGCACCTGCGGCGAAGTGGACTGATCCGCCAGCGTCGGCGCGGGGCGGTGGATCGGGTAAAACTTGTCCGCGTTGACCGGCCCGCGCTCGTCCACCGTCTCGCCGACGACGTTGAACACGCGACCCAGCACACCGTCGCCGACCGGCATGGAAATCGGTTGGCCGGTGTCCGTGACCTCGTAACCGCGCTTCATGCCTTCGGTCGAGCCCATGCAAACACAGCGTACCCAATTGTCGCCGAGGTGCTGTTCGACTTCGAGTATCCGTTTCGCGCGGCCCTGGCCGGGCACGTCAAATTCGACGGCCAGCGCGTTGTAAATGGCGGGGAGCGGGTCGGGAAATTCCACGTCCACGACCGGTCCGATAACTTGAACGATTTTGCCTTTGTTCATGCGATTGATTGATTAGCCCACCGCCATTTGCGCGGTGGCGATTTCCAACAATTCCTTCGTGATGTTCGACTGGCGCAGCTTGTTGTATTGCAGCGTCAGGTCCTTGATAAGCTGCTGCGCATTGTCGGTGGCGTTCTTCATCGCCACCATGCGCGCGCTGTGCTCGCTGGCTTTGGCTTCCAGCAAAATCTGGTAAATCTTGAAATTCAAACTGTGCGGCAGCAATTCGCCCAGCACCGTCTCCTCATCCGGCTCAAATAAATAGGGAACGTCGCCGCCCGCCGATAATTCCCCCGCTTCCGCGTGGCCGTGAATTCCGGCGGTGACCGTCAGGATTTTTCCCACCGGCAAAAACGGGACGATTTCCGGCCGCTGGACCAAGGTCGAAATGTAGTTGGTGTACAAAACGTCCACCGCGTCCGCTTCGCGCTTGATAAACAAGTCCTGCGCGAACCGGGAAATCGCCCGCGCCTCGCCGAATTGCGGCGTGTCCTTGTAAGTGAACTCCGCTGCCAGTGGCCGTTTCGTGCGCGCGATGAACTGCGACGCCTTGCGTCCCGCCGTGAGGTAAAGGGTCGTGTCCCGGTCGAATTTCACCGCTTCGCGGAACAAATTGCCGTTGAGCGCGCCGCATAAACCGCGGTCCGTGCTCACCAGGATGACCGTCCGCTTTCGAACCTCACGGGTTTCCATGAGTGGATGTCTGAAATCCCCCGCGCGCGCGGTCGCTTCGGCCAGCACTTCATTCATCAATGCCGCATAGGGCCGGCCGGCCAGCGCGGCCTGCTGGGCCTTGCGCATTTTGGACGCCGCCACCATCTGCATCGCCCTGGTGATTTGGGCGGTGTTCTTGACCGACTTGATGCGTCGGCGAATGTCGCGCGTGGTGGCCATGAAAATTACATTTGCTGACGGGTTTTGATCCGGTAAGGCGGCGCGGTTTCACGGACGTGGAAACCAATTTCCCGCCGGTTCTCCGGCAACGGCGGTTTCACCAACTGGCGGATGGCCTCGAATAAATCTTGGATGGCCGCATCATGTCCGCCGACGCGCTGTTCCAAATCGGCTAGTTTTCCGGCCAATTCTTTATGCGCGACCATTTGTTCGCGCATGAGAATGAAGGCGCGAACCACCCGGACACTGGCTTCAACGGCAACCGGGCTGTTCAGAACGCTGGCAAGCATGAGAGCGCCGTGCTCGGTGAAAGCCACCGGCACGTGACGGATATTGCGTTTGGATGCGGTCACAATTTGTGACCTCATCTGTGTAAGCTCTTGATTTGTAAGCTCAAACGCAAAGTCGGAGGGGAACCTTTCACGGTTGCGACGGAACTGTTGGTTCAATTGCTTGGTTGTTACTCCGTAAATTTTGGCTAAATCCGAATCCAGCATGACACGTTGACCGCGTATGGTCAGGATCAGGGATTCGATCCTTTCCACTGCGTACATTGCCGATTCATTCGCCATAACTATTTGATTTTTGATGTGTTTCAAACTTGAAGTCGCAAATTGCGACTTCAAGTTTTATCATCCGTTAACAATTATTTATACGTCTGCTTGAACTCCGTCACCGCCGCTTTCAAATCGTTGACGGTGGCGTCCTTTAATTCTTTTTCCTTCGCGATGCGCGCCATCAATTCCGTCTTCCGGGTCGTCATGAAATCCGTGAGCTTGTGCTGGAAGTCCTTGGTTTTGGCCACCGGCACGTCGTCCACAAATCCATTTTGCCCCGCCCACAAAACAACGACCTGCACTTCGACCGGCAGGGGGTTGTATTGAATCTGGTTGAACAACTCGACAATGCGTTTGCCGCGCTCCAGTTGCGCCTGCGTCTTGGCGTCGAGGTCGGAACCAAATTGGGCAAACGCCGCCAGTTCGCGAAACTGGGCCAGGTCGCCCTTGATGCGGCCGGCGACCTGTTTCATCGCCTTGACCTGCGCCGCCGAACCGACGCGCGACACGGACAGGCCGACCGAAATCGCCGGGCGGATGCCCTGATAAAATAAATCCGTCTCCAGATAAATCTGCCCGTCGGTGATTGAAATCACGTTCGTGGGAATGTAAGCCGAAACGTCGCCCGCCTGGGTTTCGATGATGGGCAGCGCCGTGAGCGAGCCGTTGCCGTATTTTTCGGCCACACGCGCGCTGCGTTCGAGCAGGCGGCTGTGCAGATAAAACACGTCGCCCGGATACGCCTCGCGGCCCGACGGACGCTTGAGCACGAGTGAAACCTGGCGATACGCCACCGCGTGCTTGGACAAATCGTCGTAAATAATCAGCGCATCCATGCCGTGGTCCATGAACCATTCCCCCATCGCCGCGCCCGCGAATGGCGCGAGATACTGGTTGGTCGCTGAATCCGAGGCGGCGGCCACGACGACAATCGTATAAGGCATGGCGCCGGCTTCGTCCAAAACGCCGATGACGCGCGCGACGTTCGACTGCTTCTGGCCGATGGCAACGTAAATGCAATATAGCGGACGATAATTTGTATCGCCGGCCTGCTGCGCGGCAAGATTGAGCCGCGCGTTGTTGATGATGGTGTCAATGCCAATGGTCGTCTTGCCCGTCGAACGGTCGCCGATGATCAATTCACGCTGGCCGCGGCCAATCGGAATCATTGCGTCAATCGCCATGATACCCGTCTGCACCGGCTGGCTGACGGATTTGCGTTTGATGATGCCCGGCGCGATTTTTTCGACCGGATACGCGGTGTCGCTTTTGATCGGCCCTTTGTTGTCGAGTGGCTGGCCAAGGGCATTGACAACGCGGCCAAGCAAGCCTTTGCCGACCGGCACTTGCAACAGCTTGCCGGTCGTGCGGACCTCGTACCCTTCCTTGATGCCCGTGTAATCGCCGAGAATGATTGCACCGACCTCGGTCTCTTCAAGGTTCAACGCCAGGCCGGTGATGCCGTTGCCGAAGTCGAGCATCTCGTTGAGCATCGCGCCGGTCAGACCTTCGATTTTGGCCACGCCGTCGCCGATTTCGCGGACAACGCCGACATTTTGTTTGGCCGTCGCGGCCTTGGCGCCCGCGATCTGGGTTTCAATTTCCTGCAGTAGATTGCTCATAAATTTTCAAATTCATCGCTCGCTCATTTAACCAATTACCGATTTAACCACTCTTAACCACTCGTTCATTTGGCGGTTAAACAAGTTAAACAAGTGACCGGTTAAATGAGTCAAAAACTCTCCGCCAGCGCTTTCAAACGTGCCTGAATGCTGCCGTCATAAACGTCGCTGCCGACCTTGACGCGCAGTCCGCCGATCAACGCCGGATTCCGGTCAAACGTCAGGCTCACACCGTCGCCGTAAATTTTTTTGATCCGGTTTGCCACGTCCGTTTGCAAATCGGCGGGCAGGGACCCCGCGCTTTCGACACGCGCGGTGCGGCGCTCCAAATCCAGTTTCACCAGCCGGGCAAGGCGCGACAAAATTTCGAGGTAACGGCGCGGCTTCTGTGCCAGCACGAGCGTGACCGCCTGCCGGACGCGGTTCTCGTCCAGCAAACCGTTGACCTGGCAACTGCGGAACAGTTGCCGCGCGTCGCTTTGTGTCCGTTTGGATATTTTCATTCCATTTCAGGTAGGGTCGCCTCGCCGAGGCGACCGGATGGCCCGGCGGGCCATCCCTACCGATTATTTTATGCTGATAATTGTTTCTCCGTTTCCTCGGCGAGCCGCCGCTGATCGTCCGGCGTCAGAATTTTGCCGGTGACCGTCGCGGTCGTTTGCACGACCAGCCGGCCCACTTCACGTTTCAACCCGGCGAGCATCTGCTCATGCTCCAGCGCGGCGGCTTCGCGCGCCCGGGCCATGATTTGTTCCGCGGCAGCGATGGCTTTTTGCGTTTCCTGCTCGCGCACGCGCGCGGCGGCGATTCGCGCCTCCTCGATCAACTGATTGGCCAGGTCATTGGTCTGGTCGAGGATTTTCCGGCGGGCAGCTTCGGTCCTGGCCAGCTCAACCTTGATTTTTTCCGCGTTGGCCAGGCTTTCCGCAATCCGCTGACGGCGCTCTTCGAGGACGGTTAGTATCGGCTGGTAGGCAAACCGGTAAAGCAGGGCGGCGACAATCAGGAAACTGATGACCTGGGCAAAGAAATGCGGCGCGTCCAACCCGAATTTCTCCGCCGTATCCCTGGCGGTCTGGCTCAGGTCGCTGCCGATGCTTGCCAACAAAATAAACTGGTTCATAAATCCGGTTGGTTAATGTGCGGCGCGGAGCCGGTCCGGCTCCACGCCGTTCCCTTAGTGAACAAGGAAGATGGCGTAGAACACAATGGCTTCCGACAGGGCCATGCCAAGCACGGCCAGCACAATGACCTTGCCGAAAGCGCCGGGATTGCGTCCCACCGCCTCGGAGGCCTTCATGCCGACCAGTCCCACGCCGATGGCCGAACCGAGGCCGGCCAGACCGACGTGAATGCTGCCGCTCATCTCTGCCAACATTGGCGTTAACATATTTTTTTCCTTTCGTTGCTCAACGGCTCCCGCGATTGAACATGGTCAAGCCGCTGAAATTTTCAATTGCTTAATGGTGACCCTCGCCGGCTTCCTCCTCATGCGTGCAAATCAACGCCGTGAACACGGAGGTCAGGAGCATGAATACCATCGCCTGAATAAAGCCCACCAGCAGTTCCATGAAATAAAACGGCACGGGCAGCAGCGCGCCAAAGACGACCTTTGCCCAGGCGGGATGCTGAACCATGTTCGACATGGCCTCCAGCAGGTTCTCGCCCGCGAACATGTTGCCGTAAAGACGGAAGCTCAACGAAACCGGCCGGAAGGCGATCGAGAGCAACTCCAGAAAACCGACGGCGAAGAACACCACGATCATCAAATACTTGATGACGCCGGTGCTGTCACCTTTGGGGCCAAAAATGTGCAGGAAGGAGCCTTTGACGCCGCTGAATTGGAGCGCCCACACCGTCCAGCAAGTGAAGAAAATCATGGCCATCGCGAACGTCATGTTGAGGTCGGCATTGCCAGCCCGCAGCAGCGGTCGCGTCACCTCAAAACCGTGTTCACCTTGATGTCCCCAGCCAATCGTACCGGCACCGGGAATCAGCCCGAACCAGTTCGTCGCCAGGATGAAGATGAAAATCGTCGCGAAGAACCAGAACGTCTTTTTCACCAGTCCCGGTCCGATGATGCTTTCAAGAAAACCGTGAAGTCCTTCCACCAGCCATTCCCAGAAGTTCTGCGCGCCCGACGGCACTTCCTGAATTTTCCGCGTGGCGAACCGGGCAAACAAAATCACGCCCACCGCCACCATCCACGTCACCAGCATGGAATTGGTGACAAAACCGCCTTGATGACCGAGGGACTGGGCGCTCTGAGGCATGCCCTGTTCCGCGGGAGCAGCTGGCGACGCTCCGGATGCCGCCAAGGCGGCGGGCTTGGTGGCAGAAGGAGCGGCTTCGCCCGTTGCCGCGTTCAGGGCGGCGAGCGGGGCGCAGATAAAAAAGGCGCTGGCAATTATCAGTCTGAGTGATTGCATCTGACCTCAGCAAATCCATCCGCCGAACTCGACCTTTTTGTTCTCCCGCAGTTCCGGTCGGAAGCTTAAAGACACTGCCGAAACGCGGGAAAATCACAAGCACTTTTTGGGGAATTCCCACACGAATTTTGCACGAATGAAGCCTGAAAAGTCAAAATCGGCGCAGTGATTCCGGGGTTTCCCCACGCTCGCGAAGCGCCCGCAAACTCAGCGCGTCGTGGCGCTTGGCCAGCCGCTTCCCGTTTTCGTCCAGCATCAGCGCGCAGTGATAAAACGCCGGCGGCGTCAAACCCAGCACCCGGTAAAGCAGAATCTGCCGCGCCGTGCTCAGCAGCAAATCCGCCCCGCGCACGACCTCGGTGATTTGCATCGCCGCATCGTCCACCACACACGCCAGTTGATACGCCGGCACGTCGTCGTGCCGCCACACGACGAAATCGCCAAAATCTTTTCCGGCCACGAACTGCTGCGCGCCGAAATTGCCGTCCACGAACGAAACCGTCTCGCCGTCGGGAACACGAAAACGCCAATTCGGGGCGCGTGGCACGTGACAGGTGACCAGCCTTCGCTCAGAAGCTTCGGCATGGCAGGCGGGTGACACGATAGACGGACCGGACTTCATGTCACTTGTCACTTGCCACTTGTCACCCTTGGATCGGCACGTACCGGGGTAAATGGGGCCTTCATCGTCGCCGGCGTTGGGCGCGCTGGCGGCATCCCGGATGTCCTTGCGCGTACAGGCGCAGGGATAAACGAATCCGCGTTCACGGAGCGTTTCCAGCGCGGCGGCGTAGAACGGCCGCCGTTCGCTTTGCGAATACGGTCCAAAAGCCCCGCCGCAATCCGGCCCTTCCTGCCATTCAAAGCCGAACCAGCGCAGGTCTTCGATCATTTGCGGGACGAATTCCAGTTTGAAACGCGTGGAGTCAATGTCCTCGTTGCGCAAAATCAGTGTGCCGCCGTTCGCCCGCGCCCGCTTCTGTGCCACCCAAAATGTCCGCGCATGGCCAAGATGCAAAAGTCCCGTCGGCGACGGCGCCAGGCGGCCACGGTATTTCGGATTGCGCCCGCCTTCGCTCCGCTCCGTCGCGGCAAGGATTTTGGATTTCGGATTCACGCAAGCAAAAGACACAAATTCGCCTGTTCAACTCAAACTAATTGTAGGAGACGACGTAAGGAGTCTCCATCTAAATTGAAGAATGAGTCTCGTCACCTCGACTTCTACAAATTAAATTCAAAACGGCTCATTCGGATTTGCCGCCAGCCATTCGCCCAGACCGGGCAACGGAACGGACAAAACGCACCGGACTTTGGTGATGTTCAACGATGTGTCCAGCGCGCGCGGCGAACCCGGGAAATTTTTCGCCGAGCCCGGCGTGATTTTGGGATTAAGCTGCGGCCAGCGCGCCGCGATGAGCTGCCCGATTTGCCAGCGCGAAAGTTTTTCCGCACCCGCAACGTGAAAAAGTCCGGTGCGCTCTTGATTCACCAGTTCCCAAACCGCACGGGCCGTCTCGCCGGCAAAAATCGGGCAGCGAAATTCGTCCGTAAAAAGATTCATGCCCCGCTCCGCCTGCCACGCAAGCCGCAAGTTTTCGTTAAAACCGCGATTGCCTGCGCGCGACACGCCACCATTGAGTGACGTGCGCACAACAATGTGGCGCGGATTGCGCAAGACGATTTGCTCGGCGGCAAGTTTCGTTTCGCCATAGACGTGAATCGGGTTCACTGCGTCAGTCTCGACGTAATTTCCCTTGCGCCCGTCGAAAACCAAATCCGAGGAAAAGAAAACGAACGGAATGTCCGCCGCGAGCCCGGCCAGAAACGCGGTCATGTCAATATTCACGCGCCGCGCCAGATCGGGATTCGCCTGCGCAGCGGCCAAAGTGCTGACGGCGGCACAATGAACGATAAGTTGCGGTTTGTCTTTTTGAAACTCGCGGCGAACGGCAGCAAAATCGAGCAAATCAAGCCGGTCGCGCGTCAACGCACGCACGCGCCAACGCGGGGCAAATCGCGGCGCGGTCTGGACGAGATAATTGCCAATCAGCCCGTTCGCGCCGGTGATCCAGGCGAGTTTCATTGTGGCGGATTTTACCGTTCGCAAACCCGTTTGCAAATGTTCGCGTGTTTGGCTAGATTCCAACCATGAAACGCAACTTTACCGCGGTCGTCAAACAGGACGAAGGCTGGTGGATCGGCTGGGTGGAAGAAATTCCCGGCGTGAATTCGCAGGGCAAAACCCGCGCCGAACTTTTGAAAAATTTGCGTTCCGCTTTAAAAGAAGCGTTGGAGTTCAACCGGGAAGATGGATAAGGCCATTGCCGGGAAACTTGGACACGTGAAAAACATGGCGCGCATGGATGCGGCATTGCGGCGCACGCTGGGTTTGTAAATCAATCCACAAACCGCTTCGTCAGATTTCCGTAGGCATCAATCCGCCGGTCGCGCAGGAACGGCCAGTGCGTGCGCGTGTCGTCCACCCGGGCCAAGTCCACCGGCACAATCAAAATTTCCTCCCTGGCCACGCCGGCTTTGGCGAGAATTTCGCCGGAGGTCCCGGCCACGAAACTTTGGCCCCAGAATTCAATGCCCCGGCCCGCGAGTTTTTCATGCCCGATGCGATTGGCAACGGCGACGTAGCAGCCGTTGGCGATGGCATGGCTGCGCTGGATGGTTTCCCAGGCGTCGTGCTGGCGTTCACCGTATTTCTTTTTTTCGCCCGGATGCCAGCCGATGGCGGTCGGGTAAAACAGAATTTGCGCGCCTTGCAAGGCGGTGAGCCGCGCGGCTTCCGGATACCATTGGTCCCAGCAAATCAACACGCCAATCTTGGCGTAACGTGTCGGCCAGGCCTTGAAACCGAGATCGCCGGGCGTAAAATAAAATTTCTCGTAATAAAGCGGGTCGTCGGGAATGTGCATCTTGCGATAGCGGCCCAGCAGCGACCCATCGGCGTCAATGATCGCGGCGGTGTTGTGATAAACGCCGGCGGCGCGCCTCTCAAAAAGCGACGCGATGACGACTACTTTGTGTTTCCTGGCCAGTTTGCAGAAAGCATCGGTGGTGGGGCCGGGAATGGGTTCAGCCAGTTTGAAATTCCCGTGGTCTTCGCTCTGGCAAAAATACTGCGAGCGGAACAGTTCCTGCGTGCAGATGATTTGGGCGCCGCGCCGGGCCGCGCGCCCGGCGAGCGCGATCGCTTTTTTCAAATTCGCGTCCGGGTCGGGGGAACACGCGGTTTGAATCAGCCCAAGTTTGACGGTTTGGGCGGGAGCGCGTTTCATTTATTTGGCGCGTTCGTTGAGCCGCGCAGTTTCCTCGAGAATGATGGTCTTGACGTGCGTTTCCTCGGCCTGATGGGAAGCGGTCTGGCCGAACAGTTCGCGGATGAATTTGCCCAGCGTCTCGTTGGTCGGGCCGTATCCGCTGTGGTAGATGTAGTATTCGAGGTCATACATCAACTGGTCGGCGGTCGCGTAACGGCGGGTCAAATCCCGCGCGAGGCAGTGATGCAGAATGTCGTTGAGTTTGTCGTCAACCCGCGGGTCGAGCGCACAAAAATCAGGAATCGGCTGGTTCAGGATGCGGCTGCGCGATTCCTCGGCGTTTTCACCTTTGAACAAATTCCGCCCCAGCAACAAATGCGCCAGCACAACCCCGGCGGAAAAAAGGTCGGAACGCCGGTCGGTAACTTGAAAATCAGCCTGTTCCGGACTCATGTAATCGGCCTTGCCGGCGATGACTTCGCCCTCCTGATCGGTCAGAAAGCCGCGCGCCTTGGCGACGCCGAAATCGGTCAGCTTCACGTCGCCCTCAAAGGCGATCATGATGTTTTTGAAACTCACGTCGCGGTGAACGATGCCCAACGGCCTGCCGTCCTTGTCGGTTTTGGCGTGCGCGTAGGCCAGGCCGCGCGCGACCCGGCTGGTGATGAACACGGCGAGTTCCTTCGGCAACACGCGGCGTTTATCGGCCAGCTGGCGGGTGAATTGCTCCAGATTCACGCCGCGAATCAATTCCATGGCGATGAAACAAACGCCGTTGGTTTCGCCGAGATGGTAGGTCTGGACGATGTTCGTGTGGATCAAATCGGCGACGAGCTTGGCCTCGCCGATGAAATTCTCGATGAACACCTTCTGGCTCGCGTAATGGGAGCGGATGATCTTGATGGCGATGCGCTTGGCAAAATTGCGCGCGCCGTTCTGCTCGGCTTCATAGACAATCCCCATGCCGCCCTCAAAGATTTTGCGGACGACTTCGTAGTGAAACTCGCTCTGAATTGTGAAGAGTGCCACGGGCGGATGGTGTGAAAATGTTCCGCGAAGTCAAGTCCGGGTCTCAGGCGGTGAAAAGAAAGCTCTTATTTTTTATGTTTTTTTGCTTGCACAACGCGGGTGAACTTCTTTAATTCCACCCAAGTCAAATGACTTTTTAACCAAAACCGCAAAACAACAACCATCAAGGACACCGAATATGGCAAACGCACTCTCGAAATCCCAACTCGCCGCCGCAATTGCTGAGAAGGCTCAAATCTCCAAAAAGCAAGCGGTGGAAATCCTCGAAAACATCGCCACCCTCGCCTACAAGCACGCGAAAGACACCTTCACGCTGCCTGGCATCGGCAAGCTCGTGCTGAAGAACCGCGCCGCCCGCATGGGCCGCAACCCCAAGACCGGCGAAACCATTTCGATCCCGGCCAAGCGAGTCGTGAAGTTCCGCGTCGCCAAAGCCGCGAAAGACGCCATTCTCGGCGGCAAGTAATTCGCTCAATTTATCACGAGGGCGCTCTGGAATCTTCAGGGCGCTCTTTTTTGTTTCAAAATCCTCCTCGTCCCCGTCGTCGTACCCGCTTTTGCATCGAGGACGGGGATGGTTCAAACCAATGAAAATCGCCGTTGTCGGTTGCGGGGCCGTGGGGAGCTACTACGGCGCCATGCTCTGTCGCGCCGGACAGGAAGTCCATTTCCTGCTCCGCTCCGACTTCGAGGCCGTGCGCCAAAAAGGTGTGACCATCCGCAGTCCCGCCGGCAACTTCACCATCCACCCGCAATGCGCCAAAACACCGGAGGCAATCGGTTTGAGCGACCTGGTGCTGATCGGACTGAAAACGACCGCCAACGATCAATTCCCGAAATTGCTCCCGCCGCTCATCGGCCTGCACACGGCCGCCGTCACGCTGCAAAACGGTTTGGGCAACACGGAACAATTGGCGCGGCTCTTTTCGCCGGAACAGATTCTCAGCGGACTCTGTTTTGTTTGCCTCAATCGCGTCAAACCGGGCGTCATCCATCACCTGGAGTACGGGATGATCGTGCTTGGCGAGTTTCAGCGCCGGGCCGGGCCGCGCACGCACGGGCTGGCAGCGATGTTTCGCGATGCCGGCGTGCCCTGCAAAGTCACGGACACCCTGGCGCAGGCGCAATGGGAAAAACTGGTCTGGAACATTCCCTTCAACGGACTCGGCGTCGCCGGCACAGCCGGTTATGAGGCGTTGACAAGTGCGAAGTGCGAAGTGCGAAGTGCGAGTGCGGTCGGTCCGGTTTTGACCACGGACAAGCTGCTGGGCAACCCGCGCTGGGAAAAACTCCTGCGCGACCTGATGCTGGAAGTCATCGCCGCCGCCGGCGCGCTGGGGTTTGAGATTCCCGTTTCCTGTGCCGAAGAACAAATCGAACGCACACGGACGATGGGCGCATACAAGGCTTCCACGCTCATTGATTTCGAGCGCCACCAGCCGCTGGAACTGGAGAGTATGTTTCTCGAACCGCTGCGCCGGGCGCAAGCGGCCGGCGTGCCCGTACCCCGGCTGGCCGCGCTTTGCAAAGTGTTGCGGCAATTAGATCAACCGCATTAATTCCCAATTATGCCTGATTTTATCCGTGTTCATCTGAGTTCATCCGTGGTTAAATTAAATCCATGAAACCGCGCGTTCGCTTTGCCCCGTCGCCCACCGGCTACCTGCACATCGGCGGCGCGCGCACCGCGCTCTTCAACTGGCTTTACGCCCGCCACACCGGTGGCACGTTCATCCTCCGCATCGAAGATACCGACGCCGCGCGCAATTCGCGGGAGGCCGTGGACGTCATCCTCAACGGCCTGCGCTGGCTCGGGCTCGACTGGGACGAAGGCCCGCTCACCGGCGACGCCACCGGCCCGGGCAAGGGCAACTTCGGCCCTTATTTCCAAAGCCAGCGGAAGGAAAATTACCAGCGCCGCGTCGAAGCGTTGCTATCGCGCGGCCTCGCCTACGAACACGAAGGCGCGGTCAAATTCAAAATGCAGCGCGAGCCTATCACGATTCACGACCTCGTCGTCGGCGAAGTCGTCCGCAAACTCACCGACCGCGAGGAGGCGGAGCCCGATTTCGTCGTTCAGCGCTCGGATGGCCAGCCGGTGTTTCATCTCGTCAACGTGGTTGACGATTTGGAAATGGATGTCACGCACGTCATCCGCGGCGAGGACCACCTGAGCAACACCGCCAAGCACATCGCGCTCTTCCAGGCATTTGGGGTGAAGCCGCCGCATTACGCGCACATCCCGCTCATCCTGAACGGCGACGGCTCCAAGATGAGCAAACGCGACACCGGCGCATCGCTCACGGCTTACACCGAGGGAGGCTTTTTGCCCGAAGCCGTCGTGAATTATCTCTGTCTGCTCGGCTGGTCGCCCAAGGACAACCGCGAAAAACTGACGCGCGACGAGGTCGTCGAGCGCTTCGATTTGCCGCAAATCCTGCGGCACAATGCGCGGTTCGACTACGAAAAGCTGCTCTGGTTGCAGGGCGAATACGCCCGCGAGCTGCCCGACGACCGCTTTTACGAACTCGCCGTCCACGCCTTCGCCAAGGCTGGCATTGACACGAACAAATTCGACTTGAAATACGTCAAAGCCGCGCTCGACACCGGCAAGGGCAAGTTCAAGCTCTTCAGCGAGCTGCCCGCCTACGCCGGTTTTTATTTCACCGACAAAATCGAATACGACGCCGAGGCGGCGAAAAAGGATTTCGTTCCCGAGAACAAACCGCGTTTGGAAAAGCTCCGCGCCGCCTTTGCCGCCGCGCCCGCATTCAATGCCGGGACGCTCGAGGCCGCGCTCAAGGAAACCGCCAAAGCGCTGGGCGTGAAAGCCGGCGTGTTGGTGCATCCGTGCCGCCTGGCCGTCACCGGCAAACCCGCCGGCCCCAGCCTCTACCATCTGCTCGAAGTGCTCGGCAAAGACAAGGTGATGCATCGGATTGAACGGGCGATGGCGAGTTTTTAATCAAACAGTATCGACTTCCATCTGGTAATGACCTAAAACCAAAACAACCGCCGATATTCATTTATGAGCGATTCATTGCCGCCTGTGATGACAGAGCCACCAAAGGCAGGCCGTTTCCCCAGATTTGCAGCAATATACAGCCTGCTCGCTCCGTTCATTGTTTTTTTCATCTACCTCTTTTTGTTTTGGTATATGGACTCTCATGGACGAACCAGACTCGTGACCCTCGGTGTCGTTGGATCACTTCCGCTGCTGCTGATTCTTTCAGGCATTGCCCTCGGCATCATTGCGCTGGCACAAATCAAACGACAGGAACACAAAGGCATATTTGGAACGGCGTTGGCGGGTGTTTGTATCAACAGCCTGTTGCTGGTATTGCTTTTTGTCGGTCCATTATTTTTGACGCTGGCTTTGAGAAAAAATCATCCGACGACCCCGCAAGGACGACTTGATAAGGCGAATCAAACGATGGCCGTAGCAATCTCTGGGGAAGATAGGTTTGCTGCTTTGGACGATGTTGCCAAAGAAAGTTTTGAGGTCGGCAAGATTGAAGACGCCCGCAAGTTTGCCACGGAGTTGCTTGCGCTTGCCCCCAGTTACGAAAGCGATTGGAATTACGGCAACGCCATTCAAGATGGTAATCTGGTGCTTGGACGAATTGCGGTTAGGGAAGGACGGATTGAAGAAGCAAAGCAATACCTGCTCGCTGCCGGCAAGAGCAAAGGTTCTCCGCAGATGGACAGCTTTGGGCCAAACATGAGTTTGGCAAAAGATTTACTTGAGAAGGGAGAGCGGGATACGGTGCTGCAATATTTCGAGTTATGTCACAGGTTTTGGCGGATGGACTACGGCAAGCTGGATGATTGGAGTCAGGAAGTGAAAGCTGGCAAGATTCCTAATTTCGGTGCGAACCTGGTTTACTAAGGCCGCGCGCTAACTTTCAACCCAGCCCGTGGAGCGTCCGTCTTCGCTGCGCTTCGACGCGGCAAGCCCGCCCTTTCCGCCTTCGCCTTTGGCTTCCGTCTTCATCAGATTTCGACGAGACAAGTCGGCGCGACCAGCGTAGCGGCGCCTCGGCAGAGCGCCGCATTCTTCTCCTTTATTTTTCAGATGGCGGCTTTCTCCCGAAAGCCGCTACGCTGCGGCGCGTTCATTTTCTCCCTCTCCGCCGTGAAACGGGGGAGAGGGCCGGGGTGAGGTGGCGCTTAGTTTATTAAACTCAAATCCCCTCGCCCTGTCCCTCTCCCCGCCTTGCGGGGCGAGGGAAAACAAATGTTTGCGCTTCGTTCCATTTGTGTTTCATCCGCGTATAGCGGCGTGGCAGCCACGCGGCTTTACGCGGTGTTTCATCTGTGGCTTAAAAAAACTTCGATGTCGCCTCTGGAAATTGCTTTCACTAGACTCCTTTGCTGTGCTCAACCCTTTCACTCATTGGATTGAAGCCAAAGGACCTTACGCGCCGTGGCTGTTCCTGGCGCTGTTCCTCGTCGCGTCGTTCCTGATGGTCTGGCGGCTGGAAGTTTTGAGCGCCAAGGGCTTCGAAGGCACGGTGCTCGGCACGCTCGTCATGCCGTATTGCACCGGCATGGGCAACCTGATCTTCACGTTCATCATCGGACGCACCGGCGGTTCCGGCGCGGACGTGATGACGAACTCGCTGGTCAACAACGTCACCGACATGACGCTCGTGCTCGGCCTGCCCGCGATTCTTTGGCGAATGAGCATATTGCCCCGGCAAAAGAAAAACGGCAAAACCGGCAACAAGGCGCATGAACTCAACCGGCTTTCGCTGCTGCTCACGCTGATGGCGGTTTTGTTTTTCACCGGCGCAGTCTGGGCGCTCGGACGCAAGGGTGAATTGAATTTCAACGACGGGCTGGTGCTGGTGGGGCTGTTTTTATTCTGGCAATGTTTCCACTTTTTTGAAGTGCTCAAGGCCAACGTGCGCCAGGGCAAATCACTCGGCTGGACGCTGCCGTTCGATCTGGCGCTGCTGGGCATCGGCGCGTATGGCATTTACGTGAGCACCGACTGGCTGGTGCATTGGATTTCCGGCATCCACACCGGCTTCATCAGCGCCAAATATCTCGGCTGGCTCAGCGGCTGGCTGATGGTGCTGCCCAACGCCGTGCTCGCATTTTACTATGGTTGGCGCGGTCAGCCGGAAACGGTCTATGCCTCGCAGGTCGGCGACGCGCATGTTTCCATTCCGCTATGCCTCGGCATTTACGCGCTGTATCACACGATGGTCATGCCGCCGTTTTTCCACGTGGGAATGCTCATCCTCTTCGGAGCGACGCTGGTGCATTTTTTCTTCGTCGCCCTGTTCGGACAATTGCCGCGCTTCATTGGCTGGGTGCTGGTCGCGGCTTACGGTTATTTTCTATACCGGGGCCTGCTGGGTTGAAGCCTGTTTGAAAAATCGCAACCGCATGGGTCTGGATAAATATGCGACAATAGATCCCACGATCGTAGTTTTTATTGTCGCCAACCCAAGCGAAATACAGCGCTTTTTTGAACGCGGGGAGGTCAAGACTCCCCCCGCACGGTCACAAGGGCTTTTTGAAGAACTGCGTGTCTCCGGAAACCGTCAGCGGATTCTCCCGCACCTTGTCGCTCAACTCAGCAAACGGCACCTGGGCATTGAGCCAGCGGGGATTTTTCGCGATGGATTCCATGGATTCGGCGGTGTTGTTGCAGATGAGGTAGGCGCCGGCGCCCAAAACCATGAACGACTCGAAACCCGTACCGGCGCCATACCGCGCAAATTCAAAGTCGCCCACGCCGTATCTCCCGCCGAGCAACTCCGCGCGCAAGGCGCCCAAATCCTTTACAAAATTCTTCAGGAAGTCGTCGTTGCGCGGGCCGTAGTAAACCAGCACCCGCGCCTTGTTTTCCGCGAGCGACACCACCGCCCATTCATCGAAAACGGCCCGGCCATAGCGCGAGTTCATCTGGCTCGCACAGGTCCTGATGAAACTTTTGGCTTCGTCCAGCGTCATGGTGCGGATTCTTTGAGCCCGGAGCAAAGCACGTTTGCCGCCGGGGAACAAGGGAAATCAGGACTCCGCTTCCGCTTTCCCCGCCCACACCGGGCAAGGTTGCTCAAAACATCTCCGTAAGCCCCTCGGCCTGAAATCCGAAACCCGATGGCCGAAGCCCGAAAGACATCCGAAACCCGAATCCCGAATCTGAGAGACTCGTCGCACGCATGTCTGTCGTTCGGATTTCGGGCTTTGGGCTTCTTTCGGAACTCGGATTTCGGCCTTCGGATTTGTGCCACGGCAACGATTTGCGATTTTGTCCAGAGCAGCCCTGCCCCCCGGGCAAAATTTCAAAAATTTAACTGCGCCCGCCGGCATAAAGACATACGCTGTTTGAAACATGCAATCGCTCACCCTGCCCAAACCTGTCGGCGGCCACGCTCGCTGAAAAAATGAAGGCGTGGTTTCACTGGTTGTTTACCGTTCTGCTCGCCGCCGCCTTTGCGCTGGTGCTGGCGGCGAACGGCCTGTCGCTGGACCTGCCCGGCCGCCCCGGCTGGCCGGAGGCGCTGCTGATTTTGCTGGCCACGGTGAGTACGATCACCGCGGTCGCACGGCAGTTGCCGCTGCAAAATGTTTTGCTCGCCACGTTCGTCATCGCGCTCATGGGCGGCGCGGTCCACGCGCTCGGCGTGACGATGGGAATTCCGTTCGGTCCGTTCCTGTTCGGCGCGGAAGCCGGACCGCAATTTTTCAAAACGCTGCCCTGGGCGATGCCGTTGATTTGGGTCGCGGCGATTTTGAACTCGCGCGGGGTAGTGCGGTTGATTTTGCGTCCGTGGCGAAAAATCCGGAGCTATGGCTTCTGGCTCATCGGCCTGACGGCGGTGCTGACGATGTTGTTCGACCTCACCTTCGACCCGTTCGCCTCGCGTGTGAAACATTACTGGCTTTGGATGCCGACAAAATTCCCGCTGACCTGGCAGGGCGCGCCGCTGGTGAATTTTTTAAGCTGGGCGGTCGTGTCGCTGCTGATGCTGGTGTTTGTCACCCCGGCACTCATCAACAAAAGTCCGGCCCGGCGGGCGCCGGATTTTCATCCGCTCGCCGTGTGGCTCGGCGCGATTTTGCTGTTCGGGATCGCGTCCGCCTTGCATGGAATGTGGTTGGCTGTCGCGGTGGATGGAATCATTGCCGTTCTGGCGGCAACGTTTGCCATTCGCGGCGGGCAGTGGTAGGGCCGCGCCGGGTTTCTCCCGTCAGATTTCCGGACTTTCCGGCACGGTGTGTTTGGTGATCTTCAAGCGCGCCACGCGCGGGCCGTCCATCTCCTCGACGCGCAATTCACAGGCGCCAATCGTCAGCGCGTCGCCGGCCTTCGGAAAACCTCCGAGCTTTTGCGTCATCCAGCCGCTCGCAGTGGCAACCGTTTCCTCGTGTTGCGATTCACCGATGATTTTTTCCAATTCATGCAGCGGCAGCGTTCCGGCGACCTCCCAAATGTTTTCACCCACGACCGTCAATTCGGACTTTTCCTGGTCGAACTCGTCCTGGATCTGGCCGACGAGCGATTCGAGCACGTTTTCCAGCGTGACGATGCCGACCGTCCCGCCATATTCGTCCACGACGATGGCCAGGTGCAATTTCCGTTCGAGAAACAACGACAGCAGTTTTTCGAGGCGCGCGGTTTCTGGCACGTAAATCAACGGGCGCGCCACCGGCAGCAAATCCGCCGCCGTCCGCGCCTTGTCGCGCGAGGCATAAAGGTCCTTGATATGCACGACCCCGCGCGTTTTGTCCAAATCGCCGCCCTCGCAAAGCGGAAAGCGCGAGTAGCGCGTCTTTTCCGCCAGCGCGAGACATTCGGCAAAGCTGGCGTCGGTGTCGAACGCGATGATTTCGTGGCGCGGGCGCATGACCTCGCGCACGACGCGGTGGCGCAAATCGAGCGCGTTGAGAATGATGTTGCGACCCACTGCCGTGCCTTGCGCCGACGTGATCAGGAGACGCAATTCTTCCTCCGATTGGGCGCGGTCCGTTGCGCCGTCGGGCTCAATGCCGAATCTTTCCAAAAGCCAGCGGGCCGTGCAGTTCAGCAACCGGTTGAACGGATAAAACGCCAGGTAAAACCAGCGCAACGGATACGCCGCCCCCAACGCGATGGGCAACGGTTTTTGAATCGTCAGCCATTTCGGCGCGAGTTCGCCAACCGTGATGTGCAGAAACGTCAGGGCGGTGAAGCCGAACGCAAATGAAATGGAATGTTGCCAGACTTGCGATTGGACGCCGAGCGGAATGAGCAGTGGCTCAAGCAAGGTCGTAAAGACCGGCTGGCCGATCCAGCCCAGGCCGAGACTCGCCATCGTGATGCCGAGTTGCGTCGCGCTCAGATAGGAATTCAGATTACGGACGATGTGCTGCGCCATTTTCGCCCGCCGCCAGCCTTTGGCCACGAGAATGTCCAGCTGGGTTTCGCGGATGCGGACGAGCGCGAACTCGGCGGCGACGAAAAATCCGTTCAGCAGCACGAGCGTCAGCACCGCCAGAATTTTCAGCACATTCAAAATGGCCGTATCCCAGTTCATGGAAATTGAATGACTAATGACGAAGCCCTAATGACTAAAGAATGAGCAAGTTCCAATGACCAAACACAGCAAAAGGGCGCGAAAATTTTTCGGGATTTTGTCATTGGGAATTCGTTGGTCATCAGGATTTAGGAATCAGTCATTTTCATTTTTACAGTTTCACCTCGCCAAACATCAGCTTTAAAATGTCTTCCAGGCTCACGACGCCCATTTCGCTTCCGTCGTGCGCGAGCACGATGGCCAGCCGCTCGCCGGCGCGCTGCATCCGGCGCAACGCGACTTCCAACCGGGTGTCCTCGCCGAGAAACAACGCCGGCGTCATGTGCGCAGCAGCGGGCTCTTGCAGATCGAGATCATCGCGGAACAGCAGCGGACCGAGCATGAGCAATCCGGCAATGCACGGGCGTCCATCGCGCGTTTCCCGGACCGGCAGACGCGATAATTTCCGTTCGCGCGCCTGCGCCAGCGCGTCAGCGATGGGCGTTTGCTTTTGAATGGTCACCGTTTGCGCGAGGGGCGTGGCAATCTGGCGAACGGTGAAAGTTTGCAAATCGAGCACCCGGTTGATCATCGCACGCTCGTCGGTCGTCAACGCCTGCGCGGATTCCTGCATGACCGCGAGCATTTCCTCGCGATTGCCGAAAAGCCGCCCGGTCAACGCCCGCCCGCCCGTCCAGCGCAGCATCGCCCGGGACATGTCGGCCATGAGCGACACGAGCGGACGCAGGACAAAATGAATGGGCCGGAAAAGATTCGCCGCCGACAGGCAAAGTTGATTGGGATACGCGCGGAACAGCATTTTCGGCAGCAAATCGAACAGCGCGTAAAACAAAAAAACAGCGGCCGCGAAAACGGCGATCTTCCAGGCCGGATGCTCGAAAAACCATTCGTGCAGCTTGGCCACCGTCCAGCCGAGGATGAGAAAATTGGCGAGCGTGTTGCCAACGAGAATCGTCCACATGAATTTTTCCGGGTTTTCAAGAAAGCCATGGAGCAGTTTCGCCGAGGGCTTGCCCGCCCGCGCCAGCCGGCGCACGCGCAGCCGGT
The DNA here is from genome assembly GCA_049692125.1 of Verrucomicrobiia bacterium. GTDB lineage: Bacteria > Verrucomicrobiota > Verrucomicrobiia > Limisphaerales > UBA11358 > UBA11358. Next base: position 61,925 of record JBAVOO010000023.1, on the reverse strand, counting down.
TCAGCGCGAACACGCCCGCCTCCATGCCGGACAGCAAAAACGACGGTCCCAGGCACGCAGCAAAAACGAGCCAGATGAGGATGTTGGTGTTCATTTATTCACCCGTTGAACAATCAACTTGCGCACGCGCCGTTCGTCGGCGGCCTCCGCGGTGAGTTTCAAACCGCGAAACGTTGCCGACTCGCCCGCCGCCGGCATGACGCCGAGCAAATGCGCCAGCAACCCGCCCATCGTTTCCACCTCGTCCACGTCGCCGAGCGCGGGAAATTCGCGGCGAAAATCGTCCAGCCGCATCGTGCCGCTCACGCGCCAGCGGTCCGGCGCGAGTTTTTCCATCACCAAACCTTCCGTCTGCGTCTCCGTGTGGATTTTGCCGACGAGCTGGCCGAGAATGTCCTCCATCGTCACCAGGCCCGCCGTGCCGCCGAATTCGTCGAGCACGATGGCCAGGCCGCGCTGCTGTTTTTGCAGGCTCTTGAACAGTTGCAGCAGGTTCATCGTCTCCGGCACGAACGATGGAAATTCAATCGCGTCGGCCAGGTCAATGGCCGGATCCAGCAGCAACGCGCGCGTGTTGAGAATGCCCACGATGGTGTCCGGCGTTTCGTCGTAAATCGGCAGACGGCGGTGTTTGAATCTTTTCGCCGCCGCAATCATTTCCCCGACCGGCACATCATCCGAAATGCACGCCATGCCCGCGCGCGGACGCATCACGTCGCGCGCCATGCGCTGGTCGAGGCTGATGATTTGCAGGATGATTTCCTTTTCTGATTCGTCGAGCGTGCCCTGACGCCAGGCCATTTCGAGCAGTTCCTGATACTCGGCGTCCGTCAACGCCCCGACGCCTTGTGGGGAGGCGGTTTGCGGCGCGATTATTTTCAAAATGGCCGCGTTGAGTTGTTGTGCCACGCGATGCAAGGGCGCCGTGATTTTTTCAAAAACCAACATCAGCCACGCGACCCGCAATGCCCAGCGTTCGGGTCGCCGCACGGCCAGCGTCTTGGGCAGCACCTCACAACCCAGAAGCGTCAACACCAGCAACGTCGCAATCGTCAGCGCCAGCGCCCAGTGCGCATTGAAAACCATCCGCAGAGCCACCGCGAGCATCGCGGCGTTGGCGAACGTGTTGCCCAGCGCCAGCGTCGCCAGCAAATCCTGCGGGCGTTCGAGCAGTTGCGCGACGATTTTGCCCGCGCCCGGATGATGTTCGGCCAGTTGCCGCGCCTGCCATTTGCTCAGGGAAAACAACGCTGTTTCCGCCAGCGCGAAAAAGAAACTCGCGCCCGCAAAAATCAGAATCGCCGCCACCGCTGTTTCCACGTGCGCATTATGCCGGGAAAGCCGCGAGGCAAAAGGAGAAAGGGGCAAAACCGAAGGTCGAATTCGGAAGCCCGCGTATAGCGGCGTGGCCGCCACGCGGCTTTACGCCGAAAGAAGCCCGAATTCCGAAACTTGAAATCGGGCCGGGCCATGTTTTCTTTGTTCGGCCTTCGGTTTTCGGATTTATTGTTCATCTTTCCAAAACCGCCGTCGCCGCCGCGTAGTTTGCCGAATGACTCAGGCTGACGAGCAATCGTTTTGCACGGCGTGACCTGAATAATTTTTCCCCCTTGCCGTGCAAAACCACGAACGGCTCGCCGGAATCCTTGCGGTGGATTTCCATGTCCTGCCAGCCAAGTGACGGCCCGATGCCGGTGCCAAACGCCTTGGAAATCGCCTCCTTGGCCGCGAACCGCGCCGCGAGGAACGGCGCGGGATTTTTATGCGACAGGCAGTAGGCGATTTCGTCCGCGTGCAGGATGCGGTTCACAAACCGCTCGCCGAATTTTTCGTAAGACGATGCGATGCGCGCCACTTCGATGATGTCAATGCCAACGCCGAGAATCATGCGATTTACGATTTACGATTTGCGATTGACGCGCAAGCAAACTCGAAATAAACCTCAAGGGTGAAATCCCGAATCAATTGCAGTGTTTTGAATAATTATTGCATGGGATTTTTGGGATTTACTTTGAGTGTTCAATCAGCTTTCGCTGCTAACGGATTATTCCCCAAAATGCCGGCGGCAACGAATGTCTATGTCGTTAATTGTCACAAAGACAGCAGGGATGCCAGGATGACTGCGTGGGCACTCCAAGGCATGGTCAATCAATCATCAGCCGAGGTTTATATTGCTGACCAAGAGCATCATTGGGAACAGCTTAAGAGTAGTGGAAAGCCATTTGAACAATTGCATGAACTATCTGGGGCCAACGCCGGATTGCGGGCTCTTTTCCAGAAATATCAGGGGCGCGTGAAGAAAATGTTTATCTACGACCCGGAAAAGGATTGGACCTGGTATCTGGCCTTGATGTCCGCCGCGCAACAAAATGGAATTCCTGCCACCGAATCAATCAGGAATGATTTGACATCGGAGTTTGGCTGGAAAGGTGCCGTGGAGGATTTTCAAAACAAGTGGACAGACAGAAACGAAGCTTATGACTGGGCACTTTTGAACCTGATGCCCGGTTGTAGCAAGCAGGTCGTTTTTGCTCTTAACTCTGGCCGGTTGCTGCCTCTGGTTGATTACGTTGTGGCCAGCAAGGGTTTTGTTTTTTGGCTCGACTTCAAAACCGATGAGGCTGAGGTGAAGAAAATTTTTCAGACGAAAGGCTACGGGGTGGGCACGTCGTTGATGGGTTATGGCAGCGGCGGCGATGAAGCCAACGCGCTCGCCAACCAATATGGAATTGGTTATGTCGTTAGCGACCTGTATGCAAATGGCAGTTTTTGGTCGAGCTTTCCTGATAAGACTTACACGCAATCTCCAGGTCGGATAATTGCAGTCGAACCCGGTAAAATCTATGCCCACATCATGTGGAGTGACGGTGATAACATACAGTTCGACCAAGGGTCGCTCTATTATTTTTGGCATGATCCCGCCCGTGGAACGATTCCGGTTGCCACCGCGTTAAGTCCGACACTCCAAGAACTGAACCCGCCTTTGTTAGATTGGTATTATTCCAAAATAACAGACAACGATGAACTGATGGCTGGCCCATGTGGTGTTCAATTCATTTTTATTCGAGACTTTAACGAGCGACTGTTCCCAACATGGTGCAGGCTAACTCACGATTGGTGCGCAGATGCAGGATTTCATGCTGTTCGTATCTGGATTGCACCCAATCCAAGCGCGAAATACACAACCTATATGAAGACGTGCGGATTCGATGGAGTGCTGGGCGAAGGATGGTCAGTGCAGGGCGGCTTTCCTCCAAAAATTGACACTTGGGGTGCTTGGGATGAAGACGAATTATTCAAACAATTCACAATGGTAAAACCAGATCCTCAAAAGCCCGTATTCTGCGGTTTTACCTGCATCGTACAGGGGTTTAACAAAAAAGATGGTGGTTTTTCAGCAATCAAACGACAGATTGACCGTGTTCAAAAGGCTTATCCCGGTCGCTATGTATTTCTTTTGCCAAAAGACGAATTTGCCACGATTCAGGCTTACTATAACACGAATACGCTACAGATTGCCGGACGACCTGGAATCACTAATGGCCTGGCCCCAGTGAACAACGGTGACGGCGATTTCACGGTTGTGGAACGCAGCGGGGTGCATTGCTGGCTGGTACCAAAACATGCATCCCCGAATTATTTTTATTTGGACGCGGATGATCATTTTCTAGTGCAACCCGGAGAAAAACTGGAGATTGATTTAGGGTATTTCGACGCCGGGTCTGGCGATATTGCGCTGGATTACGATTCAACAGATTTTCGACTGCCGGATGCGGGAGCTTACAAGCGGTATCCTTATGCCATTCACCGCATGAATACGTCGCAGTGGAAACTGGCCCGTTTCTATGTGAATGATGCCCGTTTTGCAAATCGCGAAAACAACGGTGCCGACTTCCGGTTTTACAATGGAGGTGATGATTTATTGATCAGTGCCGTGCAAGTGCGACGGGTCGGACCCTGATGGCACGTCCGAATTAGAAATTGTTCCGGCGATTGTTATTTCACGCGATAATTTTTCATCAAGCGCAGCATTTCCTTGACGGCGGTTTCCAGACCGACGCTCACCACGTGGCTCTGAAATGGACCGCGGCTGTGTCCGCAGCGGACCAGCCGCAGCATATTCACCTGTCGAACGTCATCGAAAAATCTTCCGCGTCCAGCACAAAGTTGCTGCTGCGACTGATCCCGCGCAGCGCGGGACACGGTCGCGCTCCGGTTCTCACATCGCGCGATAATCCTTCATCAAGGCCAGCATCTCGCGCACGGCCTTTCCCAACCCCACGCTCACCGCGCGGCTGATGACGCTGTGGCCGATGTTCAACTCCACCAGATGCGGCACGCGATGCAGCGCGGGCAGGTTCACGTAATTCAATCCGTGTCCGGCATTCACCTTCAAGCCGAGCGTATGCGCCTGCTTCGCGCCGACAATCAACCGTTCCAGCCCGGGAAACCTGGTGGGGCGAGCGTCCTCGCGAGCCGGCTCGTCGGTAGCCTCGCCCCACCGTTTGGCAAATTCTTCCGCGAACTGACCGGTGTGCAACTCAATGAACTGGCTGCCGGTGCGCGCGCTGGCTTCAATCTGCTTTTCATCCGGCGTGATGAACAGGCTCACTTCGATGCCCGCGTCATTCATTTTCTTGCGCGTGTCGGTAATGGCTTTTTCGTTCGCCACCACGTCGAGGCCGCCTTCGGTGGTCACTTCCAGCCGCCGTTCGGGCACGATGCAGACGATGTCCGGCTTCAATTTCAGCGCGATGCCGATGATTTCCGGCACCACGGCCATTTCCAAATTCAGCCGCGTCTTGACGATTTCGCGCAACTTCCAGACATCGCGGTCCTGGATGTGGCGACGGTCCTCGCGCAGGTGCGCGGTAATGCCGTGGGCGCCGGCGGCTTCGCAAAGCTGTGCGGCCTCGACAGGATCGGGTTCACCGAATCCGCGTCCACGATAGCGCGCCTCGCGCAGCGTCGCGACGTGATCAATGTTGACGCCGAGTTTGAGCATGTTAATGCGGCGGTGCCGGCGCAGCAGGTGATGTCGCGGGGGTTTGGACAGGTGGCTTGCCAGGAATTTTTGGGTGCGGACGCTTGAATTTCGGCGGCGGCATACGCAAATCGCAGCCCGGAAAATCCGGCGCTTCGAGCCAGTTCGCCAGCGCGGTGAGTTCAACCGCCGTGAGCCCACCGGGCGCTTGGCGCGTGAACGACAATTCATTCGGCGCGGTTTGCGTGACTTCGGTCACCGTGTTGCCCAGCGTCGGGCCGACGCGGTTGAGCCACCTGCCGGCGGCGGATTGCGCGTTGAGCTGTCTGTGCCGCGTAACCATAAGTGCGAGTTGCGTCAGGTTTGGCAATTGTTTCAGACGATCGGCGGTGATTTCCCAGTGGTAATAAACCAGGTTGGACTGGGCAAGCCGCATGGACAATTCCGGCGGCAGCGGTTTGCTTTTCGGACTGTTGGGGAACACTCCGGCAAATAAAAAGTCACCGGACGATTCATGCAAAGCCTCCAGGCTGGGAACAATGAACGGCAGGCCGACCCAGGAAATCCGATTGTTCGTCATTTCCATCGTGAGCGGCATCATGAAATGGCTCTGCCAGTTGGTGCTGGCGGACAACTTTTGTTCAAGCTCATTGAGGGCCTTCTTCCCGTCCGGCACTGGTACGGCGGCGAAAGTCTGGAGCGGCATCAGCGCCAGCGCCCAGATGAACCCCTGGTTCGGCACCGGTGAAATTTCATACGGCTGCGCCCAGTTTTGTTTTTCCAGCCACGGCGCGATGCCGCGCGCCGCGGTGAAGCTAATGAACGGCTGGTGAATCGTGTTCGCCGGCATCCGCCATTTTTCAAGTGTCAGCGCCAGCGGCTGCGGGAAAATCAGCCTGCCCTCCAGATGCAAATTGCCATCGAGTCCAACGGCCTGCCATCGGGTCTCCGGCAAATCAACCGCGCTCAACGATGGAAACCAGCGCGCCAAACGCGGCCAATCCAAATCCGCGCTCAACCAATTGTTTTTCTCCGCGGGCGCCGGGCGTTTTTCGGCCAGCACGCGCCGGACCAGTTCGTCATTCAACGGAAGTTTGTCCTGACCCCAGCCGAATACGACCCAATCGCCAACGCGGACGAAACGAATCAAATTGGGCGGACGATGTTTTTTCAACTCCCAGCCGTTCCGGATTTTTTCCACGGACATCACCGTCCACGCTTCGAGAACATTTCCAAAATTGGTCTGCCAAAGCTGCGCGCGGCCGGCATTCAGCCGGATTGCCAGCGCAAACTCCGGCGACCCGTTCGTCGCGTCGCGGATCTGCAAAAACCATTCCGCGCCCAACAAATCGTCGAGCAACGGCCGAAGCTGCCCGGTCCCGTCGTTGGCGCCGGAAGGTATTTTTTGTTTGAGCCAGTCATAAGGCGCGCGGGAAAGTTTGTTCAGTGTTTGTCCACGAAGCGCCTGCGCCTCGGGTGAACACCAAAGATTCGTGAACGCAACGGCATTGGTGTCGGCGGAAATCTGCTCGGCTCCCGCGAAATGAACTCGCGCAATCAGGTCTGGCGCCGGTGGCGACGCCTGGGTCACAACCGCAGCCATTATTGCCGCACAAAACAAAAATGTTAAAAACTTCTTCATAGAAGGGCCTTTCTGTGCCAAATACGCCACTGCTTGGCAAATCCAATCATATTGGAGCGCGGACGGTTTGTCCGCGAACCGTTGGAGTTCAAGCTCCAGCTTGTTCCCATGACCGACCGTTTTTTAAACTGGTCGCAACGCACGCTGGCGCTCGGCCTGCCGGGGGAAAACCAACCGCTGCGTTTGCTTTGGGCGATGACACTCGGCTGGCGAACCCCCTTGACCGCCGACATCGCCGAACCGTTTTTGCGCGCCGGCACAATACCCGCCGCCGCTTAATTCGGGTCGAGCAGGTGTCGCAGGGGACGCTCGACACGATTCTGGTGCACCCGCGCGAGGTGTTCAAATCGGCCATCGCCGCCCGCGCCGCCGCCATCGTCTTGGTGTTCACAACCATCCAAGCGGCGACCCGACGCCATCCGAGGCTGACATCAAGGTCACGCGCGATTTGATCCGGGCCGGGCAGCTCATGAAAATGGAGGTGCTCGACCACGTCATTCTCGGCCGGGCGACGGTTGACAGGCCGAAGGATTACACGTCGTTGCGGGAATTGGGGTATTTTTATCCATGACAGCACCGAGTCCATGAGGCGATTCCTCATTCGAGGAATCGTCCCTTTTTGTTTACCCTCAGCAGTCGGTTATTCGCCGAGTGAAAGAAGTTTTGCGAAAAATGACACTCACATGATAAGGTGAAGACGATGAACGTCTGGGAACTCAGTCCGGGTCACATTGAAAGCCTCCAGGGAGGAGACGGAGGGGCTTTTCGGGATTTCGTGAACCGTGTGATCCGTGCTCACATGGCTGTCTGTGGCATCCCAAGCTCTAGAATTGCCACCGATTCAAGGAACATGAAGGATGGGGGCGTTGATACCCAGGTTGACCAACATATCCGTTCCTATTCCGGTGACATAGCTGGCCAACGGTTGCGAGAGGCGGCTGTAGCAGCGCAATTTCTACAACATCCAATTGCAGCGATTCGCGAATGGGCGCGAGTCGAAAAAACAAGTTCTGAACACGAAGCTGCGCGCTGGCGTCAACAAGACGAAGAAACCTTCATCTAAGTCTTCCGTGTAACAACCAGCAATCGTCGGGAGCTCCCAGGCGCAACATTTCTCATTGCCCCGCGCGCTGAATCCGGTTTTGATTCGCCATGCTCAAACTCCGCCCGTTCTTCAAATACTGGCTGCCGGTGTTGATTTGGATGGCGCTGATTTTTTCAGCGTCGGGCGATTCGCATTCCTACGAACATTCCTCGCGCTTCGTCGAACCATTTTTGCACTGGCTGTTTCCGCAGATGTCGCAGGCACGGGTCGAAGCCATCCATCATTGCATCCGCAAATGCGGACATCTGACCGAATACGCCGTGCTCGCGCTGCTGCTCTGGCGCGCGGTGCGCCGGCCATTGAAAAATGATTCACGTCCATGGATCTGGCGCGAAGCACGTCTCGTGTTATTGATTGTCGCACTCTACGCCGCCAGCGATGAATTCCACCAACGATTCGTGCCGACGCGCACGGCGCAGGTGTCCGACGTGATCATTGACACCGTCGGTGGCGCGGCAAGTTTGATCGCACTTTGGATTATTGGCCGCTGGCGAAAACACTGGTAAGAACCTGCCATGAAACGTCCGTTCGTCGCCGTCGTTTCCTGTTACACTATCGGCCTGTTGCTCGCCGGAATTTTTCGACCGCCGCTCGTTGCGCTTTTTGGAATCGCCTTTGCCATTTTTGTCCTCGCCTGCCGCGCCGAAGCGTCTGCGCGAAGGCAGGTCCTCGTCCTCGAAAAACTTCGTCCCCTGTTGCTTTGGCTGCTCATTGCGTTTGCCGGCTGGACGAATCTCGCCAGCCGAACGGCCATGGTTTCACCCAACGACCTGCGCGCGTTGCTCGGCGACACCAACGCCATCGTGACTATGCGCGGGACTTTGATCGAAACACCGCACTTGCGCATTACCGAACGTGACGGCCAGCAAACCGAACGCTCGGTAGCACAAGTCCAGGTCACTGCGTTGTGCCGCGACGCAAACTGGCGACCGGCTGCCGGTTCAATTATCGTGACGACGCCCGGCACGCTCGCCGCCAGTTTTTTCGCCGGACAACCGGTTGAAGTCACCGGCGTCATCAGCCAGCCGGCGTCGCCTTTGGCCGGGGGACTTTTTGATTACCGTGATTATCTCCAAACGCGCGGAATTTTTTACCAGCTCAAAACCAGTTCCACGAACGACTGGCAACTGGGCGCGGCGCCGTTGATCAAACCACCGCTGACCGACCGTTTTTTGAATTGGTCGCAACGCACGCTCGCGCTCGGTCTGCCGGCGGAAGACCAGCCGCTGCGTTTGCTTTGGGCGATGACGCTCGGCTGGCGAACCGCACTGACGGCTGACATCAGCGAACCATTTTTGCGGGCGGGCACCATGCACCTCTTCGCGATTGACGGCCTGCGCATCGCGCTGATTTCCGGGATGCTCGTCGCGCTGTTGCGCCTGTTGCAGGTCTCGCGGGCGTGGTGCGGCGTGGTGGCAATTCCGGCCATCTGGTTTTACACCGCCGCGACCGGCTGGGAATCCTCCGCCATTCGCGCGTCGGTGATGATGACCGTCGTCCTCGGCGGCTGGGCGTTGAAACGGCCGGGCGACACGGTCAACTCGCTCGCCGCCGCCGCGTTCATTATTTTGCTGTGGGAACCGCGGCAGCTTTTTGAAGCCAGCTTTCAACTTTCTTTTTTCGTCGTGCTCGTCATCGCGCTGATGCTGCCACCGCTGAATAAAATTTCCGACCGGCTCCTGCGGCCGGATCCATTGCTCCCAAGTGAATTGCTCCCGCGCTGGCGGCGCGCGCTCCTCGCGACGCTCCGAATGTTGTCGCGTTATTTTGCGCTCTCGTTCGCGGCCTGGGTCGGCTCGATTCCGCTGTCGGCAAAGTATTTTCACCTGTTCAGCCCCGTTTCAACGCCGGCGAACATCGTTGCCGTGCCGCTCGGCACGCTCGCGCTGATGAGCAATCTGGGCAGCCTCGTCTGTGGCACGTGGTTCCCGTGGGCGACGGAATTGTTCAATCACAGCGCGTGGTTTTTCATGTCGGCGATGACGGCGGTGAGCGAATTTGCGACCAAAATTCCCGGCGCATTTTTCTACGTGCCCGCGCCATCCTGGCTGGAAATCGGCATTTACTACGCCGTGCTGGTCGGCGCCTTGAGCGGCTGGCTGTTCGCGCCGAAACAAAGAATTTGGAGCGCGACGGCACTGGTTTTGATTGTCATCGGTTTTGCCTGGCACTGGCAAACGACCCGCGGCGAAACCAGATTGACCGTCCTGCCGCTCAATGGCGGTCACGCGGTTTTTGTGGATGCCGCCGGACGAAAAAACGACTGGCTCGTGAATTGTGGCGATGAAAATGCCGTGAACTTCACCCTCAAACCGTTTCTCCGTGCGCAAGGCGTGAACCGCGTTCAAAGACTCGTGCTGACGCATGGTGATTTGCGAAGCTGCGGCGGCGCGGAATCGCTCAATGAACTTTTTGGCATCGGTGAAATTTACACCAGCCCGGCGCGTTTTCGCTCGATGGCGTATCGCGAAATCATTGCGGAATTCGAAAAACAACCCCGGCGACACCGAATCATCAGTCGCGGCGGCGCTGCCGGATGCTGGCAGGTTTTCGCTCCCGACGCCGCGGATAATTTTGAGCACGCTGACGACGCATCGCTGGTGCTGTTGGGTGATTTTTACGGCGCGCGCGTGCTCCTGTTGTCCGATCTGGGCCGCGAAGGACAAAGCGCCCTGCTCTCACGCACGAACCAGCTGCGCGCGGACATGGTGATTGCCGGTTTGCCCGACGAAGGCGAACCGCTTTGCGATGCGTTGCTCGATGCTGTGCAACCGAAAGTCATCGTGGTGGCCGATTCAGACTTTCCGGCGACCCGCCGGGCCAGCCCAAAACTGCGCGCACGACTGGAGCAAAGGGGAATTCCGGTTGTTTACACGCGCACGGCGGGCGCGGTGACAATTTTGTTGCGACCGGAGGGTTGGGAACTACAGACGATGGACGGACAAAAAAATTCAAATCGAACCGCGACCGGGAATTGAGCCGGGTCACCACCACCGCCGCCACCACCACAATGGCGGTTTATAGGTTTCGGGCAAAGGCCGCTGTTTCGTGAGGATTACGGAAACATAACAGGCCTCCGGAACCGAAAATTTTTTCACTTCGACCGTCACGTTTTCGGGGTGGAATTCCGATAAAATTTTGTCGGCAATGTCCGTTGCCACGGATTCTATCAGCCTCCAGCTTCGCTTTTCGCCAAGTTTCAACAGTCGTTGGGTAACCTCATAATAATCTATCGTCCGCCCGATGCGGCCACTCACCGCTGCTGATGAAAAATCGAACTGGATATCCAACGTCAGCAACAAGCGTTGGGGCTTGGCGCGTTCCTCTTCAGAAATGCCGACACGATAAAAAACTTCCAGGTCAACGATGGTGATAAAAGACATGGCGATTCTTCTGAATTATTTTGCGTCTGGCGACTGAACTTTTTACTTCCCGCTTTTCGTTTTCCGCCTTTCCCGCCGTTCCATCACGGCGTCAATCAGGGTCCGCGTCGGCATATTAAGTTTCATTTTGCAGGCTTCGGCAAGCGTAACCCAGCGGGATTCGCGGGATTCGTCGTTGAGTTTCACCCGCGGCCGGCCTTTGCGGCGGCAGGTGTAATTCAGCAGGACGAAATGCGCGTCGCGGTAAAACTCCCGGGAGTGGATGCAATCCTGCACGAGCACAAATTCAATGTCCGTCACGTCGAGGCCGGTTTCCTCCTTGATTTCGCGGCGGAGCGCGGTTTCGGAAGGCTCGCCCCATTTGATCTTGCCGCCGGGAATGCCCCAAAGATTCGACCATTTGTGGGTGCGGATCATCAGCACTTCGCCCGCGCCGTTGAAAATCAGGGCGCCGACGGTGGCCAGCGGCGGAGGGGTTTCCTTGAAATTTTTCGCCGCCGGTTTGAGGCGCAAACTGTTCCGCTCCAAAACGCGGCGCAATTCACCGAGATGCTCGACAATCAAATCCGGCTGCGCCGCGCGCAATTGTTCCAGCGTGTTGTAGCCCGTGAGCACGGCACAGGAATGGACACCGCCGTGATGCGCGGTTTCGATGTCGTGCTGCATGTCGCCGATGAACAGCGTCTCGTCCGCGCGCAAATGATTTTCGGCGAGGATTTTGTGGATTTTTTCCCGCTTGTCCCAAACGTCCGTGTAGGGCTTGTCGAGGTAGGCGCCGAATCCGGTGACCTGGCATTGCGCCATGAAATGATCGCGATGCACCGTGCTCAAAAGAAAAGTCTGCAACTTCTGCTCGCGGCAAAATTCCAGGAAGTCGCGCGCATACGGCAGTTCACAAACGGAATCCTGCGCCTGCTTGAAACTGGTGTGAAACCAGTCTTCGAGTTGTGCCATCGGGACGTGTGGCGTGTGGCGATCGTAAAAATTCGTGAACGGCAGGGAAAACTCGGCGCGAAATTCGTCCAGCGACATCTCCGGACGGCCGGCCTGCGTGAGGACGAAATTTGAAGCCTTCAAAACGGCGGGCAAATCGTCCACGAGCGTGCCCGACCAGTCGAAGATGATGTTGCGAATCACGAAATTTATTTAACCACAAAGCACACATGGAACACAAAGAGAAATGAATCCTCCCCGCCGTCGCGGAATGACTAATTCCTAAACCATAATGACGAAAGAAACCCAAAATCCGAAGCTCGAATGCGCGTGAGGTTGGCCGGTTTGGTCATTTGGATATTTGAGCATTCTTTAGTCATTAGGGTTTAGGGCTTATGGTTTTAATCGTGGTTTCGTCTCCTACCGCCCACCGGCTTTTATCAAACTGACCCACCCACCGATTTTCTTGAAACCTGACACCCGACCCTTGACACTCCCGCGGTGCTTATCGCCTTCAACAAACCTTACGGCGTCGTTTCGCAATTCACGCCCGACGGGCCGCCCCATCGCACGCTGGCGGAATTCGGTTTTCCGAAAAACGTTTATCCTATTGGCCGGCTCGACGCGGATTCCGAGGGGCTGCTGCTCTTGGGCGACGAACCGGAATGGAACGAACGCCTGCTGCATCCGCGCCACGCCCACGAACGCGAATATTGGGCGCAGGTCGAAAAAATCCCGGCGCCGGAGGCTTTGAAAAAATTGGAACGCGGCGTTTCCATCCAAGGCCGGAAAACCCTGCCGTGCCACGCGTGGATTTTGGAGCTGCAACCCGAGGTAGGGCGGGCAGTCCTCTGCGCGCCGCAGGCTTGGTGGGGCGAGGCTACTGACGAGCCGGCTCGCGAGGACGCTCGCCCCACCGTAATTCCCCCGCGCGATCCGCCCATCCGTTTCCGCAAAAGCGTGCCGGATTGCTGGATTGGGTTGGAACTAGTCGAAGGCAAAAACCGCCAAGTGCGCCGCATGACCGCTGCCATCGGCCATCCGACGTTGCGGTTGATTCGCGTCCGCATCGGAAATTTATGGCTAGGCGGCTTGCCGACGGGACGATGGCGAATTCTAACGGCGGAAGAACGTGAATTGGTTGTGAAGAGTGGCACAGGCCTCCGGCCTGTGTGTTGAATTTCACAGGCGAGGACGCCTGTGCCACGCTACAGAAATTGACGCCGCTGATTCGTGGCGGTAACCTGTTTTTATGAATGATGTCGCAGAAATCCAGCCGCGCGAGGCGATGGCGGCGATAAAATTCGAGCCGCTGGCGAAGGAAATTTTTGCGCTTAAAAAACAGCTCCACGCCGTCATCCTCGCGCACAATTACCAGGTGCCGGAAATCCAGGACGTCGCGGATTTTGTGGGTGATTCACTCGGACTTTCCCAACAGGCCGCCAAAACCGACGCCGATGTCATCGTTTTCTGCGGCGTGCATTTCATGGCCGAGACAGCGAAGATTTTGAACCCGAAGAAAATCGTCGTGCTGCCCGACAAGGACGCCGGCTGTTCGCTCGAAGAAAGCTGCCCGGCGGACAAACTGGCCGAATTGCAAAAAACGAACCCGAATTTCTGGACGGTCACTTACATCAATTGCAGCGCGGCGGTGAAGGCGTTGAGCGACGTGATTTGCACCAGCGGCAACGCGGTGAAAATCGTCGAGGCCGCGCCGAAGGACAAAGACCTGTTGTTCGTCCCGGATGAAAATCTGGGGGCGTGGGTGATGGAACAGACCGGCCGGCCGATGACGCTTTGGCACGGCGACTGTTATGCACACGTGGAGTTCAAGCGCGATCAAGTGCTGCGATTGCGTGAAAAATTCCCCGACGCCAAGATTGTCGTCCATCCCGAAAGTTTGCGCGAAGTGCGCGATCTGGCCGACGCGATTTGCTCGACGGAGAAAATGATCACATATTGCAAAACCAGTCCGGCGAAACGGTTCGTCATCGTGACCGAGTCGGGCATCATCCACCGGATGCAAAAGGAATGTCCGGGCAAGGAATTTTTATGCGCGCCGGTGTTCGACGTGATGCGGATGCCGTCGGACCATTGCCGTTGCAGCGAATGCAAATACATGAAGTTGAACACGCTCGAAAAGGTGCGCGACTGCATGAAAAATCTTTCCCCCCGCATCGAGCTGCCGGAGAAAATCCTGCGCCGCGCCCGCCTGCCAATTGAGCGGATGCTGGAAATTTCGGCACGGTAAGGGCGCATTCTCCGAAAGCGGCCTTCGTCCTCGTTCTCCTTCTCGTCCTCGTCCTCGGAAAGTCTGGCAAATCAAGGACGAGAACGACGACGGGGACGATTCTCCCGCGCGACGCACATTTTCACACGCACTCTTACAGAACCGAAGTTTTGTCACCGAATTGTAACAATTCCGCCGCATGGTTGTGACGGCGTTGTTACATTTTGCCATTGCACCTTGAAACAACGACCATGAAAAAATTCATCCTCTCCCTTCTCGGCGGCGGCTGTTTGTTCGCCGCGCAAACCGGAGTCCATGCGCAATTGCTCATCAACGGCGCGGGCGCAACCTTCCCGTATCCAATCTATTCGAAGTGGTTCGACGAATACGCGAAGGTGGACCCCTCGGTCCGCTTCAACTACCAGTCCATCGGCTCCGGCGGCGGGCAAAAGCAAATCACCGCCCGGACGGTGGACTTCGGCGCTTCCGACGGCCCGATGAGCGATGAAAATCTCGCCAAGACGCCCGGCAAAATCCTGCACCTTCCCACCGTCGCCGGCGCGGACGTCATCGCTTACAACCTGCCGGGCAATCCGAAACTCAAATTGGACGGTGATGCCATTGCCAACATTTTCCTCGGCAATATCCCCAAATGGAATGATCCCAAAATCACCGCGCTCAACCCGGGTGTGGAACTGCCTGACGCCGGCATCATCCCGGTTCACCGTTCCGACGGCAGCGGCACCACCTACATTTTCGTTGATTACCTGAGCAGCATCAGTCCCGTATGGGCGGATTCGGTTGGCAAAGGCACTTCCGTCAAATGGCCCGTGGGGATCGGCGGCAAGGGCAATGAAGGCGTCGCCGGCCAGATCAAGCAGTTGTCGGGAACAGTTGGCTACGTTGAACTGATCTATGCCAAACAAAATAAAATGCCTTACGCGGACGTAAAAAACGCGGCGGGCAACTACATCACGCCGTCGCTCGACTCGGTCACCGCGGCGCTTGCGACGGCGAAAATTCCCGACGACTTCCGCTTCTCGATGGTCAACGCGCCGGGCGACAATGCTTATCCGATTTCCGGCGCGACCTGGCTGCTGGTTTATGAGCAGCAAAAGGACGCCGCCAAGGGCAAAAAATTGGTCGAGTTTTTGAACTGGGCTTTGACCAAAGGTGAAACAATGGCGTCGTCGCTCGACTACGCGCCGTTGCCGGCTACCGTCCAGCAGCGAGTTCTGGAGCGGATCAAAACAATAAAATACTGACTTCGCTCCGCCGCCGGATATTTTTAGGCGTGAGCCGGACGAAGGGCGCAGTTCCTCCCGCTCTTCGTCCTTTTGACTATTTATGAAGATAAATGAACGGAGTGCTGGAACGCTGGAGTGTTGGAGTGTTGAATCATTACTCCATTGCTCCATTACTCCATTTCGGCTGAAAAAATCGTGAACGAGTCTGCGTCAAATCAACCAGCGACCGTGCGAGTGCGCAGCGGCTCCCACTTCGGCGACCGCGCCTTCAAATGGCTTACGCTGCTCATGGCGCTCACGGTCTTCGCGTTGATTGCGCTCATCGGCTACGAGCTGACCCGGGGCTCCGGCGTCGCCTTGCGCCGGTTCGGCTGGCATTTCCTTGTCAGCAGTGACTGGGACCCGGTCAACGAACAATTCGGCGCGGTGCCGTTTATTTTCGGCACGATTGTGTCATCAGCCATCGCACTGCTCATCGCCGTGCCCATCAGCATCGCCACCGCCGTTTACCTTACCGAACTTGCGCCATTATGGCTGCGTCAGCCGTTAATCATGTTCATCGAACTCCTCGCCGCCGTGCCCAGCGTCATTCTCGGCCTGTGGGGATTTTTTGTAATGGTGCCGTGGCTGCGTGACCATTTGTTTCCGTGGTTGCAAAGCGCATTTGGTTTTCTGCCGCTGTTTCAAGGGCCGATTTACGGCGTCAGCATGTTGTCGGCCGGCATCATTCTTGCCATCATGATTGTGCCGATCATCACTTCGATTTCGCGTGAAATTTTGCGATCCGTGCCCGGTCTCCAGCGCGAGGCCGCGTACGCGCTTGGCGCCACCCGCTGGGAGGTCACGCGCATCGCCGTGTTGAGCTACGCGAAAAAGGGGCTGTTCGGCGCGGTGATTTTGGGATTGGGCCGTGCGCTCGGTGAAACGATGGCGGTGCTCATGGTCAGCGGCAACGGCATGCAGATTTCATGGTCTCTTTTTGCGCCGGTTTCCACGCTGGCCACCGGCATCGCCGGTCAATTCACCGAGGCGACGGAGGACACGTATATCAGCGCGTTGTTCGAACTCGGCCTCGTGCTGCTCGGCGTGACCGTGCTGGTCAACGCGCTGGCGCAATTGCTTTTGAAAACGTTCGCCGGACCGGGCGTTAAACCACAGCAATGAAAACGAAATGGAGTATTGGAGTGTTGGAGTATTGGAGTGTCGGAACCACGGCTATGGCTGCATTCCCCAACACTCCACCACTCCATCACCGCATTTTTTAAGATGACCGCCCCCAACCACCACTGGCGCAAGTTCAAGAATGCTTTGATGCAGGCGGTCACGCTCATGTGCGCGATTCTGGTCGTCGCGCCGCTGGTGTTGGTCTTTTATCACCTGGTGAAGCAAGGTTTCAGTTCAATGAACTGGGCTTTCTTCACCCAATTGCCGAAACCCGTCGGTGAAACCGGCGGCGGCATGGCCAATGCCATCGTTGGCACGTTCATTTTGCTGGGGCAAGCCGCCGTGCTCGGCGTGCCCATCGGTGTGCTCGGTGGCGTGTTCCTTTCCGAATACGGCTCGTCACGGCTCAACTGGTGGGTTCGTTTCGCGGCGGACGTTCTCAACGGCGTGCCGTCCATCACCTGGGGCATGGTCGTCTACGCCCTCGTCGTCGTGCCGATGAAGGGATTTTCCGCGCTGGCCGGCGGCATCGTGCTCGGCATGATGATGATTCCGCTCGTGATGCGAACGACCGAGGAGGTTTTGCAACTGGTGCCAGGCGGTTACCGCGAAGCCGCGCTCGCGCTGGGCATCGCCAAATGGCGCGCCATCGTGCAAATCGTCGTGCGCACCGCGCTCAAGGGCATCGTCACCGGCGTCCTGCTCGCGCTGGCGCGCGTGGCGGGCGAAACCGCGCCGCTGCTGTTCACCGCGTTCGGCAACCACTTTTGGACGCACAAGCTGACCGACCCCATCGCCGCCATGCCGCTGCAAATTTTCGCCTACGCCATTTCGCCCTACGACGACTGGCACCGGCAGGCATGGGCGGGCGCGCTGGCGCTGCTCCTGCTCGTTTTGTTCATCAACGTCGGGGTGCGCGTGCTCACGCGCGACCGGTTCCAACGCAATGCTTGATTTTCCCATGGCCGCCACCGCAACCAATTCCATGACCGCACCGACGCCGCCAATCGCCGCGTACGCCACAGCTTTGACCGTGCGCCATCTCTCGGTTTTCTTCGGTGAAAATCACGCGCTCAAGAACGTCTCGCTCGACATCGCCGCCCGGGCCGTCACCGCCATCATCGGTCCCAGCGGCTGCGGCAAATCCACTTTTCTCCGCGCCCTGAACCGGATGCACGAACTCGTGCCTGAAGCGCGGATGACTGGCGAAATCCGCCTGTTCGGCGACGACATTTACGCACCCGGCATTGAGCCGGTCGTCGTCCGCCGCCGCGTCGGCATGGTGTTCCAGAAATCGAATCCGTTCCCGACCATGTCCATCACCGACAACGTCACGGTCGGCCTGCGTTTGAACGGCCTGCGCGACCGCAAGCTGCTGGCCGCGCGCACGGAACAATCGTTGCGCATGGCCGCGCTGTGGGACGAGGTCAAAGACCGCCTGAACGCGCCGGCCATCAGCCTGTCCGGCGGCCAGCAACAGCGCCTGTGCATCGCGCGCGCCCTGGCCGTGCAGCCGGAGGTGCTGCTCATGGACGAACCGGCGTCTGCGCTCGACCCGCTGGCCACGTCAAAGATCGAGGACCTGATTCTGGAGTTGAAGAAGGATTACACAATTGTCATCGTCACCCACAACATGCAGCAGGCCGCGCGCATGTCGGATTTCACCGCCTTTCTTTATCTGGGCGAACTGGTGGAATTCGACGTGACCAGGAAGATTTTCACCAGCCCGGCGAAGAAGCAAACGGAGGATTATGTGACCGGTCGGTTCGGTTGAAATTCAATCCCGGTTGCAATTGATGATGGTGATGGCAAAGTAAATTGAAATCCTGATGGTGGAACCAAATTAAAATTATGGAACATTTCGACATGGAACTGGACGTGCTGAAGCAAAAGCTGCTGACGATGGCGAGCCACGCCGAGACGGCGGTGAACCAGGCGCTCCAGGCACTCGCCCAACGCGACCGTGACCTCGCGCTGCGCGTGAAGGAAGACGACCGCATCATTGACCAGTTTGAAGTGGAGATTGACGAGCTGGTCATTCAACTGCTCACCAAGGCGCCGCTCGCCAGCAATTTGCGCCTGGTCACCACGGCGATGAAAATCTCCCAGAACCTCGAACGCATCGGCGACGAAGCCTCCAAAATCGCCAAGCGCGCCCGCGACCTGTCGCAGGAACCCCCCGTGAAAATCGTCCTCGACCTGCCGCACATGGCCGGTCTCGCCCTCGACATGCTCAAGGGCGCGCTCGACGCGTTTGTGAACAATGATCCCGCCGCCGCCCGCGCCTTGATTCCGCACGACAAGGAAGTGGACGCGCTCAATAAACAAATCCACAATGCCCTCGTGGAACACATGGTCGAAAAACCGGACACGATTGGCCGTTGCCTGCATTTGATGGTCGTATCCAAAAGTCTTGAGCGCATCGCCGACCATGCGACGAACGTGGCGGAGGACGTCGTTTATCTCTGCGAAGCCCAGGACATCCGGCACACCGGCATGAAAAGTCAGGCCGCGCCCCCGGCCGGCGCGTAACGAAACGCGTGCGGGTTTGAAGCTCGTGCCGCTGGCTTGAAAGACGCGATGAAGGGACTTTAATTTGGCATTACTTCAGTCATTTGGCCAAGACCCAGATTTTTCGTCAGTTCCGATCCAGCCGGTTCCGCCTTCGCGGTTGACGTGGCGGGTTCGGGCAGTGGCATGCGAGAGTCGGCCCATTTTGACGGGTAGCCGAGACTGGGGCACCGCCCGAATCCTGTTTGCAATTCAACCATGTTTCCTGAATCCCGTCAAAGGCGGGACGGAAACAAACCGGTGACATTTCGGAGAACCTGGAGGCGGTAGGGCAGCAAATACCCTATTCCAACGCGGTTACCTGTTTGGGAAGTTGCTTGCGTTCGAGCATAAAACGTGATTCTAATACCGACGGGTGCAACCGCGAATGAAGCGTTTCGTCAATCTGCTTCCGGGCACGAAGAACTATCGAAAGGCCAGCCATGAACACGACATTGCTTCTAAACAAGGCAAGCAAAGAGGTGGAACGCGCCAAAATGCAAGTTGCTGTTGACGCAAAAGCGGCCCAACTCGCACACGAATTGGCCCGGGCGGCGAAAGTCAATTTGAAACACGCGCGGAAGCTGTCCAAGATGGCCAAGAAATCGGCCAGGAAGGCTGAGGACAGGGCCGAGGAGTTGTCGGTAATTCTCGAAACCGCTCAGGCAAAGTTGGAGATGCTGCGAGAGCGAATCAGGAATGAGCAGCGCAAGAACAACCCCTCCCCGAAACCAAAGCTGCCCCGGAGCGATGACGATTTGGCGCACAACCGGCCGAAGTCAAAGCCGGGCATAACGACAATGGACACGACACCGGGAGTGTCACCTATTCAATCGCAACGGTCAACAAAGCCGGCCATCCGCAGAGCACACGGCGCCCCTCGGTCGGCGCAGAAAACTGTCAACGGCAAACCTGCCAAACCTGCCCCGGCAGTTGCACCCGAACCTAACCCGGTTCAAGCCACCCGCCAGAAATTGGGTGACCTGAATCCGTTGCCGGCACCTGACGTTGCCGCGTCTTCCTTTTCTGGCCAAGAGCCGACGAATGACTGAACTCGCTGCTCGCCGAACCTCGCCAATCAAGACCGGTGGAAATTCACTTGATTTTAGGCCCCATTTTAACGTCGTTTGCGGGGGTGTTTTTAATCAACATTTTTCTTTGAAAAAGTGATTTTTAACCCTAAAATACAAGCAATCCATCCAGCTATGGTCAAAGATAAAATCATCAGCAAGCCGAACAAGTTGTTTGAATTTTCGGATGACAAACAAGCTGTGGATTTACTCTTTGAGTTGGGCCTGATCGACGAGTTTTCCAAAAGCCATCCGCCCGGTAAGACAACTGTGCAAACCATGACCGGAGACCTTCCAACCCACCACGTAATCGCCACGCGTTCTGCCGGGAACCTCGAGGCTGAAGAAAACGGCTATTGGGTTCTTTGCATACCAAAGAGCCTATACTCGGAAGAGGAAATCAACAACCACATGCAGGCTATTGTGGCCCGGTTTCAGTCCCAAGGAATGGCGGTTGAAACCATAATACCGATGTTCCCACTATCATCGGATATAACCAACAGAGTGGTTTCACGCGGTTGAGGTTGTCCGGTGGCAGGGTTCTTGAGATTAAAGAATCCACTGATGGAATTGGCCGTCGGGGTCCGGGGCGCCACTTCAAATGTTTGCGATACAACCCGATCCATTCGCCCAACCAGTGAACAAAATCCATCGCATCCCCGTTGTCCCGTAAATTACGGCCGCCCGGAAAAGGCAGTTTATGCCGTTGCGGAAGCTTTTACCTGCCGAATCATGTTTTTTCCGCCGTAAGGATTAGGCGCGCGGAGCGTGCATTCGGGATCATCGTGCCACTCTCCATCCATGAAGAACCGGTAGTGATGCGTGCCGGGCGCCAGTTCCACCGTCGTCCGCCAGACGCCCTTGGCGCCTTTTCCCATGTTGATGGGGTGTTTCTGCCAATGCGTGAAATCGCCCATCAATTGCACGCTCACCGCGCCGGGCGCGGTGATTGCGAAGATCTGTTTCACGCCAAGGCTGCCGTTTTTAGAACTCATTTTCTTTGCCATAATTTTTGCCATAATTTTCCTTTCCCAGAAGCGCTGTAACAAAACGCCAATCCAAACGGAAGAACGGGTGTCTATCCCGCTGCGTTGAGATTGAAGCCTTGAGTCAACAAATGGAGCTGGTGCCAAGGAAGCCACCAGCTCCACCGTCGTACATCATCGAACGCTTTTTTAACTACAGTTGCAGTAAACCACACTGCCTCAATTCCGTCAAAGACGGGACGGTAACAAACCGGTGACGTTTCGGAAAACGACGAAGGCGGCATCTTGTCGTCCAGATCTTGGCCAGCCAGTCCTGCGCAAACCGAGCGCTTCTGAAAAAGTGGAAGGTTCACTCCAGCCGGACTGACGCCTCTGCCCGGATGGAATTCGCCCGGCAGATTTGGGAATAAACTTCCGCCAGCGGTTTCATCGTGCGCGGCAATTTTTCGTCCGCAAAATCCACCGCCAGCAGCCCGAATTTCTTCGCGTAGCCGAACTGCCATTCAAAATTGTCCAGCAACGACCAGTAAAAAAATCCGCGCACATCCACGCCCCCGGCCATCGCGCCATGCAACGCGGCCAGATATTCGCGCAGGTCGCGCTCGCGGAACGTTTCGTTCTCCGACGCCGCGCCGTGTTCCGTGATGAAAATGGGCAATCGGAAGCGCCGGTGAAGATAGGACAGAATTTTCACCATGCCCGCGGAATACCGCTCCACCATGTCGTCGCAGACGAAGCCGAAATCCTTCAGTCGCTTCACCGGCGTGCCGCTCGCCGGAATCATCGTGCGGAAATGATGAAAGCGCACCCGGCCATAATAATTCAACCCGATAAAAGTTGAGGCCCGCCGCCGCCCGCCGCCGAGAAAGGCGTCCAACACGAACTTGTTGAACGTATAGTGGCACGCGAAGGCCGTGGTGCGATCCCAGGGCGAATAGGTTTTGTAGGCGTGGAAAAAAGTCCAGTTTTTGGCGATGCCGACTTCCGGTTCCCGGCCCGCGTTGCCTTCGCGCGCAATGATGCGACTGGCCTGCACATGGGCGTGGGCCATGTGGTCAATCACTTTGCGGAACAGTCCCAGTTTCCATTTGCGCTGCGGCGGAAATCCGCCGAGCAGATACGTCAGGCACGCGTAGGTGTCCGGTTCGTTGAAGGTATTCCAAAGATAAACGCGGTCTTTCAGCGCGGGAACGAGCTGGCTGACGTAATCCACGAACGCCGGAATCGTTGCCGCGTTGGTCCAGCCGCCCATCGCATTAATCCATGGCGGATTGGAAAAATGATGCAACACAACCATCGGGGTGATGCCCGCCAGCTTGAGCCGGTCGAGCAAATCCACATAGCGCGCCAGTTCGTTCTGATTCAGGGCCGCGAACGGCGCGGATTGCAGCCTCGACCATTCGATGCCGAAGCGATAGGCGTTTGTGCCGAGCTTGGACATCCATTCGATGTCTTCGGGATAGCGATGGTAATGGTCGCAAGCGATGTGGCAGTTGCCCCCATCCTGCGCGGTGAAATGCGTCCATTCATTTTCGATGTGACCTTCCACCTGCGTCGGCGACGTGGCGGTGCCCCAGAGAAAGCCCGCCGGAAACTGCAGGGTGTTTTCGCGTGTCATCGGGGAGATTTTACGGCGTGTTCGATGGCGGCAAAGAGTTTTTCCGGCGCGCAGTTCACCCAGTTGCGAAATTTTTCCACGGGCAGACGATCCGGCAGTTCGGCCAAGCGGTCGAGGTTGAAACTTTTTTCGGCGATGCCAATGCCGGACTGTTGGGCGTCGAGGGCGTTGACCTGTTGCTCGATGTGATTCTCCACCGGCACAAGAAACAGCGGTTTGCCGAGCCACGCGGCTTCACCCAGGGATTCAAACCCGGCGGTGCAGACGACGTGGCGGCACCCGGCCATCATCTGCAGAAATTTCTCGCCGTCGAGCCGGTGAAATGTGAGTGACGGTGAATGTTGAAATTCCGCCGGGGCGCCCGGCTTGTCGTAAAAACAGTGCAACTTCGTCAGCGGATTCTTCGCGCTCCACGCAATGATTTGCCCGGCGTAACCGTGGTTCAGCAAATACACGAGAACGAAGTCACCGTTGGGGTTCGATTCCAGTTCAAATAGCCGTCTTCGCAAAATCGGCGGGCCAACGATGATTCTCTTTTCCGGCAAATCTGGCGCTTCGTAAAGCGAGAGTGCCAGCTTGGTCGCGCGCGCGCCGAGGATGGACGTGTAAAGTTTCATGCTCAACCGCTGTTTCCACAACTGCGGCGTGCGGACATAGCCGGGATGTTGAAACATGAATTGATGGCCGATGGCAACCACCGGCGGACGCCGGCGGCGCGTGACGGCGTAGAACGCGGCGAGCGGCTCAAAAAAATTGATGATCACATCCGGCTGCATTTCACGGACGATCCCGCCGAAGCGCCGAAGAATGCGGACGTATTTCGGCAGATTGCCAAGCACGCCGGCGAGTGTGGCGGTGTTGCTGACGGCGCGGTTGTTTTTATATTTGAACCCCAACGTCGGCAGTTGCCTGACGGGCATTTTCATCGCCGATTCGAAGTAGGCCGGCATCGGCCGTTGCGAACTGACGCCGAGCGTGACGGCGACGATTTGATGTCCCGCCGCCTCGGCCATTTCCTTTACGGCCATCGCCTGGGTCATGTGGCCCCGGCCCTCGCCCAGCACGCAGAACATCATTTTCATGGAATTGGATGAGTTTGATTTTGCCGTCGAAATCTTCAACCACATTGCCAATCTTTCCAACCTCAATTTAGGGATGAACCCGGGCGGTGGATAAAATGTGGATAGAAGTTCACCTGACCGTCACACGACTGTAACACACCTGGGATAAGGTATAAGTGTGTTAAAGTTCGAGCATGAAAAAAATCCTCATTCTGACGGCCGGATTCGGTGACGGGCACAACGCCGCCGCCCGCAGTTTGCGCGACGCGATTGAACTGCTCGATGAAGACGCGCGCGCCGAGGTCCTCGACCTCTTTGCCGACAGCTATGGCTTGTTCAACACGCTCGCAAGAAATACCTATCTGGGCGTCGTGCAATACGCCCCAAAACTTTGGGGCGGCATTTTTTCGTTGCTGGAAAACCCGTTGGTCGAAAAACAACTCGGCGGTTTCACGCGCCTGCAAAACACGCTTGAAAAAGTCCTGGCTGAAACGCAGCCCGACTGTGTCGTCTCCACTTATCCGGTTTACGCGCACGTCATCCAAAAGATTTACCGCGACCATCACGAGCGCCCGTTTCGTTTTATCACCGTCGTCACCGATTCCATCAGCATCAACTCCGCGTGGTTCCGCGCGCCCAGCGATTTTTTCTGCGTAGCCAACGATGCCACCGCCGAAGTGCTTCGCAAAGGCAATGTGCCGGCGAAACAAATCAAGACGCTCGGCTTTCCCGTCAACCCGGCTTTTGCGAATCCGCCGGCCGAATTGCCGCTGCCCATCGGACGCGAACCACGCCGCGTGCTTTATATCATCAACACCGGCAAGAAAAAGGCGGGCAAGGCCATTGACCGTTTGCTCGAACTGGACGACGTCCATCTCACCATCACCGTCGGCCGCGACCCCGATTTGCGCACCAGGTTGATTGAGCGCACGCGCAAATACGCCGACCGTGTCCGCATACTCGGCTGGACCAACCAGATGCCCGAACTGATGATGTCGCATCATCTGGTCATCAGCAAAGCCGGCGGCGCGGTCGTGCAGGAGGCCATTGCCGCGCGCTGCCCGATGATTGTCAACCAGATCATCCCCGGCCAGGAGGAAGGCAACGCGGAACTGATCTGGCGTTTTGGCCTCGGCGCGATTGCGGAAAAAAACCGCGAGATGGCTGAGCTGGTGGAAAACGCCTTCGCCAAAAAGGCTGCGCAATGGTCGGAATGGCGCGAAAACCTCCGGAAGTTGAGCCGGCCCGATGCCGCCCTGCGCATTGCCGAACTCATCCTGGCCGAATCCGAACACGACCATCCCGGACGCAGGCCCATCAAACTTTTCGACCCCGCGCCGGAGCGCGTCATGCGTCCGGTTCCACCTCTGAATGGAAACGGCAGCCATCACCAAATGCTGCTCTGCGATTTTCACATTCATTCCAATTATTCCGATGGCAAGTTGTCCGTGCCGGAGATTGTTGATTTTTACGGCGAACACGGTTTTGACTGCATCTGCATCACCGATCATCTGGCCGACCCGAAGCGTTTGATTGGAAAACTGTCGGAACTGGCCAGCTTCACCCTTGGCCAGGAGCAGGTCGGGGAATACTTCACCGTGATTGAGCGCGAACGGCAACGCGCCTGGCGCCGCTACAAAATGCTCGTGATGACCGGCATCGAATTCAACAAGGACGGCTATACGCGCAAAACCTCCGCGCACCTGCTGGGCATTGACTTGAAATCGCCCGTGGATCCCTCGCTCGACATCCCCGAAATCATCGCGCAAATCCACGCGCAAGGCGGCCTCGCCGTCGCGTCGCATCCGCATGTCATGAAAAGCGAGTGGGGCAAAAACACGCTCTACCTCTGGAAAAACCAGGAACGCTTCGCGCCGTTGCTCGACGCCTGGGAAATTGCGAATCGCAACAACATCTTCAACCAGATCGGCCTCAAACGGCTGCCGTTCATTGCCAACAGCGATTTTCACAAGCCCAAACACATCTACTCGTGGAAGACACTCATCTACGCCGGGAAGGATTCCGAAGCCATCAAGGACTGCATCCGCCGCAACGAACACGTGGCCATCACCCTCTACCGCGACTTTGCCACCGCGTCCTCCAATCACAGCCGCCACGACTTCACATCATTCGTCGAGCACGCTCATTACTGGCAGGAAAACCTCCCGCTGCGTATGGTAAATTCATGACCGCAGGACATCCGGCATACCGGCGTGAAAAGTCAGGCTGACCCCCCAGCCGGCGCGTGACAAAACCAGTGCGGGTAAAATCCGAAGTCCGACGGCCGAAATCCGAAAGAAATCCGAGGTCCAAATTCCGAAATCCATGCGAAAGACCAAACCGGGGGATCTGCTTTTAGGATTTCGGGCTTCGGGCTTCTTTCGGCCTTCGGATTTCAGGCTTTGGAATTTGACTGTTCCCGGCCTGATCAACCCACGGCCTGGCTTGGGCGCAACGTGACGCCGCCAGGGTGGACGCGCGCGACGGTTTGGGGCGCCATCCCGGGAAGCGCTGCAAATAATCGCTTGACCACGGACGAAAGAGGCGCGATATTCATTTCGTCATTTGACGAAATAACAATTTATGCGCGAATTCATGGCCGTCACCAAGGCGCTGTCCGACCCCAGCCGCGTGCGGATTCTCCTGGCGCTCCGACGCCGGGAACTGTGCGTCTGCCAGATCACGGAACTGTTTGGCTTCGCCCCGTCCACCGTTTCCAAGCACCTGTCCATTCTGTTTCAAGCAGGCTTGGTGGAATCGCGCAAGGATGGCCGCTGGATTTACTACAAGTTGCCGGACAAAACCGCGCCGGTGGAGGTGCGAGAGGCGATTGATTGGGTAAAGAAATCCCTTGCCGACAACCCGCACGTTTTGGAAGACAATAAACAACTCAAAAAGATTCTTAAGCAAGACCCCGCTGAATTATGCAAACGCCAATGTCGAAAGTGAAACCGACCGTCCTCATCCTCTGCACCGGCAATTCGTGCCGCAGTCATCTCGCCGAAGGAATTCTGTGCGCGGCAGCGGGCGATACGCTCAATGTCCAGAGCGCCGGATCGAAACCGGCGGGCTATGTCCATCCGCTTGCCATTCAGGTGATGAAGGAAATCGGCATTGATATTTCCGCGCATTACTCCAAGCACATGAATGACTTTTTACAGCAGCCGGTGGAAACCGTCATCACGGTCTGCGGCAACGCGGACCAGGCTTGCCCGATTTTTCCCGGCCAGTTGAACCGTTACCGTTGGGGCTTTTATGACCCGGCCCATGCCACCGGCACGGACGAGGAAAAGCTGGCGGTGTTCCGTCGGGTGCGCGACGAAATCAAAATGGTGTTCGAGGCTTACGCCGCCGGTCGCCGCGATCAGGCGAAAACGGCTCAACCCACATGAGCAAACAAAGCGTCCTCTTTCTCTGCGCACACAACGCCGCCCGCAGCCAGATGGCGGAGGCGTTGTTGCGCAAGCACGCCGGGGAGCGGTTAGACGTGGTGAGTGCCGGGCTTGAACCCACGACGGTTCATCCGTTGACCGTCCGCGCGATGAACGAGGTCGGCCTGGACATTTCCAGACAACGGGCCAAGGGACTCGATGGTATTCTTGGGAAGACAACTTTCCAACTCGCTATCATCGTCTGCGAGCGGACACAGAAGAATTGCCCACATATTTACCCGTTCGCGTTGCAGCGCCTGTATTGGCCGTTTGAAGACCCGGCGGATGGCAACGGCACAGAGGCGGAGCAGGTGCAAAAGTTCCGGGATGCGCGCGACCAGATTGAAGCGCGGATCTTGGAATGGCTCAAAACGTCGGCCGCATCCGCGAAGGCTATCACCTGACTACCCGACAATTTATGAAAATGACCACACAAACCCTCCAAGTGTTCGACCCCGCGATGTGCTGCTCAACCGGCGTGTGCGGGCCGGACGTTGACCCAAAGCTCGTGCAATTCGCCGCCGACCTCGACTGGCTTAAAACGCAGGACGTGATAATCCAGCGTCACAGCCTCTCGCAAAACCCGGCGGCGTTTGTTGAAAACGAAGCGGTGAAAACCGCGCTGAGCGAGAAGGGTGAAGCCGCCCTGCCGCTCTTGCTGGTCAACGGCAAGGTCGCGGTCACGGGACGCTACCCGGATGTCAACGAATTGGCGGCGTGGTTCAAGCTGAAAGCCACCGCGACGCCCGTGCCGGCGAAGTCGAGTTGCTGCTGTGGCGGCTCGTGTTGAATTGAAATGATCATGGTAGTGAAAGATAAACATAAACAACAAAAAGAGATGAAAAATGAATACACCGAATGAAAACGGGAAACCGGGCGACAATACGGAATCACCTAAACCACAGGCCACATGCTGTGACTCCAGATGCAGTTGCCACACCACCGGAAATCAGGGCAAGACGCGTTGGGTGATTGGGGCCATCGTGCTGGCTGCCGCCGGCGTGCTGGTGGCGCGAGACATGATCAAGAGCGACGGGGCATCCGCCCAGACGACCGCGCCAGCATTTGCGCTGCCCATCGCCGCTACAAACTCGAGCACGGCTGCCCCAACGACAGAGAAGAGCATGGAATCCATCGGGGCGCTTGCCGAATTGAATGCCGTGGCTGCCAAACTGGATGCCGTCTTCGTCTTCCTGCCTGGCAAGGAAGGGACTTCCAGCAATCTCCCTGCGGCCACGATAAATAAGGCCGCGCGCACGATTGAGGCACAGGGGAAGAAGGTTGGCCTTTTCACTCTAATGCCGAGTTCGCACGATTACGATCAGATTGAAGGGAAAATCTCCTTGCCGGCGGTTTTGGCGATGGTCAAGGGGCGCGGAATGAACGCGATTTCCGGCGACATCACGGAAACGAAACTGGTGCAGGGATATATTGCCGCTTCAAGCGCCGGCGGGTGTTGTCCTTCAGCCGGAGCCGGATGCTGCTCCAAGAAGTGAGGTATACAAGGGCATTCCACATGACGCAGTGGGTTACAGAAACACTCCAATCGGCCAGCATGGGGCCGCTGGCCTTGCCGCTGGCCTTGCTGCTGGGCTTGGTGAGCGCGTTGGTCAGCGCTTGTTGCACTTTGCCCGCGATGGGAATGCTGGTGGCCTACTCGGGCACGCGTGAAGCCGCCAGCCGGAAAAACGCGGTCGTCTCTGCAATCTCGTTTATGATCGGCACCACGCTGGCGCTAATCGTTCTGGGATTTGTCGCCGGGTTTGTGGGGCAGGCGGCGCAGGCGCTTCTCGGCAAATACTGGAAGCTCTTTGCGGGCTTCATTGCGGTTGTTCTGGGATTGGCCGCGCTCAAATTGTTACCGTTGAAATTGCCGGGGCTGATTCGGAAGACAGAATCGCGATCCGCCGGGCAAGGAATAATTGGCACGGTGCTTGTGGGCTTGTTGATGGGAGGGGGAGTGGCGGCAGCATCCATGCCTTGCAATCCCGGAATTTTCATCGTCATCGGCGCCAGCATATTGATGGGCCATATCCTGTGGGGCATGGTTCTCATGGCGGCTTTTGGCGTGGGTTTCAGCCTGCCGCTCGGTGCCATCCTGTTCGGTGTGGCGTTCGGAAAGGCATCCCTCAAGGCGCAGAAGGCGGAAGCGGCAATCCGAGTCGTCGCGGGCGTTCTGCTTGTCGGTGCCGGGTTTTATTTGTTGGCAACATTCTAAATATGAATACTCAAACCGCACATGCCGGAACGCTGCGCAAGCCGGCTGATTCTTTCAGCGCCTTCTTGGAAGCGCCGACGCGCTTCCTGTTTTTCACGGGCAAGGGCGGCGTGGGCAAGACCTCGCTGGCGTGTGCCTCGGCTATTGCGCTGGCGGATCGAGGGCAGCGGGTGCTGCTGGTCAGCACCGACCCGGCCTCGAATCTGGATGAAGTGCTGGGCGTGCGCCTGACCGACACGCCCACGGACATTGCCAGCGTGCCGCGACTGGCGGCGCTAAACATTGACCCGGCGGCGGCAGCGGCGGCTTATCGCGAAAAGCTGGTCGGGCCGTATCGCGGGAAACTGCCCGAAGCCGTCGTGAGAGGCATGGAGGAACAACTTTTCGGCGCTTGCACAATGGAGATTGCCGCCTTCGACGAATTTTCAAGATTGCTTGGCCAGCCGGAGGCCACCGCCAACTTTGATCACGTCATTTTCGACACCGCGCCAACCGGCCACACGTTGCGGCTCATGACACTGCCCACAGCCTGGACCGGCTTTCTGGACACGAACACCACCGGCAATTCCTGTCTCGGCCCGCTTGCGGGGTTGGAAAAGCAACGGGTGATCTATGAAAACGCCGTGGCGGCGCTGGCGGATGGCGGGCGGACGACGCTGGTGCTGGTGAGCCGGGCGCAACGGGCGGCCTTGACGGAAGCGGAGCGCACCAGCGATGAACTCGCGGCCATCGGCGTCCGCAATCAGAGACTCATTCTAAACGGATTGTTTCAAGCCGACGATTCCGACCCAGTTGCCCTCGCACTGCAAAGGCGCGGCGCGGATGCGCTGGCGACAGCGGGCGTATTTTTGACCCGGATGCGTTTATCCAAAGTCCCATTACGTTCGCACAATCTGGTCGGCATTCCGGCGCTGCGGGCACTCGTGGGAGCTAAAACCAAGTTTGAGCCTCCTCACGTCGGCTCCTACGATGAAAATTTGCCGGCGACGGAAACTTTGGCTGAGTTGGTGGATAATTTTGCGCAGGCTGGCCGGGGCGTCGTCATGACGATGGGCAAAGGCGGTGTGGGCAAGACGACCATCGCCGCCGCCATTGCGACGGAACTGGCGCGGCGCGGTTTCAAAGTTCATTTGAGCACCACCGATCCCGCCGCACACATCGCGGCGGCAGCGGGACAACTCGCCGGGCTGCAAGTCAGCCGGATTGACCCGCAAGTGGAGACGCACGCCTATGTCGAGCAGGTCATGGCCACGGCGGGCAAAAATCTCGACGCCAATGGCCGGGCACTCCTGGAGGAAGATTTGCGCTCGCCCTGTACGGAAGAAATCGCCGTGTTCCGGGCGTTTGCGCGAACCGTGGCACAGGGCAAGGATGCCTTCGTGGTGCTGGACACCGCGCCGACCGGCCACACATTGCTTTTGCTGGACGCCACGGAATCTTATCACCGGGAAGTCGCACGCAAGGCGAGCGACATGCCGGAAGAAGTGTTAAAACTCCTGCCCCGACTGCGCGACGCTGATTTTACCAGGATACTGATCGTGACGCTGCCCGAAGCCACGCCGGTTCACGAGGCAGCCATGCTGCAAGCCGACTTGCGCCGGGCGCAAATCGAACCGTTCGCGTGGGTCATCAACCAGAGCTTCGAGGAAAGCGGTTCGCGCGATCCGCTGCTGGTGGCGCGCGGATGCGGCGAAGCGCAATTCATCCGCGAAGTCGTTGAGAAGCATTCCAAGCGCACGGCCATCGTGCCCTGGGTGACGGAAGAACCCGCCGGCCCGGAACGCCTGCAACAATTTTTCAAACCGTAAAACCGACATGAAAATCCAAATCCTCGGAACCGGCTGCGCCAAATGCAATGCGCTGGCGCAAGCCACGGAGAAAGCCGCGCAAACGCTAGGTCTGCAATACGAACTCGAAAAAGTCACCGACCTGAAACAAATCATGTCGTTCGGCGTAATGACGACGCCGGCGCTGGTAGTCAACAACGCCGTCAAAGTCGCAGGCAAAGTTCCATCGCCGGATGAACTCAAGACCATCCTCCGGCAATCACAGACTGAACCGTAAATCAGAGAACCAAAATCATTATGACCAAAAATTCAAAAAGCGGTCTGGTCGTTTTGCTGGTGGCCATCGTGGGAGCCACCCTGGCCGTCACCCAGGCAAACCGTTCCACCGGGACGAGTGGTTCATGCTGTCCTTCATTCGCGAATTTGACGGCGTTTTCCACCATCGCCCTGTCGAATGCTCCCGCCGCCCCGTCGCAAACGAACGCGTTGCCCAAACTTTTGGACCTCGGCGCGGGCAAATGCATTCCCTGCAAAATGATGGCTCCCATTTTGGAGGAATTGAAAAAGGATTATCCCGGCAGGCTGGAGGTTGAATTTATTGACGTGTGGCAGAATCCCGATGCCGGCAAGCAATACGGCATTGAGGTGATTCCGACGCAGATTTTCTATGACGGCAGCGGCAAGGAATTGTTCCGCCACATTGGATTCTTCGCCAAGGCCGACATTCTCGCCAAGTGGAAGGAACTCGGCGTGGAGTTGAAGTGAGACATGGAACAACTTTTCACCAGCCTGAGTCACGCCGTTGAAGGCGCGCCGCTGATTGCGCTGACGGCCGCCATCGCGTGGGGCATCCTGAGCATCATTCTCAGCCCCTGCCATCTGGCGGGCATTCCGCTCATCGTCGGCTTCATCAGCGAGCAGGGTCTGGTGACGACACGACGGGCGTTTTGGACTTCAACCCTTTTTGCCGTTGGCATTCTCATCACGATCGCGATTATCGGCGCAATTACGGCGGCGGCCGGGCGCATGATGGGTGACGTGGGACGCTACGGAAATTACTTCGTCGCGCTCATCTTTTTCACCGTGGGATTGCATTTGCTGGGCGTGATTCCCATGCCGTGGTCCGGGCCGGGGAAGGTCGGCATGAAGCGCAAGGGTTTGCTTGCGGCATTTGTCCTCGGACTCGTGTTCGGCGTTGCCCTCGGTCCCTGTACGTTTGCTTACATGGCGCCGATGCTGGCCGTGACCTTCAAGCTCGCAAAGACGGCTCCGTTTTACGGCGCATCCCTGCTGCTGGCTTACGGTGTCGGACATTGCGCCTTGATTATTGCGGCCGGCACGTCCACCGAACTGGTGCAGCGTTTCCTGAACTGGAACGAGCAATCCCGGGGCGTGACCATCGTAAAATGCATCTGCGGTGCGCTGGTGTTGCTTGCCGGATTGTATCTATTGTGGAGCGCATGAAATGGCTGCAAACCCATTTTTGAAACCATGAACAACGAAAACTCCATCACCCCGAAGCGCCTCGCGTTCTTCGAACGTTACCTGACCATCTGGGTTTTCCTGTGCATAGTTGCCGGCGTCCTGCTCGGCAAACTTGCGCCGGTATTCACCATCACGTTGAGCCAGCTTCAATTCGGCCAGGGCTCGCAGGTGAACGTGCCCATCGCCGTGCTCATCTGGCTGATGATTTATCCGATGATGCTCAAGGTGGATTTCACCGCTCTGGGCGGCATCGCGCGCAAACCCAAGGGCCTCGCGGTGACGCTGTTCGTCAACTGGCTCGTCAAGCCATTCAGCATGGCCTTCCTGGCCTGGCTGTTCATGCAGCACCTCTTCGCCGCGTGGATTGATCCGGAGACAGCCAAAAATTACACCGCCGGACTCATCATCCTCGCCGCCGCGCCCTGCACCGCGATGGTCTTCGTGTGGAGTTATCTCACCGATGGCGACCCGGTTTACACGCTCGTACAGGTGGCGGTAAACGACCTCATCATGCTCGTCGCCTTCGCGCCCATCGTGATGTTTCTGTGCGGTGTGGCCAACGTGGTCGTGCCATCGAAGGTGCTCATCACGTCGGTCGTGGTATTCATCGTGATTCCATTGGCGGCGGGCTGGCTCACACGAACCGCACTCTTGAAATCGCATGGCAAGGATTGGTTCGAGCAAAAGTTCCTGCCCAAATTTCATCCCGTGACCATCGGGGCGCTATTGCTGACGCTGGTGCTCATCTTCGCGTTCCAGGCGGAAAATCTCACCACCCGCTGGCTGGCGGTGCTGCTGCTGGCCGTGCCGATTGTCATCCAGGTCTATTTCAATTCGACACTCGCTTACCTGCTGATGCGGCGGTTGCGCGTGCCGCACAACGTCGCCTCGCCCGGCGCGCTCATCGGCGCCAGCAATTTCTTCGAGCTGGCGGTGGCGGTGGCCATCACTTTGTTCGGGCCCGGTTCCGGCGCGGCGCTGGCCACGGTTGTTGGCGTGCTGGTCGAAGTGCCGGTGATGCTTTCCGTTTGCCGCATTTGCAACCAGTCGCGCGGGTGGTATCAGGCACGCGTTGCAGCTGGTTAAATCGCTTCTTAAAAAATGACGAATGACTAAATCCGAATGACTAAAAAATTCCCAATGACCAATCCCAAAACATCCGAACACACGGCTGAACTTTTTTTGCCATTCGAGCTTCGTCATTCTTTAGTCATTAGGGTTTCGTCATTAGACATTCGCCTGTTCCGTTTTATTGTAAACGTCCAGGAACCTCAAATCGCCCCATGACGAATCCAACCAGACCCATAATCTTGATCCTTTGCACCGGCAATTCATGCCGCAGTCACATGGCCGAAGGATTTTTGCGCGCGGCGGCAGGCGAACTCGTAAACGTGCAAAGCGCCGGCTCGAATCCAACCGGCTTTGTCCATCCGCTGGCCATCAAAGTCATGGCCGAGGCGGGCATTGACATTTCCGGCCATCGCTCGAAACACCTGAAGGAATTTCTGGATCAGCCGGTTCACACCGTCATCACCGTTTGCGGCAACGCGGACTCGGCGTGCCCGATTTTCCCCGGCCAGGTGAACCGTCATCACTGGCCGTTTGACGACCCGGCCAAGGCCACCGGCAGCGAGGAGGAATTTCTCGCCTGTTTCCGCCGTGTCCGCGACGAAATGCAGCGCACATTTGAAACTTACGCGGCGGGATTGAGGGATGGAGTTATTCTGCGGTAGCACCCGCGTCTCGCGGGTCGAATCGGGCGTCACGCCCGATTCTCTTTCCAACAACAATCAGCTTTGGAGTTTTTGGGGAAACAATTCGGCGAGACGCCGAATTGAACCCGCCAGAGGCGGGTGCTACACCAAAAAGCTCCCACCAACCTTTATCGAATGACCCGCGAGAAATTCCGCCGCGGTCAGCCGCCGGCCGCCTTCGCGCTGCAATTCGAGAATCCGCAGCGCGTTTTGTCCGCAGCCAACAACAATGCCGGTTTTGTCCGCCGATAAAATCTCGCCGGGCTTTTGCCCGAGGTGGGGACGCCGCGCTGCGGCGTCCGGACAGCGCAGCGCGCTGTCCCTACCAGAAACCTCTTCGATGACTTCCACTTTCCAGATTTTGATCATCTTGGAGGGAAGCGCTTCGTCGCTTCCCTGACTTTTTGCAAATGAAGGCACTGACGAAGCAGTGCCCTCCATCGCTTTTGACAAAAACGTGAACGCACCGGGCCACGGTGTGAAGGCGCGCAGCCGGTTCCAGATGGTTTGTGCCGGCTGGTTCCAATCAATGCGGCCGTCTTCCTTTTTGATTTTTGCCGCGTAGCTCGCGCCTTCGGCGGGTTGCGGCGCCGGCTGGATTTTTCCGGCAACATAATCAGGAATGGTCTGGACGAGCAGTTCCGCGCCGAGCTGTGCGAGCCGGTCGTGAAGCGTGGCCGAGTCGTCTTCGGGACGAATGGGCGTGCGGTGTTGCGAAACGATTGGGCCGGTGTCCAGACCCGCGTCCATTTTCATGATGGTGACGCCGGTTTCGGTGTCACCGTTGGCAATCGCCCATTGAATCGGGGCCGCGCCGCGATATTTGGGCAGCAGCGAAGTGTGCACGTTCAAACAGCCGTGGCGCGGCAAATCCAGGATCGCCGGCGGCAAAATCTGTCCGTAAGCCACGACGATGATGAGGTCAGGCTGTAAAGCGCGAAGTCCGGCGATGAATTTTTCGTCGCGGGCGCGTTCGGGTTGCAACACGGGCAGACCAAGCCTTAGCGCGAGCGATTTGACGGGTGATGGTTGCGGTTTGAGCTCACGGCCTTTGGGCCGGTCGGGCTGCGTGACGACGGCGGCGATTTGAAATTGTGGATTGCCCGCCAACGCCTGGAGACTGGCGCAGGACAATTCCGCCGTGCCCAGGAAGATGATTCGCAACGCCGTCATGCGGACAGCGAAAGGGAAATTGCGCTCAGGCGAAAGGAAAAACTGCAGCGGCACGCTTCCAGCGTGCCGGTGATGGCGGCTTCCAGCCGCCAGGTTGGGTGCGGATGCCGGTCATGCCCCGGGTTCCATGAGGCTGAATCCTGGGAGTGCCGGCGTCTCGCCGGCGTGTTTGCTGAGGGACTGGCCGGCGGGACGCCAGTCGTCGCTCCGCCATGCCCCGGCAAGCCGACGCTTCCAGGAAAAGGAGTCGCGCGATCAATGTTTGACGGCAATGCGCAAAATGTCGGCGAGGACCTTGGCCGGCGTCTGGTCCGCGTTGATTTCATGCACGAGGCGCCGGCCGTAAAACTTGAGGACGGGCTTGGTTTCCTTCTCGTAAGTCTTGAGCCGCTGGCGGATGACGTCGAGATTCGCGTCGTCGAGGCGGTTTTCCTTGATGGCGCGGTGCTGAATGCGGGCAACGAGATTCTCCGGATTGACCGGGCGCAGATAATAAACGCCAGCCACCTCGAGCGAGTCACTCAACCTCCCGGCCTGCTCCACGTTGCGTGGGATGCCGTCGAGCACCAGCGTGTCCTCATCGGGATGAAACCGTCCGGCGGCGATGGCCTGGCCGATGGATTCGCGCCAGAGGGCGACGGTGGTTTCATCCGGCACCAGTTCGCCCCGGCTGGAGTAGGCGACAAAAATCCTGCCCAGTTCACTGTCGGTCTGGAGGCTGCGGAAAACGTCGCCGCACGCGCAATGAAAGAAATGCGGAATGGCTCCGAAGATTTTGCCCTGGGTGCCCTTGCCCGAGCCGGGCGCGCCGAACAAAAGGAGGCTGCGGTATTTCACGCGGCTTTGGGTTTGAGTTGAACCTCCACGATTTCAGCGAACGGCACCACGACTTCCTGTTTTGCCGTGCCTTGGGCGACCTCCACATGCATTTCATTGGTGGCGATGCGCGTGATGCGCTCGACAACGAACAGCGCGCGCCCCGTTTTCACGGTCAGCATCAGATTTTTTTCGGATTCGCGCCGGATCATGGCGAAGAAGCCGGAAAACTTCGTCTCAAAAAAACGGCGGTTGAACGTGAATTGTCCGCGCTGAAAAATCTGCGGCGCGCCGGGATCAACGGCCGGCGCCTCCTTCTGCCATGAAGCCTCGACGATGTGAATTCCAGCCGCCACGGGCTGGGCGGCGCTCGGCACGGCAAAAGTGTGCGGAGCGGCTTCGGGTTGCGGCGCAGCCGTCTTGGCGGGTTCAACGCGCACGGGCATCGCGAAAAAAATAATCGGCCCCAAAATCGGCAGCACCACCGCCACGCCCATTACCTGCGCAATCGGCCGCGACCGCACCACGGCAATCTCATAGCCCGCGAAAATGTTCGCCGCGTAAATCAGCATCAACGCGACCAGCCCGACTGACGACGAAAACAGGGCGCCGAACAGGGATTGTTTTGGCGGCAATTCCAGGCGCGACACTTCATGGACCTTCACCTCCGTTTTTTTCGTCCGTTCCACCGGCGGGGTTTCCACGAACGGATCGGCCAGCAGTTTGATTTTCGGATTTTTCGACAGTTGTTTCAACGCGTCCTGGGAAAATTTCGTCCACGGCACACGCTCGGAGTATTTGTCCATGTCCAGCCGGAAAACAATACCGTTGTCATTGTACGAAATCACGTCGCCGGTCACCGACGTGCCGTCGGTCAAAGGAAACGTGTCCGCGCCAACGGCGGCCCACAGTCCGCAAAGCCAGAAACCGAGAATTGTCCAAAAGATTCCGCGCACGAAAAAACTTTTAACAAATACCCGTGCGGCGTGAAAGCAAATTTATAGCTGAAACGGGCTGGCATGTTGCAGAGCCTTACGCAACCCGCCGCGTGGCGAAGCTTTACGCGGTTGACACCCCCGCGGGCAGGCGTAGCATCGCCCTATAATCTGAAATCAGGAAAATGGGTATGAAAACGATCGGTCTTCCGGGCAAACAGTCGTTTCTCAATTGGCTATTGGTAATTGATCATCGGCTATTCGCCGCAGGCGCTGGCTATCGGTCATTGGGCATTGGCTATTCGCCGAAGGCGCTGGCCCTTGGCTACCTGCGCGCGCGCAGCGGAGTCGGCTATCGTTCATCGGCCATTCGCCGCAGGAGCGACCGCAGGCGCTGGCTATTCACCGCAGATGCTGGTCGCGGTGAAATAACAATGAGCAGTACGACCAAAATAAAATTTGTCACAATGAAACGGAATCGTGTATTGTGTTTGCGGCCACGGCCACTGACCACCTTTCTTCCGCCATTTGAAAGGCAATGTGTTCCATTGAGGCGGTTGAGTTCTTTTGCGAAGCCAAAACTGTTTTCTTTCTTTTCTTTCCAAAACAGTACCGTTCCATAAGAAATATGCGTAAAACAATTGATTTTTTTGGTTTTTGTCATTTTCGGCTGCGATTTTCACGGCACTCTCTATCCCGCAGGTTGGGGATCGCTCAAAAAGCTCTTGTTTTCTGGGGTTTTCATGTATTTCCCGTGAGACGACTGTGTTTCCAAAAAATTCCCCTTGACCTGTTCCGAGGATTGCCTCATAAATTCTGTGTGACGCCGTGTTCTTGGCTTCGCCAAGAACTCAAGAAAATGAAAATTTGCATTCATTCGATGGAATTCGATTCGGATTTATTCCGACTTTTTGGCCCGTTTGCTGACCTGCATCCGGCGGTTGAGAAGCTATTTCGACTTTTGGGCGATTATTGTGCTGGGCTAACAGAAGCACAACTTCAGGTAGACAAGTCTGATTCAGAAACGCGCGTAGTTCGTCTTGTCACAGCAAATGCAGGATGCT
Organism: Verrucomicrobiia bacterium; assembly: GCA_049692125.1. Classification (GTDB taxonomy): domain Bacteria; phylum Verrucomicrobiota; class Verrucomicrobiia; order Limisphaerales; family UBA11358; genus UBA11358. Next base: position 23,289 of record JBAVOO010000023.1, on the reverse strand, counting down.
CAATTTTTTTAGTAGTTCCATTTTTGGAAACTGAACAAACTATTGCCCTTCTACGAGTACACGCAATTGAATTACCGAGAAAAGCTGCAGCCTAAAAAATTATGAACCGCATCTATCAGGGCAAAGTGACTGCCGTGGAAATCCCCGACGGCAAGGACGAACAAGGCAAACCACTCGACCTGGACGTTCTCTGGCGACACCACGAATTGTTTCAGGACGCGGTGAATTATTACATCGTCTGCCTGCTGGCGCTGGCGGGAGACTCGTGTGCGAAGCAACGCGATTTGCGGGACCGGATGACAACCAGGCCGGAGGAGGGAAATGAAGAACCGCTCTATGTGTGGGAACGGTTTCGCCGGCGCGGGGCGTGGAGACGCGGGTTGCGGGATTCGGTCGCGCCCTGCTTGTGTCCGGGCAAAGCGGACGCATCACCGGAGGAATGTTTCGCCGCTGTGCTGGCAGGAAATGAAAGTGCCGGAACTGAAGGTGGACGAAAGCTCCTCGACCGAGGGTTGCGCCAACTGCTTGACAGATGCACTGGATTGAGCGGTTGTCGCAACGCCGCGCCGGAGTTCTTGCCGCGCTTTTGCGATCCGGCGACGAAATGCAATTTCGTTGAAGATGCAACAACACTGCGTCGCAAAACTGACAAATCCAGGTTGCCTTTCGTGCTCCATGATTCCGCAGTGCGAGCGGACTCGGCCAGCCTCAACGACTTCAATGTTCATTCCATCGCGCTGCCGAACGAGAAAAAGCCGAAGTTTGTCGGCCAAGATGCGGTAAAAAAATTGCGCGGAATGCTGAAGGAGTGGCGCAAGCGTCAGCCGGCGAGCAAGGCGGATTGGGCACGGCTCGAAACGGCAATTGAAAAGCTTCCGGCGGATTTGGAGTTGCCGGGCTACGCCCCAACAAGCGCAAAGAACGAAGTTAAGTTCCGACTCTTCGCCATGTTCTTCTTCCGGCACGTCGAGCGTTCCGAATTTACGCTCGCCCTGCTTCGCGCAACGACGCCGAAACCGAAAGCCACCGAACGTCCGCCAGAGCCGCAAGCCGTTGTTGCAGGCGAAGGTGATCCAATCCGCCTTGCGCGAGGCCGGCGCGGTTTTGTCTTTCGCGCCTTCACCAGCCTTGCAAACTGGGGCGGAGACAACTCAGGAACACCACACTGGGTTCAGTTCGATTTTGCTGCATTTGAAGAAGCTCTGAAAACACTTCATCAAGTGGACGACAAAGCCAAGGAACGCGAGGACGAACGAAACCAGAAGCAGGCACAACATGATTACCAACGCGACACGACGAAGAAGTGGAAGGAAGGCGCAACCGGGGAGGAAGAACAGCGGCCACCCGTTCTTGCTGGCGACCCCCGCATTGAGCGGCTTGAGGAACTTTTACGCTCCGACCTCGCTGAGGAATACGCCATGAGCGAGGGCTTGGAGGTTCAGTATGGTCTGCACCCGCGCACGATTCGGGGCTTTCGCGAGATTCGGAAGAAATGGAACGAGGCGATGGAACCAGGACAAAGCTACAACACCGTCGCGCGTGAGCAGTTGTGGAAACTTCTCACCGACTACAAGAGGGAGAACTCAGAAACCATCGGCAGTCCGGTATTGTTCGACGCGCTCGTGGAGGAAGCAAATTGGATCATCTGGCGCGAGCCGGATGCGGCAACGCTTTCCGAATGGCGCAAAGCTGCCGGACTATCAGAGGGCGCGGACTTTTGTACTGACCCTCTTCAGGCGCTCACGGATGAGTGTGAGTTGAAAGAAGACATGAAACGACTCAAGGATCCGATTCGTTTGACGCCCGCAGACCCGGAGCATTCGCGGCGACAGTTCTATTTCTCGGATGTGAGTGACCTGACAAAAAAAGGTCGGCTCTGCCACGACCGGAACTACCTGGAGGCGGAGATTGCGGAAAAGGTGGACGGAAAATGGACGCGGCAGTGGGTGCGAATTCGCTTCTCAGCACCGCGTTTGCTGCGTGACCAGCTCAAATCCGACGAGGAGGGGAAGGAATCCGCCTGGCAGCAGGCGATGATGGCGGCACTCGGTCTGAAGGCAGGGCTGGTGAAGAAAGCGAAAGGCAAACTTCGCCCCGCGTCCTTTGCTGAATGCGCGGCGGTGGCGTTGATGCCGGAAGTCACGGCTTCGGGCGAGCGGCGCATTTTGCTCAATTTCCCGCTCACGCTCGAAGACGATGCCGTGGCGCGGCAACTCGGGAAGGCGGCACGCTGGGATGCGAATCAGTTTGGTCCCAACTTCAAGAACTCGTCATGGCTTCGCTGGCCTTCGACACCCGATGCGAATGCCAGGTCAAGACCGTGGTGGAAAAGCAGCGAACCATTCCGCTGCCTCTCCGTGGACTTGGGGCAACGGGACGCGGGAGCGTTTGCGCTGCTGGAAGTCACGCCCGGCACGGCGCCCAAGCCTCAAAGTCGAAAGCTCGGCAACGATGGCAGCAAGACTTGGTGGGCCACCGTTCGCGCGACCGGAATGCTGCGGCTGCCCGGCGAAGACGCCAAAGTGTTCCGCGACGGAAATCCGAAACCGCAGGAGGAACTTTCCGGTGAGCGGGGGCGTAATCTAGTTGCTGGCGAATGGCAGGAGGCGCGCGACATTTGCACTGCGCTGGGTTTTCAGCCCGACAAGTTACTTGGCGCTGACGAGCGCCGCTATTCGTTCCCGGAACTGAATCACGAACTTCTTTACGCGCTCCGCCGGGCGCAGGCGCGGCTGGCGCGGCTGCAAAGCTGGAGTTGTGTTGCCTTCAAAGAACCGGATGAGAAGAAGCGGACGGCTTTTGAGAAGCGCCGGACACGAATCAAAGAGCAGATTGCGGAAGCCGTCGCCTTGCTCGCCGAAGACCAAATCGGTCAGGAGTTGCCCGAACGCCGGGCGTGGTTGCACAAAGTGGAACCGCTGCTGGAGAAGGAAGCATGGACTCTTATCGCCCAGCGCATCATCCGTGAAATCGAAAGTGAGCGCGCCGCCATTCAGCGCGAACTCGTGCGTATCGCTGACCGCATTCAACCGTTGCGCGAGCGGCGCTGGGAATGGGTGCCGCGCCCGAACGACACGAAGAATTATATTCTCCAACAAACCCGGCGCGGCACGGATGAACGGGTAAAACTCCTCGCCGGACAGCGCGGCCTTTCGATGAAGCGCATCGAACAACTTGAATCTCTGCGCCAGCGGTGTCAGTCCCTCAACCGCGCGCTTCGCCAGGAACCAGGCAAGCCGGCCAATCTTGGCCGTAGCAAACGCGGCATCGAATTGCCCGATCCCTGCCCGGAACTGCTTGACCGTCTGGATGCGCTCAAGGAACAGCGCGTGAATCAAACCGCGCATCTCATCCTCGCTCAAGCGTTGGGCGTTCGTCTGCGTCCGCACGCGACAAGTCTGGCGGAGCGCGAGAAGCACGACATCCACGGCGAATACGAGCGCATCCCTGGACGTGAACCGGCGGACTTCGTGGTCATTGAAAATCTCAAATACTACGAGACGAGCCAGGGACGTGCGCGCAGTGAAAACGCACGACTGATGAAATGGTGCCGGCGGCACTTGCGCGATAAACTCATTCAGCTTTGCGAGCCGTATGGCTTGCGTGTGCTGGAGGAATGGCCGGCCGACACATCGAAGTTCTGTTCGCTCACCGGAGCAGCCGGTTTCCGCGCCGTCGAACTTACGCCGGAGGATGCAATGGAATTCCGCTGGAAAAAGCACCTTGACCGTCTCGCCGACCCGGAGCGCTTAAAGAAGTTGAACCAGGACGAGCGCGGAGAGAGTGAACGCGTGAAAGCGTTGTTCGGTGCGCTCGAAAAACTCAATGCGGACTTGCTGAAAAATCGCCCGGCCCGTCCGAAGTGGCGCACTCTCCTGGTGCCCTCGCGTGGCGGTCCGATTTTTGTTCCAATGCGCGGCAAGCCATTCCAAGCCGACATCAATGCCGCCATCAACCTCGGCCTGCGCGCCATCGCCGCGCCGGATAATCAAGAAATCCATCTCCGCATCCGCAGCGAGCGCAAGGGCGAGAAGTTTTTTGTCCGCGCTCAGAACCTGCGCGAGAAAGCACGTTGGAACGCAGACAAACATGAGATAACGGCACCCAATGGAAAATCCCTTGCAGGTCTGTTGGCTGAATCCAATCCGTATTTCTATGCCGACACGGGTTCAATTGCAGAATTTGACCATGCGGAAATATCTGGCCAACGCGGTTTCGCCAGTTCACGTGGAATTTGGGGGACAATCAAACAGAAAGACTGGCTGCAAGTCGGCAAGCTCAACAACGACCGGCTGGAGAAGGCTGGTTTAGGCCGATTGTTGGAAGAAGAAGATGATGTGCCCAAGTAACCGCCATGAGCGAAGCGCCCATTCAGGTCAACGCTGGGCTGGAATCCCAGCCGGTGATGCCGGTGCGCCGCCTCAATAATTACGTTTATTGTCCGCGCCTGTTTTACTTCCAGTGGGTTGAAAACATTTTTCAGGAGAGCGCCGACACGGTCGCCGGTTCTCATGTCCATCGGAACGTGGACGCGCCTTCGCGCCTGGAAGAGGAAAAGGCCAAGGCGCTTTCTGAAAATCTTCCCGAAGGCGCAAAGCTCCGCAGCTTGCGGTTGGAAAGCGAGGCGCTGGGCATTGTTGGCGTGATGGATTTGGTCGAAGGCGGGCCGGACGGAGCGCAAATCGTGGATTACAAGAAAGGCTCTGCCCGTCGCACCAGCGAAGGTGAGCGCGAAGCGCGTGAGCCGGAATCAATTCAAGTCGGCGCGTATGCCCTGCTGTTACAGGAACACGGCGTGAAAGTTTCGGGAGCGATAATTTACTATGCGGCGGACAAGCGACGAGTGCCAGTGGAGATCGGTGAAGATTTATTATCCAAAACCAGACAAGCCATAGCCGATGCAAAAGCATTGGCAGCTTCCGGCCACTGTCCGCCACCTCTAAAAAGCGACGCCCGCTGTCTGGGATGCTCCGCTTATCCCGTCTGTCTTCCCAATGAATCTGTCTGGTGGTCAAAACGGCGCAAATCAACCGAGCCGGAAGGACAGCTTCAATTCGGTTTCGCCGGTCAATCGCCAGACGCTGTTCGTGACCGGATTCTTGAGGCGCTGGATTTTGCCGCTGAATCCACGGACAAGGAACCGACGTTGCAACCACCCCGGCCCGGCGGTGATGACGGCGAGGTGCTGGTGGTGCAGACGCCCGGCGCGCAAATCGGCCAGCGCGGCGATGAATTGATCGTCAGCGTCAAAGGCGAGGACGCGCGCAAAATTCCCGGCCAGCAGGTGCGGGCGATTTATTGCTACGGCGCGGTGCAGATGACGGCGCAGGCGGCGGAGACGTGTTTGGAACTTGGCATTGATATTTCCTATTTCAGCCCGGCGGGAAGATTTATCGGCATGTTGCGCGGGTTGCCTGCCAGCGGGGTTGACGCCCGGCGTGGTCAATACCGGCTGTTTGAACTGCCCGGCGTGCGATTGCAACTCGCTCGTGAGGTCATCCGCGCCAAAATCCACAACCAGCGCGTCATGCTCATGCGCAACGGCGACGTGCCGGACCGCGTGACGAGTTTGATGGCGAATTTCCGCGATTCCACGGAATCGGCACGCGACCTGACGGCGTTGCTGGGCATCGAAGGCAGCGCGGCGGCGCTTTATTTCGAGCAGTTCGAGTCCATGCTCAAACAGCGTGACGACTGGAAATTCGACTGGCGCGGGCGCAATCGTCGTCCGCCGCGCGATCCAGTGAACGCGCTGCTTTCACTCGGCTATTCGATGCTCGCCAAGGAACTCACGGGCGTTTGTCATTCCGTCGGGCTTGATCCGTTTCTTGGTTTCATGCACCAGCCGCGCTATGGCCGCCCTGCCCTGGCGCTGGACTTGATGGAAGAATTTCGTCCGCTTGTTGCTGATAGTGTCGCAATCAGCCTTATCAATCGCGGCGAACTTGGCCCGGAAGATTTCATCCGCAGCGCGAACGGAACTTTTTTGAATGACAAAGGACGCCGGCCATTTTGGGAAGCATGGTTTCGCCGGCTGGACGCCGAGGTGAGCCACCCGGAATTCAGCTACAAAATGGCGTATCGCCGGATGCTGGAGGTTCAGGCGCGGCAGTTGTGGCGGTTTGTGCGCGGCGAGGCGTTGACCTATCACGGCTTTGTCACGCGCTGAGGGCCTGCGGCCATAGCCAATAGCAAATCATCAATAGCCAATGCAATTTGAGCCCCGCACATCGTCGGCTGATATTCGACTGTCGGATATTGATGATTGGCTATTGCCGATTGGCGATTCGCGCAGCGATGTGGCTATCAGCGATTGGCCATTTTTTAAAGCAACCAACCAGGAAAGGAAATCTGCGAATGGCAAAATATCAAAAGTTTGAAGACCTGCCGGTCTGGCAGGAAGGCGCGCGGCTTTACAACCGGGTGCTTGATTTGCTGGAAGAACCAAACGTGCCGCTCACGCCGGGCTACCGCAATCAACTCGACCGCGCCGCGCTTTCCGTATCGAACAACGTCGCCGAAGGTTTCGAGCGCGTGACCACGAATGAACTGAACGCGTTCCTCGCCATCGCGCGTGGGTCGGCGGGCGAAGTGCGTTCGATGATGGCCGTGGTGCAGAACCGGCCGAAGTTGAAACCCATACTGCGGCGGTTGCAGGAAATCCGTTCGCTGGCCGAGTCCTGCGCCAAGCAACTCACCGCATGGACGGCGTCCATCGAGAGTTCGCCCGTGCAAGGCAAAAGGCATCTGACCGGCGAGGTGAAGGAACGGCGGGAAGCCGCGACCAAGGCGCAAGATTTTCGCACCGGCTTTTTGCGCAATCTCAGGCCAGAGCATCCGCTGTACAGTTCGCCGGAAGCCCGTGCCGCGCGCGGCGAACCAGAGGAATAGCCGTCACTGCATGAATAACCGATAGCCAATGAAGCCAATAGCCAAATGCCCCTGCACCCACCGGCCATCGGCAATTGTCCATCTGTCATCGGTCCTCGGCTATCGGTTATTGAACATTGGCTATTCGCGCAGCGCACCATGAGCCGGATTCGTTACCTCGTCAGCTACGACATCAGCGACCCGAAACGGCTGCGAAAAGTGGCGCGCTCGCTGGAAGGTTTTGGCGTGCGCCTGCAATACTCCGTTTTTGAATGTCCGCTGGACGATTTACGGCTGGCAAAATTGAAGGCCGAACTTCAGGACTTGTTGGACCCTGAGGAGGATCAGGTTTTATTTGTTTCGCTTGGCCCCAGCGCGAACGACGCGAGCCTGATCATTGAAGCAATGGGGTTGCCCTACGAAGTACGGTCGCGGGTGACAATTATTTGATTTTCAAGCTTGCAACTTTTTCCGAAAGGCGTTGAATAAATCCCGGCCACTGGCCACCGACCACCTTTCTTCCGCCATTGGAAAGGCATGATTTTTGAAATCGCGAACGACTGCGCCTGATTGCGGCTGCGCGGCGCGAGCGCTGAAGTGCTGGCGCTCGCCCGCAGGGACGCTCGCATTAAGTAAACGATTGAAAGCGATGCTCTAACGCATGGAGACCCTGCCAACAAATTTATTTGGAAAGCTGCGAAGTCTTATCGCTCGCCAACAGCAGCGAATCGCAGCGGAAAATGGGCCTGACGACAGGGGTGAGTTTCAGTCGGCGCGAATTCAGGAATCGTGAGGCGGTCGGATCATTCGAGGGTTGGGAGTGCTTCGATTACGTTTCAGTCGGCGCGAATTCAGGAATCGTGAGGCGGCCGTTTGAGCTGCAGGTGCGCGGCAAAGGAGTGCAGTTTCAGTCGGCGCGAATTCAGGAATCGTGAGGCGGTGTCCTGCCCGTTTGACCCAGCAATGAACTTGAACGTTTCAGTCGGCGCGAATTCAGGAATCGTGAGGCGGTATAATGAGCCGCTGCTTGATTCCAACCTAAGCCGGTTTCAGTCGGCGCGAATTCAGGAATCGTGAGGCGGACTTCCACGGCATCCCCTCCTGCCGCGCCTGCGGGTTTCAGTCGGCGCGAATTCAGGAATCGTGAGGCGGAAATTCGGATCGGGCAACTACACGGGCGGCTCCGGTTTCAGTCGGCGCGAATTCAGGAATCGTGAGGCGGCTTTATCTTGAGCAGATGCCGCCGAAGCAGTTTGTGTTTCAGTCGGCGCGAATTCAGGAATCGTGAGGCGGATAGAGCTATTGAGTTTCACCGAGGCAAGCGCACGTTTCAGTCGGCGCGAATTCAGGAATCGTGAGGCGGCAGAGACCCGCGCATCTCCAAAGACCTGCGCATTGTTTCAGTCGGCGCGAATTCAGGAATCGTGAGGCGGTGGTTCACCACGCCAAACGTGAGGTCGCCAAGCTGGTTTCAGTCGGCGCGAATTCAGGAATCGTGAGGCGGTCATCGATGATGCACATAAGCTTACGCGCGCCGCGTTTCAGTCGGCGCGAATTCAGGAATCGTGAGGCGGCTGCCCGGCCCCGTTCGTAATGAACAACGCAATATCGTTTCAGTCGGCGCGAATTCAGGAATCGTGAGGCGGCGTTAAAAATAGTGTTCCAGCTTCGGAAATTGCGTGGTTTCAGTCGGCGCGAATTCAGGAATCGTGAGGCGGTCGGCATCAGACTGAGCCTTGTTATGTTCCTTGATGTTTCAGTCGGCGCGAATTCAGGAATCGTGAGGCGGACGTCCGTCGTGATCGCCTTTTGCGTCGAGCCGAAGTTTCAGTCGGCGCGAATTCAGGAATCGTGAGGCGGGGGAAAATTTTCGGGCGCCGGCCGCCGCTGGACGACGTTTCAGTCGGCGCGAATTCAGGAATCGTGAGGCGGAAAATAAAATCAACGAGACCTCGGCGCGTCTTGCCGTTTCAGTCGGCGCGAATTCAGGAATCGTGAGGCGGAGCAGCGCCTCCGGCTTCTCCCGCAGCGCGCTCAAGTTTCAGTCGGCGCGAATTCAGGAATCGTGAGGCGGACCTGATAAGGCTGTGAAGCCGACGGAAAACTCATGTTTCAGTCGGCGCGAATTCAGGAATCGTGAGGCGGCGCAAGTCGTCAAAAGAAACGCCCGATGGACTTGGTTTCAGTCGGCGCGAATTCAGGAATCGTGAGGCGGTTCTGCGCGGACTGTTTAATCCCGAATCCATCGGGTTTCAGTCGGCGCGAATTCAGGAATCGTGAGGCGGAAAAAGCGGCAGGTTGGTGTGTGTGGCTCGATTCAAATTCATTGCCAGCTCCCTACCCGATGTCCGCCACACACACCAACCCGCCGCTAATTCGGCTCCGCCCGCCTCCCAGCTTCGAAATAGTTTCGCTGTAACGAAAGAGGTGAAGCCGTGCCGTGCCTATTGATTCAGCGCGCGTTCCCCAGTTCGCCAATCAAATCCTCAATGACCCAATTAGCCCGCGCCGTGCTGCCAGACGGCAAAACGAATCACTTTGCTGGTGTCGGCTTGCAACGGCCGCCGCCGCCCTGCGCCAGATGCGGATTGCCGGACGGGGGTATTTTAATTCAAACGCAACACCTCGCGGATTTTGGCCTTGATAATCCGCTGCCGTTCCAGAGATACCATGCCAAGCGGAGAATGAAGCTTGGTTTTGTCCAAAAAGTAAATCAGATCGCATTGGCAGGTGGTCGCCACATCAAAACCATCGGCGCTGTTAAGCCACACATCCGTTTTCAAAGGCTGGCCCCGAAGTGTGAAACACGCCAGACCGTTCACTTGCAAATGCCGGTCACTGTCCAGCCGTTCCTGTCCGCTCACAATTACGAACCAATGATCTTTCTCAAAACCAACGGGCCGGGTTTTCCAGATTTCCCATTGCCGGATTTTCATCGCTCGGGGTGCTGTGGCTGTTTTGACATGGCCTTTTCCAGTTTCAGCCGCTCTTCTGGGCCGGGATAGGCATCCGCAAAGTAGCCTTCCGGCAAATCGCGGACAGCGGGGCCGGGTTCGGCGCGGGCAATCATAAACAGTTCCCCGGCCCGGAATACAAACTGCGGTGTTTTCTTGGCCGCGTCCAGTATTTCACCCGTCCGGTTCTTTAGGTCACTGGTCATAAAAACGCTCATGGCCCAAATATAGCCCTTTTATGGCCCGCGTCAAACGGATATCCGGACACATTTTTCAGGCCCACCGCAAATTCGACTACGCCCACCTCCCCGTATTATTCAGCGCGCATTGCCGAGTTCAGCCAACAAATCCTCGACGACCCAGTTGGCGCGGCTCGCTTGCAGCGCGTCCGCCGCCGCGCCGTGCTGCCAGACGGCAAAACGAATCAATTTGCTGATGTCGGCCTGCAACGGCCACTGCGCGAGCAAGCCCGCGAGGTAACCCGCCAGCACATCGCCGCTGCCGCCCTGCGCCAGATGCGGGTTGCCGGACGGGTTCACAAAAATTTCCCCGTCGCTCCGGCCCACGAGCGTCTGGTGTCCCTTCAGCACCACCCAGCAATCGCCAAACCGCCGCGAGATTTCGCGCAACGCCTTCGGACGGTTCGCCTGGACTTGCTGCTTGGTCGTGTTCAGCAACCGCGCCGCCTCACCGGGATGGGGGGTGAGGACGCGAATGGCATTTCTGGCCGACGGTCCCATCGGCAGCCAGTCCAGGGTGCTGGCGTCCACGACCACCGGCAAAACCGAGTCACGCCAAATCCGCCGCGTGGTCGTCGGAGACATGACGTCAGCCAAACCGGGCGCCGCCAGCCCGGGACCAACCAGAACTGCGCTTACCGTGTCGGGCAGCCTCAAATCCGGCGTCCACAAGTTCACCATGGCCGCCTGCAATTGTGCCGCCACCACATGATAAACGGATTCCTGGGTAAAAAGAGTGATCAGGCCGGGCTGCGCGCGTTGTGCGGCGCGCGCGGCCAAAACCGCCGCGCCGTGAAAGCCAAAACTGCCCGCGATGATTCCCAAATGCCCAAACGTGCCCTTGTGACCGGCCGCGGAACGGCGCGGGGGGAAATTTTGAAAATCGTCCGCCAACGTCCAATTCAACTCACTCGTCTGCGGACACGGAATCAGGCCGACGTCGTCCGCGACTTCGAGCCGGCCGACAAACGGCCAGGCGTTTTGCGCGAGCAAACCGGTTTTGGGCGTGCCAATGGTCAACGTGACCGCCGCTTCCATCGCCATGCCCGGCGACGCGGGTTCGCCGGTGTCGGCGTTCAGACCGGACGGCACATCCACCGCCAAAACGGGAATTCCCGACCGGTTGACAGTCTCGATGACTTTTCTCCAATCGTCGGCCAGCGGCCGGTCAAGCCCGATGCCGAACAAGCCGTCAAGGACCAGCGCCGGTCTTTGCCACAGCGCCCGCTCGAGTTCCGGCAGGTCGTTTTCGGGCGCGGCGATGTCGAAGGTTTCGACGCGGCGTGCGGTCAAAAATTCCTGCGCGGCGCGGGCGTCATCACCATTATGGCCTTTGCCGGCAAGAATCAAAATGGCGTCGCCGGGCCGCGTGAGTTGCAACGCGCGTTGCGCGATTTTTCCGCCAACGCGATGGATGACTTCGGCCTCGGTCTGGCCGGTTTCCCACGTGGCACGTTCCCATTCGCGCATTTGGGCGACGCTGATGACCGGAAGTGGCATGGCGCGAGCGTAGCAATATTTCAAGCGGGGGCGAAAGCGGAAAACGGCAGCCACCGCTGTTTCAAGGTGTTGCGCCAAACAAGGATGCCGGTCGTTGATATAAATCCGAAGGCCAGCCCATCTCACGAACGGTGATCGCGTTTCGGGCCTCGGTTTTCGGATTTCAAAACAAGAGACTTACGATGATGCCCGGCGCGGCGCCATCGGCCCGTCACCCAATTGTCACAGGGTTGTCACCCAACCGAAATTGTGTGACAATGGCGCGCGTGATATGCAACCAAGGGTGAAGCCGCGAATTTTAGTGGTGGATGACGAACCGGAAGCGGTTGAACTCGTGGAGTTCAACCTCCGGCAGGCCGGCTATGCGGTGACGACGGCGGCGGACGGCGCGGAGGCGCTGAAAATGGCGCGGTCGCAAACACCGGACCTAGTCGTGCTCGACGTGATGCTGCCGGAGATGGACGGCTTTGAGATTTGCAAGACGCTGCGGCTCGACCCGGCCACCGCCAGGGTTCCCATTATCATGCTCACGGCCAAGGCCGCGGAGATTGACCGGGTGCTCGGCCTGGAACTGGGCGCGGATGATTACCTGACCAAGCCGTTCAGCCCCCGCGAACTTCTGCTCCGCATCAAAAAAATCCTTTCGCGGGGCGAGCCCGGGGAGAAACCGCGCGACCAGATGCGGTTCGGAGACCTGCTGATTGACGTGCCGCGACATCTGGCCAGCTGGAAGGGCCGGTTGTTTGAATTGACGGCGACCGAGTTCAAGCTGCTCACCACTCTCGCGCAACGCGCCGGTCGCGTGCAATCGCGGGACGCTTTGCTTCGGGACGTGTGGGAATACGACAGCCTCATTGATACGCGCACGGTGGACACGCACATGCGCCGCCTCCGCGAAAAGCTCGGCCCGGCGGCGAAGCATCTGGACACCGTCCGCGGCGTCGGCTACCGGTTTGTGGAATGAGCAACACGGTTGCCGCCGTGAAACCCGAGACCCGAATGCCGAAACCCGAAAGAAATCCGAAACTCGAAACCCGAAAGAATGAAAGGGGAGCGCTCGGTTTCGGATTTCGGATTTCGAGCTTTTTCTCGCCGCGCTGTCGCGCCGTCGCAGCGGGTCGGATTTCGGATTTCGGATTTCGGGCTTCATCCTCATGTGGCCGTTCCTGACCATCATCGTCGTTGCCGCAACCGTCGGAATCCATCTCCGGTGGCGGCATAAATTTCTCCACCAACGGCGGCAGGTGCAGGCCGAAATGGAGGAGCTTCAACGGCGGCACCAACAAACGACGACTGACGCCAAGGCCCAGCAACAGGTTCTGTTCAACAGCATGCTGGAGGGTTTGCTTTTGCTCGACCGCAACCGCCGGATCTACCTCGCCAACCGTGCGTTCAAGAATCTTTTCGGCCTGAAAATCGAGTTGCGCGGCAAAACCATCATGGAAGCCCTGCGCGTGCATGAACTCGCCGCGCTGGTCGAGCGCGTTGAAAGCGACGGGCAGGTTTTCGATTACGAACTGAAGCTGCCGGAGTTGAGCGAGCGCTGGTTGCAGGTCAACGCCGCCGCCATTTCCAACTCCTCCGGCGAACGCGAAGGCACGATTCTCGTCTTTCACGATTTGACCCGGCTCAAGCAACTGGAGCGCACGCGCGAGGAATTTGTCGCCAATGTCAGCCACGAGTTGCGCACGCCGCTCTCGCTCATCAAAGGCTACGTTGAAACGCTGCTCGACGGCGCACGCGACAACCCCGAAGTCGCCGAGCGCTTTCTCAAAATCATCGAACGCAACACCAGCCGGCTCGATTTGCTGATTCAAGACCTGCTCACCATTTCCGCATTGGAATCCGGGCGGATTACCTTGAATTTGCAGCCGGTCCCGCTGCGTCCGCTCGCCGAAAAAGTTCTGGCCGACCTCAAAACGCGCACCGGCGCGAAAGACGTGAAACTCGTCAACGATCTGCCCGAACTCATTGCGATGGCGGACACGAACCGGCTCGAACAGGTCTTCGCCAACCTCGTGGACAACGCCATCAAATACGGCCGCGCGGAGGGCACGGTCATCGTCGGCGGACACAAGACCGACGTGGACAAGCTCGAAATTTTTGTGCAGGACGACGGGCCGGGCATTCCGCCCGAATCACTCGACCGCATATTCGAACGGTTTTATCGGGTGGACAAGGCGCGCTCGCGCGAGCAGGGCGGGACGGGCCTGGGTTTGTCCATCGTCAAACACATCGTGCAAAACCACGGCGGCAAGGTCTGGGTGAAAAGCGAGTTGGGCAAGGGCGCGACGTTTTTCTTCACGCTGCCACAAGCGTAAGTGGGCCCCCCCCCATGAACCTCGCAGCCGGGGACGTCAGTCCGCGCACTTTGGGTCCAATGGAAGTCAGCGCCGACTCACGTCGGCGGCTGCAGCTCAGGGGTTCACGGCGCGATGTTTTTCTTCACGTTGTTGTTTCGCAACGAAAATTCTTGGTCGGCGGACGTAAAATTCTTACAGTCTGGCATGGTTCACGTTGGAATTGGCTATGACGTTCACGCGCTGGTCGCGGGACGCAAACTCATCCTCGGCGGCGTCGAGATTCCGCACCCCAAAGGCTTGGACGGCCATTCGGACGCGGACGCGCTCATGCACGCGATTTGCGACGCGCTTCTCGGCGCGCTCGGCGAACCGGACATCGGCCATTTTTTCCCGAACACCGACCCGCGCTGGAAAGGCGCGCCCAGCAAGGTGTTTTTGGCCGAAGCTGCCCGGCAGGTTGCGAAGCGCAAAGGCAAAATCGTGAATGTGGACGCGACCATCATCGCGCAGGAGCCCAAAATTTATCCGCACCTTGCCGAAATGAAGAAGCGCATTGCCGTCGCGCTCGGTGTTTCCGAAAAACAAATCGGCGTGAAAGCCACAACGAACGAAAAGATGGGGTTCGTCGGACGCGAGGAAGGCATCGCCGCGATGGCCGTGGCGAGCGCGGATTTGCCTGAAAAAGTGACAGGTGGCAGGTGACAGGTGACAAGAAAATGCGATGGCCGGGCGAACGCGAAATCATGTCACGTGTCACCCGTCACCTGTCACCCTGAATCATGCCGAAAGCTGAAATCAGTTGGAAACGGGTGACCGACGACGGCGTGAAGCTGCAAGTTAATGCCCGGCGCGTGAGCCGGGAGTGGCGGTTCTTTCAGCGCGAAAAGCGTTTTGATCAATGGCAACCCGTGCCGGAACCGCCGTTGGAGGATTGGCTGGAACTGCTCGACGCGGTGCAACGGCTCATCACCCGCCGCCGTTTGCAGCCGGAGCAGGCAAAGCATCTTCGCCGCCGGATCCGCGAACGGTTTCCCGAGGCGAAAATTTAGTGCGCATGCGGCTGGACAAACCGAGGCGATTTGGATTAAAGACACATCATGTACATACCTTTTCGGCTGGGAGTGGCCTTGTCTCTCGGCGCAATCTTGACCGGAGGTTGCGTCCCGGAGAAGGGCAAAACGGACGCCGGTGAAAAAACGACCGGCCTTTTCCAAAACTGGCCGACGAATGCTGACCCCAAAACCGTCGGCGAAAAGGTGGCGCGGAATTTTCTCCAGCGCGATTACCTGACCAACAAGGCCGGTTTCATCGTTTATCCCGAAGCCTGCACCGCGTTTGGCGCGCTGCGGTTCGCGGGGGCGACCGGCGACAAGGAATTGTTGCAAAAACTCGCCGGACGTTACTCGGTGATTTTGACGCCGGAAGGCCAAAAACTGGTTTCGACCAATCGTCATGTGGATTTCAACGTTCTGGGCATTGTGCCGCTGGAAATTTACCTGGAGACAGGCGACACGCGTTTTCTCAACCTTGGACGCGACCTCGCCGACCAGCAATGGGAAGACCCGTTGCCCGACGGCCTCACGCGCGAAACCCGCTGGTGGGTGGACGACGCGTTCATGGTCGGCAGCCTGCAAATCCAAGCCTATCGCGCGACGAAGGACCCGAAATATGCCGACCGGGCCGCCGACCAACTCGCCGCCTATCTCGATCAATTGCAAAAAACCAACGGCCTGTTTTTTCACGGTCCGGAAGTTCCGTACTATTGGGGCCGGGGCAACGGCTGGTTTGCGGTTGCGCTCGTCGAAGTGCTCAGTTCGCTCCCACCGGACCACCCGAAATACGCGCGGTTGATGGACGGCTATCGCAAAATGATGGCCGGGCTGCGGCGTTATCAAGCGCCATCCGGTTTGTGGCGGCAGCTCATTGACGACGACCAATCGTGGGTCGAAACCTCCTGCACGGGCATGTTTACCTACGCGATGATTGTGGGTGTCCAGCATGGCTGGCTGGAGGCAAAGGAATACGGCGATTGCGCGCGCAAAGGCTGGATTGGCTTGTGCGGCTATGTTGATGCGGATGGCAACGTCCGCGAAATTTGCGTCGGCACGGGTCAGAACCAGGACACGGAATACTATTTGAACCGTCCGCGTGCCGTCGGCGATTTGCACGGCCAGGCGCCCGTGTTGTGGTGCGCCTGGGCGCTGGCGCAAAAATGAACGGCCGCCGCCACAAACGAACGACCCGTGCGCCCGCCGGATCCGCGAGCGCTTTCCTGAAGCAAAAATTTAGTGCGAGTGGGGCCTGACGTATTCGACCCTGTGTTGATCAAATAATAAACGCCGCTTCGATTTATTTTGACCGCATCCATTCTCATACCCTCCCCCTCGGGCATGAATCAGGCCGGAATTTTGGGAAGGTTGCAACCCGGCTGGTGACAAAAAGTTATGGAGACTGAGTTTTATTTTCTCCTGACAAAACAATCCTGTCCCCTTACATTTCCCGCGGATGGCCAAACCGCCTTTGATTCTTGTTTCACCGAGCATTGAAAAACGGGGTGTCGAATTTCATGACATTTCCGTCAGCCTTTCGGTCAAATACGAAAATGCCGTGCTCCAGGCCGGTGGCATCCCCGTCACCACGCCAACGACGAATGACCGGCGGATACTCGCTGAAATCATCCGCCGCGCGGATGGTGTGTTGTTGACCGGTGGCGACGACATCAATCCCGACCTTTACGACAAAAACCTTCCGCGGGCCGTCCGCCGAGCCGTGGGCCTGACGCCCGATGGCGGCGGGCGTGATTTGCGCGAACTGGTTTTAATTGACGAAATTTTTCGCCAGCACAAACCGCTTCTGGCAATCTGCCGTGGGCATCAATTGTTGAACATTGCGCTCGGCGGCCGGTTAATTGCGGACATTCGCCGCCAGATGCCCGGCGCGCTGAACCATCAGCGTATGGACAAAGCGGGTGAATTAGTGCATGAAGTGCCATTGACATCGGGTTCGTTACTAGCCAAAATGGTGGGGAAGCGGATTTTGGGTGTGAACAGTACGCATCATCAGGCCGTTTTGAAACCGGCGGAACCGCTAATGGCTGTAGCGCGAACGCGTGATGGAATAGTGGAAGCGATGGAATTGAAACCGGACACGGCGAGGGCAATGCCGTTTTTGTTGAGTGTGCAATTTCATCCCGAACGGTTGAGTGAACGATATGCTGAACACCGGGTGATTTTTCGCCGGTTTGTTGAAGCATGCAGGCGGAGAAGTTAAACATGAAAGCCAAAGTTCTCATCGTGGACGACGAGGCGGATGTGCGGAATTTACTCACCTCGGTGCTTGAAGATCATTACGAAGTCGCCCAGGCCAGCAACGGCGCGGCGGTGCAGAAGGCCTTTGCCCAGCCCCCGCCCGATGTGATCGTGCTTGACGTGATGTTGGGCAGCGGGCCGGACAACAACGGGCTCGAACTGTTGCCCCAAATCAAGAAACGCTGGCCCGACACCGAGGTCATCGTGCTCACCGGACACGGCACCATCAGCATGGCCGTCGAAGCCGGACGCGGCGGCGCTTATAACTTTCTCGCCAAGCCGTTTGAAAACGAAAAGCTGCTGGCCGACGTCAAGTGCGCCGTCGAACGCAATGAGCAAAACCAGGAAAACAGCGCGCTCCGGCGCGCGCTGGAAACGATGAGCGGCACGGCGTCGCCGATTTTCCGCAGCGCCGCCATGCAGGAAGTCGTGCGCACCATTGAACGCATTGCCCCCAGCGATGTCACCGTGCTCATCACCGGCGAGAGCGGCACCGGCAAGGAAGTCATCTCCGACCTCCTTCACGCGCTCAGTCCGCGCAGCAAAAACAAAATCATCAAAATCAATTGCGCCGCCCTGCCCCGCGAATTGATCGAAAGTGAATTGTTCGGTTCGGTCAAAGGCGCGTTCACCGGCGCGCACACCGACCGCGAAGGGCTTTTCCGCCAGTCGGAAGGCGGCACGCTGCTGCTCGATGAAATCTCCGAAATGCCCATTGACACGCAAAGCAAGCTGCTGCGCGTCCTGCAGGACAACGAAGTCCGTCCGGTCGGCGGCAAGGTCAGCTACAAGACCAACTGCCGCGTCATCGCCTCCACCAACCGCAAGCCGGAAGACGCCCTCAAAGAGGGCAAATTGCGCGAGGACCTTTATTACCGCATCAGCGCCATTTCGGTTCACCTGCCGCCGTTGCGCGAACGCCGCGAAGACATCATGCCGCTGGCAAACGCATTTTTGAAACGGTTCGCCGCACAAGCTAATCATGTCATTTCGAGCTTCACGCCGGGAGCGATTGAGCGGCTCATCGCCTTTGACTGGCCGGGCAACGTCCGACAATTGCAAAATGAAGTCCAGCGTGCCGTCCTCTTGAACGAAGGCAACGAAGTGGACGTGGCTGATCTTTCCATCACCAACGCCAAAGTCGGATCGGCTGACGGGACCGACACGAGTTTCACCCTGCTCGAAGGCGTGGAACGCAACGCCATCATCCAGACCCTCAAGGAAACCGGCGGGAACAAGCTCGAAACCGCCAAACGCCTCGGCATCGGCCGCCAGACCCTCTACAACAAAATCAAGGCGTACGGCATCGAAGTTTGAATATGGCGACAGGCCGGTCCAATCAGATCACAAAACAAATTGGTGAGTATCTTGTGGCTTCGGAGCTTGGCCGTATTGGGCTTGTTGCGGCTGCCTTCTCAGGCAACGTTCCTGACTACGATATTATTGCCACCGATTCGGCATTCCAATCAGTGCCCGTACAGGTTAAGACAACAAATGGTACGTCATGGCAATTTGACATTCGCAGATTTGTCAATGTTCGACTTGATGGAAAAAAGCAAGTTATGGGTCGTCCCGTAGCTCTCTCGGATAACATTGTCTGCGTAATGCTCGCTTTGGCTCAATATGGCAAGGACCGGTTTTTTGTTCTGTCGTTGAAAACACTCCAAAAGGCTTTGATACAAATTCATCGGAATGTTCTTAAAAAGTTTGGTGGTGTGCGGCCAAAGAAGTTCGATTCTTTTCACTGCGCTATTGGGGAACACGAACTCACCCCGTTCAAGGACGCTTGGATTCGAGAGTTTCGGGACAAACGGGGTCTGTCCGTCCATGATTTCAGCGCATAATTAAAGGATAGGCTGCAAATTTTCTCCCGCTTCAAAGTTTCTTCAATTCTTCCCGAAGTAATTTCATCAGTGGTTGAATGGTCTGCGCGCTGAAGTCAAAAGCAACCCACGGCTTGAAACAGCGGCAGCTCTTGGACTGCGCTGGCAAAGCGAAGCGGCGACAGCGCTTTTATTTGGCAACCAAGGTAATGAGCAGATTCCAAAGCGGCGTCGCGCTCCGCTTGCCGCCGCACTCCAGAACTTCGATGCCCGCCTACAACTTCTTCAATTCTTCCTGCGCCAGTTGAATCAACGGTCTGATTGTCGCGGCATCAAATTGAAATTTACAGCCGGCGGCGGAAAACAATTCCGGCAACGGACGCGAGCCGCCGAGCGCGAGCGATTTTTTGTAGTCGTTCAACGTCTTTGCCTTGTCGCGTTTTGAATTCGCCCAGATCTGCAGCGCGCCGAGCTGCGCGATGCCGTATTCGATGTAGTAAAACGGGTGGGTGAAAATGTGAAGCTGCCGGTGCCAGAGATTGGCCCGCGCCGCTTCGTACCCGCTCCAATCCACGTCCCCGCCAAAACGATCCATCAATTCCAGCCACGCGGCGGCGCGTTCGGCGCGGCTGTGGCCGGGATGAGTGTAAATCCAGTGCTGGAACTCATCCACCGTGGCAATCCACGGGAAAACCCCGATGACCCCTTCCAAATGAACCCGCCGCGCACGGTTCGCATCGGAACCGGTAGGGACGCCTCGCCGAGGCGTCCGGTCGGCTCGGCGAGCCGACCCTGCCTCATTTTCATCCGGTGGGTAAAATTCCTCGATGAATTCGTTGCCGAGCAGCTCCATGCTCATCGAGGCGACCTCGCAGAATTCAATGGGCGGGTTGTTGCGATAGGCATGCAAATCCTCGTCGCGCGCGGCCAGCGCATGAAATGCATGACCCGCCTCGTGCAGAATCGTCTCCACGTCGCGCTGCTGACCGACAGCATTCATGAAAATGAACGGCACGCGCGCCTCGGCCAGGGTCTGTTGGTAGCCGCCCGGGGCCTTGCCTTTGCGATTGTCGAGGTCGAGCAGGCGCAGGTCCTGCATTTGCCGGAAACCGCCCGCGAGTTCGCCGTCCAGCCGGTCAAAAATTTTCTGCGTGCGCGAAACCATTTCGCCCACCTGCCCGAACGGTTTCAACGGCGGACGATTCTGCGGGTCCACCGCCAGGTCCCAGGGACGCAGGTGGCCCGGATGCAATTTATCAAGGCCCAGTTGGTGGCGGCGGGCGGCATGGAGTTCGCGCACGACAGGCATGACTTCCCGGGCGACCGCGTCGTGAAAACGCGTGCAATCTTCCGGCGTGTAATCGAACCGGCCGAGCCGGCGGAAGGCGTAATCGTGGTAATTTTTGAACCCGGCGTTCCGGGCGGTTTGCTCGCGGAGTTCGATGAGCCGGTCGAAAAGTTCGTCGAGATTGTCCACTTCCTGCAAACGCCGTCTGGCCACCAGTTCCCAGGCTTCCTGGCGCAGCGCGCGGTCCGGCTCCTCCAGGTAGCGGCCCATCTGGACGAGCGTTTTCTCCCCGCCGCGAAAGTTCACCGTGAGCGAGCCGGTCAATTTCTGGTATTGCTGGCAGAGCTTGGCATCTTCGGTTTCGAGCGCGACATTTTCCGGTCGGAACAGCTCGACGTGATTTTTCACATCGCGGTCGAAAACTTCGTAACGCACCCGGAGCGCCGAACTCCGATTCGGCGCTTTCGCGTTGTCGTGTGCGAAACACGCCGGGTCGGAGACCGGCGCTCCCATCATGAGCAGTTCCGCTCGTTGTGGATGGGCGACGTAAATTTTTTCGAGCGCGAACTGGCGCGGCTTGAGTTGCGGCTCGACGTTTTCGACAAAATACAGGTAGGCCTTTTCCGCCTCGGCATTGTCCGTGTGGCAGGTCATGGCGATGTAACGGCGGGACGATTCCTCGTCCAGCGCGGCGGTGAGTTCGCTCCAGTCGAGCAGCCAGCGCTCAAGGTCGGCGGCGGACTGGCCTTGCGCGGCGCGGGCCTCGAGCTGGTCGAACAGCGGCGCGATTTGCGGCCAGTCGCCGAGGTCAATGATTTGCGGAACAAAGGTCCGGGCTTTGTGGGCGGGCAATTTTCCGAACGGCAACAGATTCATGCGCGCCAAGGATAGGCAAAGCTGGCTTGAGGGAAATGAATTTTGCGCCTTAGACCCTGGTTCTGACACCGCACGCGCGCACGAGACACCAGCCGCGAAGGGATTCAAAAATGGCGAACAGTCCCGCCGCCACGAAAATCAGCCCCCACAACGAATAGTCGCCGGCAATGACAATCCCGGCAACGAGACACAGCGCACCGATGACCCCGCGCGCCATGCGGCCGCGGAAATCAAGGTTGGGCTTGAAGAATCGGCTCACGGTGAAAAGTTAGCACGATATGTGCCTAAAACCAACAAGTTCGTTGCCGGAGATTCTGGCCAGCGGCGGCAGGTTCCGGCATAATGACGGAGCGTGGATTTACTCAATGAACATTATCTCTGGGCGTCGTGCATTTGGGGCGCCATTGCCAGTGGTTATCTGATTTACGGCTGGCGTCAGCGGGCCACGATACCGTTTGTTGGCGGCGTGGTGATGACTGCCGCATCCTTTTTAATCAGCAGCGCGTTGCTGATGTCGCTGGCTTGTCTCGCGCTGATGTTCGCGGTTTACTGGCTGTTGAAACAGGGGTATTGATTCGTCCAGGCAGATGAAAATCGTCAAAGTTTTCTGCACCGGCCTCGTTCTCGCGCTGCTGGCGCTGGATGGCTGCACCTTCAGACCCGGTCCATCCGCGACGCAGAATTTCCAGCCGCAACCGATCGCACCGGAACTGCCAGCCGACCGCCTGACGCTGCGAATTCCTGCGGCGGATGCGCGCTTCCGTTACGAAGGCCGGTTTGATTTTTCCAATTCGAATGCGCCGGTGATCGTCTGGCAGGCCAGCCGGATCGGCCTCGACTTCAAGGGCAACACACTCGGTTTGCTTTTTGACGACGCCAAGGGCCAGTGTTATTTCAACGCGGAGGTGGACGGCTCGAACACGGTCGTTGAAATCCGGGAAGGAAAACCGGTCACGCCCGCAACGCTCGCGGGCTTTGGCCCCGGGCGTCACCACCTGGCGCTCTTCAAGCGCAGTGAAGCGGACGCCGGCACGGTCCGTTTTCGCGGTGTTGAGTTGGCCGCCGGTGAGAAAGCCTGGGCGCCGCCGCCGCCGACTTACCGGCTTAGGATGGAATTTTTCGGCGATTCGATCACCGTCGGCGCGTGCAATGAAGACGGTGATACCGACCAGTGGGACAACCGCCACACGCACAACGCCGCCCTCAGTTACGCCGCCCTGACGGCCAACGCGTTTTCGGCCGATTACCGCAACATTGCCGTCAGCGGCATGGGCATTGCCACCGGCTGGGTTGACCGGAAGGCCGGCGAGGTGTGGGACAAAACCTATCCCAACCCCGCATCGCCGCGCGCCAACCTGACGCAATGGGTGCCGCAAGTCATCTTTGTGAACTTTGGCGAAAACGACGATTCCTATCCGCGGGCCCACGGACAACCGTTCCCCGAAGGTTACACTGACGGTTACATTGCGCTCGTCCGTGCCATCTGCACGGCGTCTCCGGCCGCCCACGTTGTGCTCCTGCGCGGCGGCATGTACGGCGGCGCGCAAAGCGAACCCTTGCGCCAGGCCTGGGAATCTGCCGTGACGCAACTCGAAGCCGCCAACCCGGCCATCAGCCACTTCGTTTTCAAACACTGGACCCATAACCATCCGCGCGTGGCTGACGATCGCATCATGACCGATGAGTTGATTGCCTGGTTGAAGCAGCAACCCTTCATGCAAGCCTACCGTCAACCACCCGCAAATTGACGAGCAACTCAATTCAAAACTGGAAACCAGTCACCCGGCTTCAGGTTTTGAATTGGAGCGCCGATTTCCAAATCGGCGGATTTCAAAGTGTGGCGGATTCGCGCCGAATCGGAGTTCGGCGCTCCATTGTTATCGTTCCTTCCGCGATGCTTATGGGTGCCAAACCGCGCGATAGAACTGTGCACCGAATGAGTTGGTGTTGGTGAGGTTGAGCGTGCCACTGGCCGGCGTGTTGGTGGAAATCGCAATCCAGTTCGTCGAAGTCAAATTGGTGGACATCTGGATCACGTACGGTACCCCCGCCAGGCCCTGAAGCTGGAAGACGAACTGGCCGGGCGGCGGTGGCGGCGAGGCCGGCACGACGAGCGACGGTGCCCCCG
>JBAVOO010000022.1:0-12498 GCA_049692125.1 Verrucomicrobiia bacterium | reverse complement strand
TTGCGGAGGGTTTTGGTATTTTTCATTTTTATTTTTCTTTCCGTTTGTTGCGGCGTGAACAAGACAACAGGCGGGTTACAATGATTACACTTTGTTCACTGATTGCCTGCTGCAACCGCAGCTTATTGGTAGGTTAGCACGCGCAGTGCCAAAGCCAAAATAAAAATGCGTCTGCCGCTGGTGTCCGTCGATCAATCCAATGCATGGAATAAAACGAAATAAAAATTCAACGACCAGGAATTGTGTGGTTTTCCTGTGAAAACCGCCCTGCGCGTTTTGTTGCGATGTCTCAACTTGAAACGCTCTGTAGGATTTTTGGACATGGTGGAGGTAAATAATTTGCACCGTTTTAGGTGGCACTGCGTCAGAGTCACACCGCGGCCCGGGTTGCCCAAAATACACACCTACAACAAGCTCAACCCGGCCTGGTGGTTTAAAAACAGTGATGAGCCGGTCCCGCCGAAATGGTACCAGCCGGATGACAGGCATCGGGTGCTGAAATGGCACTGTCGCAATCCGTTCCACAACTTTGATAATTACATCATCGGGGTTGCCGACAAGGATTTCGTGCGGAGCGGCAAATACCCGGAGCGAAATTCCAGTCCGCACGGCGGCTGGGACTTTGCGGTGGCCCGGCGCAAATTGGTTTTGCTTCCGTTCCTTTCCTGGCAGCGGGACAGTTTTAACTTCTACTGCGGCTGGCGCGAACACGGCAGTTTTGGAATAAAGCTCAATGTTTCCACTCCTCCCGGCAAGGCCACCAACGAAGTCAGCCGACCCAGGCCAAAAGTTGAGGCATCCCAACCGCCGCCCGAACCGGTCCCGGACGCCCCGCCGGAATGATTTTTGGCGCCAACTGGCAGTCCGGCGTTTTCATCCGGGTTTGATCCCGCCTTCGCGGCTCGCTTCCGCCTGCATTGCATTTCGGCGTGACGGGTCGGCGGGGACTGTGGCTAAATACGGCGCGTGAAGATCGTTGGCATTATTCCCGCCCGTTACGCCCCGGCGGGACTGGGTGAGGGTTGCCCCACGAGTTGACGCGGCTGGATAATTTATTGCCCCTCGACCAAATGATCGAAGAATTCAAAAAGCACCTGGACGCGCAGTTGGCCGCCATTCAGTCGGCGGGAACTTACAAGCGCGAGCGGGTCATCATCACGCCCCAAGGCACGACCATCCGCGTGGCCGATGGCAAGCCGGTCCTGAACCTGTGCGCCAACAATTATCCTGGCCTCGCGCAACATTCGGCGGTGGCTGCTGCCACGAAGGTGCCGGTGCTGCGCGTGGACCAGCCGATGGCCGGCAAAGCCGTGCAAACCGGGCATCGGCGTGGAACTGGACTGGGACGCGATTGACAGCGCCTGTGTGGAACATAAAATCACAAAAGTTTCCTAAGACAAATGGACAAACAAACCTTCAATCCGGCTTTCAATCTCGCCGGACAAACCGCGCTCATCACCGGCGGGGGAACCGGACTCGGTCTGGGCATGGCGCGCTGCTTTGTCGCGGCGGGCGCAAAGGTCGTTCTGGTCGGCCGCCGCAAGGAAGAATTGGAAAAAGCCTGTGCGGCGCTGGGCAAAAACGCGTTCGCGCTCGCCGGCGACGTGACCAGGCTCGAATCCGCGCCGGTCGTGGTTGACCAGGCCGAAAAACTGGCCGGGCCGCTGACCATTCTCGTCAACAATGCCGGGGTGCATCTCAAAAAGTTCGCGACGGATACCAGCGACGCGGAATTTGCGAACGTCATTCAAACGCATTTGTTCGGGGCGTTCGCGCTCTCCCGCGAGGCCGGACGCCGGATGATTGAACGGCGCAACGGCTCGGTTCTTTTCATCGCTTCGATGGCCTCGTTCCTGGGGGTTCCCCAGGTGGTGGCTTATTCCGCGGCCAAGTCGGCTTACCTCGGCCTGGTGCGGACGCTCGCCACGGAATGGGGGCCGCACGGCGTGCGTGTCAATGCCATCGCGCCCGGATGGATTGCGTCGGACATGCTGGACAAGGCCATGAGTGGCGACCCGGTGCGAAAGGCAAAAGTCCTTGGTCGCACGGCCATGGCGCGCTTCGGCGACCCGGACGACATCGGCTGGGCGGCGGTATATCTCGCATCACCCGCGGCGAAATTTATCACCGGCGTGGTATTGCCGGTGGACGGCGGAGCGGCGATTGGTTTCTAGCAGGTTACCCAAGTTGAAGGTTGATTGCCAATTTGGATGTGGGAAATTACGGTGAATCATGCCTGCTCCAAAATCCTTTCCCTGGCAATGGCTCTGCGCGGGACAGGAAATTTTCCCGGCCATGTTGGAGGCCATGGCAGCGGCGCAAAAATCCATCCGGCTGGAAACTTATATTTATTCCGACGGAAAGCTGGGGCGGCAATTTTTGGGAGCATTGCTGGCGGCGGCGCGGCGCGGCGTGCAGGTCCAAATCCTGGTGGATGCGCTCGGTTCGTGGCTGTTGCCGGATGATTTTTTTGAGCCGCTCGTTGCCGCCGGCGGGGAAGTGCGCCGCTTCAATCCCCTCCATCTCTGGCGGTTCGGGGTGCGCGATCATCGCAAGCTGTTGATTTGCGATGATGCCACGATGTTCATTGGCGGATTCAATATTGCCGATGAATACGATGGCGACGGCGTGACGCGCGGCTGGTGCGACGTGGGCGTCCGGATTGAAAATCCCGCCCTGGCCGGGGAGCTGGCGGCATCCTTCGATGAATTGTTCGCGCGGTCGGATTTTCGCCGCAACCCGCTGATGCGATTGCGCGCATTCAAACGCAAACGCAAACCGCCCCCAAAACCGGCGGGGGAATTATTGCTGAGCCATCCCGGTCGCGGGGCAAGCCCTTTTCAAACTGCGTTGTATCAGGATTTGGCCAAAGCCCGCGAGGTGCAGATCGTGAGCGCGTATTTTCTGCCGACCCGGCGGCTGCGACGGGATTTGATGCGCGTGGCGCGGCGCGGCGGCCGCGTGCAACTGATTCTGCCCGGCCAATCCGACATCCTGGTTTCGCAACTGGCAGGCAGGAGTTTATATCGTCGCCTGTTGAAGGCCGGCGTGGAGATTTACGAGTATCAACCGCAGATTTTGCATGCCAAACTGATTCTCAGCGACGGGGTGGTTTACGCCGGCTCTTCCAATCTCGACATTCGCAGCCTCAATCTGAATTACGAACTGATGCTGCGTCTCGAAGACGAGGCGGTTGCCGTTGCAGCGCGGGGAATTTTTGAGCGCCTGCTAAAACACTCTCGAAGAATCGAGCCCCGCCAATGGCGGAAGTCACAGACCTTCTGGCAGCGTTGGGAAAATCACTGGGCGCATTTTCTGCTGACCCGGATCGATCCCTTGGTCGCCTTGCGCCAGTTTCGCACGATGAAAGGATAAATCGCTTTCAATGAGATCCCTGGTGGCAGTCAGTTGGCAGCCTGCTGCGGGTTGACCTTGAACTGGAACCCGCCGCCCAACGGATGGGGCAGCGGCAAAAGGATTTTGGCTTGCAGGTCTTGATGGCCAAAGCGTAGGTTTCAACTCAATGAGAAGATTTCTAAGCGCCGTCTTCAATTACATCACTGGTCTGCGTTCTGACCTGCGTTCGCGCCGCGCCGCCGCCCCGAAAGGCGTCGCCGTTCCTGGCAAATTTCAAGAATATAAAGCCAGCGCTGAGCAGGGAGATGCTGAGGCTCAATTCAATCTGGGCTGGTGCTACGATGATGGCCGGGGTGTGGCGAAGGATTATGGTGAGGCGGTGAAGTGGTATCGCAAGGCCGCCGGGCAGAATTTCGCCCCGGCTCAATTCAATCTGGGCTACTGCTACGCCAATGGCCAGGGCGTGGGGAAGGATAAAGTGGAGGCGGTGAAGTGGTATCGCAAAGCCGCCGAACAGAATTACACCCCGGCTCAATCCAATCTGGGCTGGTGCTACGACAATGGCCAGGGTGTGGCGAAGGATTATGTTGAGGCGGTGAAGTGGTATCGCCAGGCCGCCGAGCAGGGTCACCCCGAGGCTCAATTCAATCTGGGCTGCTGTTATGCCAATGGCCAGGCCGTGGTGAAGGATATAGTGGAGGCGTATGCGTGGTTTAGCATGGCGGCCAAGGCAGATTCAGATGCAGCCGAGAGCCGCAATCTTCTGAGAAAGGAGTTGACTCCTCAACAATTCACCGATGCTCAAAAGCGGATAAAAGAGTTGCGTTGGCAAATCGTGGCCAAGTCCAAACCTCCCACTCCCTGAGCGCAGTGGTCGAGCCGTAAGTTTTGCGAAGAAGGCGGGCAATTTCAACGCGACGAAACGCCACCGTCCCACCCGTCGGTGAAGAGCCAGGCCTCGACATTCGCAGCCTCAATCTGAATTACGATCCGAATAACCACGTCACATATGTCGTCCGGAATGGTATCAGTTCCCTTGGCCAGCCACCTGACCGGACCAAAAGCGACGGAACGTGGCACTGTGTTGCTGCCAAATGGCATCCTTGGCAGGAGCGTCATAGCTCTCCAAAAACTTTACTACTAAACCTTCCATTAAAGATTTATTCATGGTCAATCCCGGAGTCAGTCCACCTCACGCAATGTACTCGCAAGGCATACTTACCGTAAATCAGGCGTGAATTGAAGAGAAAAACATCCGAATAGTCGGCTCGTCAGTTCGATTGTGCGACGGCAGTTAACAGCGACCGAAAATCCACCAGCAGCGACTTTGGTTGGATGCTATATTATAATTTTTCCCAATTCTTTTTCCAAATCATCCAGCGACGGGATTTTTCGGATGGCCGGGGATTTCCTTGAGTGGTTGAACGGTTTGCCGCGATTTGATAAAAGGGGGGCATGAGTGGGTTGATGCTGGCGGGTTGGCGCGAGCTGGTCCGAAAGCCGGCTGGAAACCGGCGTTCCGATCGGCGGGGGTGGGGTGTTATTGGCACACAAAAGCTCCTGCGAAAATCTCGCGGCCATTTCGTCTCCTCGCAAAGCGCCAGAGGGCTGGCGCAGTCCAAGACGCTTCGCGTATTTCAAGCATCATCGTGTCGCGCACAGCGTCTTGGAGTGCGGCGACCCTCCGCCGCTTTTCCCAGAGGCATATCAAACGGGACCAAAGTTAATTGGAATTGCTATCTTACAGAGAATGTTTTGGATCAAATCAAAGGATATTTATGAACTTCATGCTAAACTTGTTTCTCATTGGAGCGGTGAGCGGTGAACCGGCGGGGCGCCTGTCCCGCGTCAAGCGGTCAAGATGGTTCATCCTGGCGGGCGCGATCACGGCGGCAGCACTGATGGCGGTGCTGTTGGCGCCGGTGGAACGAAAAACGTTCGGCGCTGATGAACACCTGGCACAACTCGAAACGACCAACGCCGTCGCAAAACAACTGGTGCGTGAGCCGGCGGTGGCGGGGCTGTTTTATCCGAAAGACCCGGTCGAATTGTCACGCATGATTGACCGTCTGCTCGCCGCCGCGCCCGTCGAGCCGGTTGGGGACCTTAAAGCCATCGTTTGTCCCCATGCCGGCTACGAGTTTTCCGGCCCGGTCGCGGCCTACTCCTTCAAGAATCTGATTGGACGCCGATACGACACGGTCATCATTCTGGGGCCGAGCCATTACGTGTATTTTATGGGCGCATCCGTCCCGGCGGTGGATGCCTATCGCACGCCGCTCGGGCTGGTGCCAATCTCGCCCAAAGCCCGGGCGCTGGCAAAAATCAGTCCCTGCCTCAGCGAACCCTGCTGTCCGATGAAACGTCCCGACTGGTGGCAGCAGTCATCCAAGCCGGCACCCGATCCGGGCAAAGACACGCCGGACACCTGGGAACATTCCGTCGAAGTCGAGGTCCCATTTTTGCAAAAGGTTTTGACGAATTTTTCCATTTTGCCGGTGGTGTTCGGCAACGTGGATCCCGCGCAGGTGGCACAAGCGGTGGCGACACAGCTCGACGACAAAACCCTGATCGTGGTGAGTTCGGATTTGAGCCACTACCATCCCTATGACGACGCCAAAGAACTGGATACCCGTTGCGTCAAGGCGATGTGCAATCTGGACATCAAGGCCATGGAATCTCAGGAGGCCTGCGGCAAACTGCCCATTCTGGCGCTGCTGCACCTGGCACACCAGAATGGATGGCAGGCGCGGTTGCTGGATTATCGCAATAGTGGCGACACCTCGGGCGACAAGAGCCACGGTGTTGTCGGTTACAGCGCCATCGCTTTCTTCGCGCCCGCGCAGGAAAACTACGCGGCACCGGAAAGAAAGTTATTGCTGGACCTGGCCCGCCGAACCCTGACCTGTGTGGTGACCAATCCGGACTTGTCGGGATTTGAAGTCAACGCCAAGGGCGTGCCGCCCAAATTATCAGAAACCAAGGCCTGTTTCGTGACGTTGACAGAAAATGGCGAGTTGCGAGGTTGCATCGGGCACATCTTGCCGCAGGAACCGCTTTACCAGGCCGTGGTGGACAACGCGCGGAACGCGGCCACCCGCGACCCGCGCTTCCTGCCGGTGCAACCCGGTGAAACGGGCAAAATCAAAATCGAAATCAGCGTGTTGACCGAGCCGAAACCGTTGCCGTTCACTTCGCCGGAAGATTTGCTGGCCAAATTGCAGCCCGGCAAGGATGGCGTGGTGCTCAAGATTGACGGTCGGGGCGCGACATTTCTACCCCAAGTCTGGGAGCAATTGCCGGACAAGGTTGAGTTCCTGAATCACCTTTCCGAAAAGGCGGGCTGCGCGTCCGGGGATTGGCGCAAACCCGGCACGTCGGTCCTCACCTATCGGGTCGAAGCGTTCAAGGAATCGGAAAAGTAAAAGGAATGTTTGATGGCCGCCGACACCCCGAATCTCCCGCCTGCTGACAGCGGCAGGCCGCGTAAAGTTTCACCACGCGACAGGCTGCCGGTGCTTTGGGCGCTCGCCGGGTTGGGAATGGCCTCGGTAATGACGCAGTTGGCGCTGATGCGCGAGTTGCTCTGCGCCTTTGCGGGCAATGAAATGGTGCTGGGTATCGCTCTCGGCCTCTGGCTGCTGCTCACGGGCCTGGGAACCTCGCTGGGCCGGACGGCTGACAAACTCCGCCATCCTCTCGCTGCCCTGTTCGCCGCGCAAATCTTCATCGCCGTGATTCCATTGGCGCAAGTGTTTGCCGTCCGCGCCCTGCGCAACGTGGTCTTCGTGCGGGGCGCGGAGGTGGGCGTGACGGGAACCGTCCTGAGCGCCGCGGTTTTGTTGCTGCCGTTTTGCCTCGTCGCCGGATACACCCTGACGCTGGCGTGCTCGATTCTCAACCGCTGCGGCGATGCGTCGGGCGCGGGCCGCGTTTATGTCGCCGACAGCCTGGGCAGCGTTGCCGGCGGCGTACTGTTCAGTTTCGTGTTGGTGCGGTTTCTCGACCACATCGCGCTGCTCGCCGTGCCGGCCTTGTTGAACCTCGCAGCCGCGGCGTGGCTTGGCCGGGCAGCGAAGCGTGCTGCCGGCATCTTGCCGGCAGAAACCTGCCAGCGGGACGCTGGCAGCACATTACTCCCGGCATCCTTGCTGATCGTTTTGGCTGCCGTTGTTTTGTTTCTATCCACAAACCCGGACGGCGTTTCTACGGCGTTCCAATTCCCCGGCCAGAACGTCTTGTTCCGCGCCAACTCGCCTTATGGCCGGCTGGTGGTCACGGAATCGGGAGGCGAGACCAATTTCATCGAGAACGGTATCGCCGTTGTGTCCACGCCGAACGTTGAGCAGGTGGAGGAAGCCACGCACTACGCCATGGCCCAGCGGTCCGACGCACAGCGGCTGTTGCTGGTTTCAGGCGGCGTCGCCGGAGTGGCGAAGGAAATCCTCAAATACAATGTTGCCGGAGTGGACTGCGTGGAACTCGACCCGCTCGTCATCGAAACCGGCCGCCGCTTCCTGCCGGAGCACTTCGCCGATCCGCGCATCCATGTGATCGCCACCGATGCACGGCAATTCGTGCGGCAGACGACCAACCACTACGACGTCGTCATCCTCGCGCTGCCCGACCCGTCCACGGCACAGCTTAACCGCTTCTTCACGGTCGAGTTTTTCAGCGGGGTCAAACGGGTGCTGGCCGATGGCGGCGTGCTCTCGTTCGCGCTGGGTCGTTACGAAAACTACGTCAGCCCGGAACTGGCGCGACTGCTGGCCTCAGCGCACCGGTCGTTGCAACGGTCATTCGCCAACATTCTGGTGTTGCCCGGAGGTCGGGTCTTTTTCCTCGCGTCCGATGGCCCGCTGCATGGCGACATCGCCGCGCGGGTCGAAGCACAGGGCGTTCCAACGAAGCTCGTGAACCGGCATTATCTCGACGCCATGCTCACCGCCGACCGGATGGCGGACATCCAGCGTGCGGTGTCGCAACCCGCCGCGATGAATCGGGATTTCAGTCCGATGCTTTACTTTTACCACCTGCGCCATTGGATGAGTCAGTTCACCTTGAGCTTCGGCGCGCTGCAAGCGGTGCTGCTGCTGTTGCTGCTCGTGTATCTCATTCGATTGCGCGGACCGGCGCTCGTGCTCTTTGCGTCGGGCTTCGCGGGATCGGCGCTGGAGGTCGTACTGCTGCTGGCCTTCCAGGTTTTGTGCGGCTCGGTCTATCATCAGGTCGGCGTGATTGTAACGGTTTTCATGGTTGGACTGGCGGCTGGGGCGGCGTGGGCGAATCGATGTAAAGTAGCGCAGACTTCCAAGTCTGCTGTGTCGCAGGTTTCTCAACCTGCGGACCGTTTGCCGTCACACCCTCAGCCGACTGGGAAGTCGGCGATACAGCAGGTTTGGAAACCTGCGCTACAGGACGCTCGCGGACTTCTGGCGGTGCTGGCCATTGGGATTGCCGCATTCGCGGGGCTGCTCCCACTGCTTCTTTTTTCACTGAATCGGGCAGCCGATACGGCTGCGTCGCTCCTGGCGATCAAATCCGTCATCGCGCTGCTGACGTTGATTCTCGCCGTGCTGGTCGGCGCGCAATTTCCGCTGGCAAACCAACTACAATTTGACGGCACGGCGACGGGCGCGTCGCGGCTTTACACGGCGGATTTCGTGGGCGCATCCCTCGGTGCGCTGCTGGCGAGCACACTGTTGATTCCGCTGGTTGGCGTGACGGGCGTCTGCCTGCTGACGGCGGCGTTGAATGCGCTGGCGGGCGGCGTCCTGTTTTGGAGAAAGGTTTCGACATGACCAAACTCAACATTGTTTCCATTAAAATCATGCGCTGGAGCGGCTGGCTGTTGCTGCCGGTGCTGGCGGGATTCCTGGTCACCGGCTATGCAATGACCGGCCAACACGGCTTCAACCGACTGCTTGACGAAAAGACCGCACTGACATTTCACCGTATGCTGCACCTGCCGCTGATTGTTCTCGTGGTGGCGCATGTCGTGCCGGCGGTGTATCTTGCCATGCAGCGATGGGGCTGGATCAAGCATCGCGCATGAAAATCGAAAACCAAAATCCGAAGACCGAAAGAAGCCCGAAACCCGAAAACCGGAACCGAATTCGGACCGGGCACCGAGACGTTGTCCGTGCAGGCGCATTCGCGAAAACCGCCCGTCTTCAATTTTTCGGCATTCGACATTCGGATTTCTTTCGGATTTCGGGCTTCGGCATTCGGATTTCCGCATGAGCCATCACGATTCATTTGTTCATGGTGCTGCCGATAAACGGCGCAGTGCGGGCATTTCCCGCCGCGCCGCCATCGGGCTGGGCGCGGCAGGCGTTGTGGGATTGGCGGGCGCAGTATCACTGTTCGATTTTTTCGCCAAGTGGCGCGAGTCCGAAGCGCCCGCCGACATCTTCAAAGGCGACGCGCCGACCGGCGAGCTTTGGGAACTGTGGCAGAAACGCGGCTGGGTGAAGGAGGCGCGGCATTACCTCAAGCTCGGCCGCAACGTCCAGTGCAAAGTCTGCCCGAACAACTGCATCCTTGCACCCGGCGACCGCAGCCATTGCCGCAACAAGGTCAACCGCGACGGCACGCTTTACACGCTGGTCTATGGCAACCCGTGCACGTTCCACGTTGATCCGGTCGAGAAAAAGCCGCTGTTTCATTTCCTGCCGGGCACGCTGAGCTTTTCCCTCGCCACGTCCGGCTGTGTTTTCCGCTGCCTGAATTGCCAGAATTGGGAAATTTCGCAGAAGAAACCCGAAGAAACCAAAGACCCGCACGGTGAGGAACTTCGTTTGAAACCACCGTTGCCGCCGAGCCTCACAATGGAACAAATGTCGCGGCTGAGCTTGTTCCCCGAAGACGTCGTCGCGGTGACCGAGGTGCTGGGTTGCCCGTCCATTTCCTACACTTACTCCGAACCGACGGCGTTTTACGAATATACGCAGGACACCTGCAAGGCAGCGCGCGAGCGGAAGCTGAAAAACATCGTCGTCACTTGCGGCTCAATCGAGGAACGGCCTGCCCGCGACCTGTATCAATTCGCGGACGCCGCGCATGTGGACCTGAAAGGCTTCGATGAGGACACCTACAAAAAACTCGATTCCGGCAAACTCGCCACCATCCTTGCCACGATCAAAACGCTCAACGACCTCGGCGTATGGTTTGAGATCATCAACCTCATCGTGCCAACCTACACGGACAACCCCGACACCATCCGGCGGATGTGCGGCTGGATTGTGAAAGAGTTGGGACCGGACCGGCCGTTGCACTTCTCGCGATTCCATCCGGCGCACAAACTCGCCCACCTGACACCCACGCCCGTCGAAACGCTGGTGAAAGCCCGCGATGCCGCCCGTGCCGAGGGACTGCACTATGTCTATATCGGCAACGTGCCCGGTTTCGAGGGCGCAGGGACCACTTGGTGTCCCAATTGCAAGAAAGCCGTCATCGAGCGGGACATTTTCGCCGTCACCCGCATGGACCTCACGGACGGCAAATGCCGTTTCTGCGGGACGAAGATTGCGGGGGTGTGGAAAACGTAAGGTTTGCCCGGCAAAAATGTTGACGGCGCGCCCGGAGGTCACCCCTTGGCAACGTTGCACCAACGGAACAACTGGAGGCGGAGGTCGGAATCGGCCATTTATCCCCGCGTTTGCAATCCAAATATAGCTGATTTCATTGGCTATTCAAGCTAATTCGGCTTAATCCAACCATACCGTTTTTAACTCGTTTGGTGTCCGTTTTGGTGTCCGTTGGTGTCCGCAAAATGAGAACATTCATGCGCGTTGCATCGCGGATTTGCCGGAACGGTCTGGTTCGCCCGGCGAAGAAAACTGTCCCGCATTTTCCGATTTACGGGCGTTCTTGAGTTTCCAATGTTCACTTATTGCGTCGGTGACACGGGCCAGCCATTTTAGGTCGTGCTTCAATTCCTGAAGCGTGTCGTAGGCAAAAAACTTCGTGGCATTATCCGCCGGATGTCCCAACGGTTTGAGCAATCCGTTGGAAACCAAAATCGGAATGTCGTGCATAGCGCATCGCAAAATCCACGACGCTTCCTCCACGGTCACGCGCGCTGGCTTCTCCCTCAAATTCAGAAATTTCTCACGTTCCTGATCCATACCTCAAATGCCGATGCCGCGCGACTGGCGCACGGATTGCGTTTGCTCCTGTTTAATCACTTCCGTGCCTTCGGCAACGCTATCGCATCGTTCTGAAAGAGCGCGAATGACTTTGCCAGGATGGTCGTCGGGAAATTGCTCCCATACGATTTTCTGCGCTTTGACTTCTGCGTTACGCGCCATGAATCGCAGCGTGTGTCGCATTTGCCCCATGTATTCGGTCGCCACCTCGCGGGGGCCATTTCCTTTCAGCAAAATCTCGGTGTCGCCGTGGGCTTGCGTGTAGGGGGAAGCCACCAGCCGTTGAATCACCGCCCATTCGTCGCCGTCCGCCTTGCGGCAAAGCAAAATTTCAGTTCGGAAAAGTTTAAGCAGCAACGCGTGCGCGTTCCATTTGCCTTCCGGCGTGGTGTGGGTGGCAAAAGCCTTTGGCACGGGCCGTTCCCATTGGACGTGTTCCAACCGAGTCAACGCCTCGCGCACTGGTCTCATGGTTGCAAGATCGCCTTCAATCGTCTGGAAAGCGGCGTTGTAGGCCGCCAGTTGTCCATCCGTCAGTCGCGCCTCGCTGCCCGGCACTTCGTGTTGTGGATTTTCTTCGCGCTTCTCCATGCCGTTAATCCTTTTTCAAAAGCCGGTTCAATTCCTCGTTAGCAATGACAAATTCGCCCGAAGGGGAAAGCCCGGCTTGGACACGCTCGCGTTGAATGAGCGTGCAAAGCGTATAGGCGTCGAGGCCAAGCCTGCGGGCGGCTCTCGGAATTGAAATTGAATCCGCTTCGCCCAACCTGCCGGTCAAAATAGCATCTGGCTCGCTGTCCATAATCAAATTAAGTAGCCCAAAAATTTTGTTTGTCCAGTGACAAAAGCAGCGTCACTTCTCCGCGCGCTGTTCCTAAAAGCAAGGGCTTGGCGGCGGCGAAAAAGTCAAGGTGGAGCGCAGAGGGCAACAGGGCGAGCAATACCTTGAGTTTTTCGCCGCCGCCATATAATTGCCCGCTGCGACAGCGCG
>JBAVOO010000021.1:0-19082 GCA_049692125.1 Verrucomicrobiia bacterium | reverse complement strand
CGAAAGTTTCCTCGGACAATTCGCTGATGGGCATGGTGAAGTGTTGCCAGGTCCCGAAGGTGTCCACGAACTTGATGTCCACCATTTTCGCCCCTGCCTTTTTTGCCATTTCAATTGCGCTCTTGGGTGTGCTCATGTCTTATTTTATGTTTGCTGTTTTATGTAATCAACCCGGCCACCGTGACCGGTGGCCGGGTTGTGCATTATTTCCCCCGGCTTCCGCTTAATAAGCGGGTTTCTCGGTCAGGATCGTGGACCTGCCAAGTTTGGCGCTTCTCGATTTGAAGTAAAAGACGCCGTAAATGCCCCAAGCTGCGGCGAAACCGAGCGCGATGTAAGGTTCATGCCAGCTCATCCCGCTGACCGAGAACGGGCCAACCAGATAGAATAACATGCAACCCAGGTTCGCCAACAGTCCGAAGATCGGCACCGCGAAATGCTTGAACCCGTGGAAGCTGTGGTGCTCTTTGAACGCCACGATGGCCACGATGTTGGTCGTCATGTAGAGCAGGAACGTGCCGAAGTTGCTGATCAGGGTGATAATGACCAGCGAATTGGGCAGCCAAGTGTAAGCGTGCGGCGAGAAGATGCCGAAGCTATACCAAAAGTTGTGTTTGTCCAACGCCGCCAAGTCCGAGGATTGCCCGCCGAGATAGATCACCGTGGTTAGAATGCCGATGACCATCGAAATCACCACCAGCGTCCAGATCGCGCGATGCGGGGACAGGTGTTTGCCATGTATCAGGCCGAAGTGGGACGGCACTTCTTCGTCGCGGCCCATCGCATAAGTCACCCGCGCGCCGGTGTTCATGCAGGCCAGGGTTGTGCCGATCAATGCCAGGAACACCGTGCCGGCCTGCACGAGCATGAACGCCCGGCCCGCCGCATAACTGCCAAACATCCACGTGCCGACGAGCACCATCATGTCGCCGAGTGGTGCGCCGGAAGCCCCGGCGCTCGAGACGGT
Source organism: Verrucomicrobiia bacterium (assembly GCA_049692125.1). Classification (GTDB taxonomy): domain Bacteria; phylum Verrucomicrobiota; class Verrucomicrobiia; order Limisphaerales; family UBA11358; genus UBA11358. Next base: position 18,115 of record JBAVOO010000021.1, on the reverse strand, counting down.
GTACCCGCTGTTCAGAAAATAATTCGCGGCAAAGTACTCGAACATGTAACATATTGCGCCTTGAATCACCAGGGACATCAAAACCGCCCGCCCGATGTCCTTCTTCGGATTCTTCGCCTCTTCACCCATGGAAGTCACCGACTCGAAACCCACGAGCAGGAGAATCGCAATGCACGCCTGAATGAAGAGGAAATTCATTTTATGCGGAACGATGACCGACTTGGCCGAAGTGTGAAAATTAAAGGTTTGCGGATCTTTCGCGTCACCCAGCTTGCCGGTGACGGCGTCTTCGGGCTTGTAGCTTAAAATGAACGGGTCGGTGACGGCATGACCGTCCTTGTCCAGTTTGAGTTTGCCGGCGTCGTCCTTTTGAAAGACCGGATACGGGTCGCCCACGGCGAGTCCCATCGCCGTCAAGGTGCCCAGCACCACGGCGTCCGTGTTCTTGGTTTTGTCCAGGTCGTCAGCCGCGACTTGCCGGTCTTGTTGTTTGATGGCGGGAACGGGTTTGCCATCTTTGCCGATCAAATCCTTGCCATTCGCATCTTGTGCGAATTTCGGAGAATTATCGGCCCAGGTGTCTTGCACGGGCTGATTCTTGTCGTCCAGCACGTTGACTTGATCAACATTGTAGCTCACCGGCGTTCCGTTGGACAGATGCCAGCCCACTGATCCTTGCGGATGATTGGTGCGATAGGCGATGGCCATGACCGCGAAAACCACCAGCGCGGTAATTTGGATGACATTGATCCCCATATTGACCGCTGTACTGCCATTCACGCCGCGGTAGGCGATGTACCCCACCAGCAGCGAGAATGCGATGCAGAATAGCCCCATGAACAAGGGGCTGTTGTAAGTGCCGCTGAAAGTGTTCGGCCAAAACTGGCTGGCCAGGTAGCCGCCAAGGATCGCTGTAACCCCGACCATCAGGCCGGGATATACCCAGTAATACAAATGACTGGCCCAGCCGGTGAAAAATTTGGCGAGGCGCGCAAATTTATACGCATGGGTTTTGGACAAGAACGCCTGCTCGGCGTAAAGGTAGGAAGAACCCGCGCCGGGATAGAGTTTGGAGAGTTCGGCATAGCTGATTGCCGTCGCGAAGCACAGCAACAGCGCGGCCAGCAGGCCGACCCACATTGCGCAGCCGGCCATCGGTGCGCCGTAGAGACATTGCTCCTGGAATGTCAGCCACAAGAATGCGCCGGGCGCAATCAAGGCCATGGCGTTGATGGTCAGTCCTGTTAATCCCAGTGTTGCTTTGGTGGTGGGCTTGTTCCCGCCGCCGGGTGATGTTGGTTCGTTTGTCATATTTGTTGGTTCGTTTAACTGTTTCTTCTTTGCTGGTTTATTTGGTTTCTACGTTTCTACGTTACTGGTCATAATGCCTGGTTTCCGGATTCTTCCGTGCGGATGCGAACCGCTTGTTCTATCGACGTGACAAAAATCTTCCCATCGCCGATTTTTCCGGTCTTGGCTCCGTGGACCACGGCCGTAATGGCGTTGTCGGCACGGTCATCCGCCACGACGACTTCGATTTTAACCTTGGGCAGGAAGTCCATGGTGTATTCGCTGCCCCGGTAGATTTCGGTGTGGCCCTTCTGCCGGCCGAAACCTTTGACCTCGCTCACCGTCATCCCTTCGATGCCAACTTCGCCGAGGGCGTCTTTGACTTCCTCGAGCTTGAAGGGCTTGATGATGGCTTCAATTTTTTTCATGCTTTTTCCACCGTGTCATTCAACTGCACTTGCGTTTGGCTGAACCATGACTCACCCGCTTAGCAACGGTGATGCCAGCTTGGACAACCGCCAGGCGAAAACCTACAAAACGCCCAATTTAAAAAGGTTTTTCTTGTGTGTTAATAATTTGATGCCGTTCAAAAACCCCCGCCATCTCTGTTTCCTTTTGCCCAGCCGATAAGATTTTAGCCAGCACACCAGCGAAGGAAAATGTGAGCAGCGTTATGAATCATCCGTGGAGAAATTTACGGAACCGGGATGGAGAAATGGAAATGGTCGGAGCGACAGGATTTGAACCTGCGACAGCCAGCTCCCAAAGCTGGTGCTCTACCAAGCTGAGCTACGCTCCGACACGCGCAAATCATCGCATGAAACAGCCATCATGCAAGACCATTTGAACTTCCAGGTGTTTTTGGCGGAACGGAACGGAGGAAAATCCGAAAACCGAGGCTCGAAAGCCGAAAGAAATCCGAAATCAGAAATCCGAAAAGCACACGGTTGACTTGCTTTGGAGGATGATTGGGGCTCGGGTTTCGGGTTTCGAACCTCGGGCTTGATTCGTATTTCCCCGGCTTTCCGGCTGGACGGCGCCAGCCGCCATGTTACATTCTCTCCGTCATGTCAACACCAGCGCCCGCTGCCCAGAAAGTCAACCTTCGCCGGCCCGACATCATGGAAGCCGTGCAGGCGCAAGTCCTTTCCCATTACCGCAGCGAAGTTGTCGAGCGCATCCGCGCCAGCGGCCACGTGATCTCCGCCGGCGACCTCACCGTCAAACTCGCGAAGGAATTCGGCTTTTGCTACGGCGTTGAGCGCGCGATTGATCTCGCCTACGCGGCGCGAAAATATTTTCCGCCGGAAAAACCCATTTACCTGCTCGGCGAAATCATTCACAACCCCGAAGTAAACGACCAGATTCGCAACCTGGGCATCCAGATCATTTCGCCCAAGCCGACCGAGGACGAACTGGCACGATTGCAGGCCGGCGACGTGGCGATCATCCCCGCCTTTGGCACGGAAGTCGCCACCCGCAAGCGGCTCGAAGAAAAGGGCTGCGTGCTCGTGGACACCACCTGCGGCGACGTGATGAGCGTCTGGAAACGCGTCCGCCAGTACTCCAAGGAAAAAGTCACCAGCATCATTCACGGCAAATCGTGGCACGAGGAGACCAAGGCCACGAGTTCGCAGGCGCGCGCTTACGGCAGCGGACATTACCTCGTCGTCTTCACGCTCGAGGAAACGGATTACGTCTGCAATTACATCATCAACGGTGGCAACAAACGGGACTTTCTGGAAAAATTCAAGGGCGCCTACTCCGAGGGCTTCGACCCCGACCAACATTTGCAGGCCATCGGCGTCGCCAATCAAACCACCATGCTGCGCGGTGAAACCGAGGATGTGCAAAACCGCCTGAAGGCCGCGATGATTAAAAAGTTCGGCGCGGCGGGACTTGACAGACATTTCCGCTTCTTCGACACGATTTGCGGCGCGACGCAGGACCGCCAGGACGCCCTGCAAAAACTTTTGCGCGAGCCGATTAACCTGCTCATTGTCATCGGCGGTTACAATTCATCGAACACTTCGCATCTCGCCGAAATGGGTGAAGCCAAACTTCCGACCTACTTCATCAAGAACGCGGCCAAAATGGAATCGGACAAACTCATCCGCCACTACGAGCAGCACGGCAAAAAAGAAATCGAAACGCACGACTGGCTGCCGCACGGCAAAATCACCGTTGGGGTCACCGCCGGCGCGTCCTGTCCGAACAACCTGATCGAGGACACCATCCGCCGGCTCTTCGAACTGCGTGGAATTTCCGTGCAGGAATTATTGGCGAGTTGAATCCAATTCTTCATCCGGCATTCCGCATTTGATATGCCCCGCACCCGTCAGGAACTGGAACAAATCGAGCGGCAGGTTCTCGCGCCTTACGCACAGTTCAGCGGCGACACCCGTGGACGCGAACATCCGGAACCGCCGCCCGAATGGCGCACTCATTATCAGCGCGACCGCGACCGGGTCATTCATTCGCGCGCTTTTCGCCGGCTCGAATACAAAACGCAGGTTTTTCTCAACGGCACCGGCGATCACCTCCGCACGCGCCTCACGCACACCATTGAAGTCGCCGCCATCTCGCGCAACATCGCCAGCGCGTTGCGGTTGAACGGGGATCTGGCTGAGACCATTGCGCTCGCGCATGACCTCGGTCATTCGCCGTTCGGCCACAAGGGCGAAGCGGTTCTCGCGCGCCTGATGAAAGGTCATGGCGGTTTCGAGCACAACCGGCACAGCCTTCGCATCGTCGAGGAACTGGAACAAAAATATCCGGATTTTCCCGGCCTGAATTTGTCCTGGGAAGTCCGCGAAGGTTTGGTCAAGCACCGCACCGCCTACGATCACCCCGGCCAGCGAAAGGGTTTCGACGCTAAAAACTCCTCGCTCGAAGCCCAAATCGCCAACCTCGCCGACGAAATCACTTATTACGGCCACGATCTCGACGACGGTTTGGATTCCGGATTGTTGTCCGAAAAAAAATTGCGCCGGGCCGTTCGCGTCTGGGCACATACCGCGCACCTGGTGAAAAAAGAGCACGGTGATTTGCCTGATGAATGCCGCCGTTACTTTACCATCCGCACCATCATTGACAGGCAGATCCGGGATGTCGTTGAGAACAGCGAGAGTCTCATTTGCGCCGCGGGTGTCAATTCAGCCGATGACGTGCGGCGTTTTCCCAAAGCGCTCGTGCAACACAGCCCCGAACGCCGCAAGCTGAATCTCGAACTGCGCAAGTACCTCTACAAAAATTTATATTACAACCCCGTCGTCCATCAACCGAACCTGCGCGCGGCGAAAATCCTCGAGCAACTTTTCAAATATTATCTCGCGCATCCGAAGGAAATCGGCGAAGGCGCGCGCCGCCGCATCCGCCAGACCGGGCTGCACCGCGCCGTATGCGATTACCTGGCCGGGATGACCGACCGCTATGTCATGCTCGAATACCAACGGCTTTTTGGCGAAACCCTGAAGGCTTGATTTGGGCGCAACCGGACACTCCCACCGTAGCGGCAGCCATCCCTGGCTGCTCCCGCACTGCGGGACCCGGCTTCCAGCCGGGGGGTCTGAGGTGGAAGTGAGGTCAGGACGTGGGTTCGGTTTGGCGGCCCGGGCGGCAGGGATGCCGCCGGCTACGGCAGGCCAGGAGGCCTGCCACTACAGATCGGTGGCCGTGTCCGGATGCGCCCGGTCTGTCCCCGGGCAGCGATTTGTATTTGACTCCCGCCCCCTGAATCATATTACAATCAGAAAGTCCTGATTTCGATATGGCCAAACTTGTTATCCTGACAGAGGGCCTGACGGGTTTGACCCACGAGTTGAGTGTGAACTCGACCACGGTCGGGCGCGCTGAGGGGAACCGGCTTCAAATCATCGAGCCGGCAGTCTCCGGCTGGCATTGTGAAATCCTGTTGCGTGGCAATGAAGTGGTGGTTCGCGACCTCACCTCAACCAATGGCACGTTCATCCAAGGTGAGCGAATCACCGAAGCCATCCTGAAGCCCGGACAGATCTTGCGCCTTGGCCGGGTGGACTTGCGCCTTCAAGTTTCCACACCGGCGGCTTCACCGTCCGCCCCGGCGACCTCTCCGCTTCTGACGTAATTTCATGTTGGGGGCAAAATGTCATCGAGAGGATCGGCCATGACGGGCAATGGCATCCGGTGGATGGGTCGAAAAAGGGTCTTAGGGCGCGTCTTGGAACAACACCAGCCACGGGCTGAGTCGGTTTGGTGTCCCGCCTTTAGGCGGCTATGAAGTGTATCATGCCGACCGCCTGAAGGCGGTACACCAAACGGTGCCATTGCCCGGTTGGATCCGCTACACCAGTCGCGTCACCATTTCTTCATCCAGCAGTTCAGCCAGCAATTGGGAAACAATTTTGGATTGTCCGGGCAGGATCAAATCCGGCGCGATTTCACTCAACGGCTGAAGCACAAACCGGCGCAGATGCGCTCGCGGATGCGGCAGGACCAGTTCCGGTGTGTGACGCGTTTCCGTGCCGAACGCAATCAAATCCAAATCCAGCGAACGCGGCTCGTTCAAAACTTTTTTCGGCGGACGGCCAAATTCTTTTTCCAACGCGCGGAGTTTTTGAAGCAGCGATTCCGGCGTTTGGTTTTTTTGCGGCGCGAAACCAACAACGGCGTTCACAAACAGCGGCGAGTTTGGCGGACAATTTACCGGTGTGGTTTGCCACAGTGAGGATTTAAGCAGCGGCCGGTCGGAAAACATTTGGAGACGCACCATTGCACCCACAATGATTCGCCGCGAATCGCCGAGATTGGAACCAAGGGCGACAATTGCGATTTCGGATTTCGGATTTCGGATTTCGGATTTTTCAACCATCGTAATGACCATTTCCGTCCGCAACCGCCAACCGCCAATTCGCAATTATTTCAAGCCCAGGACATCTTGCATGTCGTAGAGGCCGGGCTTTTGCTTCACCACCCAGAGCGCCGCGCGCAACGCGCCGTTGGCAAAGGTGTCGCGGCTCGACGCCTTGTGGGTCAGTTCGAGCCGCTCGCCGGTGTTCGCAAAAATGACCGTGTGATCCCCGACCACATCGCCGCCGCGCACGGAATGAATGCCGATTTCCAAAGCCGACCGTTCGCCGACAATGCCGACGCGACCATGCCGCGCAACTTTTTCAAGCTGCAGCTTGCGCACATCGGCCAAAATTTCCGCCAGCGATTCCGCCGTGCCGCTCGGTGCGTCCTTTTTCAGACGATGGTGCATTTCGACAATTTCCAGATCGAAGTCCGGCCCCAGAATTTCCGCCGCTTTGCGCGTGAGCCAGAACAGCGTGTTCACACCGGTCGAAAAATTCGACGCCCAGACGATGGGAATTTGCGCCTTCCGCAGCCTGACTTCAAATGTGTTGGTATCCGTGTGGCCGGTGGTGCCGATGACCAGCGCCTTTTTGTGCTTCGCGCAAATTTCGGCGACACCGGGCGTCGCCGTGTGCGAACTGAAATCAACCACCACGTCGCCGCGCGCGATGACCGCGCCGAGATCGTCGCCGACGTCAATCTGGCCGACGATTTCAAGTTCGCGAAAATTCGGCGCGCAGGCGATGAGCGCCTTGCCCATGCGGCCTTTGGCTCCGGTGATGATGATGCGAGTCATGGAATTCAGGAGTCAGGAGCCAGAATCCAGAACGCGCAGGAGTGATGAACTTCTGTCTTCTGAATTCTGGATTCTGGATTCTTCATTTTAAAATTCCGCACTCCTCCAATGTCGCGCGCAATCTCGCGCGATTGGCCCCGCTCATCGGCACGAGCGGCAGGCGATATTCTTCCTCGATCCGCCCCATCATCGCCAGCGCGGCCTTGACCGGAACCGGATTGGTCTCGATGAACAAATCCTTGAACAGCGGATAAAATTTCGCGTGAAGCTGCGAGGCTTTCCGGATCTGGCCGCGAGCGAACGCATTCACCATCTGCGCGACTTCGCGCGGAATGACGTTGGACGCCACGCTGATGACACCCTGAGCGCCAACGGCCATGAACGGCAGCGTCAGCGAATCGTCGCCGGACAAAATCTCAAATTTCGGACCGAGCGCTGCGCGCAACGCCGACACCCTGTCGGCGCTGCCGCCGGCTTCCTTGATGCCAGTGATGTTTTTGCACCCGCGCGCCAGACGGCTGACCGTCTCGATGCCGATTTCAACGCCACAGCGCCCCGGGATGCTGTAAAGCACGATGGGCAATCTCGTCGCGCGCGCAATGGCGCAAAAATGCTGGAACAACCCTTCCTGCGACGGCTTGTTGTAATAGGGCGCGACCTGGAGCGAACCATCCGCGCCGACATCCTCGGCCCGTTGCGTCAGATAAATCGCCTCTTTCGTCGAATTCGCGCCGGTGCCGGCGATGACTTTGATTTTGCCGCGGGCAAATTTCACCGAACGTTCAATGATGCGAATGTGCTCCTCGTAATCCACCGTCGGCGATTCGCCGGTGGTGCCGACGGGCACGATGCCGTCCACGCCGCCCTTGATTTGCAATTGAACCAGGCGGTTGAGTGCGGTTTCGTCCACTTCGCCGTTTTTAAACGGGGTGACAATCGCGGTGTAAGTGCCGATGAACATAATCAATTCGCCTTAAAATCGGCGAAAACGGCGCGATTGGCGAGCAGGAAATTGCGGAACGATTTGAAGCGCGCCTGCCCTGCGGCGGCGGCCTGCATGATTTCTGTGCGCCTTGAAAAAAGCCAGCCGTCCCGTCATCCCGCGCAAGACGATTTACCGTCTCTCGATTTACCTGTGCTGCCTGGCGCGGCGGCGCGAGAGTGGGACCGGCACGGTTTCCGTGCGAGGCGCTGGCGAAGACGTCACCAGCATCCTTGGCTTGTATGGCAAGACCACAGTGACCGTTTACGGCGAATAACAACAGTTCGTTTTCAGATCCCGGCGGCGAATCCGCTGCCGGGATTTTTGTTTTCGGGGATACTGGAACTGGAAACCGTGCTTTGACTGTTCCCGCGATTCATGCCCGTTAATGGCGGGATGACCGTCGGGTTCAACGCTCAAACCAACAGCAAGGAACCTTTTGACTTTCGCGGCTTTCTGGACGGCCCCGGCTTGGCGGTTGGTTTCGGGACTTCGGCCTTCGTTGCTTCCGGCAAATAAAGATAACGACCGCAATTATCACAAAGCTGAATGTCGTCGTCGTGCATCAACGTGGTGACGACTCCGATGGGCAGATGCATGTGACAACCCGTGCAGACCTGGTCGCGAACGGCAGCCAGGCCCTTTTTCCCGTGGGCAACCAGGCGGTCGTAATGGCCGAGGATTTGTGGTGGTATTTTGCCGCGCAACTCCGCGATGGCTGGTTCGGCGGCTTTTCCCGTGATTTTTTCAAATTCGAGCGATTGAAGCCTGACCAGATTTTGAAGTAGTTCATTCATAAAGCCGTGCGTGTATAATCATTGCAAAATTGGCGAAACCCGGCAAGACGAATTCTGCATATTTTTATTATAACACGGGAAACAATCCTCCAAAATCGTCACTGGATGACAGACGACCTCGCGACCGAACTGAAAAACCCAGACGGCTTCACGCAGAAGCGGATTTTGCGTGGCTCATTGCGATTGGGCCGATTTTGCCGGGCGGTTTTGCTGCCAGAACGAAAAAACCTCCTGCCACCACTCCGGGGATTGTTCGGCAATGTCGTTGTGGTGGGCACCGGGGATGATTTGAAGATTTTTCGGTCCAGGGTATCCCTCAAACAATCGGCGTCCGGATTCCACCGGAATGATTTCATCGGCGCCGGCGAGAACAAATTTTACCGGTTCGCGATAGTCCCTGAGGCATTCGGCGGGATTGAAGCGGTCGAGCAAAAGCAAATACGCCGGCAGTAAGGACATCTTTCGCTGGGCCACGGAAGCCAGATCGTGATAGGGCATGAAAAGCACCAGCCCGGCGACGTTCGTGGAGTGTATTTTGGCCAGATAACAAGCCACTCCCGCGCCGATGGATTCGCTCACTAGGTATTTGGGCAGGCCGTTGGTCAACAAACCAAACGCTTCCTCGGCGGCGGCAAGGAAACTCCGCTTGTCTGGCGAACCTCCACGCGCGCCGTACCCGGGATATTCGAGAACATAAACGTCAACCGGTGCGGCGTCATGGATGGGGCCGGCGAGATATCCGCGGTCAATGGCACAACCGGCATTGCCGTGAGTTATCAAAACGCTCGCAACTGGTGATGAGGCGGCGGGAAATTTCCAGCCGATAATCTGGCCGGCAGGATTTTTCCACGGAACGAATCCGTGTTCCGCTGCTGCCTGAACCACCAAGTCGGCGGGGATTTTCGCCGGAAAATAAATCAGGCGGCGCTGAAAAATCAGCGCCGCCAGAACGATGAGCAAATAGCCGATGACAAGCAGTTGCAACACACGAATTAGCGACCGCCAAAATCCGGTTTTCGGTTTTGGCGGCAAGTTGTTCATTTAACAGGACAAAACCATAACCCTGAAAATTGAATTGATAAATCACGAAATTAGACCTCTTCAAAACGGGCGTAGCGGCTTTCGGTAGAAAGCCGAACAATTTTTGTTTCTTGACCAATTGCGGCGGTCTGCCGACCGCCGCTACGATAACCGGAAGTTTTCAGTTCAGCGCCCATCTCCAGGCAGGCCGCCAAGATCACGGCGAGCGGAGGCGGTAGAAGCGGCTGGGATAATTCGTCCACTGCGGATCGCTGAAATAGGCCGAGCCGTCGGTGAGGGTGTTGGTTCCAACCGGAAACCAGATTGGGTTGGCCAGATCCGTGCAGGCTTCCACAACAACAGAGATGTTCGTTGCCCATGAGATGGTGAAACCGAAACAATTTGTCTGAACACCAAAATTGGGTTCAAAATTTAGAATCGTTGGATAGGGAAGCAACCACGGTGCGGTCGGAACACCGGTGAGCAGAGCAAAGTCGTCCCAACCCGTGGTTCCAGGCAGGTAATAGACGGTCACATTGTTGTCATAGGCGAACCCCGTTGAATCAGCGCTAGGAGCGTTACCTTGAAAATAGACGCTGCTGAGGTTGGTGCAATAAGAGAACGCCCAGTACCAGATGCTGGTGACACTGTTGGGAATCGTCACGCTGTTCAGGCTGGAGCAGAAAGCGAACGCCCAGCCCCCGATGCTGGTGACGCTTTTGCCGATTATGACGCTCGTCACGCTGCGGCAGTAATAGAACGCTTCGTCCCCGATATTGGTTACGCTGTTGGGGATCATGATGCTGGTCAGGCTGGTGCAGCCATAGAACGCCGCGTTCCCGATGCTGGTGACGTTGTTAGGGATCGTCACGCTGCTCAGGCTGCCGCAGATCCAGAACGCAAAATTCCCGATGCTGGTGATGCTGTCGGGGATCGCGACGTTAGTCAGGCTGGTGCACGAATAGAACACATTGTCCCCGATGTTCGTGACGCTATTGGGGATCGTCATGCTGGTCAGGCTGGTGCAGGAAGAGAACGCCCCGCCCCCGATGCTGGTGATGCTGTTGGGGATCGTCATGCTGGTCAGGCTGGTGCAGGAAGAGAACGCCCCGTTCCCGATGCTGATGACGCTGTTGGGGATCGTCATACTGGTCAGGCTGGTGCAAGAATAGAACGCCACGTCCCCGATGCTGGTAACGCTGTTGGGGATCGTGACGTTTGTCAGGCTGGTGCAGGAATAGAACGCAGAACCCCCAATATCGGTGACGCCGTTGGGGATCGTGACGCTGGTCAGGCTGGAGCAGGAATTGAACGCCCCATCCCCGATGCTTGTGACGCTGTCGGGGATCGTGATGCTGGTCAGGCTGGTGCAGCCATAGAACGCCCCGTCCCCAATGCTGATGACGCTGTCGGGGATCGTGATGCTGGTCAGGCTGGTGCAGGAAGAGAACGCCCCGTCCCCGATGCTGATAACGCTGTCGGGGATCGTGACGTTAGTCAGGCTGGTGCAGGAATAGAATGCAGAATCCCCAATATTGGTGATGCTATTGGGGATTGTGACGCTGTTCAGGCTGGTGCAGCCATAGAACGCCCCGTTCCCGATGTTGGTGACGTTGGTGCCGAGCGTGGCGTTGTTCAGAGCGGAGCATTCCGAGAACGCATAGTCCCCAATGCTGCTGACGCTGTTGGGGATCGTAATGCTGGTCAGGTTGTAGCAGTCATAGAACGCCGTGTTCCCGATGCTGGTGACGCCGGTGCCGATCATGACGTTGGTCAGACTGGCGCAGTCCCAGAACGCACTGCCACCAATACTGATGACGCTGTTGGGAATCGTAACGTTGGTCAGGCTCCAGCAGCTAATGAACGCGCCGTTTTCAATGTTGGTCACGCTGTCAGGGATCGTGACGCTGCTCAGGTTGTAGCAGTTATAGAACGCATCTTCCCCGATGCTGGTTACGTTGTTGCCAATCGTGATGCTGGTCAGGTTAAAGCGGTCAATGAACGCAAAATCCCCGAGGCCGGTGACCGGCAGGAAATTGATACTGCCGGGTATTGTTACGTCGCCGTCAGAACCAGTGTATCCCGTGATGGTGAGAGTAATGCCGTCGCTGTTTGTCGTGTAAGTGAATGGCACCACCGGATTCCATAGCACGGCAGGATGACCATCAAACGTCGGTCCCCAGTTGGTGGTTCCGGACAAGTAATAGATCGTGGCCAGGTTGCCGTAGAACACATTGCCACCCCCAAGGCTGGGCGCATTCCCGCGACAACACACACTCGTCAGGCTGGGACAGAAAGCGAACGTCCAATCACCAATACTGGTAACGCCGCTGCCGATCGTCACGTTGGTCAGCGATTCGCAGTCAAAGAATGCACCATCCCCGATGTTGGTGACGCTATCGGGAATCAGGACGTTGGTGACACTGGCAGCATAAAAGGCCCAATCGCCGATGCTGGTGACGGGCAGGTCCGCAATGGTGCCGGGAATCATCACCACGCCGTTGGAACCGGTGTAACCGGTGATGGTGATTGTGTTATCGGCATTGGTCGTGTAGGTGAATTGCGCTTGCACAGCGGCGGGCAGCAGCAAGAGCAGCGCTCCCAGTAAGCAGAATTGAATCAGGTTTCGTTTGGGTTTCATATAGGCCCAACTGATTTTCCAACACTCCTTCATTAAATACTTTCTGAAAAGTAAGGTCAACGGGATTTCGTCAAAAGGCAGAATCCACCCCCTCAATTGCCAAAATACGTCAAACTAGAAGAGAGTGCAGAATACAAAAGCCGGGGAGCATTTCGGATTTTGGAGTGCGTGAACATGTCCACGCTTTTGAAAGCGGCGACATGTCGCCGCAATCCAAGTTGTAGTGTCAAGCCTGCCTGCCGCGCCGAAGCCAAGCGCAGGCGGGTGGCTCGAAAGAATCGGCGCACAGCGCCGACGCCACATCGATATCGCCGCCTATTCCTTCTTCGCCACTTTCAATTCCAGATGCAAATCGCGCAGTTGCTTCGGCTCCACGCTGCCGGGCGAGTCGGTCATCAAACAAGTGCCTTTGGCGGTTTTGGGAAACGCAATCACGTCCCGGATGCTCGGCGTGTTGCAGAGAATGGCAATAAGCCGGTCAAAGCCGAGCGCGATGCCGCCGTGCGGCGGCGCGCCAAACCGGAACGCCTCAAGCATATAACCAAACCGCGCTTTCACCATGTCCGGCGGGATTTGCAGCACCTCCTCGAACACCGTTTTTTGCACGTCGGGCTGGTGAATACGAATCGAGCCGCCGCCAAGTTCGACGCCGTTCACCACGATGTCATAATGCTGGCCGCGGACTTTTTTAGGATCGGTCTTGAGCAGCGGAATGTCCTCCACCACCGGCGCGGTGAACGGATGATGGCTCGAATACCAACGGTTCTGTTCCTTGTCGAAGCTGAGCAGCGGAAAATCCACCACCCACAGGAAATTAAACTGGTCGGCGGGAATCATCAGCTTGCCTTGCGCCTTCAAAACGTCGGCGCAATACAAACGAATCTTGCCGAGGATTTCACAGGCGTTCAGCCACTGGTCGGCGGCGAACAAAATCAAATCGCCTTCTTCGATTTTGAGTTTTTGCGTGAGCGCGGCCTTCTCGGCGTCGTTGAAAAATTTGACGATGGGTGATTTCCATTCGACGGTAGCACCGTCTGCCCCTTTTTCGACCTTGATGTAAGCCAGGCCCTTGGCACCGAAACTTTTGGCGTATTCGGTCATTGTCTCAATCTGGCCCTGGGTCGCGCACGCGAGGCCCTTGGCATTGAGCGCCTTCACCACGCCGCCGGCGGCGACCGCGCCGCTGAAAACCTTGAACTTGCTGGCGCGGAATTCCTCGGTGAAGTCCGCCAGTTCCATGCCGAGGCGCGTGTCCGGCTTGTCAATGCCGTAACGGTTCAGAGCCTCCTCGAAGGTGAGGCGCTTGAACGGCACCGGCACGTCAATGTTCAACGCGGTTTTCCAGACGCGATGGAGCAGGCCCTCAATCAGGCTGTAAATATCCTCGCGCTCGATAAACGACATCTCGATGTCAATCTGGGTGAATTCCGGCTGACGGTCGGCGCGCAGGTCCTCATCGCGGTAGCAGCGCGCGAGCTGAAAATATTTTTCCACGCCGGCCACCATGAGGATTTGCTTGAACTGCTGCGGTGATTGCGGCAGCGCGTAGAACAGGCCGGGATTCGTCCGGCACGGGACGAGAAATTCCCGCGCGCCCTCCGGCGTGGACTTGAAGAGCGTGGGCGTCTCGACTTCGAGAAAGCCCTGTTCATCCATGAAAACGCGCGTGGCCGTGGCCACCTTGCTGCGGAGGTGGAGATTGCGGGCCATTTCCGGCCGGCGCAAATCGAGGTAGCGATATTTCAGGCGCAATTCCTCGTTCACCTTGCCCGCCACTTCCGGGTCGTCCACCGGGAACGGCAGCACGTCGGCGACGTTGAGCACTTCGAGTTCCTTCACCATCACTTCCACCTCGCCGGTGGGAATTTTGGGATTGTTCGTGCCGGCGGGGCGCTGGCGGACCTTGCCGGTGACGCGGACCACACACTCGCTGCGGAGCGCCGCGGCGCGCTCGAACAGCTCCTTGGGCAAATCCGACGGGTCGAAGACGGTTTGCGTGCGGCCTTCGCGGTCGCGGACATCGATGAAGATGAGTCCGCCGAGGTCGCGGCGCGAGTGGACCCAGCCGCAGAGAGTGACTATTTGCCCGATGTGGGCCGGGCGCAGTTCGTTGCAATGATGTGTGCGTTTCATGTCAAAATTCGCAGCCGCGTCTCGTGAGAACGCGGCAAAATTGAGCGCGCATCTTGGCGGGAAACGCTCCGGATTTCAAAGTAAAAGTAAGGCCGGCAACCGCCTCGTCCTATTCCGGCAGCGCAATGCGATTGGTCGCGTTGTCGGAATATTTAATGGCACGGCGCAGGCCGTCAATTGTGACCTGCTGCACGCTTCCGTCCGACAGGCCCACGTTTCCCTGCCGGTTGTGCATGGCCGCCGTCCAGCCGGCGGGAATTTCCGATCGCAATTCGAGCACGGAACGGACCGGGGCCAGGCCATTGGTGACATTGCGGTCGCCAGTCAGCAACATTTGCGGCCGGGCTTCCTCGGCATCCAGGCCGACGAAGTAACTGACGTTTTGATTTTTCAACCCGGCGAAACTGGCAGCGGCGGTGCGATCATCGGCCGGGCAAACCAGGATTTTGGGCGTGCTCAATTCGTTGGACATGACCTGGAAATGATGAAACACATCGCCGGCATATTCCATCGTGCCGCCCTTCTCCGTCGAAACGGCCATCGGATATTTGTCGCCATTGTCGCCCTCCCAAAGATGGAACGCGAGGCCGGTTTGTTTCAGGTTGTTGACGCAGTTGATGCGTTTCGCCTTTTGTTTGGCCCTGGCCAGCGCGGGCAGCAGCATCGCCGCCAGGATGGCCAGCACGGCCACGATGATGATCAGTCCGACGAGGGTGAAACCTGGGTTTGAAAAACGCCCGGATGAGGTTTTCATACGGCCACTATGAACCGTCCGCCGCCGTTTTCAAGTCATTCTTCGCGCGAATCAAACCAGCGCTTCATTTCAGCAACGGTTATTTTTCGCTTTACCTTTTCCGGAAACCTGCTTGGATTTCTCCGATTCGGGCTGTTCAAAATTGGAAACCAAATTCTACACATGAAAAAAAACCACCTGCTCCGTTGTGCGCCGCCGCTCGTCCTGCTCGTCCTGCTTGCCACCCTCAACTACGGCTGCGGCAAAAAAGAAAGTCCGTCCGCCACGCCACCCAAGCCGGCTGCCGCGCAAACCGCGCCCGCCTTCGTCTCGGCGGAGAAGACCAGCTTCACCGAGGTCACCTCGCAGCTCGATCCCGGCGGAAACTTTTTCCTCTATCTCGGCACCGCGCAATGGCTGGAACATCTTTCCGGCCGCGTGGAAGCCTGGCGCACCATCTTCACCGCCATGCCCGCCCTCAAACCGGACGCCACCACCAACGTCAATAAAGCCTTCGACATCGTCACGCGAGTGATCAAGGACAGCGGCGTCGAAGACATCAGCGGCGTGGGCATGAGTTCCATCGAGATCGAAAAAGGACTCTTTCGCAACAAGATTTTGATGCACCATTATCCCGGCACCGGCACCGGCTTCCTGTGGAAATTGTGCGGCAAGGAGCCGCACGCGCTCACCGGCCTCGACCTGCTGCCGGCCGACACCGCGCTTGCCGTTTTTTCGGACGCGGACCTGCCGTTGCTGTGGACGGTCGCCAAGGATGAAGTCGGCAAATCCGACCTGCCGCAGGCGCAGCAATTCTTCGCCACGCTCCCCGCCGAATTTGAAAAAAGAACCAGGGTCAAATGGGACGATTTCCTGAACTCCCTCGGCGGCGAATTCGGCCTCGTCCTCACGCTCAACCCCTCCAACAACATCCCCGTTCCGCTGCCGCGCGCCGGCTTGCTGCAAATCCCCGAACCCGGCCTGCTGCTCGCCGTGAAAGTCAACGACGACACCATCTTCAACCGCATTGACCAGGAACTGAAAGCCAAGCCGCAGGTCATCAGCGTGGACCAGCCCGGCCTCAAGATGCGCACCATGCCGGTGCCGATTCCGATGGCGATAAATCTTCGTCCCACGACCGCCAGCAGCGGCGGTTATCTGTTCATTGCCACATCCGATGCACTGGTTGAAGAAGCATTGGCCGTGAAGAGCGGGCAAAAACCCGGCTTGAAAAGCACGGACGAGTTCAAGCGCCTCTCGCAGAACATTCCTGATAAAGGAAACCAATTTAGCTTCATGAGCGAACGGTTCGGCCAGGCTCTGTTCCAAATTCAAAAGCAGGCCATGGGCGCATCCGCCCTGCGCGGCTCATCACCGGCACAAGCCCAATGGATGCAATCACTCTTCCGTCAGAACCGGGCTGCATTTTCCTATTCCGTCGGCGTCAACAAGGAAGACGGCTGTCTGACCATCGGCAACGGCAACCAAAGCGCCGCCGTCGTTGCTTTGCTTCCAGCCGCCGCCGTGTCCGGAATGCTGGCCGCCATCGCCATTCCCAATTTCGTGAAAGCCCGGGCCACCTCGCAGCAAAACGCCTGCATCAACAATCTCCGGCAACTTGACGCCGCCAAAAACGAATGGGCTTTGGAAAAAGGCAAAAAATCCACGGACACGCCGACCATGGACGATCTCAAGCCCTATCTTGGAAAAATTCCCCATTGCCCTGCCGGCGGCACCTATACCATCAATGCGGTTGGCCAGCCGCCCGAGTGCAGCATTCCCGGCCACAAGCTGCCTTAAAATATCAGGCCGGTCATACGCCGGTCGTCGTCGAAGTTTGCCATCGCCGATTCTCCGCGGCCGGATCGCTTCGCGAATTCCCCGCTCGCCAGGCCCTGGCAGTTCCATTAATCTTCCCGTGCCATGACGCCACTGCCGAAACCGGATGTAATTTTCACCCACGAAAGCGATCTCGACGGACTGCTGGCGGGTGCGTTGTTGCAGCGGCTCGCTCAGAAACTTTTCGGCACGGACATCCCGCTGGAAGCGTATCACTACAATTTTTGGAAACAGCGCGAGTTGCGTGAGCGGTCCGCCTGGGTCGCGGACTTCACTTTTGAGCCGCGCCTCGACAAGCCGGATTGGGTCGTCATTGACCATCATGTCACGGAGGTCACGCCGAAAAACGCGCGGCTCATTCACGACGTCAACAAATCCGCCGGGCTGCTTTGCTACGAACTTTGCCGGCAGCACGGCATCGCGTCGCCCACCCTGGACCGGCTCGTGCATTTGAACAACGTCGCCGATTTGTTTTTGGAGGATGATCCCGATTTCGTTTTGGCCTCCGATTACGCGAACCTCGTCAAAATTTACCAGTTCTGGAATCTGCACACGCTCATCGGCGGTGAAATTGAAAAATTGCTCGACCATCCGCTGCTCGAAGTCATGGCCGTCAAACGCCGCATTGAGAATCCGATCGGCTTTGAATGGAGCAAATCGAACATCACGGAAATCAGCCCGGCCCTGGGGTTTATGGACACCGTCGTCGGCAACAATAACCTCATCGTCCACCAATTGCTGGAGCAGCAGGCGACAAAATATCCGGTGCTGGTCACGTTGTTCCGGCGCGGGAACGCCGTTTTCGCCAGCTTTCGCAGCCGCAACGGCGAAGCGCTCAAGGTCGCGGAAAAATTTCAGGGTGGCGGCCACGCCAACGCCGCCGGCGCCATTCTGCCCAAATCCGTCCGGAACATTTCCGATGGCGTTGAATACCTGCGACAAATTTTGAATCCGAAACACGACACGCCGTTGAACAGCCTGGAAAGTCTGTTCGCCGGAATTGAAGCTGAACAAAGGAAGTAACCGCCAATGGAGGCGGAGGTCGGAATCG
>JBAVOO010000020.1:0-113801 GCA_049692125.1 Verrucomicrobiia bacterium | reverse complement strand
TCCGCGCTCCCGCGCGGCGATGATTCGATGTCGCAAATCCTGACTCAAAGGACGCATAATTCCCTTTTCATAAAAAGAGAATAGCAGGCTTTACCAAATACGTCTATCTAAATAGAAAATGCTCTAGTCCCGACTCGAGGTGTTTAATACCCACCTAGATGAAGACCAGAAATGGAGGAATTATTTGACCGCTTTCGGACGACCGCGACCACGAAGCTTGAAATTTATTTTTTTACAGACTTTCTCAAACGTCTTGAAACTGCCGATCCGAGATTCACCAACTGCTTTACATAAAATCTCATGGACTTGTTTGAGACTTCGGCACGTTTTCCAAAGTCGCCAACCTAAAGCCAACACAAAATAAGTGCGCGTGTGTCGCTCAAATGTGCGCGAAGTTGCCAATTCGTCCGGCTTGATCTCAATTCCCCGCGCCAATCCTTTTTGAAAATCCTTGGCATCCTTATATGAAGCGGAAGTTGCTGCCGCTGTTGCCAAGGGGATCGCCTCACGTGTTGCCTTGAACTTTGTCAAAAAATCTTTTTCCAGTGTTTTAGCGATTTTTAACATAGGCTTGTTCAGCGGCTTGTTTTTTATAGCAGCTTCAACTTTTTCTTTTTCAGCTTGGGTTTCAGGTCCCAATGGCAACTCGCCGGTATATAAATTCTCCAACCCATAGAATCTTCCCAGAAATTCACCAAGAAATTTTGCATCCAACTTGTCAGCCGAAGGCAGCCCACCAGGGAAAACGATTTTACAGCATTCAGCCCATGCGTTTAGAACCCACTCTGGCGCATCATTGAGGCCCAACAGGTCGCAGTCGTTTTTATCAAACGCTTCCGCCCATTCATAAAACATGTCTTTTACCCAATCGGTTTTCTTCGATTTGTGTTTCGTTGCTTTTGTTTTTTTACGTTTTCCCTTTGCCATTTTTGTTTAACACCGCAGGCTCAATTCCGTTGCACACCCGAAGTCGTGACCAAACTTGGCCGCCTGCATTCCGCGTCAATCTGGCCTCTGTTCCGCTTGTGTGCTCGTTCCGTCGCGCCGAAATTGCACCCACCACCACGCCAGACTTTCAGCCAACTGGCTTGACGCCGTAAGCCGAAAGACTGGCTTGCCCAAAAACACCCCACGCGACCGAACTGCGCAGCCGCTCCACTCCGTCCATTTGCCGCTCCATTCCGGCAGCCAAGTTTCGTCACTCAGCAGAATTGAATGGTGCGACCAAAGCAGCGTTGAATTCTCCGCCAAATGAGTTGCGAACCCAACGCCGCTCTCGTCGCAAGACGCCTTCGCTTTCTGATTGGCAGCGGAGGCCGGAACGAGTTCGTCGGCCTTTTTGCATTCAGTTCTCGTCGCAAGGAGGCTGGCGCACCACTAGCAGGCTAATTGACGCGGTGACATTCCCGGCCTAACTTCCGGCCATGTGCACGCGTTACACCCTCACGCTCGAACAGGCCAGACTGGTTATCGTCAGGCTGGTGGCTGCGCGAGGGCATGAAAGACACCGTGCTGAATTTCGCCGACAACACGCCGCTGGACTGGTATCCCGTCAGCCGCGAAGTAAACAACGTCCGCAACGAGCATTCCGACCTCATTCTTCCCGCGCCGGTGGAGGGGGGGGTTGTATTAATTATGGCCCGATAGAATCGCATGGTCTGGCCCACGCCAGCGGGATCAATCATTTGGAACGGGTTAATCGAAAGGTTCGGCACAATGAGCATCGATGTCCAGTTGGTAGCCGCCAGATTCGCGGTGTATTGCACCGTGTAAGTAACACCCAAAGTTCCATACAGACTCAACAGCGGATAACTGGACAAAAATTGCAACGTCAGCAATGGAGGGGATATGGAGGTCAAAACCGAAAGCGTGTCGTCATAGTTGTTCGCGCTGATCAAATCCATCCTGCCGTCCCCATTGACATCCGCCGCCACAACCGACAAAGGATAATTGCCCACAAAATAGTTGCCAGCGAGCACAAAACCCCCGCTGCCATCATTCAACAGCACCGAAAGCGTATTGTCTAGTGAGTTCGCACAAATCAAATCCACCTTACCGTCCCCATTGACATCCGCCGCCGTGACCGAATAAGGCCCGCCGCCCACGCCTGGCGAGGAAGAAAGCATGAAGGAAACTTGAGCCTGCAGTTGAAAACTGAATACACAAAAAACGATTGCCGTAAGAATTGGTTTCATATTTTCTTCTCCTCAATAATGCGTTGGTGCAATTAAATGGGGCATCAAACATGGCATACTACAATGACCAGCCCCTCGGTGCATAATGATCTCAAATTGCCGTTTCTGATGAGTTCGATCCCCGGTTTTTAGCCATTACGGACACCCTAAAAACAAAAAACGCGAACGCTTTCCGAATACTCTTGTCTTGATTTACTCACGATTTCAAAGTCCCGTCAATCAACCTCTTTTGTTATCGGCAAGCAAATTAGGGAAACCTCAAATCGGACTCCATTTCTGGCGAATTTAGACCTCACAACTTGCAAGCAGGTTGAGGTTGGACAAGCGTGTGCGGTAACAATCCATGAGGCACAAGACGAACAATATCCTTTAACCACACAGCATTAGCCGACCGCAGATAGGCAACGTTAATTCGATTGCGCGAGAGCGGCCAACGGCGACCGGAAACCCACTGGCAGCAACTTTGGTTGCACATCACGTTGCAGATTTTCCTGCCAATCCTTTTCCCAATCATCCAGTGACGGCACGGTGACTTCAGCGTGTTTCGAGTAGGCATGATGCACCGCCTTGGAATTGTGCCCCAATGCCTGCTGCGCGAACCGCTCCGGGTAGCCGCACTTCAAAGCCCGTTCCGCCCACGCATAGCGATACGAGTGCAGCGACACGCCCGAAATCTCCAATCCGACGCAGCGTTGATGAAACTCCGTTGCCCGGTCATTCGCCCGCACGGTGCGAAGGTAGGGAAAGAGCGGCCCCACCGCCGGACGCCGTTTCAAGATGGCCTCGATTTCCGCGCCGAAGCGAATCAGCGCCGGCTTGATGCCCATCCCGCCGCGCGACTTCAATTTTGCCCGCGAGTAGCTAATCGTGCGGCTGTTCCAGTCCACATCCTCCGCCAGCAGACAGGCCGCGTCCGTTTGCGACGCGCCGGTATGCCACAACAGTTCGTAAAAATCCCGCCGCTCCGCGTTCTGTTCCCGCGCCACAATCGCGGCATGTTCCTCCGCCGTGATGGCGCGCTTGGCCTTAAAACCGGCTTGGGCCATTGCAGGCGCGGGATGACCGATTTCAGCAGCCATTCCATGCCCAGCGCGTGATTGTGAATGCGCCGCAGATAAACATTGGTGGACACTTTGCCATCGGCCAGCGCCCGGTCGAAATGTTCCGGTCGGGTTTCCGCCACGCGCAGGTTGCGGATGCAGTCAAAATTCCTGTCCTTGATGGCGACCCCCCAACGCCGCCGCGTTTCATCCTTTTTCTTGGCGACTATGTCATCTGTTTCTCGAATTCCTCCAACGGCGGCAAAGTGACCTGTGCTTTCTTGGCATACGCCCGATGCACCGCTTTGCTGTTGTGTCCCAAAGCAAGTTGTGCAAAGCGTTCAGGATAACCGCAAATCTTGGCTCGTTCCGCCCATGCGTAACGGTAGGAGTGCAATGACACGCCCTGAATGCCAAGCCCGACACAGCGTTGCTTGAATTCCGTTGCCCGATCTCCCGCCCGCACTCTTTGCAGATACGGGAACAACGCGCCGATTTTCGGAAGCGTAGCCAAAATGTCTTCGACATCTTTGCCAAACCGAATCTGTGGCGGTTGCTGGCCGCGCCAGCGCGTTTTCATCCGAACGAAACAAATAATCCGCGCCTGCCAGTCCACGTCCTCAGCTTGCAGATGCGCCAAGTCTGATTGCGACGCGCCGAGATGCCACGCCAATTGATAAAACGCTTTCCGTTGGGGATTCATTTCCCGCGCAACAATCCGGCAATGTTCCTCCCATGTAATCGCCCGTTTATCTTTGAACCGCACGGCGGGCCATTGGCGTTTGGGAACCAGCGGCCACGGCAGCCAATTCATGTCCACGCAGAAATTATGCAGCCGCCGCAAATAAACATTGGTGGAAACCGTGCCCATTTGCAGCACTTTCAAAAGCAGTTCGCCTTGCGTTTCGATGATGACTTGCGGGAGCAAGGGAGCCAGTGCCTTGTCTTTGGCCGCTGTTCGCCAGCGTTCCTGATTGGCTCCCGCTTTCATATTGATTAACGATTCAATGGCGTGCTGCCAAGTCCGCGTGGTAATGCCGTCGTCTGAACCGGCCAGATACGCTTTTGCGATATGCAGGTTGAGCACCGGCTGGCGTTGAGAATTATTCTTGGCCTCGACAATCTGGCGGGCTTCATCGGCGTTGGTGGTGCGTAGGCTGGTGCGTTTGCCGGTGGTGGTGTCCACGCAGTAATAATTTCCACCGCGAATGCCGCGACAGGTTAAGCGATAACGTGTTTTCATAATTTCACGCAATCGCAAGGATGACAGAAGCCGGTTCCGTAATGTTAGCTAGTAACGGGCGAGTTACCGTCCGTTACGCCAAGTTATGACGGAGTAGGAAAAGTGGTGTCCGTTTTGGTGTCCGTTTGGACTCCCGAACCCCCTAAACCGCTACTGCACACGCAGTTGGAATTGGAGGCGGAGGTCGGAATCGAACGAGGAAGCTTTACCGCTCCGAGCCTGATACACTCTGTTTCAACGCTTATTCCAGCCTTATTTTACAGGGGTTCAAGCTGTTTTTTCGGCTGCTCGTTCAACGCTACGCATTGCCCCGTTACCACCTCCAAACTGCCCGTCAGGTGAAGATTCAGATGTAACTGTCATTTGATTTTCCCAAGGAGTCGTGTTAAATTAGATATAGATATATATTGTATTATGGGTTCTTTATTCCAGATTGTGTATACGAGCACTGCCGCTGAATTGTTCGGCCGGGCGGAGTTGAATGAATTGCTCAAGGGCAGCGTCCAGCGGAATACGCGGGCGGGCATCACGGGATTGCTGCTCTACAACAACGGCACTTTCATGCAGACGCTGGAGGGCGAGGAGGCGGTGGTGATTGCGCTTTTCGCAAAGATAAGCCGCGACCCGCGTCATCATCATGTCATCCCCCTGATACACGAGCCGATTGAGCGGCGGAACTTTTCCAACTCGGCGATGGCGTTCCGCGATTTGGATGCACCAGAACTCCGGAACCTGCCCGGCTACAGCGAGTTTTTGAACACGCCTCTGAACGGGGATTTGCTTGCGCCCGACATCCCCAAGTGCCAACGACTGTTGTTGCTTTTCAAGGAGAACAGCCACTGAATCCCAACGGGATTATTGCTGCAGGTCATTCGTCTTCGCTGCGCTTCGACGCGATAAGGCCTTTGGTGGCAATCTCATTTTGTGACGTGAAGATGTACTGCGGATTATCCTGTCACATTTGGAGTTGGGCGGCCAAGTTGCGGCGGCAGCGGCGAACGAGGAGTGCGGTGGCGCCTACGGCCAGCAACCCCAAAGCCGAGGGTTCTGGCACGAGCTGGAAGGCCAGTCCAACCGGTTCATCCAATCCGGAGGCAAAGGTGCTTTGCGCTCCGCCCGGTGTGATTTCGATGATGCTGCCGTTGCCGACACACGACACAAACAGATTCTGCGCCTGCGCGCTGGAGGCAATCAGCAGGACCGCTGCCGACAACGTGATCTAAACTCCGTGGCGCGGTCGCCCGCGCGCACGCGGGACAGATAGCATGTTTCTTCGGTTTAATCGCCTAGCGTTCTCGCTTGGGGAATTGACTGGAAAACAATGCTTCAGAAAAACCCCGGCCCGGTCTTTTCCCAGGAGGGACTGCTCGGAACCGGGGAGAGTCACTGCTGGAGAATTTGCACGCGGTAATAGCAAGGGCCGGGCAAGACAGGGGAGGGGTCCTGTAACGGCGGCCCAACGGAATTGGTCGAAACCGAAGTCCAATTCGCGAAATTCGTCGAGCATTGCAGGACGTAACTCACGTTGGTGACACCACCGTTCAACTGTATTTGAAACGATCCGTCGGTGCCAAAACCGATGGGTTGAAGCACTGGCGAGTTTGTCGGAACGGTGAAGATATTGTTCGTGACCGGCACGCCCAAAGAGGTTGTGGTCAAGGTGTAGGTGCCCGGGGCCAACGCGCCTAAAACGACGTTGGTGTTTTCAATCAAGATATACAGCGGGATGGGCACTCCGCTTTCCGCTTCGATGTCGAAATTAAACGAGAAATTGCTGCCGTTGCGGATCAGAGGCCCGATGCTATCCTCCCTCTCCCAGCCGCCCAAATACCACGTGTATTGGGCATAGGTAATACCGCCGGTCGTGACCACGCTGACCGACCCCAAGCTCACCGCGACCGGCTGCCAGACTGCTTGAGCGTGAACCAGCCCAGCGCACCCCATGCTTGCGCACAAGCCAAGAAACATGGAACCAAAACGCTTGGAACCAGCTTTCATGCATTCAATATAAGAAATTGGAGGTCGGGAGGCAAGTCAAAAAAGTTTCATTAACTCTGCGTCGCAAACGACCCGGGCCCAAACCCACCCAAGCTCGACTTGCCGCTGCTGCCTACCAACACGGACGAACAAGGCCAGTTGCAGGTGAAGGTTTCAACCTTGTAAGGTTATCGCATTGGGGAGGATTCATGCGACGCTCACGCTTGTTCCGCCAGAATTTTGAAATTTCTTTGGTGGCCTTGTGCAGCCAGTCTTTGTCAGTGGCCAAACGGATCATCTCGACGGCTGCAAACCACTTCGGCGCATTAGGGGCCGGATCGCCGAGCGGCGTCAGCTTGCCCACGGCTGTTCCAGTTGCCCATGACGCCGGACCGGGTTAAGACCGCACTTCAGAAGGTCTGAGTTTGCTCGTCAGGTGAAACTTTTTTCAGCCCGATAGTTAATGGTTCGGCGTCCTGACCCTCGCGCTCGGTCGGGGCAATACTCAACGTCGGGCCATGCACAACGATACGTTGCTTCCAGCGTTTCAGGGATGGGCGAGGCGGAAAAATAGATTTCCTGTGGACAGTGTAATGGTCATGCTGTTGGTTCCTTGATAGCTTTGCACCGCACCGCCGTAATTTGCCCAGTTGGTCGTTGACAAATCGCCGTTGGTTTGAACGACAAAACCCGTTGCCGAGGACGGCCAGGCAAACACCAGTTGCGTGAGCGGGGACCCGCCCCCGCCGCCGAGCGCCGGACCAGAGGGAACAAAGTTAAGCTGCGGCGGAACCGGGACGCCAGGCGCGATATAAATGGCCAGGCCGGAGGCACCCGGGACGCTGGCGAAGTAAACCGGGTAGGAAGATAATACTCCACCCGTGTTGATGAACTCGATAACATTGCCGCTGTCGCCATCGGCCGCGAACAGGTTACCGCCGGCGTCAAAGGCCAGGCTGGTGACATTGTCAAAATCTTCGCTGAAAAGGGTCTGATTGGTGGACACACCAGTAGGGGTATTGGTGAATTCGCTGATGGCGTAGCCTTGGCCGACGAACAAGTTGCCGTTGCCATCAATGGCCACCCCACCGCTGTAGGCGCCATAATTAGATGCAGGGAAAACCAGGCGGGTGGTCTGGTCCGGCGGAGCGCCGAGGTTGCCAAACTCCATCAGATAACCGCCGCCCGCGTCAAACAGGTTCACGCGGTTGTTGTCAAAGGCCAGGCTGTAGGGAAATCCTCCGGGCTGTAGGAAAGGATTGGGATCATCCAGCGGGAAATTGTTCCAGACCCCGGGCGTGCCGGTGGGGGTTAACTTGTTGATGCCCGGATACATGTAGTCGCCCACGAATAAATTGCCACTGTAGTCGAAAGCCACGCCACCGCCGCAGCCAAAGGAAACTCCCTCTTCATTTATGGGAATTTGATTCGAGGCCGACAAAGTTCCGGCATTATTGGTGACCTCATAAAGGTAGTAATAATCGGATATGAACAGGTCGCCGGGGTTGTCAAAGGCCAGGTTGCCGTAGGAGTTGCCGTTGACCCCGCCTCGAAAGAGCGCCTGGGTCGCAGCGCCATTCGTCGTGTTGAAACTGTAAATGGGACCGTCGCTTTCGATCACATACAAATTGGGCTGCGGGGCGGCGTTTGTTTGCACGCCGAGATTAATGGCTTCACAAGTGGCCCCCAGGCCGCTGGCATAAAGAGTCCGGTTGTGCGACGGGATACCCGCGTTATTGGTGAATTCATACACATTTCCGTCGTCACCATCCACTTCGTATAGGTTGCCGTTGGGATCGCAGGCCAGGCCCGCGACATTGGCGGTGGCAATGGTGATGGGTGTGGTTGACAGAACGCCGCCATTATACCACTTGGCGGAATTATTATTAACATACTCAAGAATGACCCCATTGTAGGGTGGCTCTTCGTAGTCACCGTCGGCATATCCCACGAACAGGTCACCGTTGGCATCAACGGCCAGACTGTTCGCGAAGCCCAGAGATCCAAATGGGGCTTGCGCGTATGGGTAGAGCGTTCCCGCTATGTTGGGGAACTCAATGACTTCCTCATAACTAAGATCCGCCAGAAGCAGGTCGCCGTGGCTGTCAAAAGCCAGGCTCTCAACCACGCCGTAAATGCTGTAGAACAGGGTCGGAGTGGTGGACAAGGTTCCCGCGTTGTTGGTGAACTCGTAAATATTGTAGCTGCCACTATCCGCTTCAAACAAATCGCCGTTCGTGTCAAAGGCCAGTCCCAGGGGTTCACTCAAGCCGGTGGCGAAAGCAACCGGAACTCCGTTTGCTGGGATTTTGTAAATGGTGCTGACCCCGTCCGACGCGAACAGGTTGCCCTGGCTGTCCACGGCCATGCCCGCCGGCTCAAAGGACAAACCGCTCGCGATGGTGCTTTGGCTTCCGCTGCCAAAGGCGGGATTGAACGCATAAATGGATTTATTGCCGGCCACGAACAAATAGGGCACATACAACTTGGGCGGCGGCGCGACGGGCAGAAAAGCCAGACCGCCCGCGTATAAGCCGCTGGCAACGGTGACGGGTGTGGACGACAACGTGCCGCCATTATTGGTGAACTCGTAAATGTTGCCATCGCCGGTGGCGAGGTCCGAAACGAACAGGTTGCCCTGGCTGTCAAAGGCCATATTGTAGGCATACCCGCCGTTGTAAACGGTCATTGGCGTGGATGAGAGCGTTCCAGCCGCATTGACATATTCGACAATGCCGTAGTATCCCACAAACAGGTCGCCGCTGCTGTCGAAGGCCAGACCATAGCTGCCGTCATAGGAAAAAAGCGTCGCCACAGAGGACAATGTCCCGGCCGTGCTGGTGAACTCGTAGGTGCCATAATACGAGGCCACGAACAGATCCCCCGTGCTGTCAAAAGCCAGTCCATTCAGCGGGTATCCCGGACCAATAACGTCCGCGCCGCTGGCAAAGACGACTGGGGTGGACGACAGAACGCCGCCGGTGTTGACGAACTCGTTGATATTCTGGCCGGAATCAGAATAATTATCCAATTCAAACAGGTTGCCCTGGCTATCAAACGCGAGGCTTTGGGGCTGATACAAACCGGTGGCAACCTCTTGCATCAGTCCATTGGTGGTGATCTCGTAAATGTCGCCAAAGTCGGTGCTAAAGTTCCCGTCTGTCGCAAAAAATACGTTGCCGTGGCTGTCCACGGCCACGACCGTGGTTACGGAGCCGAAGATGTTGGTGACGGTGCTCTGGCTCGCCGGGCTGACCGCCGTGTTGAACTGGTATAGGCCGTTGTTCGCCGTCGCATAGAGCGTGTCCGCGCGCGCCGCCGGCGGCCCGAACGCCAGCACTGCCAGGGTCAACAGCGAAAAAATGTATTTAATGGGATTTTTCATGGGGTTTAATATTTCCAAGGTTTTCTACATTAAGTGACACGGCCTTGCGCGGCGACTCGATGAACGCCAGCGAGACACGCCGGCACGATGCACAGGGAGTGGAATTTAGTTTTCGTAATAAATCCAGATTTAGTTTGTCTCCTTGTCTCCTTTGGATGACACCTTGTTCTTACACTTACAGCGCCGTTTTTACGCCCATCCAAGATAAAGTCAACTAAAGATGTGCATTATTTACATCGAATAGGGGTCGGTTCTTACAATTGACAATCACCACGCTCGCATAAAGGAGTCAGCGAACCTCGTTCACGGCCTCGCCAGCAGGTGCGACACGTAACTGGCACTGCCGATGTGCAATCGCTTGGCAATCCAGTCGCGCGTCATCGGGGTTTCGCGTCGGAGCTTGTGTGCAAGGGCGACCTTGTGAGGATGGCCTTTCGGGTGACGGTCCAAATCCGCTTCAGACCATCCCACTTCTTGCAGACCTTGCCGGACGATCTGGTCGGCACGCTCCGTGTCCGTCTCGCGCCGCTCACGAGCCAGTTCATGTCGTTGGCCGCGACGCCCGAGCTTCTCCGTCAGGCGCTGGAGAAAATCCGCCGCGCCCAAACGCCATCCCCGGCGCAGGGAGGCCAGCATCTCCGGCGATTCGCCTTCGCTGCGGCACTGTTCCATCCGGCGCTGGAACTCGATACGACCCTTGGCAGAGTCCTCCTGAATTCCGTGCTCGCCCAGCAAGCGATCCACGCGCAACCAGGGCGGACGGCGTCTCACGGACACATAGAGCGGAAAGCTGCTCCACGGATAAGCTGACAATGGGGCGTCTGCCTGCACCAACCCTGCCCGCACCGGATTCAGATGCACGTAATCGCAAGCAGTTCGCAGATAGCCCGGCGTGCGCTCGTCAACGACCAACGACTTGTAGCGTCCGCTGAACAGATGCCCGAAGAACTGATGCCGGCGATTGAACCGTCCGGTGTAAGTGCCGAGGAACCATTTCATGCCCGCCACCAGATTTGGCTGCGGCGTCTCGGCCACGAGGTGAAAGTGATTTCCCATCAGGCAATAGGCGTGGACCTGCCAGCCGGTCTTTTCGCAGACCTCGCCCAAGGTGCGGAGGAAAGTCTTGCGATCTTCGTCATCAAGGAAGATCGGTTCACGCCGATCTCCCCGGCTCATCAAATGGTAGATGGCTCCCGCAAACTCAACTCGCAGTGGTCTCGGCATAACGGTCAGTTCATCCCAAAAACAATCGATAATTAACCAAGCCGACAAGGATTGTCAATTGTAAGAACCGACCCCTTCATGTAAGAACCGACCCCTTCAAGCGACCCCTTATACATTAATATATTGGACTATTGCTCAACCGGAAGAATGCTCTTGTTGCTCCACCCAGCCAATCATTCGTCGAGATTAACGTCCATATTTTTGTACCTTCCCATGTTTCGGTAAGCAAGCCGTTATCGTAGCCCATGCCCGGATACCCCGTTGGGTTCCCATCATAAAATGCAGGATTAATCCAATTATTAGCAGCCGTTAGATCGGAATTGACCTCCACATCATATCCCGCGGAATTTATCCAATTGAGCCAATAAGCAGAATCAGGTGTCACATCCCAAACACCACCCGCATCACCACCCAGAACAGTCCAATTTCCCATTCCCGATGCAAAGTTGTCATTGAGCACAAAACCGTAGCCGTTGGTGATTGTGATGTTAAGGAAGTCAACATATTGACCAATGCCAATCGCCGAATTGGGTTGAATCCCAAAACAAGCAACCAACGGATTGGCAAATTGCGCCGAAACACCTGCGGGGATGTTGAAGTTCACAGGCGAAAGTCCGGGTCCCGTAACCCAGCCTGTCGTGTCGCTGGTAAATGTCAAAGTCCATGTCCCATTGCCCGTCGCCGAGCCAGTGGACGTTGAAGATCCGTAGTTGGTAACCAGATTGTTAGCTGCAATTGGAAGAGCCGCGTTCGGGGCATTAACTTTATATGTGACTGTTGCGCTATAATTTGATGCAGTGGCATTGATGAGCAAACCAAAGCAATTTGTTGCATCATAATCCGCAAAGGGGTTATTGTAAGGAGCATACGGCAAAGAATTCACCGGTATCAGGAATATTTGTTCCTGCATGGCAGCAGACAACGGAGGCATGTTTGCGAGGGTGAAGGAATAGCTTACCGGGAACGGGCCACCATACCACGATACATACGGGTTGAATGTGCCAACTTCATCACGGGTATATGAGACGGTGCTTTTCGCAAAGATACGCATACCGGGCGTCGCCTTTTGTATGGCAATATTCGGGACAACAGTTACAATCAAGATGAACTGGCAGCTTTGCCCAACCTTGTCGTTCAGATTGGTAAACCATACAGTCGCAGTATAAATCCCTGATGTCAGCGGGTAGTTGTTGGAATTCAGACTCACGGTTACGTTGGTTGTTCCGCCGACCGGCAGTGTGCCGCCGCCAGGCGAGGCGTTGAGCCAAACTGAAGTGTTGACGAGAGTCCAGTTTAGTGAATTTGTCCCAGTGTTGGTCAAAGAGAAACTCTCGTTCGTTATGCTGAAGGGCCCGCCAACATATCCCGACGCGGTAAAACCTGTTGCCGGTGTGATTTGCAGGTCTTCAGCCCTCACCATCAGGGAGGCCACACTGCTGGTCACACTGCCGTAAAAATTGGTGATGATGACGGTGTAATTGCCCGCATTGTTCGTGGTGATGTTGCACAGCGTAAGGGTGGACTGACTGGCAAACAACAACACCTCCCGGATGCGAAAGTTGCCTGTGTCCGCAATGAACAGGTTGCCGGAGGCGTCCACAGCCACACCGGAAGGGCCAGCCAGGCTGGCACTGGTGGCCTGGCCGCCGTCGCCGGAATAATTCAAACTGCCATTGCCTGCCACGGTGGTAATGATGCCGTCGGGGTCCACTTCGCGGATGCGGTTGTTCCATGTGTCCGCAATGAACAGGTTGCCGGAGGCGTCCACAGCCACACCGGAAGGCTGAACCAGGCTGGCATTGGTGGCCGCGCCCCCGTCGCCGAGGCCGTAGTGACCGCCGCCCGCCACGGTGGTAATGATGCCGTTGTTGTCCACTTTGCGGACGCGGCCGTTGTCCACGTCCGCAATGAACAGGTTGCCGGAAGCGTCCAAGGCCACACCACTTGGAGCAAAAGGATCTGCATCCGCGGACAAACTCAGGCTGGCATTGGTGGCCTGGCCATAGTCGCCCGAATATCCGTTAATGCCATTGCCTGCCGCGGTGGTAATGATGCCGTTCAGCAAATTGGTGCCATTCAACTGCCATTGGTAAGTGGATTGGTTGGTATTGTCGGTGGATGGGCAGGTGGCCGAAACTGTGACGCTGAACGTCGCCGTGCCTCCCGCCATGACTGTCTGGTTGGTCGGTTCTGCCGTGATAATGGGCAGACCGATGGTCAAACTGAACTGGCGACTTTGCCCAACACCGCCGCTCAGATTGGTAAACCATACAGTCGCACTATAATTCCCTTGTGTCAGAGAGTAGGCGTTGGAATTCAGACTCACAGTCACGGTATCGGCACCTCCGCCAGGTGTTAATTCGCCCCCGCTGGGTGAGGCATCAAGCCACAATGAGGTGTTGGCGAGGGACCAATTTAGTGGTGCTGTCCCTATGTTGGTTAACGAGAAAGTCTCATTGGTTATGCTGAACGGTCCGCCAACACATCCCGACGCAGCAGTAAGGCCTGTTCCCGGTGTGATTAGCAGAGCGTCAACTCCGACCGTGAAGCTGCAACTGGCCGACTGGCCGCAGGAGTCCGTGGCGCTGCAATTGACGGTGGTGGTGCCGATCGGGAACACGCTCCCGCTGGGCGGCACACAGTTGGTCGTAATCGGCGGACAGCCGCCGCTGACCGTCACGGTATAATTGACCACCGCCCCGTCTGGATTCGTGGTCGTTACGGTGATGTTGCCGGGGCATGTAATGCTCAGCAGCGGCAATACCGTCACCGTGAAGCTGCAACTGTTGGACTGGCCGCAGGAGTCCGTGGCACTGCAATTGACGGTGGTGGCGCCGATCGGGAACACGCTCCCGCTGGGCGGCACACAGTTGGTCGTAATCGGCGGACAGCCGTCACTGACCGTCACGTTATAATTGACCACCGCCCCGCCTGAATTCGTGGTCGTTACGGTGATGTTGCCGGGGCATGTGATGCTCAACGGCGGCGGCGGCGATACCGTCACCGTGAAGCTGCAATTGTTGGACTGGCCGCAGGAGTCCGTGGCGCTGCAATTGACGGTGGTGGCGCCGATCGGGAACACGCTCCCGCTGGGCGGCACACAGTTGGTCGTAATCGGCGGACAGCCGCCACTGACCGTCACGCTATAATTGACCACCGCCCCGCCTGAATTCGTGGTCGTTACGGTGATGTTGCCGGGGCATGTGATGACTGGCGGGCCGATCACGGTCAAAGTGAACTGGCGGCTTTGCACAACACCGTCATTCAGATCGGCAAACCATACAGTCACAGTATAAATCCCTGATGTCAGGGAGTAGGCATTGGAATTCAAACTCACGGTTACGTTGGTTGTTCCGCCGACCGGCAGTGTGCCGCCGCCGGGCGAGGCATCGAGCCAGCTTGAAGTGTTGGTGAGGGACCAGTCCAGTGAATTTGTCCCAGTGTTGGTCAAAGTGAAGGTCTCATTCGTTATGCTGAAGGGCCCGCCAACATATACCGACGCATCAAAGCCTGCGACCGGTGTTATGAGCAAAGGGTCGGGTGGGTAGTACAGGCACTGAACGCCAGTCCCCAGAGGACCAGAGATCAGCGTAGCGTCAGTTGCGCCATTTCCTGTGTAGGCGTAAACATACCCGGGTCCGGAGCCGGTGGCCACCCCTACCGCCCCTGCCCCGGTACCGAAGTAAAGCATGGTGTTCCCGCCGGCAACCATTGAGATGATGCTATCGGAGACGGTCAAGACACTGTGCCAGGCTTCTGAAGAGTCTATGTATGCCAACGTCCCATCGCTGTAGCCAAGGTACAACTGGCCTTGGAATGGCTCCATTCCCCATAATGCGTAAGCGCTGTTATAGCTGAGAACCAACGACCAGTTGATGCCATTGGTGGAACCAAAGAGGTCAGCCGGCTCTTCCCCCGCAGCATATAACTTGTTGTTGTACTCGGCGAAGTTAACGATGCAACTTTTGGCAAAATTAGTATCGTAGTAGAAATTGTTTCCATCATAACGTCCGAACATATCGCTATCAATTTCACCGAGCTGGAGATAGCCATACGACGAGCTGTGCATTGCCCGGATTCCAGAGAAGTTTGCCACGGCACCTACATAAACGAAGTTGGTGCCGTTGTAGAGATACAAGTTACCGCCGTTCTCAGCCGTGCCGGCATAGAGCTGACCGTTGTAAATTTCCAGGGCACAGACTTCGTTGTCCATGTTGTCTCCAACAACCGTCCATGAAGTGCCGCCATCGTATCGCCACACCTCGCCACCGAGGCTGTAGGACATCGTGGCGGCGTACAGTGTCCCCTTGAACTCGATAATGTCCAGAACGGCACTGCCCAGCGAGGGCGAGATGGCAGTCCAGTTCGTCCCGCCCTGATAGGCGTAGACCATGCCTCCTCCAGACCCGCCGGTGCCAGCTAAAAGCTGGGCGTAAGTCTCAACGGGCATGGCGGACAGCGCCATTGCTCCTGCGACTGCAATCACTAAATGTATTTTTTTCACAGCCATCACACACGACCTGGGAGCGCCGGGCGCAACCGGGAAATCGTCTCTTGCGCCATCACGGATTCTCAAGGAGCCGGAAAAACTTCGCGCTGGCCGGCGGGCCGGTCTGGCCATTGTCAACGAAGGTATAGACGCCATTGGTCAGGGTGAAAAGCGGAGTGGCAATGATGGACCAATTGCTGAAGGGCAGCGAGACATTGGTCGTCCATTGAATTCCATACTGATAATTCGTCGGCGCGCTCCACCGGAGCACCAGGTCATTGGTCCCGGCAATGTTGGTGACGGTGACGCTGGAAATGGACAGCGTTTGCGGTATCGGCGTCATAAACGGCCAGGCGATGAGCCGGTAAAATTTCATGGGGCCGAACCCGCCCGTCAATGAGCCGTCATCGAAGAAGGTGAAGACTCCGGTGGTTGAGGTCAGGACGATGTTGGAAATCGTATTCCACGCCGCCGGCGGCGCGAGATTGGTCGTCCACTGCACCTGATACTGATAATTCGTCAGGCCGTTCCACTTGAGCCAGATGCCGCCGTTGGTCGCGGTGATGCTGAAATTGGACACCGCGTTGGTCGGGGCGAAACCGAACGCCACCTGAAAGACGAACGTGACGTTGCCGGCGCCCGGGTTTTGGAAGCCGAGGTAATAATTCGTGCCCGGCACGAGCGGCGGCACGGAATTGCTCGTGAGCACGAAGGCGCCGGAGGTAGCGGCGGACAGCATCAGGAAATCGCCCGCGTTGGTGTTGCCGATGGGCGGATTGGTCTGGTTGAACCACACGTTCAACGGGCCGGTGGCGGATAGCAGCACATTGCTCGCCAGGATGGCGTTGGCCGGCACGGCCACCACCGCCTGCGACATGGCCCCGGCCAGGACGGTGTTGGTGGCGGGCCCCGAACCGGTGATCGGCCCCAGATTCAGGCCGCCCAGTACCCGGTAGAATTTCATGGGGCCAAACCCGCCGGTCAGAGTGCCGTCGTCAAAGAAACTGTATTGTCCATTGGTTGGGGTCACGACGACGTTGATGACCGGGTTCAGGACCGTGTTCCACACCGCCGGCGCGAGATTGGTCGTCCACTGAACCTCATATTGATAATTCGTCGGCCCGCTCCACTGAAGCAGGAAGCCGAACTTTCCGCCGATATTGGTGGGAGTGATGCTGGAAATGAAAATGTTGGTTGACGCCGGCACGTTGGTCGAAGTCAATAAATGAAAATCAACTTCCAGCGCAAACGTCACCGTGAAACTGTTGGTGTTTTGCACGCCCAGATAATAAGTCGAGCCGGCCGCCAGCGGCGGCGCGGTGTTGGTGCTCAATACGGCGGAACCATTCGTTCCGGCCGGATACGCGACGTCCGGCAACAACAGCAGGTTGGTCGCGGGCGGGAAATTGGTGTCGAACCACACATTCACCGGCGCTGTGGCGAAGAGCAGGAGGTTGGTCGCGAAATCCGCATTGGTCGGCACCGTGACCGCGTAGTAGGTGAAGCCGCCGGCCGGAAGGGAGTTCGTCTGCGGCACGCCGTTGGTGAGGGGGGTGAGGCCGCCGGTCGTGACGATGTTGACCGCGCTGACCATGACGCTGACCGTCACCGGGCCGAAACTGTTGGCGGTATCCTGGTTCGTGACGGTGAAGCTGAAGGAGGCGAAGCCGGAATAATTATTCGCCGGCGTGAACGTGGCGATGGTGTTGGTCAGGGTCACGGTGCCGTTCGTGCCGTTCGCCACGCTGAAGCCCAGGTTGCCGCTCCGGCCGGCGACGGCATAAAGGTCCACGGCCACCGGCGTGTTGGTGACGGTCAACGCATGCGGGGCGGCCAGCCAGTTGAGGTAATGTTCCAGGTCCGTGTAACCGTCCGGGTTGGGGTGGTTGTTGTTCGGCACCAACGGATTCATGCCGAGGGTGATTTCCCAATAATCGGGCATGCCGTCCTGGTCGGTGTCCACCGGCAGCGGGGCGGGATTGAGCTGCGGCCAGGGATTGGCGCCGACAAAGTTTGTAAATCCCTGGGAAGTCCAATACGTGGCCGCGCCCGCATAGCCGGAGCAGGTCACTCCGAAGTTGGTTTGGAGGTAAACGCCCGGGAAGCTGGTCGAGCTGATGAAGTCAATGATCTGGCCGCTCTTGTAGCGGACACCGGTGACGATGTTCGTGTCCACCGTGTCGCGCGCCAGGGAGGTGCCCGATGACGAGGCGCCCGCGACCGAGGCGCCGGCAAAGGCCAGCACCTGTTCGTACGCCTGCGGAGCGTTGGTGATGGTGACCGGGGTTTCCGGCAGGACGAGCTGGCTTCCCAGCGGCGTATAAA
This sequence comes from Verrucomicrobiia bacterium, assembly GCA_049692125.1. Lineage (GTDB taxonomy): Bacteria > Verrucomicrobiota > Verrucomicrobiia > Limisphaerales > UBA11358 > UBA11358. Next base: position 95,923 of record JBAVOO010000020.1, on the reverse strand, counting down.
AGCCGCTGAACATGCCCCAGCCCGTGTTGACGCCGTTGAGCGGACCGTAGGGATTGTTGTCAATGAGGTTTCCGGACTGGTAAATCTGCGTGAAAGTGGGATCGGGCACGCCGGATTGGAAGGCAATGTTGGGGTTGGCCGTGGTGTTGCTGCCGGCGATGTAATAATTGCCGATGCAGTTGAGGAAGTTGGTGTAACCGCCGGGGTTGTAGGCGCTGTCATCCTCGTTATAACCGGCAAAAATGCCCCAGTTGAAGACCACGTTGTTGATGAAATCCAACTGGAGGTTGTCGCCGGGCCGCGGGTTGCGGCTGTAGTTGTCCGCGTAGAGGTTGTGATGATAGCTCACCGCGCCGTAGCCGTAACGGATCAGCGAACCATAGCCGTGCGCCTGGAAGCCGGGGGCGCCGCTGTCCATGTAATGGGCGGAATGGTTGAGCGGCTCGGCAATCATGCACCATTGCACTGTGATGTTGGTTGAAAGGGTGGTGGACAACACCTCGTCAATGCTCCACGACGCGGAAAGGTGGTCGGCAATCGAGTTCGTCACATCAACAAAATGAAATGAATCATCCTGGAAAGTGGGAGAATTGATGTCGCCCGGCCGGCAGCGCAGGAAGCGCACCTGCACGTCATGGGTGTCTTCCACGGAGGTCACCCAACCCTCGATGGCGATGCCGTCGCCCGGCGCCGTCTGGCCGGCGATGGTGAGATAGGGTTTGTTGATGTTGAGCTTGGAAAGCAGGTTGATGGTGCCGGAAACGTCAAAGACAATGGTCCGGCTGCCCGCGGTCGTCTGGATGCCGTAGCGCAAACTGCCCGGCCCGGAATCATTGAGATTGACGACGTGATAGACATCGCCGCCGCGGCCGCCGATGGCAAAACCGCCCGCGCCTTCCGCGCCGGGGAACGCCGGCAGGCCGTTGGTGGTGACCACCACGACGATGAAACTGTTGCTCGCGCTGAGGGCCGTGAAGGTGTCGGTGACGATCGTGGTGATGACCGCGTTGGTGGGGGCATTATTGGTGGCTGGCGCCAGGGTAATGATGCCGTTGCCATCAATGGTGGCCCAATCCGGCGGATTGACCAGCGTATAAACCAGCACCGCGCCCGCGTTGGTGTCCGTGGCGGTATTGGTCACTAGGAGCGTCGTCCCGCCGACGATGGTCTGGTCGGTAACGGACGGCAATATCGGCGGCGTGGGCGCAGTATTCGTAAGCTCGGTCACCAGCATGGTGTAACTCACCAGACCGCCCGACGCGTTGGAAACCGCCAGATACCACCAGCCACTGGTCAATGGCACCGGCGTGGAATTGGTCCAGACGAGGATCAACTGGTTGCTGGTGCCGCCGTTTGCGCTGATGTAATCGTAGCTTCCGAGCCGCGGCAGCGGCAGGCCATAACGCGCCAGCAGCACGACGGGGCCGGTCGGATTGAGCACCTGGAACATCACCCCGGTGGCGTTGGTCGAAACATCGTAGCGGTAGTAATCCACGCCGTTCGTGCCGGTGGGGTCCATGTACGGAATCAGGTTGGTCAGCGTGACGATGCTGCTGTAAATCACCGGCACGGCGCTGACCACGACGCTCACGGTCACGGGGCCGAAATAGGCGACGGTGTCGTTGTTCGTGACGAAGAAGTCAAACGCCGCGTAACCGCTGTAATTCACTGCCGGCGTGAAAACGGCGATGCTGTTGCTGAAGGGGCCGGTGTTGGTCACTGAACCCAGGACATTGGTCAGATACACGGTTCCGTTGACGGCGTTGGTGACGAAGAAGGCCAGATTCCCCGTGTTGCCGGCCAGCCGGTAAAGGTCCACACCCACCGGGGTGTTGGTGACCGTGAGCGCGTGCGGGCCGGCCAGCCAGCCCAGGTATTCCTCCAGGTCGGTGTAGCCAATGTAGTTGGCGTTCGTCGAGAGCTGATTGTTGCTCGCCACATAAGGATCGGTGCCAAAGGTGATTTCCCAATAATCCGGGATGCCGTCCTGGTCGGAATCCAGCGGCGGCGCGCCGGGACAAAGCGGATTCTTCGCTCCGCTTTCTGCGTAGTAGATGGCGGCAATTTCATTGGATGACAACGCGCGGTTGTAAAGTTTGGCCTCGTCCAACATCCCGGCGAAATAAAACGGCGCGAAGGGACCGGCCACGCGCTGGCCCATGTATAAATCAAAACTGGTTTGCGGGGTAAAGACGCCCAGATTGTTGGTTGCCACCACCACGCCGTTCCGATAGAGCACCGCCAGGCCCGTCGTCTTGTCATAAGTCAGCGCCACCTGCTGGAAGGTGTTGGTGGTCATGATGCTGGTCGCCGAAGTAATAACGTGGAAGCCAGCGGAGGTATCCTCGAGATTGGCGCCCAGGTTGCCCGGCGTAGCATTAATACCGATCACAAACTGAACCCCGACGGAAGCATCACTGCTGCCGCTGCCCGAGTTCCATTCAAACAGGGGGAGCGGAAGATAGCCGCCGTCATTCAATGTAAATAATGCAGGGTTGACCCAGGTTTCGAGGGTGAAACCGCTGCCCAATCCCACATTCAGGTTTGAACTGGCCGGAACCCGGATTAAGGAACTGGAACCGTCGAAGACAAAGGCCTGCCCGACTTCGCCGTTGGTGTAGGTGATGTCATAGGCGATGCCATTATTGGTGCTGACAATATCGTTGGCATTCCCCTCTCCCGGCCACCAGCTGACCAGTGCCGACGACGGCGGCGTGGAGATGATCCTCCCGGTCTGGGTGCGGACGCCGGTGACAATGTCCGCGTCCGCCCAGTCGCGCGCGAACAGCGATACGCCGGCGAAATCCAGGACCTTTTCATACGCGAGGAAGGCCTCGTCGGTGGGCACCGGCGGCAGCGGGAACGGCCAGCCGAGGGGGGTGTAAAGATTGGTGAACATGTTCCACTCCGTATCGGCCCCGTTCAGAATGCCGTTGGTGTCGCTGTCAATGAAGTTGTTGGTCTGGTAAATCCAGGTGTTGGTGGTGCCGCCCCAGAAGGCAATGTTGGTCTGCGCGGCATTCGTGCTGTAAAACGCGGTGTCGGCGCCGGCAATCAGGTAGTTGCAGACATAATTTAACTGGTTGGTGAAACCGTTGGGTTTGGTCAGTAAATTATTGGTGCCGGAGTAACCGGAGTGGATGCCCCAGTTGTAGATGACGTTGTTGACGAAATCGAGGCTGAGGTTGTCGTCCAGATACGGATTGGCGCTGTAATTGTTGGCGTAAAGATTGTGGTTGAAGCTCAAGGCGCCGTAGCCGTAACGCAGCACCGAGCCGCAGCCTTGCGGATTGTTCGTGGTGTTCGTGCTGTAAAGGCCATCGGCCAGGATGGACCATTGCACGGTCACATTGGTCGAATCCAGCACCGACACCAGGTCATTCGTGCTCCAGGCGGTGGAGATGTGATCGGCAATGACATTCACCACATTGGTGAACTGCAGCGACTCATCCGCATTGACATTGGCCGCCGCATTGGGAGTCAGGCTGACCGCATCCAGCAACATGCCCGGCTCCAGCCCGGTCACCAGCAGCGGGGTTTCATTGTTCGTGGCAATAAAGGTGATGGTGGCAATCTGCCAGTTGGTGTCGTTGCCGAAGAAGACGGGCTGATTGGTGCCAGGCAACGTCACCTGCGCCTCCGCCAGACCCTGGGCGATGGACGGCGCGCTGGGGTTGTACTTGCCCGCGCTGCCGAGATTGTAAATGGCCTGGATTTCCGAGTCCGAGAGGGCGCGGTTGTAGATGCTGACCTCATCCAAGTTGCCCAAAAACCGGTAGCCACCAAGAATATCAAGACTGTTCACATCCCGATAACCAATGTTCACGGGAGCGATACCGAAATTTATCGGATCGACGGGACTTCCGACGGGTATCGTGGCGGCGGATCCAACCTGAACCCCGTTGCAATACAGAAAGCCGTTGAGAGTTGTGGCGTTCACGGTAAAAGCCAGATGAGTCCATTGGTTCAGAGCGACAACCGGGTTGGCATCCACAACTTGAAGATAACCGCTGTTTTGAGTGCGGACATACGCTTGAAGTCCGCCTGAAGAGGTGCCCCCTCCTCCTGTTGTATTAATCCATAGAGCAATCGAAGAAAGTTGTCCGCCACCACCATACTCAACAACAGGGCGTGGCGTGAGGCTATCAGTTGAGTAAACCCAGGCATCAATGGTCAGATTTGAAACCGCCAGGCTGGTGCTCGCCGGCATGGTGATCAGGCTGGTGCTGCCGTCATAATGAAAGGCCTGGCCGACTTCGCCGGAGACATAGGTGATGTTGTTTACCGCGATCGGGTTATTCCCATCAATGCTGTCATTGGCGTTGTTCTCCCCGCGCCAAAGGCCCACGGCGCCCGGCCCGCGATAGGCAAACGTCAGGTTGTAAGCCTGGCCCGCCACGGTGGGCAGGGTGTTCGAAATCACGCCCTCGGCCAGCGCCAGCAGGTTGCTGCCTTGATAGGCCAGATTGGTGTCCGTGATCACCGTGACCTGGTTGGTGATGACGGTCCAGCCGTTCACAAAGGTCTGGCCGATGGTGTAATCCCCGGTCGCCGCGCCTTCAAAACCGTCTGACCAGGCAACCCCCCGGTATGTCATTACACCGGCCGGACGGAAACGCAGGTCGCGGATGATCACGTCGTGCGCGGATTGCACCATTGTCAGGTTGCCCGCAACGGTGATGCCGCAGCCGCCCGGCGCGGTCTGGCCGGCGAGGGTCAGATAGGAGTTGGTGATGACCAGCGGCGACAGCAGGTTGATGGTGCCCGACACGTCAAAGACCACGGTGCGGTTGGTGGTGCTCACGGCGTCGCGCAAACTGCCCGGCCCGGAATCATACAGGTTGTAAACGTGATAAACCGCGCCGTTGGTTCCATGCCCGCCGCCCGCGGGGGCGCCACCGCCGCCCGCCGCGCCGCCCCCGGCGCCGTCCGCCCCCGGAAACGCCGGGAAGTAACCGTTGGTGCCGATCACCGCGAGGATGGTAAAGCTGATGTTGGTGATCTCGTGGCTGGGCACTCCCAGATACCATTGCGCATTGAGGTTGGTCAGCGCGCTGTTGGTGAGGCCGCTCAGCGCGCTGTTGGTGGCCATGAAAATCAACTCGGGGCTTCGGCCCGGCTGCTGGCTGGTCTGGAAGAACGGCGGCGCCAACGGCGGTGCATTGGTCTGCACCGTCAAATCCCCGTTGCCGCTCAAATTATAAAGCTCGAACTGGACGGACGGCGGGGTGTTGGTGACGATGAAGAGGAAGAAATTCGTCAGCGCCGCGCCCGGCCCGGCGGTGAAGTTGAACGGCACGCCATTGGTCAGGGTAATGATGGCCGGCGGCGGATTGGTATCCAGTTCCTTGGCCAGAATGGCATATTGGATTGGCCGGGGATCAAGCGGGAACACCCCCAGATACCAGCGCCCGGCTGACAACGGCACCGGGGACGAATTCGTCAACACGTAGATGTTCTGATCCGCATTGCCCGTATTGAAACTGCCGTAGTCGGAACTGGTCAACGTCGGCAGCGGCGTTCCTTTGCAGACGACCAGGTCCGCGTTGCCGCTGAGTTGCAGGAGCTGGAACGTGGCTTCGCAGGCGCTGCTGGTCACGTCAAAGGCAAAGTACCGCTCCACATCGGTGACGTTGGTCGTCAGCACGCCGCTGAAGGGAGCGCCGTTGGTCAGGGCGGTGATGTCATAATCCACCTCCACGACCACCGTGACCGCATGGGCGCCGGAGTTTCTTACGCCCAGGTAATAGCTCTGACCCGGCAGCAATGGCGGCGTGCCGTTGGTGGTCATCACGTAACTGCCCCCCGTGCTACCGGTCAGGAAGGTGAAATCATTCGGATTGGAACCGGTCGGCGGGTTCGTTTGATTGAAGAGCAAGTCCACCGGCGTAGTGGCGGAAACGAGGAGGTTGGTGGCCGAGTTCGCCCAGATCGGCACAGCCACGGTGAGATAGACGATCAGGCCCGGCGGCACGGTGATCGTGGTGGTTTCCTGGGGAGGCAATGCGACGGCGGGCAGCGTGTTGGTTTGCAGGACGATTTGAAGCTGCCAACTGATCAGTTGATCGCTGTTGGTGATATAAGCTCCCGTGCGGTTGTCCCAGATTTCCAGTGTCCACGTGCCGTAGGCGCTGGTGCCGATCAGGGAATCCAATGACTGCTCCGGCAAATAATACAAATTGCCCAGGGGCGCCTCGGCCACACTGAACGAATCGAGCAGCATGCCCGGCTCCATCCCGGTGATTTGCAGCGGCAGCGAGTTGGTGGTGGCGATGAACGAGAAACTCTGACTCTGCCAGTTGGTGTTCGCGCCGAGGAGGACATTGGTCGAGCCGTTGAACGACACCTGCGCCTCGGCCAGGCTTAACGCCGGCGTGATGCTGGGATCAAACTTGCCTATGTTGCGATTGGTGGAGAGGGCGGAAACGTTGTAGATGGCGGCAATTTCGGAGGCGGACAGGCCTCGCCGGTAAATGCTCATTTCATCCATTTCCCCACCGTAAAAATTGTTCGTCGCCCGGCTCATGTCCCGGCCCAGCAAAACATCGCCGGTGGTCTTCGGGACAAAGACCCCCAGGTTGGTCGTGGCCACGTTCGTCCCGTTGTAATAAAGGTTGGCCACTCCCGAGTTCGTGCTGTAGGTGAGCGCCACGTGCTGCCAGACATTGCTCTGGACCAATCCGGGCGCCGAAAAGATTTCATGCGAGCCGTTGGTGATGTCCACCAGGTTGGCGTAAAGGCAGCCGTTGCTGCTCACGAGCACGTTCGTCGTGCCGGGCGAATTGGTGATCGAAATCCAGAGCTGGACGCCGTTCGTCTGGATTTCATCCACCTCAACCACCCCGTAAATCTGGTTGGTCGGCGGCACGCCGCACGTCACGCCATTGTTGTCGTTGCCGTTGTTGTTTTCCAAAACCCACAGTCCGGGAAATGCATTGGTCTGCCCCAGAACGGCGGTGTAAATATCGTTGCCGCTGCAATTGGTGGGCTGTCCGGCCGCCCAGTTGGCGTAAACCACATTGGTCAGTCCGCTGGACCAGCCGAAGTTGGTGGGATTCGACGGGTTGTTGGTAAGCCCAATCCACAAATTCCGGTTGGTGCCGCCATAACTGGCGAACGTGTCATAGACCCAGTTCTCCTCATTCGCCGTTTCAATGGTGGCCAGGTGTCCGCCCAACTGGGTCGCCCAGATTTCCGACGTCGTCCAATTGGTGCTGCCCAGCAAATAGTAGTAGTTACCGGTGCCGGGGTTCAAAAACGGACCCGCCTCGATGACCAGGTTGGTGTCCGACCCGTTGGCCGGCACCCGGGCCAGCCATTCCACCAACGGTTGCTGGAACGAAACATTGGTCGGATTGATCCAGCCTTCAACCGTGAACCCGCTGCCGGTGCCGACGTCCAGAGCCGATGACTGCACCGTGACCGAATTGGTGATCTCGGGGTTGCTGTTGGTGTTGATCTGGATGAGGAAGGGCGGCTGCCGGATTTGCACATAGGTGTTGGTGCCCGCAAATTCAAATTCCGCCCCGGCATCCTCAAATTCGAAGGCCTGCCCGACCTCTCCCGCCGGGAAGTTGAATCGCCCGATCAATGAACCGTTGTTCCCGTCGTTTTCCGGATCGGAACTGTCGGTGGCATTCCCCTCCCCGCGCCACCAGCCGGCAATGCCCGGCCCGCGGTACAGATAGGTGAGTGAGAATTGCCTTCCCGGCGTCATGGGAATCTGGCGTGAAATCGTGCCGTTGGCCAGCGCCAGGAAATTGCTGCCGTCCGCCGCATTGGCGGGATCGGCGACCACGCTCACCCGGTTGGTCAGGATCACCAGGTTGGTGCCCACCATGACGACCTGGTTTGAAAACAGGTTCCAGCCGCCCCGGTCATCGAAAACATTCGTGGGCGCAAGGTAATCCCCGTTGGTCGCCAGTTCAAAGTTGCAGAGGATGTAATTGGTGCCATAGTCGGCCAGGGTGTAAGGCGGTATGGCAAACTTGATCGGTATCGTCGCCAGGTTCGTGTCCTCCGTGAACGTGAGATAATTGTAATTCGTCTGCACGCCGCCGGCGGTGTAAGTCCATCTGGTGCCATCCGCGCCGGCAGGGTTGCCGAACTGGTTCATGATGATGGTCACATACGTCGAGGTTCCCGGACCGAAGATGACGGTGGCCGTCCCGGTGTAGCTGACAAAGCCGGAATTAAAAAGAGCATTGTTGGGATTGTTCGTGGTAAAATCACTGCTGTTGGTCCCATAATACACCGTCATCTGGTCGGGAACCGTGAACATGTCGTAATTGATGGTGAGCGAGCCGGAAGTTTCTCCGACATCGAGGTAATTCGTCTGCGGTTCCCCGCCGCCATTGGCGGTCACGGGGGCAAAATAGTTCGTGGTGATGAAGATGTCCCCCGCGCCGTTGGTGGTCGTGCCCCCGCGGTTTTCCATCAGCAGTATGCGCTGGCCGGTCGGGCTGACCAGCGTGAAGGTCAGGTCTGATATGCGCGGATGTTCGACGACAAAGCCGACATTTATCGACGCGATTTGCTGCGTGCTGGAAATGAAAATGGTGGAACTGCTCACGGCGTCATCCGGCAACGGCGGCCCGTTGGTCGTGTAATCCACCGGCGCGATGACCGACGCCGCACCGCCAAGCACGGCCAGCAAATAAGCGTTGTGCGACACGGTGTCGGGATTGTAAAGGCCGACGAAATACCGGCCGGGCAGGAGCGGCGGGCCGTAGGAAATGGAATTCCCCGGCGGCACACCATTCGTCAGCAGAACGAATTCAAGGTAGTTCGTAAAATTCGGTTGGACATCGTAGTTCAGATAAAGCTGCAACGGCGGTATGGAAGCCGGCGGCAGGTTCGTTGCGAAAATGCTGAGGTTGGTGAATCCCGCCGTCACGTCAATGTAGGTATAATACCAGCCGCCCGGCGCGATGGTAACGAGGACTCCCACTCCCTTGGTCAGGTCCTGGTGCGGCTCGATCATCATGGTGAAATTCTGCACGCTGCCGGTATGCGAATAGGATGAATCTTCGTCCTCGGTCAACATCCACACGCCGATGGCTTGCTGGCTGATGAAGCTGTTCAGGCTGCCCGGCCCGTCCGACGCTTGCGAACCGCCGATGTCGCCCTGTCCGCTGTCGTCATAAATAAGCGCGTAAGGTCCGGGCGGATTGGCGAGGAAATCGTGGTTGTTCAAGACAATGGACTGCGCTGTCCCGGACGAGCTGCCGTGCGCCAGCGTGCCGATGAGGTCGCCAAAGTTTTGGTGCGCGATCACATTCGTCACCACGACGCGATTGATCTCCATGGGAGACAGCGCAATGGCGAAAACGTAGGCGAGGCCCGGATGCGGCTTGTTGCCGCCGGGAATGGTGACCGGCACGTTCAACCCGTTGACGATTTGAGAACCGTTCGGCCCGGCCTGGGTGAAGGGGATGTTGGTAAAGATGGGAATAAAGTCAAATTCCGACGCCTCCCGGTCTTCCGAATACACCCCAATGTAATAAACATCACCGGGTGCGGAATTGGTGTAAACGACGTATTCCGTGCCGCCAAGGCTTAACGACGCGGCGTCGCCGTTGGCTCCGGCCAGGCAGTTGGAAATGACCATGGGATCGAGATTGGTCAGGCTGGAGGCATTGGGATCGTTTGGGCCGGCCACGTAAAGGTCAATGTCCGCCTCTGGTCGCGTCGAATCCGCCGTCGAATCCGCAAACACGCCCATGCGCGGAATCGCCAGCGTGTCCGAGTTGAACGTGATGAACGCGGCGTTGGTGAAATCAGCCGCGCCGGTGTTGGTGACCACGTAGAAATGCCACTGGTTGGTCATGCCGAGGGTGACGACGCCATTGCTTCCCCAAATCGTATTGGTCCCGACCGGGAGGCTGTTCGTGCCGAGCAGCGGCGAACTCGCGCCGACGATTTGATTGAGCAACGGCTGGTTGGTCGTGGTCACGAACGTGATGTCCTGGTCGCCTGTGGGGTTGGAAAAAATCCCGCTGTCCGTCACCGTAAAGGCGTTCGTCACTTCGCCTTCGCCGCAGGCAATGACCAGCGCGTAATCCTGCACCACGTTGTTGGTCTGGGCGGTGACGGCGTTCACGTTCACACCCCGCCCAATGACGGTGATGGAATAATTCACGCCCAGCAGCGGCGAAACAAACACGTTTTCAACGTTGTTGATGAAATCCAAATTCGGCGCATTGGTGGCGTTCTCCGGCGTGTTGTAAGTGCTGTCCCCCGCAATGTCGTTGCCATAAAAAACAATCGGGTTTGCCGGGTCGTCGAAATTCGTCACCACCAGGTCGAGATTGTTGACCAGTTTGATGGCGGCGACCGGGTCGCCCGGCGGGTCCGTCCAAACCAGTGTCACTTGCAAGGGCAGATATTGCGCGTAGTTGTTGGTGGCAAGCGTCACCATGTAGGTGTGGCTGTCGCCCGTCGCCAGCGCGTTGGTCGGGCTTTGATCCAGAAACAGCATGGACTCGCCCGTTGCATTGTTCACGTTCGTCGTCATTCCCGGCGGCAGCGAATTCGGCAGGGCGATCAAGCCCCAGCCCTGGAAATTGATCGAATTGGTGACGGCAAAATTGTTATTGCCCGTCACGCGCGAACCGTTGATCAGCATCGCCTTGAGCAACGCCGGGCTGGGCGTGAGGGCCAGTTGATTCGTAAAATAATCCTCCATCAATGCCAGCACGCCCGACACGTCCGCCGCCGCCATGCTCGTCCCGGTTTCGTAGCGGTAGTAATGCGGAGGAATGTCTCCGTCCAGTGAGTCGTTCAGATTGCTCAACACCTCAAAATAATTTCCGAGTTCATTCGTTATGATGACCAGCGTGGTCAGGTCGTAATTGACCGTAAAATTGTTGGTGTTCCCGATTCCGTAGTAAAATCCGCTGTTCAGAATGTTTTGCAGATAAGTCCCACCGCCATCCGGCGGAATGGAAACCTCGTTGTAGGTGGTGGAGAAATCGTATGTGTTGGTGGTCGGAAAATCCGCCTGTCTTACATAAATCGGCAGGTTCGTCGGGAACGGAAACGGCGAATTGATGTTGGTTCCGATGGTAATGATCACGCCGACGGCATTGGGGGGGACGGAAATGTTGAAAAGATTCAACGAATTGGGGGTGACGATTTCATTGGACAAGAAGTAGTAGTCATAATTCGTCGGGTTGTAATACGCCTGCTCATCCCATTGCTGCGAACGCGTCGAGACGACAAATGTCCCCGGCGCGACCACGTCCGGCTTGAACCGCCCATACGTGCCTTCCGTCCCGATGCCCACGTTGCCGCGGCTCGAAAAACCGGGCACTTGCGCGCTCACCGAATTGCCAAACGGGGAATAACCCGTGCTCGTCTCCCCCTGCCACACCGCCTGCGGATTGGTATTGCCATAGTAGCCGGTGACCAGGTTCGTGATGTTCCGAAACTGCTCAACCGCGCCGACGGTGATGACATTCTTGGCCGTGGCCGGCGACAAAATCGTGTCCCCGTTGCCACCGGTGCCATCGTCGCTGCCGCCGCCGTTGTTGCCCGCCGAAAACACAAACAACACCGGCTGCGAACCGGTCATTTCCGGCAGCGCATCGCGCACCGCCGCGTCGTAACTGGCCGCCGCCAGATCGTAGGCGGTGTCGCCGTCATTGTTCCAACTGTTGTTGGAAATGAGCGCGTTCGCCAGCGCCGCCGCCTCCTGAAGCTCCTGGTCCGAATCATTCCAATACATGGACAACAAGGTTGCCAGCGGCGCCATGCCCCGGAACTGGTAATTCGTGGCCGGCATGATTGAACCGGAGACGTTGGTCAACGTTGTTGACATCGAACCATTGCCCGCGATGGTGCCGGCCACGTGCGTGCCGTGGCCGTCAGTGTCCGCCGTCGGAGAACCAAACACGCGGTTGATTAAATCGGGATGTGTGGCGTCAATACCCGAATCGTTTACTTGCACCAGCACGTTCGAGCCGGAGAGATTGAGATAATTCGATGAAACTTGCGTGTCCGCCGCCACGCCCACCGCCGCGCGGCTGAGGTCGTTGGCGTGAATGCGCGGATGATACGGTTCGACGATTTGCACGCCGGGCAATGTCGCCAGCGCCGTCCAGTTTTGCGGCGGCTGCACGCGCACCACCGGACCAAACGGCGATTTTTCCCGCGCGACAATCCGGCCGCCGAGTTTCTCAATCTGCGCGACCGTCGCCGCCGCGCCGTCGTTGAACAAACCGAGTGTCAAATACGTTCCCGCCGGCAGCGCCGCCTGTTTCATCGCCAAAACCAGCAACGAAGGCCCCGCCGCCCGGTTGGTTCTCACTGGCGCGGAAGAAAATGATTTTTGTCCGGCCGTCACGGGCATGGACGAGGATATTTTGTAATACGGCTCGTAGGGTGTCACTGCCTGCGTCAGCGGATTTCCCGCCAGCCCATTGGCCACGCCCGCCGGGGCGCGCACCAGGTAGGCGTCGTTCGGAATATAGGAAACGATTTGCGCGCCCGCTGCGGCCAGCATCGCCCGGAACGCATTGTCAATCGGCCCGCGCGCCTGCACGATGTAAGCGCCCGGATCGCCCGGCGACTGCAAATTTTTCGGAATGGAAAAGGTCAGCGGGCTGCCCGTGTCAATCAGCGCGTTCTCCAGCAAAATCGCGTGGCGGTCGCCCGCCAACTGCCCGATGGTCTTGGCCGTGTTTGCCAGCCGGAAGGCGAATTTATTCGTGCCCGCCAAAACCAAATCGCTTTTCACCGCATTCGTATAAACCGGGGTTAAAATTTTCGACGCGGCCGGGGCGGGCGGGACCGTCGCCGCGGTCGGCGCGGCGGCTTTGGGGGGCGCGGACGGCCTCGTCTGCGGGTTCACGTGCTGGCGCCAAAGGAGCCACGCGCCGCTCAGGCACAGCAGGAACAACAAAATCCACATGAACGGACGCGAACGCATAACCAATGGCAAACAATTATCTCACAAAATCGTCACAATGCGAGAGAATTGGGGAGCGCACCCGCCTCGGGTGCCGTTCGGCGCGCCCCCGCGCCGAACTCTGAAACACGCTGGCAAACCATCCGAAATGCCATCGGCGAGGGCGCCAATGGCCACAGCCGAGGCGGCTGTGCTCCCCATCCTCAATCTTCTATTTTCCATCTTCGCTTTCACTTTCAATCCGGCGACAAAACGTTAAAGCTCTCGACGACGGCATTGTTGTTCGTCACGACAGGAACGGTAAACCAGTTGGTGTAGGTCGAAAAATCGGAGGCATAGGTAATAACATTGGTCACCGTGCTGCCAAAGCGCACGACGGCGCGGGTGGCGATTTCCGACACGATTTGATAGTTCGTGACCATGCCGAAGAACGCGCCGCCGCCGGTGTAAATGCCATTCGGCGCAGGCTTGAGCGCCTGGCCGTAACAATAAATCACATAGCGCGGCGAACCGGCGCAACGCAACAGCGACATCGTCTGTTGCGGCAGCCATTCATACATCTCGTCGCTGATGCCGTTGGTGAGTTGAGCGCCGTCGCTCAAAGTTCCGTTGTACAAATGCAGAAACGGTGATTGTTCCGTCAGTTGCGGCGTGGCCAGAACGTCACCCACGTGCGTAAACGATTGCAACGGAAACAGGTTGGTGTTGGCGCGCATGTTGTTGATGCCTTGCACCAGTTGCACCACTGACGGTTGTTGCGCCAACGGAGAAGCCGGATTGTAGGGGCCGACGGGCTGAATGATCATCCACGAATTGCTGGGAGGAGGATTTTGATATTGCGGCACGCTGCGAAGTGGCAGATCGGGCGCGTTGTTGGTAATCGCCACCACACCGCTGAACAACGCCGACCATGCGGCCAGATGATTTTGATTGACCGAAAGCGTCCCGCGCGTGGCGTTGTCGTTGAAGGCGGTGGTGAACAAATCGAACAACAGCCGATCCTGCACCGGCGCGGTGTTGGCGGCATCAAAGTATTGGCCATAAGTCAATTGCGTGTCTTCCGTCCACTGCACCCAGGTGTTGGTTCCGATATTGCCGAAAATGTTGGTTTCGCCTAAAACGTCGGACGCTTTCAGATAAACCGATTGCCACGGCGTGCCGCGATGCACGCGCCCCAGCCAGCCGACAGTCGGGAATTTGTTCGCCGGGAAACCCCAATAATCCGACCCGCGCACCAACGGGTCTTTGAATGCAAGCTTGGCGGGGTTTACATCTGTGTTGGGGTACTGAAGCATTTTCGCCCCCCACGGCTGGTAACGGTCATTCACCACGTTGAAACTCGGCCGGGGCAGCGCCGCCGTTAGGCTGGTCCAAAGATTTACGCCGGTCGTAGGGCCATTATTCGCCTCGGTGCCAGTAAACGTCAGGTCGCTTGCCAGGTAATGCACCAGGGGATCGTTCGCCTGCCACGAAGTATAATCGGAAGCCGTGGCCATGGCCGGGAAGGGAACCTGCATCACGTAATTGGTCTGCATGGCTACAACCGTGGGGTCATTCGTCCATTGTGTATAAGGCGCGGTCAGCCCCATAAACGTGGCAAATCCATCGATCTCTTTTTCAACGGTCGGAGTGTCCCCGCCCCAAACCGGGTCGCCTGCCGTGCCATGATCCGACTCATTAATCTGGCTGTCGATGCCATAAGGCACGTTGTTTGCATCGAGTGCCGTGCTCCACATATTGTACTCTCCCGAAGCCGCCACATTGGTTTGAATCTCCGCATTCAAATTGCGGCTGCTCTGCGGGCCGGCGAATTGCACGTAATCAATGACGTGATAATTGCGACTGGCATCCTGATCCAGCATGAACACCTGCAAGCGATTCGTCGTCAGCAAACCAAACTGCGGAAATTGGAAATCGTGTTTATTCGTTTCCCAACCATAATTGAGGCCGACAGGCCAGAATCCCGCCTGCACCCCCGGCGGACTGCCGCCAAAATAAAAATCACTGTTGGTCAGCAACACGGACGTGGGGTTGATCGGGACGATAAATGAATTTGTGGCTGGCTGACTGTTAAACACGGCCGTATTCCACGCGGAACCCGGCCAGGAAGTTACGGTGATGTTGGTGTTTAATTGTAGATAAAAGAAACCGGAGGCGAAGCCCCCGGCATCATTGGTTATTTGCATCGAGAGAGTGTCCCGGACCCAAATCTGCAGCCCATTTGGATTTAAATTTACATACGCGTTGCTATACGAATTCCAACATTCAATGCCAATCGAGTTGCTGATGTTGAATATATATAATTGATTGGTGAAAAGGAGGTCTGACACTGATTTCGTTGGTATCGTTTTACGCGCAATTTGTAATTGGCGCTCGATTTGCACGACGTTTTGCATCCCAAACTTGTTGAAATTCGGGAAGCCCTTCTTCGCGCCAATAATCCACGGCACGCCATAGACGTTCACACCGTTGGGGTAAGTGTTGGTACTTGCCCCCAGCAGCAGGCCGGTAACATCCACCGGCAAACCAAGTCGAGAATCGCTCGTTCCCGACAACCCCGAGACTTGTTGATAGCCGTTAATGTAAACATCATTATAGCCATTTTCGTTGATGACCAAAAAAGTCGGGCGGAAGACGGATGGATAATTGGTGGTCGTCGTAGCGTCGTAAATGTTGGCGGCGAGCTGGAGCAAGCGGTTCACGGCGGACGAATAGACGAACTGGTTGCTCACCAAAACCGGAATGTGCCCGATGCCAAAGGCGGGATAGTTGCTCCATTGGTCCGCGTTGATAAAATTGAAGTTGGTAACCGTGTAGAACGTGGTGGCAAAGTTGGTCGGATTGCTGTTGCGCCACTGGGTGGTGTAGGCGCGCAACAGCCGGTCGGCGGCGTTGGTGAAAAAGCCCAGCGGCGTCCAGGGGATGAAGTTGGTCGCACTGGCGATGCCATTGGTGTTCAAAAACCCGTTTAACCCCGGATCAAGATTGTCGTAATTGAGGTTCATCTTGCCCGACTCCGGCGCGGTGTCGGTGCCGAGTTGCGAGAGCATCCGGTAAAACGTGTAGCGGTCGTAGGTGGAAACATTCGTGCCGGCCTGTTGCAGGCGCTCGACAAAGCCCGGTGTCGTGGCGCCCAGTTCAGTCTTTGCGGGGTCAAACAAATCCTGGTGGCTGAAGAAATGGTTCGTGTTATCGGCGCCAACCCATGGAACTGGGACGCTGATCAGGGCAAAATTATAAGTGTTGGTCAATTGAAAACCGGTCATCAACGAGTTGCCGCCATACGAGAAGGCGTCAATATACCAAATATCGTTGATGAAGGCGTTACCAGCAGGCGTTCCGCCGATGAATTTGAGAGAGTTTAAATTATTAGTGTAGCGGTAAGCCAAAAGCGCGCGGGCATCGTCAAAGGCATGGCCTTGGTTGTTGACCGGGGAAATGCTGCCATATTGATAATAGTAAAAAATATTATTTCCGTTGGCAAGTGTGCCGATGACTTGTCCCCATTGATTTGTGTTCAAATCCGCCAGAAAGGCGGCCAGATTGATTTCCCACGAGCCGACGCCTTGATTGCGGTTGAAGACGTCATTATATCCGGAAGACTGGGAAGGATTCACACTGGTCCCCGACAATCGCGGAAGTCCTTGTTGGGCCTGATTATGAATGGCGTTCAAGTCGAGCGTGTTGCCGACGGGCACGGCAATGAAGGCGTAGCGCGCAATAAATTTGTTGTTCGGCCCGTAAGGCGCGTCCGGCCGCTCCAAAACCCCAATCCATTCCGGGTCGCCAACCTGGAAATTGGCGGTGCCAAGACCATTAAGGTTATTGTCCAGATTGGTCACCCAGCCGTTGGTGTCGTAACGTCCGTTGCGGTTGAGGTCGAGGTAAAAGCGGAAATCATTCGCGCCGGCGGAGTTGGTGGGAATGAAAACCGGCGGGCGCGGGCTGTAAAACAGGTTGGCCAGGTTTAGCAGAAAATTGTTGCCGTTAAGGAAAATCCCAAACTGATCGTAATAATTGACATCGTTCAAGCCACCATTCGTAAAACCGACCGGGTTGATAAAATTCGTCGAGACGAGCAGGCTGAAGTTGTAGGGATTGGTGGTGGCCAGGACGTTGGCGATGACCTGGGCCTCGGCGTTGGCCAGCGCGGCATCGGCGGCCAGCCGCGCGCTGGCCGTGTCGGTGACGGTGGCGACGGCGCTGCGTTCCCGGCGGCTGAGGGCCAGAAACGCGATGGCCATGAACGTCACCACGGACAGCAAAATCAGCGTGATGATCAACGCAACGCCGCGTTGCGAGTGGCGAGTGGCCAGCCTTCGCTCGGAAGCTACGGCGCGGCAGGCGAGTGACGGGTGACAAGAAGGACGGAAACATTCAACATTCAACATCGAACACTGAACGCCGAACATCGGATCATTCGGTCGGCACGGCCATTGAATGTTGGACGTTGAATGTTGAATGTTGAATGTTGGTTTGACTTTCATTTCATTGATAGGCCGTGGGGTCAACGCTGCGAATCGGGATGCGCTGGCGGAACAAGTGTACCTTGCCGGACTGTTGCGCCAGATAATTGGACCTGGCCCAAACCGGCGTCACGTCGGGCAACGACTGGGCACGTTGCAACGGGCGGTCTTCGAGCAAACCCAATTGGATTTCCACGGACGCGGGCAGCGTGTTGCTGAACATGTAAAATCCAACCTCGCCCAGCGCCGGCGTGGAAAACTGGGCGTTTCTGGCGATGTGTGTGTATCCGAACGGATAGCCGTTTGTCATCCAATAGCCGTTAGTGTCATAGGCGCGCACGCGCAAATCCACCACGCCATCCACCAAATGGCTCATGATGCTGGTGTTGGTCCAGGCGGCAAGGAAGACGGCGTTCGTAAAAGCCTTGTAAAGCGCTGCGGGACCGGCGGCGGCCAGCACATTGGTCGTCATGGAAAAACGGTAAAGCGGGTTGATGGGGTTTGCATTGGTCGTGTCCACCACGTAACCGACGCCCGTCCACGTCGTGTTCTGGCGCGTGAGGAAGAAAAATTTTTCCAGCACGTTGGTGCGTTGATAACCGCTGCCGGCCAGCGATTGCATCAGCGGCGCGGAGCCGGATTGATACTGGTAGATATTGATATTGGCGTAAAAATTCACCGCGCCGTTGTTGGTGCCAAACGACGGCGTCATGGGTTCCAAATCGCTTTTGATCAGCCCCATCACGCTACGGCCGCCTTCCAGCACGTCGGTCTGCGTGATGCTCGCGCGAAACGCGGACTGCGTGTTGCTGAACACCGCCATCAACGCCAGCACGATGAGCGCCATCAACACCACCACCACGAGAATTTCCACCAGCGTGAAAGCGGAGCAAGCAAAGGCTGAAGGCTGAGGGCTGAAGGCTGAAACCTTTTTCCGCTCCCGGCGCACTAACTTTATTTTAGACTTTAGCATTTAGCTTTTAGCTTTTTTATTATTTCACAGCGCGTTGGTGACGTTGAGGAACGATTGCGACTGGTAAAAATACAGCCACTGGCCATTGGTATAGGTCTGCGCGATTTGTCCGGCCACCATCGCGCGAAAGGTCTGGCGACCGGGGCCGAGATTACCGTTGGGCTGTTGCGGCCAGAGAAATGTCAGCCGCAGTTCGTGCAGGTTGCCGGCAAGCTGCAGGTTATAAATTTGCTGGTTGAGCGGCAGATTGAAGATGTTCGTGTCCATCGCCACCGGCGCATTGACGCAGAGGATGCGGTAACCGAAGGAATCGCCCCGGATGATGTCGTTGGTTTGCGGCGGCTTTTCCACCGCCGGCCCGCTGATGGAACGCACATAGGCGACAATATGGTTGCTGTTGTAAACGTTGAACGCAGAAGGGTTTTCGATGGGAACGTAGTTGTTGTTGGGGTCAGTAAATTCCGGCGTGCTCAAGAGGCCCACGATGTTCATGCCGTTGGTAAGAAAACTTGTATTGTCCCGCCCATTGGGTGGTGAAAGTAGCGTAGGAACGCCATCCTTGTATTGTCCTCCAAAATTCGTGATGGCATAGACGTAATTGGTCAGGTCGTCCATGCCGCGCGCGCCGCCGCGGATGGCCTCGATGAACATGGTGGCGTCCTGGTTGATGATGGTTTCCTCGCGGTTGTCCCGCTGCGTGTTCATGCCAATAGGCAGCACGCCGATGATGGCGACGAGCGCAATGCCGATGACCGCCAGGCTGATGGCAATCTCGACCATCGTGAAGCCGGCGCAAGGAAAGGCTGAAGGCTGAAGGCTGAAGGCTGAAACCTTCTGGCGCTTCGCGGGGAATTTCAATTTAGACTTTAGCATTTAGCCTTTAGCTTTTTTGTTCATTGCGTCCTTTGATATTCCAAAACGGCGCGGCCCGTCAGATGGTCAATGTGAACGATGTTGTAGGAGGAATTGGTGCTGTTGCCGGGCGGCATCTCCAGAACGTCGGGCGAATTGAACAGGAACGTTTTGCTCACCGGATCCCGGGCATACAACACACTGCCCTTCGCAATCGGGATGTATTCGTCGTTGGCGGACAGGCCCACCCCGCTGGGTCCGTTGGTGGCGAGCTGTCCAAGGTAATTGAACGCAATCCAGGGCAGCGGGATCCACCACGTGGCATCCGCCGTGGGGAACGGGAAGGTCTGATTGGTATTGAAGCCGTGAACGTTATACGTCGCGCCGGAAATGGGATCGGTGATGGTGTAAGATTGAGCCGGCGAATTGGTGAATTTCGCCAGGGCAATGAACGTGTCATCCGGCAACGTCTGCCACGGCGCAAGATAATGTGGCATTCCCTGCCCCGGTTGATCGCCCACCGACCGCAAACTGACAAAGGTGTAGCCGGTAAATTGCTTGTCGCACAAGTTGGTGGCGGCGGTTTGCTGGGCCGGAGTCAGGCTGGAAATAAAAGTGGCTGGGTTGCCGCCCCAAAAATTCTGCGGCACAAAGACCATATAGATCGTCGTGCGCTGGCTGATGGCCAGTTGCCGCGCGCGGGCGACACCGTCGAGCAACTGGCGCGAGGCGCCGAGGGTGGCGTCCGACTTGGCGAAATTTTTGAGCACCGGCACGGTCAACCCCGCCATAATGCCCAGGATGGCAATCACCACCAGCAACTCGATGAGCGTGAAGGCGGAGCAAGCAAAGGCTGAAGGCTGAAGGCTGAGGGCTGAACCCCTTTTCCGCGCCTGGCGCGCAAATTTTGTTTTAGACTTTAGCATTCAGCCTTTATCCTTTTTTATTACTGCCAGCTCAGGACGTTGTCTTTGTTGACGCCTAGATTCCCCGACGGCAACGGGGGGGTTGGTGAATTGGTTTGAATCATCCGGTCCGGCCCGGCGGACCAGACCATGACCTTGCCGTGATACAGGAAATTATCAGTATTGCCTCCCGTATCAGGATTAAACAGTCCATTCAAACCCTGCTGACTGTTGGGTTGAGTTTGAGACACGGCTTGCTGGCAGTAAAAAGCATCCCGGCATTGTTCGTCGTAGGTCAAATCCATGGTGATGATGTAGGGATTGCCCCACGGATCGCGATAAACACCATCCGGGCCGACGCCCGATGATTTGGTGTCGCTGGCCATTTTCGCATTCAGGAAAATGGTCCGTTGCGGGTTTTTGACATGATTCATATTGGGCGTGGGACCCCCGCCGGGATAATTGGTCGCGTCCGTCAGGATGGCGATGACCTCGGCGTTGTTCGTGACTCCCATGGTCCACAACTGGTTGATGCCATTTATATCGTAACCGGCGCCGCCGCAGGTGAAATCGTTGGTCCCGGCCAGTGTTTGATCGTTGGCGGAAACCGGAAAACGGCCATAGACGGAGTCGTATTGCTGGATGGCGCCGACAATCTGGCTGATTTCCACCGCCGCCTGCTTTTTCTGCGCGGCGATCTTGGCCTTGGCCAGCACCGGCAGCAGCAGCGCCGCCAGGATGCCGATGATGGCGATGACCACGAGCAATTCGACGATGGTGAAGGCGCGGGAGTGACGGGTGGCGGGTGGCGAGTGGCGGGTGAAGCGTGATGCGTGGCGGGAACGCGCCGTGTCTTCCACCTTGTCACTCGACACTCGACACTCGACACTTTTAATAAGGATGGTTTTCATGGGTCTAAAAATAAATCCGGTTGCGGCGCGCAGGAGGCAAAATCGGGGCGGCCACCGGCAGCCGTTTTGTCGCCGGGGGCCGGAACGCGGGTGCAGTTGGACACTGTATCTGCCTTGGGAACACGCGGCAGGATGCCGTCCCGCTTTGCGGGAGCAGCCAGGATGGCTGCCTCCACGGGGTGGCGGCACGCTTCCAGTCCCGCATTGCGGGATCAGGGCGGCATCCTGCCGCCAACACATACAGTGTTCCATCACACCCGCGGAACGCCACAAGGTTTGCAGTTTTGGCGGGGCGGACGCCTGTCGCGCCGGCTTGTCTCGTCGGAGCCGTGCGGAGACGGAAGCCTGGCGAAGGCTGATTCCCGTCCCGCCTTGCGGGACCAGCCGCCTCGCCCCACCGATTTTGCACCATAATGCGCGGGGACCACGCGCAATCGCGCCAGTCAACGGCGACGGAATGTAAATCGTTGGTTTCCGGCCTGTTCCGGCCTGTTCCGGCTTTTCGCGCAACGCACATAAAAAGTTCAGGGCAACGGGCTGTTAACCTGCACCTGTTTGGTCCAGTTGCAGATGAGGTTGGTTTTACCGCCAATCGAAAGCTGGATCCACAAATCATACGAACCGGGATTGTTGGTGGGGCTGGATGAATTATAGCGCCAGGGATTCAGGTTCTGTGTTCCCAACGGCTGGTAGGTCGGGTCCGGCCCGCCCACGGAGCAGATGAGCAGGGTCACACCAAAAGTGTTATTGTAGTTCGTACAATATCTCCCAATCTGGTTCGGCTTCAAGTCGGGGAGAAAATTCCTGGCCACGGATGCATCCTCGCCCGCACCGGCTTTCGTGCAATTTATGAAACCTCCTATGCCCGGAAAGGCCAGCGGCACATCGGTCGCCTTGATGATGTCACTGCCGTCCAGGTTGGTGTAATTATTTATTCCGTCACCAGTGGTCCCCTCCAATTCATAAAAGAGCTGGTTGAAAAGCGTTGACGAGTTGCCCGCCGTCGGCGGAGTGGTCGGACTGGGCGGATAAAAACCATAGGCGGCCTTGTAACGATCAATGGCCGTCTCAACCTTTTCCATTTCCGCCTGGGTGTTGTAAAGGTATTGGTGTTTTTTCACCGCGGCCGCCACCGGCAAAATCAGCGCCGCAATGACGCCAATGATGGCGATGACGGTGAGCAGTTCGATGAGCGTGAAAGCCCGCGGGTGACACGTGACACGTGACACGTGACAGGAACGAAGATCATACGACGCGTTTGCCGTCTTGTCACCTGTCACCTGCCACCTGCCACTTTTAATGGTTTTCATTTTTCGCGCAACTCATCTTCCATTCGTTCGCTGAGCCATTGCTTGATCATGCTCTGATAATTCAAATACCGCGACCGCGCCAGCCGCTTGATCCGCGCCAGCATCCGCGGGTCAATCCGCAGCGTGATGGTCACGGACTCGGCGGCTTCCGCGCTGCCGGCCGTGGCCGCCTCCATCAGGCGCAAGTCCGGCCGGTTTTCCACCCAAAATTCCGCCTCGGCCTCTTCGCTGTCGAAGATCGGCACCTCTTCCCAATTGGCAAAAGTTCTCATTACCGACTTTTCCTGCTCGTCCTCGTCCTCGTCCTCATATTCCAGACGGTAGGGCCGTGCTGCTGCGCGGCCATCATGCCTGGCGGCGCAGCAGCGCCGCCCTACCCATTTGCCCGGCCTTGCCACCCGCCACTCATCATCTGTCACCTGCCTGCCGCGCCGACTTGTCTCGTCGGAGCCGGGCGGAGACGGAAGCGTGGCGAGGCGGGTCACCCGCCACCCGCGTTCAGCGTCTGGTCCAGTTTCCGCTGATAAAAGAACCGTTCTTCCGGTTCAAAAACACGGGCGCGCAACACCCGCGCCACCCGGCCATTCGTCCGATACACGCTGAAAATTCCGATCCCGCCCGCCGACATTCCCAGGTTGAAAAAGCGCGCCTGCACGCCAAATCGCGGCGAGTCCGGCAACAGCCGAATGGCAAACGGATCCTCAAAGGACTCTTCAATTTCCCGCTGAGTCAAAGAACCATCCAACTCAAAGGGCGGATTGTTCCAATCGAACTCCATAACGAGTTAACTGTAAATAAAACGCCCATGCACATGCAATGTCTTTACATTGTATTTACGCACAGGCGCTATCATCTGTCAAGTTTTTTTGCCTTTTCCAGAGACAAACGGCCTTTCCAGAGACAAACGGCCTTTGCGGCGGTCGCCGGTCAGTCACCACCACCACCTTCACCGCTGAGGTTGGTGATCATTGCAATCAGGGGCAGAAACATCGCAATGACGATGCTGCCGACAACGACCGCCAGAAAGACAATCATGATGGGCTCGAGCAGCGAGGTCATGGAGGCCACGGCATTGTCCACTTCCTCGTCGTAATTGTCGGAAATTTTCAGAAGCATTTCCGGCAGGGCGCCGGTTTGTTCCCCGACGTCCACCATGCTGACCACCATGGGCGGAAAAACCCCGGAGGCCTCCAGCGGCGCGGTGATGGTTTCGCCTTCTTTCACGCTTTCATGCACGCTGGCGATGGCGTTGCTGATGATGACGTTGCCGGCGGTTTCCTTGACAATGGTCAAGGCCTGCAGGATGGGAACGCCGCTGCTGACGAGTGTGCCCAGGGTGCGCGTGAAACGGGCGATGGCGTTCCGGCTGATGACCGGCCCCAAAACCGGCATCTTGAGTTTGACCTTGTCCCAGACATAACGCCCGATTTTTGTTTTGATGGCCAACAGGAACAAAACCACCACCACCGCCACCGCTCCAATCGTTTGCACAAAGTGGAGTCTGATGGCGTCACTGACCGCCAGCACAAACAGGGTGAACCCCGGCATCTTGACCCCCATGCCGGCGAAAACCTCCTTGAACTTGGGCACCACCATGACCATCAACAACGTCAGGATGCCCACCGCCACGCAGAGCACCGCCACCGGATAAAACAGCGCGGCCTTGATCTTGCCTTTGATCTTCTGCGCTTTTTCGGAAAATTCCGCCAGGCGTTTCAACACCACTTCCAATACCCCGCCCAATTCGCCCGCCTTGATCATGTTCACGAACAGGCGGTTGAAAATTTTTGGATGCTGCGCCAGCGCCTCGGAAAACGTGCTGCCGCCTTCAATCGACAGCGCCAGGTCGCCGAGAACTTTTTTGAGCACGCCGCTGCGTTCCTGCTTTTCGAGCACGCGCAGTCCGCGCAGGAGCGGCAGACCCGCGTCCACCAGCGTCGCCAATTGCCGCGTGAACGCGGTCAGAACCTTCGGTTTGACCTTTCCACCCAGCCCCGGGATCTGGATGTTGATGTTGATGTTGAGGGCGCCGCCTTTTTTGCCGCCGGCCTTGGCGGCGGACTGGGTTTTCTTGGGAGCTGACTTTTTGCCCTGACTTTTTTCGGTTTCCACGATTTTGGTCGGGAACAAGCCCATTTCCTTGACCCGGCCAATGGCCTCGTTCTGGCTGGCGACTTCAACCGTGCCTTTCGTTTCCTTGCCGCGGTTGTCCAAAGCGACGTAATCGTATTTCGGCATAGCAAATTGGTTCAGACCCGAACGCGTTCGGGGTTACGTGTATTTGACGACTTCTTCAATAGTAGTATCACCTTCAAAGATGCTGCGCAAGCCGTCCTCGCGCAGCGGCACCATGCCCAGCTCGATCGCCTTTTGCCGCAACACGATCGTCGGCGCGCGGTCGTTGATCAACCCCCGGATCGCCTCGCTGATGATGAGCAGTTCAAAAATGCCTTTCCGCCCCCGGTAGCCGGTGTCGTTGCACGCCGAGCAGCCGCGGCCGTAATGAAAGACCTTGTCGCCCAAATCGTGCGCCGAAAGATTCAACAGGGCCAGTTGATCCTCCGTCGGCTCGAACGGCGTCCGGCAATTCTTGCAAATGGTCCGCACCAGCCGCTGCGCCAGCACGGCCATCAGCGTCGAAGAAACCAAAAACGGCTCCACGCCCATGTCGATCAGGCGCGTCACTGCGCCCGTCGCGTCATTGGTGTGCAGCGTGCTCAGGACCAGGTGGCCGGTCAGCGACGCCTGAATGGAAATCTGCGCGGTCTCCAGATCGCGCATTTCCCCCACCATGATGATGTCCGGGTCCTGGCGCAAAAACGACCGCAGCGCCTTGCCAAAGGTCATCCCCACCGCGTCGTTGATGGCGACCTGCATGATGCCTTCGATGTCGTATTCGACCGGGTCCTCGGCGGTGAGCAGTTTGGAATCAATCGTATTGACCCGCCGCATCGCGGAATAAAGCGTCGTCGTTTTGCCCGAGCCGGTGGGCCCGGTCACGATCAGAATCCCATTGGGCCGCAGAATCGCCTCGGCCATGTAATCATGCAGGTATTTGGGAAACCCCAGCGTGTCGAGGTCGAGATTGACCGAAGCGCGGTCGAGCACGCGCAACACGACGGATTCGCCGAACTGGGTCGGCAGCGTGGACACGCGGAGGTCCACCTGGCGGCCGGCCACGGTATAACTGATGCGGCCGTCCTGCGGCAGCCGCCGCTCGGAAATGTTC
This sequence comes from Verrucomicrobiia bacterium, assembly GCA_049692125.1. Lineage (GTDB taxonomy): Bacteria > Verrucomicrobiota > Verrucomicrobiia > Limisphaerales > UBA11358 > UBA11358. The sequence continues at coordinate 70,367 of JBAVOO010000020.1, read as the reverse complement.
AGGTTCGACATGACTTTCAGGCGCGAAATCACCGGCAAGGACAGGTGCTTCGGCGGCGGCGACATTTCGTAAAGCGCGCCGTCCACGCGGTAGCGGATGCGAAATTCGGTTTCAAACGGTTCGAAATGAATGTCGCTCGCGCGGTCCTGGATGGCCTGAAACAAGACCAGGTTCACGAACTTCACGATGGGCGCCTCGTTGGCCAGATTCTCGACCAGTTTTGCGTCATCCGACGCGCCCGCCTCGCTGACTTCGCGCTCCATTTCCTTGTCGGAACCGAGTTCCTTGAGAATTTTTGAAAAATCCTCGGTTTCCTCCTGGCCGTAGTAACGCTCAACCGCCTTTTCAATTTCGGTGGGATCGGCCACGACCACCTGCACGTCGCGTTTACTGGCGAAACCGACTTCATCCGCGTGCGCCGGATCGAGCGGATCGGCCAGCGCGACCTGCAAGATCCCATTGTTCAACGCCACCGGCATGCAATGATACATGCGCGCGACATTGGCTGGAATTGTTTTCAAAAGGTCGGGCGACAATTCACGGTCGCGCAGCGAAACGACCTCCGTGCCCAGGTTGGTGGCCATCACGTGCAGGATGTCGTCCACCTTCATGATCCCGAAATCCTGCAGGAGCTGGAACACCTTCGTGCCGCTGCGCTTGAATTCCGCGGCGACCTCCTCGTATTGCAGGTCGTCTATCAGATCCTGGTCTTTGACGAGGGACAGCAACGGGTTTGAAATCTCTTCCGCCATGTTACAAAATCATCCTTTGGACCCGGCCTGGGCCAGTTCCAATTCCTGCAACTTCTGCAGCACCGTCGTCGGGTCTTGCGCCTTGGTGATCACTTCTTCGCGCGCAATCATGCCCTGCTGGTATTTTTCGATCAGAAAACTGTCGAGCGTCACCATGCCGAATTTCGCGCCGGTTTGAATGTCCGAATTGAGGCGGAACGTTTTGTTGTCGCGAATCAACGCGGCAATGGACGGGGTGTTGACCATGATTTCAAAGACCGCCACGCGGCCCGGCTTGTCCACGCGCGGAATCAGCAGTTGCGAAATCACGGCCTGCAGCACGGTGGAAAGCTGGATGCGAATCTGCTCCTGCTGATTGTTCGGAAAGGCGTTGACAATACGGTCAACCGTCTTGGCCGCGCCCGTCGTGTGCAGCGTGCCGAAGACCAGGTGGCCCGTTTCCGCCGCGGTGATCGCCGCGTCAATCGTTTCCAGGTCGCGCATTTCCCCCACCAGAACCACGTCCGGGTCCATGCGCAGCGCGCGCCGCAAGCCTTCGGCAAAATTCGGCACGTCCACGCCGATTTCGCGCTGCGTGACCAGCGCCTTTTTGTGTTTGTGGTAATACTCAATCGGGTCTTCGATGGTGATGATGTGCGCCTCTTCCCGCTCTTCGTTGATGATGTTGATCATCGAAGCGAGCGTGGTCGTCTTGCCGCAACCGGTGGGGCCCGTTACCAGCACCAAACCGCGCGGTTTATAGAGCAGTTCCTTTGCGCTCGGCGGAATGCCGATTTCCTCCATCGTCAGCATCTTGCTCGGAATCTGCCGGAGCACGATGCCGAAGTTGCCCCTCTCCTTGAATACTGCGACGCGGAACCGCGCCGCGTCGCCAAAGGCAAAACCGAAGTCCGCCCCGCCGCGTTCGCGCGTGCTCTGAATGTGTTCCTCCGACGTGATGCTGCGCATCAACTCCTCGGAATCCTCCGGTTTGAGCACCGGGCCTTCCACGCGGTGCAAAATGCCATGCACGCGAATGGTCGGCGGCGCGCCCACGCGAACATGCAGGTCGGACGCGCCTTCGGCCACGACCAACTGCAACAAATCAGACATCGAGTATGACATAAATTTCCGGGCGTTATGATTCGTCGCCGAGCGTTGTGCGGATGACCTCCTCGGCCGTCGTGAGCCCGGCGAGCACCTTGCGGACGCCGTCCTCGCGCAGGGTGCGCATGCCCATTTCCCGGGCGCGCGCGCGCAAAACCGAGGCGCTCGCCTTGTCGTAAATCAACTTCCGCGATTCATCGTCAATGACGAATATTTCAAAGATGCCGAAGCGGCCGCGGCAACCCGTGTTCGAGCAATCGTTGCAGCCGCGGCCCTTCTGGAGCGTGCCGCCCTGCACCTGGTCCGGGGTCAGGCTCAAGGCGCGCATTTCCGCGTCCGTGGGCTGATACGGCTGCGTGCACTTTTTGCAGACTTTGCGCACCAGCCGCTGCGCCATGAGACAGCGCGTGGAAGACGCGACCAGGAAGGGCTTCACCCCAATGTCCATGAGACGCGTGACGGCGCTCGGCGCGTCATTCGTGTGCAGCGTGGAGAAAACCAGATGACCGGTAAGCGACGCGTTGATGGCGATGGTCGCGGTTTCCAGGTCGCGAATTTCACCGATCATCACGATGTTCGGCGCCTGGCGCAGGATCGAACGCAGGGCCATGGCGAACGTCAGCCCCACCGCTTCGTTCACCTGCACCTGGTTGATGCCGGCCAGAATATATTCCACCGGGTCTTCGACGGTGATGATTTTTCGGTCCGGCCGGTTGATGAAGTGCAAACAGGAATAAAGCGTCGTGGTCTTGCCGGAACCCGTCGGGCCGGTGACGAGCAAAATGCCATCGGGCAAACCGATGATCCGCTCGAACGTCTGCTGGTCGTCCGTGAAAAACCCGAGCTCCGGCAGCCCCAGCTTCAACCCTTCCTTGTCCAAAATACGCATCACGATGCTTTCGCCATGATACGTCGGCAGGCAGGACACGCGGAGATCAATCAACTTGGTGCCCACCTTCGACTGGATGCGTCCGTCCTGCGGAATGCGATGTTCGGAGATGGACATGTTCGACTGGATTTTCAGCCGGGTGATGATGGACGCCTGCAACCGCTTCGGCGGCGCCTTCATCTCCTGCATCACGCCGTCAACGCGGTAACGCAAACGAAACCGCTTGGCCAGCGGCTCCAGATGAATGTCCGACGCCCGCATCCTGAAGGCTTCCACGATGATCTGGTTCACCAGGCGGATCAGCGGCGCGTCCGCATCCACCGCCCCACCGTCATCCGCGCCGGGCAGGGTGGCTTCAACGTTGTCCTCCGTGAGTTCCTGGATGACGTCCTTGAAGCGGCTGTCCTCGGCAATGCCTTTTTTTTCCCCGCCGTAATACTTGTTGAGCGCGGTTTCGATGTCCGGCTCCGACGCCACGCGCAGCTCGATTTCCGCGTTGAGCAAATGCGTCAGCGTGTCAATGGTGTTCAGGTCGGACGGGTCGGCAATGGCCACGGCGACCTTGCCCTCGGTTTTGAAGACGGGAACGACGCGGTACTTTTTGGCGATGTGGCGCGGAATGATGGCGATGACGTCGTCGGGAATCTGCATTCCGGCCAGTTGAACCACTTCCGCGCCGAATTGCGCGGCCTTGGCCTGGGTCACGTCCGCCGGCCGGATGAGCTTGTTGGCCAGCATCAAATCCACCACGCCCACGCCCGAAGCCTTGGCCTCCGCGCGCGCCTGGGTGACCTGCTCGGCGTTCACCAAGCCAAGGTCCACCAACGAATCCACCAGATAATCGTCTTGTTCTGCCACAATGCTTTTGCATCACACGATATCACAATGTCCCGTGGAATGCGCGGAGAACTTACCCGTCTAAAACCCCCAATGTCAATGCGGACTGATGATTCCCCGTCTGAATTTTGGACGCGCGGGATTCCCCGTTTGTGTTCACGTGTTTGTCATCGGTCTTGCTGAATTGAAGGCCGGGCCGGAGGCCAACCACGCGGACGCTCACCCCATGCAATACCGGTCGTGTCGAATTTGCCACCAGCACCGCGCCACGTCCCCCGCTCGCGGAACCCCGAACGTAAAATGCTTTATCAGTTGTGCTGGCACCTGGGCGCGAGCCAGGGCGACATTGCGAATTTGAAGGGCGAGGATGTGGACTGGACAAACGGCACGGTGAGTCTTGTCCGCAAAAAGACTGGCGTGCCGGTTCTTGTCCACTTGGGCGGCGAGGCGCTAAATTTATTCAAAGACCTGCCCGCCGAAGGCGTGCTGTTTCCGTATCTGTCGCGGATTCGCGCTGGAGATCGGGCCACTGAATCTGGCTCGCGCTGTCGGCAACCAGGCATCCACGGTGTGACGCTGCACAGCTACCGTTATGCGTGGGTGGAACGGGCCAAGACGGTTGGCTGCCCGGAACGGTTCGCGCAGGAGGCTTTGGGGCACAACAGGAAAGCCGTGCATCGCGCTTACGCGAAGCGGGCACTGATGAAAATCCCGTCACTGGAAGATTGTGAACAGCGGGCAGCAACGAAGGCCGAATACGCGGCGTGGAACTGCCACAATTATGGCCTTGGAAATGAGATTTGAGTCTCGTCACCTCGACTCCTACGAAATGGCAGCGCTGCGTTGCTGCGCAGCACAAATTAGGCTAAAAAATACTTGACATTCTGTTTTCTTTTATGATAAAAATGTGAAATCAGCGGAATCCTTTTGCCTCCGAAACAAAAAACCTGTGAAAACGAAATGCAAATCCACCATTCGCGGCGCGTGTCATTCATTTGGCGGAGCGGTCTGTGCGGGAGCAGTCATGCTGATTGCCTCCAGCGCGCCGGCGCAGAATCTGTTCGTGTCGCTTCAATACAGTAGCGCCATCGATGAATACACGCCGGGCGGAGCGCAAAGCACCTTTGCCTCCGGTGGGTTGTTTGGTCCTGATGGGCTGGCCTTTAACAGCGCGGGCAATCTGTTTGTGGCGGATTACTTGTATGGCGACCCATACCCATACTACAGTCACATCTATGAATACACCACCAACGGAGTGCAAACCACCTTGCCTCTATGTCTGGTTATCCCAGCCAACTGGCCTTTGACAGCGCGGGCGATCTGTTTGTGGCGGTTGGCGACATCGGCGCCATCTATGAATACACGACGAACGGAACGCAGAGCACCTTTGCCTCCGGATTGTCCGCCGCTCCTGAGGGACTGGCCTTTAACAGTGCGGGCAATCTGTTTGTCGCGGATGCCTATAGCGGCGACATCTATGAATACACGACAAACGGAGTGCAAAGCACCTTTGCCTCCGGGTTGAATTCTCCTTATGAACTGGCCTTTAATAGCGCGGGCAATTTGTTTGTGTCGGATCCCAATAACGGCTCCATTTATGAATTCACGACGAACGGAGTGCAAAGCACCTTTGCCTCCGGGTTGAATGCGCCTTATGGACTGGCCTTTGACAGCGCAGGCGACCTGTTTGTGTCGGATGGCACCAGCGGCAACATCTATGAATTTACGAATGGCGTAGCGTCAGAGAAAGGCATCTTTGCCTCCGGGTTGTCCGCTCCTGTTGGACTGGCCTTCGCCCCGCATCCAACCTTGAGCGTGAACATCAAAATGTTTGCCGGAATCATTCTAAATAACGGGCAAATCGGGTCAAATTATCTCATTCAAGCCACCTCAAACCTCTCCAGCAGCAATTGGATCACGCTGACCAATGTGACCTTGCCCTCGCAGCCTTACATCTACATTGATTACAGTTCACCGACGAACAGCCAGCAATTCTACCAAGTCGTGCCGCAATGACCGTTCCAATTTAAATAGGCTCTGAAGAGGAATGACCTTTCGGCAAACCATCCGCTGGACGGTTTTTCTTGACGGCATTTCTCTTTTGCCAATGCTGATTGACCGCATTTGTCACCTTGACCAGCCACGCCCGGTCTTTGACCAGTTCCAGCAGTTCTATAAGAAAGTAAAAGTAAAATTGCTGAACACTTGCACAGCTATGCGGCGCAGTATTAAATTGCATTGTATGAACGAAAGGTTGTTTTTATGAAAATAAAATTATTGACCGTTGTGTGTGTAACCGTGATCGGCCTGTGCAGCGTCAACGCCGGTCATGCGTCCGAGGTTGAATCGGGTGCCGTCGTGGCCGACGTGGCCATCGTTCGACCGGGTTGTTTTGTTGCCACCGTGGTTGGCTCGGCGGTGTTCATCGCCGCCCTGCCGATAGCCGTGATATCCCGAAGCGTGAAGGACACCGCAGACACACTTGTCGTGCAGCCCGCGAAGGCGACTTTCACAAGACCACTCGGTGACTTTTCAACCCTGGACTGAATTTCGGCAATAATGCATTTGCTGCTGCCGGAAAGGGAAAGGAAAGGGGTCGGTTCTGAAAGGGGTCGGTTCTTATAATTGACAATCCTTGTCGGCTTGGTTAGTTCTCGATTGTTTTTGGGACGAACTGATTGTTATGCCAGTGCCAGCTACGTGTCGCACCTGCTGGCGAGGCCGTGAACGAGGTTCGCTGACTACTTTATGCGAGGGCGGTGACTGTCAATTGTAAGAACCGATCCCTATTCTATTTGTTTTTGGAGCCGTCAAGCACGGGTATAAGCGTTGAGAAACCGTATGCTGGTGAATTTCAATTCAACGGCCCTTTAGAATGAGCTACTTGCTTCTGCCGATCACGATTTCAAGCACGTCCAACAGCCGGCGCATTTTAAACGGTTTCCAAAGCACCATGCCCCCAACCTCCTCAATGAAATTGGTGACCTTCGGATTGTCCTGGTGTCCCGATATGAACACAAACCGCTTGCACAGATGCGGGCGGGAGTTTTGGACCGCACGATAAAACATGTCGCCGGGGAAGTTCGGCATCACCATGTCGCACACGATCGCGTCGAAGTCGGAGTGGAGTATTTTTTGCACCCCTTCGACGCCGCTGGGCACAACAGTAACGCTGTAATCCTGCGCTTCGAGCGTGTCCTTCAACGCTTCGGCGAAAGCGGCGTAGTCCTCTAGGACCAAGACGGTCTTGCGTTTGGAACTCAATGGGTCGTCGGGAATTTCGTACGTCCTCGGTTCCTGCGGCTTCAAATCGTTTTCTTGCATTTTGCAAACGGGCGGTTAAGGGGAATGTCTTACTAATCTGGGATTTCCCATTTGGTTTCTTACCCACGACCCGCGGGGGCCTTTTTCGTAATTTTCTTCCCTCGCCACCTGTTTGCAAGTCTTATTTTCCAATCCGCCCTCGGTTTTTCTCTGGCAAAGGAAGCGTTTCGTTGACATTTATGCCTTTCCGCACGCTTTTCCACCCCACGCGAAGACACCTCTTCCGTGGTTTCAGGTGTTTTGACAGCCGGTCGAAATAAATCGTCGTGCAGATCAGCTTCCGTCACCGGCCCGACATCAATGTTATCCCTGTCGTCCGCCACCTTTGGCGCTCGATTCCGACCTCCGCCTCCAATTAAATCGCCTGTATTTACAGGGATTTTCTGCGAGTTGGGAGTCAGAGTTTCACCGGAATCTTCACCGGTTTGGCTGACCGTTCAGAAATTTGTCTCTGCTCGGATACCGCTTGCCCGCTGCTCGCTTAGGCGAAGGGGATAATTCCGTTTGGGATTGCCATTTCGTGTTGCGTTGACTAGCTCTGTGATTGTGAAAGCCGAATTTCCCCTCAACTGTCTTTTGGTCGCCGCATTCTTCACCATTGCCGGCTCGAATTTGTCCGCCGCCAGCGCCAACAGCCCGCGCGAACGGTTGCTGCTCGACCCCGGCTGGAAATTCCATCTCGGCAATGAATGGGGCTTCGCCCAAAACCGCGCCAAGGCCGGCACCGGCAGCGGCCCCGCCAGCCGGTCCTTCAGCGACGCAAGCTGGCGCACCGTGAACCTGCCGCACGATTGGGCGGTCGAACTGCCGTTTGACCAGAGTGCCGATGCCGGGCATGGATTCAAACCGGTCGGACCGGGCTTCGCCGCCAATAACGTCGCCTGGTATCGCCGCACCTTTGAATTGCCGGATGAAGACGCCGGCAAACGCCTCTGGCTGGAATTCGACGGCGTGTTCCGCAACTGCGAAGTTTTTGTGAACGGCTGGTTCGTCGGCCATCATGAAAGCGGTTACAGCAGCTTCCGTTACGACATCACCGACGTGGCCAATCCCGGCGGCAAAAACATTGTCGCCGTGAAAGTGGACGCCTCGCAATTCGAAGGCTGGTTCTACGAAGGCGCCGGCATTTACCGTCACGTCTGGCTCGTGAAGACCGGGCCGCTGGCCATCGCGCCGGATGGAATTTTCGTTTACAGCCAGTTCAAGCACAACGTGCCGGAAGGTCCGGCGGAAATTCACATTCAAACCCGCCTGCTCAATTCTCAAACCAACGCCGCCAACGCGACCGTGAGATGCGAAATTATCGCGCCCAACGGCAAAACCATCGGCGACATTCAAAAATCGGCGAAATTATCGGGCGGGTCAAAACAGGAAGTGAGCCAGGTCACCCGCCTTCGCCAGCCCGAACTTTGGTCGCCCGAATCACCCAAACTTTACCAGCTCGTCACCACGGTTGAGAGCGGCGGACAAATGGTTGACCGCAAGGAAACCGAATTCGGCATCCGCACCGTCGCGTTCGACGTCGAAAAGGGATTTCTGCTGAACGGCAGGCCTTGCGAACTCAAGGGCACGTGTAATCACCAGGACCACGCCGGCGTTGGCGCGGCGTTGCCGGACGGCTTGCAGTATTTCCGCGTTGCGAAATTGAAGGAGATGGGTTGCAACGCGTATCGCACCTCGCACAACCCGCCCACGCCGGAGTTGCTCGATGCCTGCGACCGCCTCGGCCTGCTGGTCATGGACGAAAACCGGCTGCTCGGCAGCGACGAGGAAAATCTGCGCCGCTGGAAAGGCCAGATCCAGCGCGACCGGAATCATCCGAGCGTGGTCATCTGGTCCCTGGCCAACGAGGAATTCCGCGTGCAAGGCACGCCCGCCGGCAGACAGGTCGCCCTGACGATGCAGAATTTTGTCAAGCAACTCGATCCGACGCGGCCCGTGACCTACAACGCGCCGGTCGGCAACGAGTTTCCGGGCATCAACTCCATCATCGAGGTCCGCGGCTGGAGTTACCACATCGGCACGAGCAACATGGACGCCTATCATGCGGCGCATCCTAATCAGCCGAACGTCGGCAGTGAACAAGGCAGCACCGTCAGCACGCGGGGCATTTACGCGAACGACAAAATCCGCGGCTACGTGAGCGCCTACGACACCAATGCGCCGTATTGGGCGAACCGGGCCGGGGCGTGGTGGAGTTTCTTCGCCGTGCGACCGTGGCTCTCCGGCGGTTTCATCTGGACGGGCTTTGATTATCGCGGCGAACCGACGCCTTATGGCTGGCCGTGCATCAATTCGCATTTCGGCGTCATGGACACCTGCGGATTTCCCAAGGACAATTTTTATTACTACCAGGCGTGGTGGACGGACAAACCCGTCCTGCACCTGCTGCCGCATTGGAACTGGCCGGGCCGGGAAGGCGCGGAAATCGAGGTGCGCGCCCTGAGCAATTGCGAAGAGGTCGAGTTGTTCCTCAACGGCCGGAGCCTCGGCCGGAAAACGATGGAAAGAAATTCACACCTGGCCTGGATGGTGCCCTACGCGCCCGGCACGTTGAGCGCCAAAGGTTACAACGGCGGCAAGGTCATTGCCGAAACGAAAGTCGAAACAACCGGCGCACCCGCCGCCGTCCAGCTCCGGCCCGACCGCTCCACCCTCAACGCCGACGGCGAAGACGTGAGTGTGTTCACGGTTTCCGCGACCGATGCGCAAGGCCGCGTCGTGCCGGTGGCGGCGAATTCGATTCATTTTGAATTGAGCGGCCCCGGAAAAATTCTGGGCGTGGGCAATGGCGACCCGGGTTGTCACGAACCGGATGTTTTTCTCCCGCAATTTTCAGGGCGATCGGTCCCTTTGAACGACGGCTGGCGTTGGAAAATATTGCCGGATATTTACGACCCGAAGCTCGCCGAATTCAAAACAAATTTTGACGATTCGAGCTGGGACACGGCGAATCCGCAATCCGACAGCGGCCCGCTGGGAGAGCGCGAGCAGGCGGTTTTCCGCGTAAAAATCCAGATCAGCGAATCAGACCTTGCCGCCCGGGCGGTGGAGTTGCGCTGCGGCATGATTGACGAGGACGGCTGGATTTATGTGAACGGCAGGCAGATCGGCGAATCGCACGACCGGCAGGTCCCCGCCGTCTTTGATTTGAAGCCGTTCCTCCATCCGGGCGAAAACACCATCGCCGTGGCGGTGGCGAACTGGGGCGAACGGGGCGGACTCAACAAAGGCGTGACGTTGGAATTTCAGGAAAAAATCGTCGCGCCTGAATGGCAACGCAGCGTGTTCAACGGCCTGGCGCAAATCATCATCCAATCCACCAGGGAACCCGGCGAAATCAAGCTGACCGCCCGTGCGGAAGGTTTGTCTCCCGCCATCGCGTCCGTGCCATCGCAGCCCGGCACGTCCCGGCCGGCGGCGCCTTAAAAAATACCGGCGCGCTGAAAACCCGCGCCAAGTTCTTTACGGGTTATACAAAACTTTGTCGCATATGCGACAAAGTTTTGTCAGGACGTGGATGGATTAAAGGTGCGCAATTGTCGCCCGGCTTCCCGGAGCACCTTGATCCGCCGGCGCCACACCTGTTGCCCCAAGTAACCGGGCGGCAGGATTCTTTCCGGCAGGAGCGGATCCCATGTCACCGCATCCAGCCACGCTTCGCGCTCCGCTGCTGCCCAACACCGTAACGCCCTGGCCGCCGCTTCGTTTCCAAGCGCCCCGCCCGGACGCTCGCCAAGGATTTTCAAATGCCGGGCATAACGGTGATTGATGCGTTCAAAGTCCCAGGCACCCGCGACGATTTCAGCGTCGGATTCCCCCGCGCACGGTCGCGCCTCCAACAGGATGAGTGATTCCACATTGATTTTACCGCCTCCGAGGACACGTTTTTCTTCCTCCAGCGAATCAGGTGTAATCCAGACGCTGTTTTGCAAATAGCCGAAGCCTTTATCGCGGAGATAGCGTCGTAATTGCGCGCGCTGTGAATTCTGCGTGGTTGGAACATCGAACAGCACGAGCCGCCAGCGACCGTCCCATTCGCGCGCCCATCTAGCCTGTGGGTCACGTCCGCCCATCGCGTGCAGGCGCCCCTGCCAGGTAAGCCGATACGTACGGTCATCAAGCGCAGCAGGATCACGCTCGACCAGTTGCTGCGTCTCCAGCGTGGCCACCTGCCGCAGCAGGTTGTTGCGATAGGCCCAACTCTCGTAGGAGTCCGTGAGGTTGCGGAACGTGGGCCGGGCCAACAATTCGGCGGACCAGAGGAGGAAATTCAGAAATTCTTCCGTTTGAGGCTTCATGGCAGGATATTGGCAGGAGCAGGCAGGAAATGCCACACAAAACTTTGTCGCATATGCGACAAAGTTTTGTAATGGCTGACACACCATCGTATGACAAAAACATGTTGGCGCGCATCATTCCTGCCGTGTAATTTGGGCTCATGCAACGGACGATTCTTTGCGCGCTGGCAGGTTTCACCGTCTGCCTTTCAACCCGCATCGCCTTCGCCGACGAGGAAACCTGCGTGGCCTGCGACCGGAAGGTCGTGGTCAGCGGCCCGTTCGACCACGGCCGGGGACACGAAGGCCTGGCGATCGAAGGCGCGGCGCGGCGCGGCGAAGAAGCGTTCCGCGAGGAAATTTACGGAACGAATTTCACGCTGTCCGTGCCCAATCTTCCGGCGGGCAAATACACAGTCGAAATCGGGCTGGCGGAAATCGTTTTCACCAACGCGGGCCAGCGCGCGTTTGACATCGCCTGCGGCAACCAGACGCTCGCGCGCAATCTTGACGTTTTCACCGCCGCCGGCGGCGCGGGCCGGGTCCTCCTGCTGACCAACCGGATTGATTTCCCCGGCGATGCATCGCACGGGCCGCTCACACTCGTCTTCACCGGACGCACCAACACGGCCAAGTTGAACACATTTGAACTCAAGGATGCCTCCGGCCAATCCATCATTTCGATGTGCGCAGCGGATTTGATCAATGCTGAAAACAACAGCGCGCTGCAACCGCCCGTCGTCACCGGACCCGAAATCTGGAAGGACGCCGCGCAGCCCACCACCACCCGCGTGGACGACCTCGTGCGCCGGCTGTCGCTCGCCGAAAAAGTCCAGCAGATGCGCAACGCCGCCCCGGCCATCCCCCGGCTCGGCGTTCCCGCCTATGATTATTGGAACGAATGTCTGCACGGCGTCGCGCGCGCCGGCAACGCCACGGTTTTCCCGCAAGCCATCGGCATGGCCGCCACCTGGGACGCGCCGCTCCTGCACCAAGCCGCCGGCGTCATCGCCACCGAGGCCCGCGCCAAGCACAATGACTACGTCAGCAAACACAACGGGGACAGCGCGCGCTATTACGGCCTCACGTTCTGGACGCCGAACATCAACATCTTCCGTGACCCGCGCTGGGGCCGCGGCCAGGAAACCTACGGCGAGGACCCGTTCCTCACCGCCCGGCTGGGCGTGGCGTTCATTCGCGGCTTGCAGGGCGACGATCCGAAATGCGTGGAGGCCATGGCCTGCGCGAAACATTTTGCCGTCCACAGCGGGCCGGAACCGGAGCGGCACCGGTTTGACGCTACGCCGCCCGAACGCGATTTTTACGAAACGTACCTGCCGCACTTCGAGGCCGCCGTGCGCGAAGGGCACGTCGGCGCGGTCATGGGCGCCTATAATTCCGTCTATGGCAAACCGGCCTGCGCCAACCCGCTTCTGCTCACGGAACTTCTGCGGAAACAGTGGGGTTTTGACGGCCACGTCGTGTCCGATTGCGGTGCGATTTATGACATCCATGCGAATCATAAATTCACGGCCACGCCGGAAGAGGCCGCCGCCGCGGCGGTCAAGGCTGGCGACGACCTTTGTTGCGGCAAGGATTACAACGCGCTGGTGCGCGCGGTGAAAAAAGGTTTGATTTCGGAAGCGGAAATCAACATCGCCGTCGGCCGCGTGCTGGAAGCGCGGTTCCGGCTGGGGCTGTTTGACCCGCCGGAAACAGTGCCGTATGAGCAAATTCCCATCACGCAAAATGACACGCCCGCCCACGAAGCGCTGGCCCTGAAAATGGCGCGCGAATCCATCGTGCTCCTGAAAAACGACGGCCTGCTGCCGCTCGACCGCGCCAAGTTCAAACACATCGCCGTCATCGGCGCCAACGCGGATTCCGTGCCGATGCTGCTCGGCAATTACAACGGCATGCCCGCCCGGCCGGTGACCATTCTTGACGGCATCAGGAATGCCGTCGGCACCAACGTCCAGGTGGACTATGAACCGGCTTGTCCGCTGGCGTTGGGACGGGACGGGACGGGACGGCCGGACGCGCAAACGTGGGCCAAGGTCATTGCCACCGCGTGGATGTCGGACGCGATTATTTATGTCGGCGGCATCAGCCCGCGGCTCGAAGGCGAGGAGATGCAGGTGGATTACGATGGATTTAATGGCGGCGACCGCACGCAGATTGAATTGCCGGCGGTGCAAAATGAACTGCTCGAGGCGTTGCAGGGAGCCGGCAAACCGGTCGTATTCGTCAATTGCAGCGGCAGCGCCATCGCCATGCCCTGGGCGGTCACCAACCTGCCGGCGATTTTGCAGGCGTGGTATCCGGGCGAACAGGGCGGGCGCGCCGTGGCCGACGTGTTGTTCGGCGACGTGAATCCTGCCGGGCGTTTGCCGGTCACTTTTTACCATGCCACCGCCGACCTGCCGGCGTTTGAAGATTACTCGATGTCCAACCGCACCTACCGTTACTTCAATGGCCGGCCGGATTTCGCCTTCGGCCACGGCCTGAGCTATACCAGGTTCGATTACAACAGCCCGAAGCTCAACGGGACCAATTTCGCCGCGGGCGACACGATCAAACTCACGTTTTCCCTGCTCAACGCCGGCGCTTGGGACGGGGATGAGGTCGCGCAGGTTTATTTCCGGCACCTGAACTCCGCCCAGCCCCAGCCGAAACTCGCGCTGTGCGGCTTTGCGCGGATTCATTTGCAAGCCAGCCAGGGGGCCCGCTTCACCATGGACATTCCAGCGGAGCGATTCCGCAGTTGGGACCCGGCCAAAAAGCAATACAGCGTCGAGCCCGGCAACTACGAGCTGCTCGTGGGCGCGGCGTCCGACGACATCCGCCTGCACGTGCCGCTGAAAATCACCGCCGCGAAATAAAATTGGGCGGGTCGGTTTGGTGTCCCGCCTTCAGGCGGTTAAACCACGATATGCCACGCTGACCGCCTAAAGGCGGGACACCGAACGGTGGCAGAGCCAAATGCCCCCGCCATGACCCGGCATTGTAAAAATTCTCGCAACTGGAAACAGAACTGAGAGGATGTTTTACATGAGCCGCACATTCAAAAAATTCACGACCGCCGCCGGTGCGTTGCTTTTTTCCATTTTAATCCAGGTTCACGGCGCTCCCGGCGGAACCACGAATTCCCTGCCGGTTTTCACCGGAGAATTTTCAGGCGAGGCTCCACCCCCGGCGGAACCGTTGAGCCTGTGGTACCGCCAACCCGCGACCAACTGGGTCAGTGCGCTGCCCGTTGGCAACGGACGGCTCGGCGCGATGGTTTTCGGCGGCATCGCCCGCGAGAAGCTGCAACTCAATGAAGACACGCTCTGGGCCGGCGGGCCGTATGACCCGGACAACACCAACGCGCTCGCCGCGCTGCCCGAGGTGCGCCGGTTGATTTTCAACGGCCAATACGCCGAGGCGCAAAAATTGGCCGGTGAAAAAATGATGGCCAAGCCGCTCAAGCAGATGCCCTATGAAACGATCGGAGATTTGTTCCTCGAATTCCCAACCGCTGCGCCCGTGGAAAATTACCGCCGCGAGTTGAATCTCGACACCGCCGTCGCCCGCGTCACCTACACCAGCGGCGGCGTGAAATTCACGCGCGAAATTTTCTCCAGCCCGGTGGACCAGGTCATCGTCGTGCGACTGACGGGCCAGCCGGGGCAGATTTCCTTTACCGCCGGAATGAACACGCCGCAGAAAGTGGAAGTGAACGCGGAGGTCAGCACCAACGGGCCGTTCGTCGGGAAGACCAACGGCGCGACGCTCGTGATGCGCGGCGTGAACGGTGAAGCCAGTGGAATCCGGGGCGCGCTGAAATTCGAAGCGCGAGTGTACGTGCTGCCAATTCACGGGCAAATATCGGCGGATGCGGACAAAATTTCCGTCACCAATGCCGATTCGGTCACATTGCTCATCGCCGCCGCGACGAGCTACAAAAATTTCAAAGACGTGAGCGGCGATCCCGAAACCATTACCAAACAGCAAATCGCCGGAGCATACAAGAAATGGTGGAATGGCAATGTCGCCGATGGCCTTGATACGACGCTCGCCGATCACATCGCAGCCCATCAAAAATTATTCCGCCGCGTCGAATTGAACCTCGGCGAAACGGATGCGATGAAACTGCCGACGGACGAGCGCATCGCCCATTTCGCCGACGGCAACGATCCGCAACTGGCCGCGCTTTATTTTCAATTCGCGCGGTATCTTTTGATTTGCAGTTCGCGGCCCGGCGGCCAGCCCGCGAATTTGCAGGGCCTTTGGAACGATTCGATGAACCCGCCGTGGGGCAGCAAATACACCATCAACATCAACACCGAGATGAATTACTGGCCCGCCGGGCCGGGCAACCTGGGCGAATGTGTCGAACCCCTCACGGCCATGGTGATGGACCTCACGCGAACCGGCGCGCACACCGCACAGGTGATGTATGGCGCACGCGGCTGGGTGGCCCATCACAACACGGATTTGTGGCGCGCCACCGCGCCGATTGACGGCCCGCAATACGGCCTGTGGCCGATGGGCGGCGCGTGGCTCCTGCAAAATCTTTGGGAACATTACCAATTCACCGGTGACAAAAAGTTCCTGGAAAAAATTTATCCGGCCCTGCAGGGTTCGGCGCAATTCTTCCTCGACACGCTCGTTGAGGAGCCGACGCACCATTGGCTGGTGACGTGTCCGTCGCTGTCGCCGGAAAACAAACATCCCAACGGCGCGAGCCTTTGCGCCGGGCCAACGATGGACCTGGAAATTTTGCGCGACCTCTTCGCGAATTGCATTCAAGCCTCGGAAATTCTCGGCCGGGACAAAAAATTCCGCCAACAACTCGCCGCCACACGCGCCCGGCTGGCCCCGCTGCAAATCGGCTCCGCGGGACAACTGCAGGAATGGCTTGAGGATTGGGACACCCATGCGCCCGACATCCATCACCGCCACGTCTCGCACCTCTACGGTTTGTTTCCCAGCGACCAGATTGATTTTTACACCACGCCGGAACTGGCCGCCGCGGCCAAAAAATCGCTGGAGATTCGCGGCGACAAGGCGACCGGCTGGGCGACGGCCTGGCGCATCAATCTTTGGGCGCGCCTGCGCGACGGCGATCACGCTTACGAAATCCTGAAATTTCTGTTGAGTCCGGAGCGCACTTATCCGGACATGTTCGATGCGCACCCGCCGTTTCAGATTGACGGCAATTTTGGCGGCGCTTCCGGCATCGCCGAAATGCTGCTGCAAAGCCAGCAACGCGAACTCCGAACCCCCATTCTTCACCCAGAGGCTACGGAGGGCAGGCTGAACTCCGAACTCCGAATTCTGGAACTGTTGCCCGCGCTGCCGAAGGCCTGGCCCAACGGCAGCGTGAAAGGCTTGCGCGCGCGCAGCGGCTTCGAAGTGGACATGGATTGGACGGATGGGAAGTTGATTTCCGCCACATTGCACTCGCTCCTTGGAAATCCGTGTAAAGTCCGTTACGGTGAAAAAACTGTTGAGTTGCACATCAAATCCGGCGGCACTGTCCATCTGGACGGCAGCCTCCAATCAAACCCCACACCTTGAAAAAACTTTTTCCCGTCGCATTGATGGTCCTGGGCGCAGGAGCGGCATTGAATGCCAGCGATCTCTTGCTGTGGTACCAGCAGCCGGTGGGAAGCCCGGTCAATGGAACGGTGCCGCCTTTCATCAATGAAGCGCTGCCCATCGGCAACGGGCGCCTCGGCGGGCTGATTGCCGGTGGAACGGATCGCGAACGGATCGCGCTCAACGAGGACAGCCTGTGGACGGGCGACGAAAATCCCGGCGGCAACGACAACCGGATGGGCGCCTACCAATGCCTGGGCGATGTGTTCATCAATCTGCCGGGACACGAAAACCTAGCGAATTACCGCCGCGACCTCGACATCGGCGACGCGCTGGCACACGTCAGCTACCAGTCGGGCGGCGTGAATTACCGGCGTGAATATTTTTGCAGTCATCCCGACGGCGTCCTCGTCGTGCGGCTCACCGCCGACCGGCCCGGCAGTTACACCGGCAGCATCGAATTGAGCGATGCCCATGGCGCGCAAACCGTCGCCGCCAAAAATCGCCTGGCTTTTGCGGGCGCGCTCACCAACGGCTTGAAATACGAGGCGCAATTGATCGTGCTCCCGGACGGCGGGTTGCTGGCAACCAACGGCGCAACGCTTCAATTCAAGAACTGCAACGGCCTCACGCTCATTGTCGCGGCGGGCACGGACTACGCGATGAATTATGCCGCGAAATATCGCGGTGAAGACCCGCACGCACGCGTGACAAAACAGGTCGAAAAGGCCGCGGCGAAAACATACGACCGGCTCAAGGCCGGGCACGAAGAGGATTTTCATTCGCTGTTCGACCGCGTGGCCATTGACCTTGGCAAATCCTCCGCCAAACAGCTTGCGTTGCCCACCAACGTGCGCAAAGTCATGGCCGTCGGCACAACGGACCCCGGCCTCGAGGAGCTGCTGTTCCAATACGGCCGCTACCTGCTCATCTCCTGTTCGCGTCCCGGCGGTCTGCCCGCAAATCTGCAGGGTCTCTGGAACGACAGCAATAATCCGCCGTGGCATTCCGATTATCACGCGAACATCAACGTGGAGATGAATTACTGGCCGGTCGAAGTGGCGAACCTGTCCCCGTGCCACCAGCCGTTCTTCGATCTCGTTCAGAGCCAGCTCCCGGCCTGGCGCAAAGCCACCGACGCCTCGCCCGACCTCAAGACCCCTTCCGGCGCGATGACCACGCGCGGCTGGGCCATCCGCACCTCGCACAATATTTACGGCGGCATGGGCTGGAAATGGGACAAGACGGCGAACGCCTGGTATGCCCACGGGTTCTGGGAACATTACACCTTCACCGGCGACAAAAAATACTTGAAGAAGACGGCCTGGCCGGTGATGAAGGAAACCTGCGAATTTTGGATGGACCATTTGAAGGCATTGCCGGATGGCAAACTGGTCGTGCCCAACGGCTGGTCGCCCGAACACGGGCCGGTCCTGGACGGCGTGAGTTACAATCAGGAAATCGTCTGGGACCTGTTCAACAACACCATCGCCGCGGCGGACGCGCTCGGCGTGGACAAGGCGTTTCGCGATAAAATCGCCGCGATGCGCGACAAGCTGGTCACCCCGGGAATCGGGAGTTGGGGCCAGTTGCTGGAATGGATGACTGAATTGCACGACCCGAAATATCCGGAACTCGACACAACCAACGACCATCACCGCCATACGTCGCACCTGTTCGCGGTGTATCCCGGCCGGCAGATCAGCGTCGTCAAAACACCCCAACTGGCGGCAGCGGCGAAGGTCTCGCTCAACGCGCGCGGCATTGCGCCGGACAGCGACGTGCGCGAATGGTCGTTCGCGTGGCGCACCGCCCTGTTCGCGCGCCTGCACAACGCCGAGGGTGCGCATTTGATGCTCCAGCAGTTGTTTTCCGCGCGCAACACCTGCCCGAATCTTTTCGGCCTGCATCCGCCGATGCAGATGGACGGCAACTTCGGCATCACCGCCGGCATGTGTGAAATGCTGCTGCAATCCCACGAGGACGAAATCAACCTTTTACCGGCGCTGCCGAAGGCCTGGCCCGACGGCAGCGTGAAAGGCCTGCGCGCGCGCGGCGGCTTCGCGGTGGACCTGGCCTGGAAGGACGGTAAATTGGTTTCCGCCACCGTGTATTCGCTCCTCGGCAATCCCTGCCGCCTGCGCTACGGCGACGTGACCCGCGACGTGAAAATCAAGAAGGGCAAAATGTTTCAGTGGGACGGACAATCTGCGCCGAAATAAAATTCAAATTGCCGCAGTCCGCCATCGTCGAATCTACCTTCCGCTGTTGCCGGGATTGGCCAGGGCATGGTCCGCTGGGAAATTCTGGCCGGACCAGATTTTACGGGCCGTCCAGTCCGCCGCCGGCCCGCTCCAAAACGGGTGGCGTGCGAGCAACCCCAGCGGCAAAAAGACAGAAGTGCAGAGATACAGGCTGCCGGTGCTGATGTAGGGTTCCGCCAGGCCCGGTTGATGGCCGGCCAGACCGACCCGCAACCAGCCATCGGCGTCAAAGGTGTCCGCCGCTCCCAAGGTGCGCCGGATCACCGCCGTCAACGCCGCCCGCACTTGCGGGGGTTTGACGCCCTCCGGCAATTCATCGCGCAACGCCATTTGCGCCAGCAATTGGAACGCGCCACCCCGGTAGGTGATGGAACGGCCAATCGCCGGATAACTGCCGTCCGGTGCAATCAAGCGTTCCTGTACGGCCGCATAACGTCGCGCCCGTTGCCGCACCGCGCCGAGCGGCTCCGCCCATCGGTTTGAAACCTTGCCGATGTGTTCCAACACGTCCAGCAGGAACGGCTGGATGACGAAACTGTTGTAATAGTCCCAGTGGAATTCCGCGCCGTCGCCATACGCACCGTCGCCCTTATACCATTGTTCGAAGGCGCGAATGGCGGTTTCAATGGGCTGCGGCTGCCAGGCTTCGCCGATGCTGGCGAGAAAGGTTTCAATCATCGCGGGAAAAAGCAGCCAGTTGCTCTGGCCGGGCTTGAAGTCGCGGGTTGATTTCAATGCCGTCACCAGCCGCTCCTGCGCTTGCTTCTCCAATTCTCCCCAAAGTTCGCCGGGCGACCGCAACCAGGCATGGGACAGGAACGCCGCATCCACCAGACACTGTCCGTCGGCAGTAAAGTTGATGAAGTCCGGCGATTGGGAATTCGTCGCCTGGGCCAGTCCCCGGCGGGCGAAGTCGGCGAAACGGCGTCCCAGCTCCGCTTCCCCGGCGGTTTTGTCCGCCAACTCCAGCCACGGCGCAATGCCGGACAAGGTGCGTGCAACCGCTTCGAGATGCGTCACTGGCCGCCGCCCGGCGACATTACCGGTCGGACATTCCACCGGCATCCGTTCGCGCAGTTTGCCGGCCGCCAGATTGCTCAACACCGGGTCGGCCACCCGCCGGAGCATTTTCAGCCAATAGGCCCGGTCGTCTTTGTCGCTGGAAAAATCATCTTCCGCCACGACCGGGCCGGCGTTCAGTTTGGGCAAAACGAGAAAAGTCCCCGCGATCCCCAAATCCCGAAAAAACCGGCGGCGCGAGTTCATAAATGGAAGCAGACCCGTTCAGTTTTCAGGCGCAGGAGTCCGGTTGTCCAGAATGAAATTGCCCGGCGCGCTCCGGGCGTCGCCTAAAATTTCAGCATTGGACCAGTTTGTATTTTCGGTGGGGCGAGCGTCCTCGCGAGCCGGGCTTGGCGCGCCGAAGCTTTACGAAGGCGGCTCGTCGGCAGCCTCGCCCCACCAACGTGGGCATTCAAGGCGCGGAAATTTTCAGCGCGCGGCCCCGGTAAACCACTTCGACATCGGCGTTCTCCGTCACCGCGCCGCCGATGCCGTGGTTGGGCGACACGAACACGATGCGAAATTTCCGTTGTTCCAACATTCCGGGAAATTTTCCCGACCGCCTGCCAAAGGTGAGCGTTTTCGATTTCTCGTCCCACGAAATCGGGATGGTCGTGTGGACCCCGTGCTCGTAGTTGTAATTGTCGCCTTCGTCTTCGTAGAGGGTGAACGCGCCGTCCGCTCCCCGATAAACGCGCAATTCCAGCGGGTCGGCGGGTTTCTCGCCGAGGTATTGCACGGACGGGCCGAGCGGAATGATTGAGCCGGCTTTCACGAAGAGCGGGAGCGTGGCCAGCGGCGCGTCGGCCTGGATGTGCTGCCCGCCGGTGAAACGCTGCCCGGTCCAGAAATCAAACCAATCCTGGCCGGCAGGGAGATAAACGTCGCGATTCGTGGCGGCAGGTTGCACCACGGGATTCACCATGATGGCCGGGCCGAACATGAACTGGTCGGCCAGGTTCAGCACGTTGTCGTCGCGGCGGAAATCAAACGCGAGCGGGCGCATGAGCGTGTAGCCTTCGCTCGTGACGCGCCACGAGGTGGAGTAGATGTAAGGCACGAGGCGGTGGCGAAGTTCGTTGTAGCGGATGAGAATTTGCTGGATGTCCGGGGCGAAGCGCCAGATTTCCTTCGGTTTGCCTGTGCCGTGAACGCGGAACATGGGCGTGAACGCGCCGAACTGGAACCAGCGCGTGAAAAGTTCCGCGTAACCGGCCTGGGCGGGGTCGCCGCCGAAAAATCCGCCGATGTCCGTGTTCCAATACGGGATGCCGCTGGCGATGAAGTTGAGGCCGGCGGGGATTTGTTTGCGGAACACGTCCCAGTTGCCATGGATGTCGCCCGACCACGACACGGCGGCGTTGCGTTGCTGGCCCGCGTAGGCCGAGCGCGTGAGGATGAACACACGCCGGGCGGAAGTCTCGGCGCGTTGTCCTTCATAAACGCCTGTCGTGTGCATCAGCGGGTAGGCGTTGAAAACTTTCGCGCCCGGTCCATCGGCGGTGTTGAAGCCGCGGAACTCGCCCCATTTGCCGCTCAACTCCGCCTCGCTGGCGTCCAACCACCAGCCGTCCACGCCGAAGTGAAAAAGTTTTTCGGAAATCTGTTTCCAATAAATCCGGCGGCCGGCGGCGCTGAACGGATCATACCATTGGCCCTGGCCTTTCGGATAAACGTTGGGAATGACCTGCGGATAGAGCGCGCCGGCCCTGGCCAGTTCAACGGCGTTCGAGCAGCCCACATCAAACTTGGGCCAGACGGAAATCAGCGCATGGACGTGCTCGTCGTGCAGTTGCTTGAACAAACCCGCCGGATCCGGATAACGCTTCGGATCAAACTCATGCGAACCCCACGGCGCCGGTGTCCAATACTGCCAGTCCTGAATGATGCCGTCCAATGGCACGTTCATTTCGCGGTAGCGCCGCACCACATCGAGCAATTCCTGCTGGCTGGCGTAACGTTCCCGGCACTGCCAGAAGCCCCACGCCCATTCGCCCATCATCGGCGCCGCGCCCGTGAGCCGGCGGTAGGACGCGATGACATCGTCCAATTCCGGCCCGGCCATGAAATAATAATCCACCGCGTCAGCCGCCTCGGAATTCCACGTCAGCAAATCCTCGGTGCCCGGCATGCCCGCGTCCACGTCCGTCACCGCCGGGTTGTCCCACAACAGACCGTAGCCCCGGCTCGAAACCAGCATCGGGATGCCGATCTCCCGGTTTTCCTGCAACAGCTGGACGCGATGCCCGCGATAATTCATCAGCCCTTTCTGGTGCTGGCCGAGTCCGTAAATGGCTTCGCCCGGCGCGAGCATGAAGGATTGCCGCGACGCGAGCACATCGAACAAAGCAACCTTGTTCGGCGTCAAGGCCCGCGAGCCGGGCGACTCGGCGAGCAGCAAATGATTTGACGCGTCGAAAAATTGCGCCGTTCCGGTTTGGCGATCCACCCGCGCGGCAAGCGACTTCGTTGAAAGCGTGATGGCGTCTGCCGTCGGTGCCAGTTTCCAATTGACGTGCTCCGGCTTGGAAATCACCGCGAGACTTTTGAGCGGCGGCAGTGACTGGCCCAGGCCAAACGTCACCCGCACCACGCGGTCGGACCAGACCTGGAGCCGCAACTCGCCCGAAGGGGTTTGCAGCAAAACTCCGTCCGGGATTTTGTGGAATGAGGTCACGGCCGGCGGCGCGGCGAACAAGGCTGGCGCGAGCAGCAAAAATAAAACGGCGGGGAATTTCATGCGACCAAGCTAACAAATCCGGCCGCGGCTTCAAAATTCATTTGGCGATCGAGCTTTTGCAGACGCCGTGGACGGAATCCGATTTGAATGCGCAGTTGTCCGGATCACACACAAAAAAGTACCCGCAAGCGGCCAAGGTGACAGGGCAGTAAAAGCCACGCTGCTGGTGGCACAATTTGCCGATTCCGCCACCGAACATGCATTGATGGCATTGGAGCTTGTCACACATGCGCGGTACAAAGTCGAAAGTTACGTCTAACTGTTCAGGGTAGAAGGTCGCATTCTGGTCCGACACTTTTTTGAAGATTGCGCGGATTGTCTGTGGCATGTCCCAACTTTTAGGCATCGAGCCAAGGTGCGGGGAGAATAGACCTTCTCGGAAGATGGGGTTGTTATTCCAGACATCGCCCGGTAGCTCCATCATTACGAGTGCCGCTTTCTCAACATTTTTGCGGTGCCAGCGAGTCGCTTCATTATGGTCAATCAGTTCAAACGCATTGACAAAGTATTTGTTGAACTCGGAGCTTTTGAGATAGTCGCGAATCGAACACCAGAGACGCTTTTTTTTGTGGGGATTCTTAAAAGCACTATTAAGATCTGCGACGAACATTCCGGCATCCTGTCGAAATGTGTTGAGTTTCATTTCAAGAGTGGTCACCAGTTCGTCCATTCGCCTTTGGACCTCTTCTGTTTTCACGTTGCCGATGTCCGTATACGTGAGAAAATGGAGAGATGCCGCCAATTTGCGGACAGCTACTTCTTGCCTGGGTTCATTGTGTACAACCAAGTAAATGAATCGCGTGAAGCTACGTTCAGCTAGGCGGTCAAGAATGACAAGTGTGCGATAGATCGAAAGCGCGTCAGCAGGCATGAATCGCGAGGTAAACTCCACGGGATCAGAATCGACCCCGTAAAACTTGAGCCGTCGGTTTGCCTGTGGGTTGGCTTGTACCAACTGGCATTCCAGTCGGAGGTCTCTCTCCGCCGCGGGAAATTTTAAGTGATCGTCGATCACAGCTTGAATAGAAGTCTCGCGATGTCTTGTGAATTCCCTGACCAGATGCGATATGACATAACCGCCAACATCCCAGACTCGTTGAAATGCGGTCTGACGATCCGCGATATAGCATAGCCAGTGCGTAAGGAGTTTCTCGTCAGGTGAGAGGTCGTCCTCACAATAATTGATGAGGTTGTAGTTTACAGCGGTACTCCAGCGAGCGTCGTCGAGAGCGGAAAATATCCGCAGAATATCCCTCAGGTTAGATGGATCATTGATTTCAATTGTTTTGGGCATAATCCCTATTTCAAAACGGTGTTCGCAGCCCGTTAAAAAACGTCCTCTTTCGTAGCAGCCGAGGTAACGAGGCTCAAATTTTTTCGGAAACAAAGATTTATTTAGAGACTCCTCACGTCGTCTCCTACTTTATTAACGGGTTGTTAGCGCCTCGCGTTCGCAGCGGGCGTATTTTTCAATCAGCCGATCATAAACTTTCGCCGCCTTCGGGTTCGGGCGGATTTCGCTGTGGGGAACCGGGGCGGTGAAACCGGCCACGACCTGTTTCCACCTCGGTTTTTCCCCGGCCTGGACGAGCCAGCCGTGCGCGGCCCGCAAGGCGGCGCCCAGCGCGGCGCTCTTGGAAATCTCAATGCGCTCGACGCGGCAGTTCATCACATCGGCCATCACCTGCAAAACGGGTGAATCCTGCGAAGCCCCGCCGGTGGCGAAAATACGATCGGGCGCGACCTTCATCCATTGCGAGTGCAGCCGCATGGACATCATCTGCGCCTCGACAATGGCGCGGCAGTTGGCGGCGGCGTCCTTTTCGTCGAGGTCGAACCGGTGGATGCCCGGCTGGTTCACGCGCGGAACAATCTCCGCCTCAAACCACGGCAACAGGATGCCGCCGTGGTTGCCCGGCGGCGTGGCCTTCAGCGCTTCACCGAATTTTTTCCAGTCCCTGATGCCGCAGGCGTCGCGGATTTTTTCCCGGGCCAGCGAACCGTTCTTGAAACAAATCAGGGTCATGTAATCGCCCGTCGGCGAACCGAACACATGGCCTTCGCCGTGTTCGTCGGTCCGGCATTTCTTCATCGAGCCGAAATAGGTATCGCTGGTGCCGAGGCTGATGGCGACCATGCCTTCGCGAATCAAACCGAGCCCGACGACGCTGCACGGATTGTCACCCGACCAGACCAACGTCTGCGCTTCCGGGTTCAGGCCGAATTTTTTGACGAAATACGGACTGACCACGCCGATGACTTTCCACGACTCGGCGAGTGGCGGCAGTTTCTGCTTCAAACCCGGCGCGGTGGCTTCGAGCGCGTCCGGGTGCCAGACCTTTTTGTGGATGTCCATCAGGTTCATCCCCGCACCGTCGCCATGATCAAAGGGCGCGATTTTTCCGGCGAGCAACGACGCCATGAACGAACTGACCAGCGCGATGCTGGCGGTTTGCGCGCAGGCTTCCGGTTCGGTCTTGTAAAACTTGCGGATTTGCGGGCCGGTGAACCGCTCAAACGTGTCCGAGCCGGTGGCTTCGGCCGTGGCCTTGATGCCGCCGAGCTTTTTCCTAATCTCCGCACATTCGACCGCCGTCGAAGAATCCATCCAGATGGGCGAGGTCGGCCGCGAAAAAATGCCTTGCAGATTTTCCACCAGCGTTTTTTGCGGATTCAGCTTCGCCAGCACGCCGGCCGCGTGGTCGTTGAGATAAACCGAGCCGTGCTGCTGGCCGCTGCCGCTGATGGCGAGGATGTCGCCGAGCGCGACGCCGTCCTTTTTCATTTCGGCGAACAGGAGGTCGAGCGCCTCGGTCCACATCAACGGCGAGCTGTGTTTGACCAGCGGATCGGGATTGGGCAGGACGCCGTTTTGCGTTCCGTACTGCGGCAGCGCGCGGTCGAAGTTCAGCGATTTGTCATGGACGACCTTGCGGCGGTCGTAGTCAATGACCACCGCGCTCAGGCTTTGGGTGCTGGAATCGAGTCCGAGAAATAATTTGGCCATGGAAATTTTAATGTGTCGTTTGCGTCTGATTTGGTAACAATAAATTCGAACCATGCAATCGAAAACCACGCTTTGGCTTCATTTTCATAGTATTGTCCTGCTCTGCACCGTCGCGGCCCAAGCCGGGCCGACCCAAGCTGCGCCGGGGCGAATTGACCGGCAGGCATTGGTGACGCGGCACAACGTGGTGCTGCACCAATTCGACGCGGACGATCCGCTGACGGTCGGCAACGGCGAATTCGCCTTCACCGTTGACGCCACCGGGTTGCAGACCTTTCCCGAAGCGTTCGAGCAAACGACGCCGCTCGGCACGTTGTCGGACTGGGGCTGGCACACGGCCCCCAACCCGAACAACTGGAATATCGACCGTTTTCAATTCAAGGAATTTCCCGACCTCAACGGACGGCTCGTGCCGTATGCCGACGTGCCGCACAACCAGCAGACGCCGGAGATCAAATGGCTGCGCGCCAATCCGCACCGGTTGCATCTTGGTCAAATCGGTTTCGTCCTGAAACATGCCGACGGTTCGCCGGCACGAACGAACGATTTGACGGACATCGAGCAGACATTGGATTTATGGGACGGCTTGATTGCCAGCCGGTTCAAGTTCGATGGCCAGCCGGTGACGGTGGAAACGGTGTGCGATCCGAACCTTGATGGCATTGCCGTGCATGTCGACTCGCCGCTGGTGAAGCAAGGCCGGCTCGCGATTCAGATTCATTTTCCCTACGGCACGGGCGAAACGAAGACGGCGGATTGGAGCCAGCCCGAGGCGCATGACACGTTGGTCATCCAAGACAAACCCGACATTGCCGAATTTGTCTGCCTGTTCAAGCGTGATACATTGAGCAATTACATTGCCTGGACAGACGACGGGGCAGTTCATGGCTATCACGCTTATACGCGCTGGACGGCGGGTGCAACACTCACCAATGTGGCGAAACATCGGTTCATAATTTCGCCGGCCGAAGAAACGGACGAATTGGAATTTGTTTGCACGTTTTCGCAAAAAAATCTCCCGGCCAAAGCCTTGCTGCCGTATGCGGAAACAAAACCGGCCGCGCAAAAATATTGGAATCAATTCTGGACGACCGGTGGCGCGATTGATTTGTCCGGCAGCCAGGACCCGCGGTGGTTTGAACTCGAACGGCGCATCGTGTTGTCGCAATACCTCACGGCCATCCAGAATGCGGAGCGTTATCCGCCGGCGGAGACCGGCCTGACGTACAACACGTGGGAGGGCAAATTTCATCTGGAAATGCACTGGTGGCACGAGGCGCACTTCGCGTTGTGGAACCGGCTGCCGCTGCTGGAAAAAAGCCTCGGCTGGTATCAAAAAATTCTGCCGCGCGCCGAAGCCACGGCGCAAAAGCAGGGCTACGCCGGCGCCCGCTGGCCCAAAATGACCAGTCCCAGCGGCGCGGAATCGCCGTCGCCCGTCGGGCCGTTTCTCATCTGGCAGCAGCCGCATCCGATTTTTTATGCCGAATTGTGTTATCGCGCTCATGGCGACCGGGCCACCCTGGAGAAATATGCGGACATCGTTTTTGCGACGGCGGATTTCATGGCCAGCTACGCGACGTGGGACGGGAAAACGAAACGATATGTCCTTGGCCCGACGCTGCAATGCGCGCAGGAAATTTTCCCGAAGGACAAAACCTTCAACCCGACGTTCGAGCTGACGTATTGGCGCTGGGGGCTGGAGACGGCGCAACTTTGGCGCGAACGGCTCGGTTTTCCGCGCGATGAAAAGTGGGACGCGGTATTGAAAAGCCTCGCCCAAGCGCCGGTGGGCGACGGCAAATATCTCTTCGCCGAAAGCGCGCCGGATTCCTACACGAATCCGCGTTGGAACAAGGACCATCCCGCCGTGCTCGGTGCGTTGAGCTTCGTGCCCGGACCGGGCATGGACACGACCACGATGCGGAACACGTTTGATTGGGTCTGGAAGAATTGGAACTGGCCGGACACGTGGGGCTGGGATTATCCAATGATGGCCATGTGCGCCGCGCGGCTCGGCGAACCGGAACGCGCCGTGGACGCGCTGCTGCTCGACACGCCGAAAAATCATTGGGCGCTCAACGGCCAGGTTTATCAGCGGCCCGGTCTGACGATTTATCTGCCCGCCAACGGCGGCCTGCTTTACGCCACGGCCATGATGGCCGCCGGGTGGGATTCCGCGCCAAAACGGAATGCACCCGGCTTTCCGGACAACGGCCAATGGAGCGTGCGCTGGGAAAATCTGCGGCCGGCGCCGTGATAGAGCCTTCCGCCGGGACAATTAGCGCCAGACAGAGCGCCTCGCGCGGCAACGGATGAAAGTTATGCTTTCTTACAAACTGTCGAATGGTTGCGACAATATAACTCACGATCGTGAGTTATATTGTCCAACAGAGTTACGGTCTCCAGAGCGAAAGCAGATTCGGGACAGTTCACACGAGCCTCAAGACGGTCAAGGCAGGACTAATTGCGCCAAGCGCAGTGTCGCATCGGCTTCCGAGGCGATGATGACACCACCGTTCAAATCCACCGAGACCACCACTCCCGGCTCGCCGGGAGTCATGGTGAAAATCAATGTGTCACTGCCGCTGCCGGAGGCGTAATGGGCGAAAGTGCCGTCACTCAATTTTAACTGTGGCTTGCCTTTCACCGTGACGTTCTCGCTGAACCCGACGCCAATTTGACCGGCACCCACTTTGACCTGCCGGATTGCCGGCCCGGCGGTCCGTTCCGGGTCCCACTTGCCGGCAAACGTCCACGCGGCGGTGATTTGTTCGGGCTTGGGCGCGCCGGGCGCGGCAGAGAGATTGTTGGTGAACCAGCCGTAGTCGCCACCCTCGCGGTGGCAGTTGTAGAAGTAAGCGCGCTCGCCCCAGAGGTTCGATTTGTCCAAATCCTTGTTTCTCTGGATGTCACTCGCACTGGGTGTCCCGCCGTCGAGCGGGTAGATGACGCGAAACGGTGGCTGGTCAATCATCGTCTTCGAAAATTTGCAATCGAGGAAATAGAACTGCGCGTCGTGGTGGTGGCGCGCGAGGTTCCAGCCGTTGGTGCCGTCGAACCGGCAGCCGCGCAGGACGAATTTCATGTCCTTGTCCTTGGAGCCGTCGTGCCAGACGGCGGCCGTGTTTTTCATTTCATAAAACGTGCAATTGGTCACGTAACACCAGCCGCGCGGGCAGACAAAATCCACCGAGCCTTCCAGCCGGCAGTTTGCCTGGTAGCACCGGCCCCGGTCGCCCCGCCAGAACGAGACCGTGTCCGCCCCGTGGCTTAACACGTCGCAATTCACCACCACCGCGCGGTCGCCGGAGCCGAGAATGGTGAAGGCGTGCGGCCCGATGACCCCGGCGGTGTTCTCCGCGGTGAGGTTCTCCAGGACAAAATCATCAGCCTGGTTCAAGTTGATGACCGCCCGGCCAATCGGGTCGGGATTTTTGGTGAAGTCCTCGTCCAACTGCGGAAATTCGATGCGCGTGCCGCTGCGGCTCTGGCCGCGCAACGTGACGAATGAGGCGTCCACGCGGATTTTTTCCTTGTAGGTGCCGTCCTTGATGAACACGACGGCGCGTTCAGTGTTGGTTTTGGGGATGGACGCGACGGCGGCTTGAATCGTCTTGAAATCACCGCTGCCGTCAGCGGCAACGATGATGTCGGGCTTGGGCAAAGCGTCGCCGAAAACGATTGAATGAGAGGAGACGAGCAGCGCCGCCAGCAAGGAGGTGCGATTCATGCGGCGAGCATATCTGCGCGCCGATTCGCGATTCAAGGAAAAGAAATTTTCCTACCAAACGGGCGTCTCGAAGGCGCCGAGGTCGGGGGCGGAGCCGTAGAACGGCATTCCGATGTTCACCCCCTTGTCCACCAGCCGGCCACCCGGCACGGGACGGAGGAACGGTGTTTCCGGCAGACCGCCGTCGTCGCGGCGTGGGGCAACCGCGAAGGACGCGTCCACACTCAAAAAGTCGTTTGGGCCGGCTGCGGGTGACACGACCTGCCAACTGTTGTTGGTGGAGAGCGTGCCGGCGGTGAACGAATCGCTGCTGCCACCCGCGAGGGAGACATTGTTGCGCACGACATGAGGGGTTGTGTTCGCTCCGTGAGCCAAATCGAAGTTCTCGTTGCGATTCGCCCAGGACACATTCTGATCAATGGTCAGGCCGGCGGTGTTGTTGTTTTGATCGATGCCATTGCCAGTGCTTCCAACGTTGTTAAAAGACACACAACCTACCAGGCGATGAGCGGCCGCAACATTGTTGCCCCCCAGTTTGAATCCGTCGCCGTTGCCATCGAAGGAACTTGAATTCCAAACATTGCTGCCGTTGCGAAAAGCCCAGCAGTTGGTGATGAACACCGGCTGCGAGCCCATCCACAAATCCCAGCCGTCGTCGGAGTTCTCCCAGGAGCGGCAGCCGCTGAATACGTTGCCGGGGCCGAGGCTCCATTTCGCGGAAAATCCGTCCGCATTCCCGCCCACGGGGCTGTCGAAGCTGCGGATGGAATCGCAGTTCAGGAAAAGGTTGCTGCTGGGGGTGGCGGTGCCACCGTTGCCGCCGGTGATATGGAGCCCGGAGTTGCGGGCGCCCAGGCTGACGCAACGCTCGACGATGTTGTTGCTGCCGGCGATCACGATGGAATTGTGGCCGGCATTGGTTATCACCAGGCCGTAAAGCCAATAATAGTTGCCGCTGATCGAGATGCCGTCGGTCCCGCTGCTTTCGCCGGAAAAATCCAGCACCGGGTTCTCGCCGGGATAAGCCCGGATCCGAATCGGTTGCCCCGCCGCACTGATTTTCGACAATGAAATCTTCGCCGGCGTGGCATAAGTTCCGCCTCGCAAGTAAACGAGGTTGCCGTTGGTGGCGAGACCCGCAGCCTTGCCCAGCGTGGCAAACGGCGCGGCGATGTTCGTGCCGAAGTTGCTGTCGCTGCCGTTGGTGGCCACGTAATACTTCGCCGTCTCCGCACCGCCTTCAAATAATTTCACCTTGGCGCGAACAAACCAGACATTGGTCCCCGCCAATTGGGTGCTGAACAATTCCCGGACCGAGCCGGGCGGGTCGGAAGGCAATGAGTTGGTCGTCGTCCGCAGCCACCAGGGACGAAACCAATTCGTCAATCGGGCGGACAAATAAAGATCAATCTGCACGCCCGGCTGATGGCCTTCCCGTTCCAGAGTTTCCACCTGAAAGACGGCGTTGGTCCCGCTCGTCCCGCCAAAAACCGGTTGCATCGCGCCCGTGATGCCGCCCGGCGCGAGCGGGTCGGTGCCGAAGGCAAACTCGACCACATTCAATTCGCCGTCCCCATCGGGATCGGCCAGCGGGTCCCCTTGTGCCGGGTTGGCGCTGAAGTACGCCGCGGCCCAATTGGTATAATATTGGGCGCCGCCCAAGGGGAATGGCATCAGCGTCAGTGCTCCAATCGCAAAGCCAAACACGGCGAAGCAGGTTCGAAATTCAAAGGAGTTTTTTGGGGTCTCAAGGAAGGTACGACTTGTTTTCATGGAAGGAGAATGATTATAAATTCTCGCACTTTTGCCCCTTCAGTTCAAGGATTTTGATGGGAACACACAAATCACATTCCCCGCTCCAGCGTCACCGCCATCAAACCGATGACGACTTCATTGGCCAGCGTGCGCACGGTGAGTGACTTGAGCTCCTTGTCGGGCTTCAACGGCAGATCCAAAACCGTTGCCGCGCCGCCGGGAACTTTGCCGCCCTTGCCCTTGAATCTGTTCACGTCGGGAATGCGCACTTTCCCGGTCTCCAGATCCACGCGCAGCGGAAGCGGCCCCGGCCGCCGGAACGCGTAATCGTCAATGAAATAGTCCTGGTCAATCGGCCACCAGTTTACCGGATTGCGCAGCGCCAATCGTTCGGTCGCGCCATCGGTGTAAGTCACGATCACCTCGCCGTTGTCGAACCGGCTTTGCATCGGGCCGGTCGAACCGGCCATGAGCAAGTACACGTGCGAAGATTTTCCCGTCAGCGGCACGAACACCTCGCGCGGGTAATTGTCCCACTGCGACGTGAACACAATGTTCTTCGCGTCAGCATTCGTCGGAGTTTCAAACCGGACGCCATTCGGCAAAACAAATTTGCCGCCGGACTTTGCCGCCGCCGCGCGCAGGCCGGAATCGTCCACGCCTGGCACCAGCTGGTAATCGCACCAGCCGCCGATGCCCTGCTTCGGCATCGCCAGCGAACAAAACGGCGAACGCGGCGAGAGATATTCGTTGCGGAAAATTTGCGTGACCCGGTCATTGAAAACGGAAGCGAGATCCACGGCCTCCAGCTTCACGCCGGCCGGAAGTTTCGCGTTCCAATCCGCAGCAACCGGAGCGCCGGTCTCCGACCCGGCGTGTTGGCCGACGGTCACGAAACGCGCCGGGCCGGAAACCGGCGCTGCACCACGCCAGGTAATTACAATCTCATATTTGCCCGCTGCTTCGCCCTGGATTTCCACGCGCGGCAAACCAACCGTGCCTTCCATCCAGTTCCATTTCATCGGTTGGCCGTTGACCGTCACGCTCGCGACCCCGTCGCGCAACGCCGGGATTTGCAGGCGCAGCGCCATTGGCTTGGAAAATTTCGGTTCAATCGTGAGGGTTTCGGTCAAACCGTCGCGGCGGAAGGAAAAATTAAAATCCGGATGCCGGATGCCTGCGTGATCCCACTGGGCCGGAAAGCCGGGGCAAATTTTCAATTCACCGGCCAGCGCGTCCGGCCGCACGCCAAAAAGTCCCTCGACCAGGGCGCGCGCGGTGATGCCGATGGCATCGCCGAAGTCGCGTTGCGCCTCGCCGCGCGCCATGTCGAACCCCGTCGTCATGCCCAGATTGCCGGGACACAAACCCAGATACATGCTGTCGAGCAAACAGCCTTTGAACAACGAAAACGCCGCGTCCGGCCGATTGGCCTGCCAGAACGCCAGCGATGTGTGTGCGGCTTCGGCCATGACGACATTGTTGAGCGACCACAGGTAGGGCATCCAGCTCGTCGTCGGCAGGGTGAAGTAATTATTTGTAGGAGACGACATAAGGAGTCTCTGATCCCTTTCGGAGTTCGGAGTTCGGAGTTGGGGGGTTGAAGTCAGAGCCTCGTCACCTCGACTCCTACTGGAAATTTGAACCGGAATATGCGCGATGTTCGTGTCCACCCAGCGCGACATCTGCCAGGCCTCAAACGGCGTCGGCACCTCGGAATCCATCGTGTGATAAAACGTCCACAGGCCGGCGTTGGGATGTGCGAGTTGCAACCCAGGATAATCTTTGGATTCGGCGAAAGTGCCCTCGTCGGCGAGCCAGAGATATTTTTGCATCGCGCGCAAAATCAAATCCGCCTCATGTTCATATGGCACCGGGTCCCGGCCCAGCAGCGCGGCGACGCGCGCGGCCATTTTGTTGTGCCAGTAATTGTAAGCGGACGCGTGCGTCACGCCGCCGCCGTTGTACTGCAGGTTGTCGCTCGCCCAAATGGCGGCGTAAGCTTCGTACAGCGGCAGCTTGTCCGGGCCGAACTCGCGGCGAAACAACCGGCGTTCCCAGGCGAGGTGACGCTCAATCACCGGCCACATCCGGCGGGCATAATCCAAATCACCCGTCCACAGCAGATGACGGAAGAACGCATCCACCCCCACCAGATTCATGTCATAATGCGATTTCGTCAGGTCGCCGTTGGAATGCAGCGCGGTTTCGCTGCGCGCCAGATTTGAGCCGGTGTCGGCGGGCGGAATTTTTTCCGGGATGGCGTCCGTGTTCTGTTCTTTTGCAAAACCGGCGAAGTGCGCGGCCGTGCGTTCATGCCAGCCTAGTGCGTCGCCGGTGTAAGGCCCGCGCCAGCCCAGCAGCCGGACGCGCCACGCGACCGCGCCATGCATGAACGACTGTTGCTGCTGGTCCCAAATCGCGTCCGCCGCGACATTCAAGGCAGCCGCAGCAGCGTTGATGAACGGGTCGGGCGTGTCCACAACGACCCGCTCCGCAATGGCCCGGCGATGTTCCTCGGCGGCAATGAACTTCTTTGGCAGATCGTCTGCGATGACGGCTGGCGGACCGTCGCCGGTCTGTTGCAATGCCAGATAAACCGGCTGATTGGCCGGCAATACTGCCTGGCCCACGATGACGGGGAATGGAGCGCCGGTCTCCGACCCGGCGTTTTCCGACGCGGATGAATCATCATGCCGAGCGGGTGCTCGGCGCTCCAATGCAGACGCAAGCAAGTCGTCCAACTTTGCCCATTTCGTTGCGTCACCCACGGCAAGTTTCGCCCCGGCGGACGCGACACCGGCAATCGTCGCCGGCTTGCTGTGTAGGACGAATGTATTCGACGCGATGGTAATTTCGTTGCCCTGGCATTGCTCCGGTTTGAGTTGAAAAAATTGGCTGACTGGCTCGCGCTCGCAACCGATGTCGCCGCCGCGCCGGCCTCTCATGCCATTGGCGCCGCCAAACGCCCAGACCAGTTCCAGCGGCGTCCCTGCCCCATCAACTTCCGCGCGGACAACGATACCCTTCGTTGCGCTCAATGGAATTACGGCCAGGTGCAGCTCCCGGTTGCCGAGCAGCGGGTCGCGGATGTCATAAAGCATCGAACCGGGCCGGTAGCGCGCCACGATTTTCTCCGCGTCATTCAGCCACTTCAAACCGGCGGGAGTTTTGATGCCGAAACGCAGGTTGCCGCCGCGACCGGGCAGGTAGATTGAAAATTCCGGTTTGTCGCCGCCGTCCACCCGGAACGCGCTGTTCAGGCAGTAGAGCGGACGGTTGAAAAACTCGGTGCCGTTGGTGATGACAAAATCCGTTCCGTCCGGGCGATAGCGCAATGGCCGGTCGGTCTGGCCCTCATAATTGCCCTTGGGCCGGTAAATCCATTCCGGCGGGTTGGTATCGGCGGCACGCCCCGGTGACGCGGCCCCAAGCGCCAGCAGCAGCAGCGCGATCAGGATGGAAGCGGCTTTCATGTTTGCCCGGATGATGCGTGCGACTTTGCAGCAAACCCGCCGACAAGGCAATTCCCGTGGGTGGATTTCCTCAGCGTTTCGTCTGTTCAGTGACGTAATCCTTGACCAGCTTCAGCGTCGTCGCGAGGTCGCCCTCGACCAGAAATGTTTTGTCCAACGGCTTCTCCTTCCACCGTCCCAATACACGAACTTCCCCAGCGGTCGCATCGTAAATGATTTTGACGGTTGGTTGCTTACGCTCGTCCGTCGGGCTGGTCTCCCACGCGCGCAGCGCTTCGGCGTCGGAAAAAGAATGAACCACCGTTGTTTGCCAAGTTTGCTTGAGCAACGCGACTTCGTCGGTGGCCGAACCTCGAGTGCCGCCGCTTTCCAGCATCGCCAGTTGAATTGTCGGCGAGGTTGGCGGGTGGAACATCGGTAAAACAACCAACACGACCACCGCTGCCGCTGCCGCCAAGCCCAGCACCCAGCGCAACCCCCATGCAAAACTGCGATCCGGTTCCTTTTCCCCCGCCGGTCGACCGAGAGTTTGCCGGACTTTCGTTTGTAACCGTTCCCGTGCGTAAGCCGGGAATTCGCCCGCTGTTGTTTCCATCGCATTCACGAGCGGCAATGCGTCCTTCGCCACGCGCACGTCTGACTGCAGCCGCGAAAACTCCGCGCTCATTTTCGATTCGCGCGTCAGCAGCGTGTCCAGTTCCGCGCGTTCCGCGTCGCTGGCCTGGCCGGCGATAACTTTCATCGCCAGATCAAAAAAGCGTTCATCATTCACGTTCATTGAATTCATCGCAAAAAGCCTTTCGAATCTTTCAACTATTTTTCGTCTCGTCCCCAAATGCGGCGCATCGCCTCCAATCCGCGCTTCAAAAAAACACCCACCGAGCCAACGGCTACGCCTCGTTTCTTGGCAATCTCCTCGTAACGCAAGCTGTGCAGAAAGAAATCCGACAAAACGTCTCCCAACGGCGGCTTGAGCGCCATAAGCGTTTTTTGCAGCCGTGCGGCGATATCTTTTTGCTCAAGAGCATCCAGCGGAGAATCGAGCGATGCGGGGTCTGGTTTGATTTCGCCGTCCGCCGCCGGAGCGTCCAGCGATTCTGTTTTCCCTTTGTCACGCTTCGTCGCAAACCACTTCCGCAACAAACTCACTGCCCGGTGATGCGCGATGCTCGCCGCCAGCGGCTTCAATTCTTCCGCCGACTTCAAATCCCGCACCTTTTCCACCAAAACCTCCAACGATTCAATGGCCACATCCTCGACCTCGCTTGGGAAACGCGACTGAAGATTCAGCTTCGCCACAGCGAGCACTGTCGGCCACAACCAGTCAAACGCCGCATCCCAGGCGGCTTCGTCGCCCTGTTGTAATGCCCGTAGGTCTGGCGGATTCATCACTCCAGATTGCTCAAAATCATCCTTGCGGTCAAAGCATCTAAAAAAGTTGTAAGAAGTCCGAAGCCGATTGCGATGCATGGGTGAAGGCTGTTCGATGAACGAACGCCGGAATCAATAAACAACAAAACAAAGTAAAAAATATGAAAACTCTGACTAAATTCGTCCTCACCGCCGCAATTCTCGCCACAACATTTGCCGCCCAAGCCGGTTGGGTGAGCGGCTATTATCGCAGCAGTGGCACTTACGTTGCGCCATATTACCGTTCCGATTACGGCTCGCTCGGCGGCTATTCTGGCTACTCCGGTTCCAGCCGCGATTATGTGTATCGCAATCCCTACGCCGCGTATCCCTCCGTGCGTGTGAATGGATACACGCGAGCCGACGGCACGACGGTTCTGCCTTACTACCGCACGCCCGCCAACGACACCGTGATCGATAACCTCAGCTATCGCGGCTTCGGCACCGTCCGCGTGCCAAAATCCTCGTACGGTTGGTGATGGATTCCGCGCTAACCGAAAAAACCTGCAACAATAAGAAATCAAAAACCATGAAAACTCTGACAAAACTCGCCCTTGCCGCCGTGATTCTTTGTTCCACCTTTGCTGTCAAAGCACAATTGATATACGGCACCAGCCGCACCTACGGCAACACCACCTATCACAGTTATTACAGATCCGACGGCGGAATGCTCACCGGCACGAGCAGAACTTACGGCAATACCACCTACCAAAATTACTACAATTCCGATGGTGATTCGCTCTCGGGCACGAGCAGGACCTATGGAAACACGACCTACCAGAATTACTCTGATTCCTACGGGGAATCGCTTTCCGGCACCAGCAGAAGTTACGGCAACACCACCTATCACAACTATTATGACTCTGATGGCGGAATGCTCACCGGCACAACCACTCATTACGGCAACACCTATTACACAACACTCAACGAGTGGTGACTGTTCCGAGGCAACCGGCCAATTCCATTTGAAAGCCATGAATTCATTCAAACATCTATTTGCCCTGCTTGCGCTGATGCTTGGTGTTGTTTCATGCACACCGGCGGATGGCTCGACTAATTCCATTCCAGCCGAATTGCGGTCAGGGAATTTTTCGTGCGGCAATTCAACAATCCAAACGGCGGTCGAACTCAAACATGCTGGCTGGACATACATCATGCCGGAACCGAAAAGCCGCCAAGCCGCTTGGGGCAATTATGACGGGCGGACAACCTGGTGGGTAGGTTATTGGGTGAATGGCCGAACCGGCGCGACCAGTTCCGCGCAGCCGGCAAAGAATTCCAGCGGTGAATGGATTGGTGATGGCAACGGCTGCCGCGCCTGGAGGCGGGGTGGCACTCCGCCGCTGCCAACAAAAATTGAATGGCTCTGTTCATCCTACGGCGGCATTTCACCACACTGATTTTCAAGTCCGATTTGGTCGCATACATGCGTCAAGAAATTATGGATATTATATTGGCTGTTTCAACATTCTTCCTGGCTCTGTTCACGGCTGCGATGGCTTGGGCGACACTCAAATTGGCAAAAGAATCGCGCGAAGCGTCTTTCCGCCAGATTAGGGTTCAAATCTGGCTTGAGATCATGAAACGGTTTGATGCAGAAGAAATGCTCAATGAACAGTGCCTTGCGGTCATTTAACAAGAGGGGTCAAATAACGGCACTGCCAACTGTTGTCTCGACCATTTTTTGCAGTCTGGCAAAATTCAAATTATGCGCTGCATCCAGAACATTCACTTGCTGTTTGTGATAGTTTTGGCGGGCGTGTTTTCTTGTCACAGTTTGCCAGCACAAACCGTGGCTACCAACTTCACACGCACGACATTCGAATACAAGGAAGCCAAGAGCTACACCGAGCTGACCAATTCGATTCGAGAGGTAAAACAACAATTGGATTCGGCAGAAAGAACGCTGGGCGGCAGCAGCACAAACGTCGCTGAATTGTGTAGCAAACTCGCCTCCTTGTATGATGAGTTGGGCGATTTGGCTCAAGCGGCTCAACTTCTTCGCCGGTGCCTCGCAATTCGGGAACAATCGTTCGGCCAAGAACACATGGATGTGGCGGATGCGTTGTGCGATCTGGCGTGGGAATATGAAGGAATGGGCGACTACGAAACCGCGTTGGCTCTTTACCAAAGGAGTTTGGCTATCACCGAGAAACTGGAAGGCACAAATCATTTCAAGGTTGCTACGACGTTGAATGACATGGCCGACCTCTTCTGCATGAAAGAAGATTTTGCTCATGCGCTGCCATTGTGCCAGCGTGCTTTGGCAATCAGACAAAAAGAACTGGGACCGGATCACCCGGACGTCGTTGACAGCCTTAGCACGCTGGCATGGATTTATGACGGGCTTGGAAATTACCACGACGCGCTCGCGACAGCCCGACATGGCATCGTGATTGGAGAAAAAACCTTGGGACCTGATCATCCTTTAATTTCGGACGCATCGTCTGTCTTGGGGCAAATTTACAGCGACATTGGAAATTATCCTGAAGCGTTTTCAGCCTTTCAACGCGCTTTGGCTATTGATGAAAGACTTTCCGGTTCGGAGCATCCTGACGTGCTTTGGGACCTTAACGACATTGCCAAGCTGTTCGGCAGGCAGGATGAATTTGACAAGAGCATTTCCACTTACGTCGAGCTATTCAAAAGGCAACGGCATTATTTCGTCGGCCAAATCCTCGATGTGTCAGATCGCGATGCATTGTTATTGCTTCAAGATTCATTCGAGTTAGCGGAGTCCTTTCATTCCGTCTGTGCGGAAGGTTCGGTGAAGAACTTGGTCAGCGCACAGGTTGCCGGAGCCACGGCATTGGCCCTGGACAAAGCGCTCCTAGAGGAAGTTCGTGCTGGCCAAGCTGCGTTTGAAGCTGATCCGCGAACCTCCACCGAAAAACTCCGCGAGCAATACCGTTCCGTTCAATCTGAGTTGGAAGACCTCGATCCGAGCGAACCCGCAAATGCGCGGCTGGAAGCCAAGCGCCACAAATTGCAGGATGAGTTGAGCCAGATCGAATCGAAATTAACGGAGCGCGTTGGATTGGCAGCGCAAGCCGTTCGTGAACGGAACCTGACGTTGGCCGACATCGCCCGCAGCCTGCCGTCACAATCCGCATTGGTGGATTTCATTCAATATCGCCGTTACGATTTTGCCTCGAGGACAAACGAATGGAAAGAACAGCGCTATGCCGCGTATTTGACTTTTCCATTGACGAATGGCTCCACCAACGTGCTTGTCGAGCGCGTGGATTTGGGCGAAGCCGCGCCGATCAACGAATCCATTGCCCTGGTCTGCAAGCGGATGTCTGCCGGGCAATATGCCGCCAAAGATTTGGCCGGCGCGTTGGAACAATTGGGCGGACTGGTTTATGCCCCACTCGCCCGGCAACTGACGGATGTCTCGCACCTTGTCATTTGTCCCGACGGTCAACTGAGCCGCGTGCCGTTTGAAATGCTGCCGGTCGGCAACAAATTTTTGGTGGAGGAAAAGACCATCAGTTACGTGACCAGCGGGCGCGAGGTTGTGCGATTTTCGAGTTCGACCGTCAATGTCCACAACTCGAAGTCAGTTGTCATGGGCAATCCTGATTTTAATTTCAACCTTGCCGACGCGCGTCCATTGAATCCAGCTGTTCAACTTGCCGTCGGGCCGTCGGCGCTGCGTTCGTTGACCCGCGATTATGACGGCATAAAATTCCAGCCGTTGCCCGGCGCGGAAGCCGAGGCGCGCGGCGTGGCAAAGCTGCTTGGCGATGACGCCATCCTGTATCTGGGCGCGGATGCGCGTGAAGCGGAATTGAAGGCCGTGCAATCGCCGCGTATTCTACATCTGGCAACGCATGGTTTTTATTTCCCTGACCAAGAATTCAACTCGACGAATTCGTCTGCCAAACCGAATCAGACGAGACGATTGCCCTATGCCAAGAAGAATAACTTGGAAAATCCGATGGTGCGCTGCGGGATTGCGCTGGCCGGAGCGAACCATGCCATGCAAATCACAAACGCGCTGGCCGAGGACGGTTTGCTCACCGGCTTGGAAGCGTCACTGCTCAATCTGCAAGGAACGGAACTGGTCATTTTGAGCGCGTGCGACTCCGGCACGGGTGACATGAAAATCGGCGAGGGCGTAATGTCGTTGCGCCGCGCCTTCCTCATTGCCGGCGCGCAGACTGTGCTGGCGAGTCATTGGCCGGTAAGCGACAAGGCAACAAGCCCGTTGGTGACGGAATTCATGCGACGCTGGCGTGCGGGCGAGCCGCGAGCGCAGGCATGGCACGAAGCACAATTGGAATTGCTCCGCTCAAAAGGAACGAAGGAAGATTTTTCCAATCCCTACTTCTGGTCGGCGTTTACCCTGACCGGCCGGTGGAATTGAACCTAAAAGTGGGCCTCGTCACCTCGGCATTTTATTTGCCCTGTAACTGGCTTGATTTCAATAATTTCCTGTCCCAGTTTTGCGCCCCATTCATCCGCGTGCCGGAAGGGCCGCCGCCCCTGGCATAACCAAAAATGGTGATTGCCTTCGCCGGCGCGTTTTTGCGATAGTCCCCCCGCAAAATAAAAAATTCCACTTTAACCCCCATCAACCATGAGCTCGCAGAATTCAATCGAAAAATCCTTCACCCTGGCGAAAGAACGTTACGCTGAAATCGGCGTGGACGTGGATCGCGCGTTGAAAAACCTGGAGAAAGTCCCCGTGTCCCTCCATTGCTGGCAGGGCGACGACGTGGGCGGCTTTGAAAATTTCGGCGGGACGCTCGGCGGCGGACTCGTTGCCACCGGCAATTACCCCGGCAAGGCTCGCACTCCGCAGGAACTCCGCGCCGACGCCGAGAAGGCGCTGTCGCTCATCCCCGGCAAACATCGCTTCAATTTACACGCATTTTACGGCGATTTCGGCGGCAGGAAGGTGGACCGCAACCAAATCCGCCCCGAACATTTCCAGAGCTGGATTGACTGGGCCAAATCCATCGGCATCGGCATGGATTTCAATCCCACCTGCTTCTCGCATCCCAAGGCCGCCAGCGGTTTCACGCTGTCGCACCCGGACAAGGCCATCCGCAAGTTCTGGATCGAGCACTGCATCCTCTGCCGCGAAATCGGCGCCGTCATGGGCAAGGCGATCGGGTCCCCCACCGTCACCAACATCTGGGTTCCCGACGGCATGAAGGACACGCCCGCCGACCGGCGCGGTCCGCGCGAGCGGCTCGCCGCAGCGCTGGATGAAGTGTTCCAGAAGCCGCTGGATCCCAAACACAACCTCGACGCCATCGAGGGCAAGCTGTTTGGCATCGGCGCGGAAAGTTACACCGTGGGCATGCATGAGTTTTATCTCGGTTACGCGGTCAAGAACCAGAAGCTCGTCTGCCTCGACGCCGGCCATTTTCACCCGACGGAAAACATGGCGGACAAGATTTCGTCCGTGCTCTGTTTCGTGCCAGAAATCCTGCTGCACGTCAGCCGCGGCGTCCGCTGGGACAGCGACCACGTGGTCATTCTGGACGACCCCCTGATGGCCATCGCGCAGGAGCTGGTGCGCGGCGATTACCTCGGCCGCACGCATATCGGGCTGGATTATTTTGACGCCAGCATCAACCGCATTGCCGCGTGGACCATCGGCGGGCGTAACATGCTCCGCGCCCTGTGCATCGCCATGCTCGATCCGATTGACAAGCTCAAGAAGCTCGAACTTGCCGGTGACTACACCTCGCGCCTCGCGCTGATGGAGGAAACCAAGTCCCTGCCGTTCGCGGCGGTGTGGGATTATCACTGTCTCAAGCACGGCGCCCCCGTCGG
This sequence comes from Verrucomicrobiia bacterium, assembly GCA_049692125.1. Classification (GTDB taxonomy): domain Bacteria; phylum Verrucomicrobiota; class Verrucomicrobiia; order Limisphaerales; family UBA11358; genus UBA11358. Next base: position 28,373 of record JBAVOO010000020.1, on the reverse strand, counting down.
CGAGGCATGGCTCGTGGAAGTGAAGCAGTACGAGAAAAGCGTGCTGTCCAAACGCAAATAGCGCAGCGAAAAACCGGCCGTGGATGAAAACGGGCTCCGGCGGGAATGCCTTGGTCCGGGGTGGTCCGCGGCCTTTGAAAGGAAAAAACCTATGAATGAAGCTGCTCAAGCAACGACAAATCCGGCGCTGGGCGTGTTGATTTTTGCGCTGGGAGGGTTGGCCGGCGCGGTGTTTTACCTGCCATTCAAGAAGGTCAAAAACTGGGCGTGGGAAAGTTACTGGTTCATTTACGCCGTCTTCGGGTTGGTGCTCGTGCCGTGGATCCTGGCGTTCGCCACCTCGCCGAATCTGCTGACCGTGCTCAAAAACGCGCCCGGCAATGAACTGAAATATTGTTTCCTTTGCGGCGCGATGTGGGGCGTGGGCGGGCTGACGTGGGGATTGATGATCCGTTTCCTCGGCGTCGGTCTCGGCCTGGCTCTGGGCTGCGGCATTTGCTCGGCTGCCGGGACGCTGGTCCCCAAAATCCTGCGGGGTGAATTCGGACAGCTCTTCGACTCGAAGTCGGGCGTCGTGTCCTTCGTCGGCGTCCTGATTTCGCTCGCCGGCATTGTCATGGTCGGCCTGGCGGGCATGTCGAAGGAAAAGGAATTGCCGGAGGCGGAGAAGAAAAAGGCCGTGGCGGAATTCAGTTTCAAGAAAGGCATCCTGGCGGCGGCTTTCTCGGGCCTGATGAGTTCGGGCATGGGCTGGGGGTTGGTGGGCGGCCCCAACATTCAGAAACTGGCCGAGACCACGGGCCCGGTCACGTCTCCCACGTGGAGCGGCATGCCGGTGCTGGTGGTCGTGTTGTTGGGGGGATTTGTGGTCAACGCCGTCTGGTGCCTGTTCCTCAACGTAAAGAACAAGACCACGGGCGATTATGTCAAGTCGGCCACCCCGCTCATCGGCAACTTCATTTTCGCCGGCATCGCGGGCGCCATCTGGTGTTCGCAGTTCATCTGCTTCAAGACCGGCGAGCCGGCGATGGGCAAGACCGCCTATGTGGGCTGGGCATTGCTGATGGCCTGCCAGATTCTGTTCAGCTCCCTGATCGGCGTGGTTTTCATCCGTGAATGGAAGGGCACCAGCGGCCGGACCAAGTCGCTGCTGGCCAGCGGCCTGGCGCTGTTGATTTTGACGACCGTGGTGAGCGGCTACGGCGGTTACCTGGGCCAGCAGACGGCCAAACCGGCGGCCCCGGCCCCGGTTCAAGAAGCCACGCCGCCCCCGGCTCAATAGACGCTTCCGTCTCGGACGAATCTGGCCGCCTCCCAACCGGAGGCGGCCGAATTTTTTAGTAAGGACGGACTTGAAATAAAAACGGGATAAAATGCATTGGAGCGTTTACGCCGCTTTACCTTCGGGCAACGGTGTAGCGGCGCGTCGGCAGACCGCCGCCATTTTCCAAACAGCATTGAAGGGTAAAATATTGGTGATGATATTGGCGGCTTTCTTCCGAAAGCCGCTACGACAAAGGGATCATGCGGCTGGAAGCCGCGTTCACTGGCAGGCAGAGATGCCTGCCTCCACAGTGGCGGCACGCTTCCCAGCGTGCCAGTAATGGCGGCTTCCAGCCGCCAGTTCAGTGCGGGTTCCAAGTTGTACCACAACTTAACTCTTGCCGAGTTGTTGCATCCACTTCACGCGGCAGGCTTGGAGGGCTTGGGCCAGATTGCCCGGAAGAGGTTCAATCTGACGGTACTTCACGCCCAAGGAAGCAGTATTCACCTTGTAAGGATGGACACTCAGGCACGCCGCCTTGCCGGCAATGGCGGCCCCGAGGGTGGTCGTCTCCGTTACGGCCTGGCCGTTCCGGTCGAACATGGCATACACCGGATGACCAGTCAACGTTGCCAGCAACGACCCGAACAACGGGTCTTTTGAGCCACCGGCGGTCAGCACGATGGGCACGCTGACATCGGATGAAATGGCCGCGACCTGATGGGCCGTGGTCATCGCCGTCAGCAGGTTGCTCACGAAGCAGGCGGTGATGCCGTCACCAAAGAACGCCGGTTCGTTGATGATCCGGCCTTTGACCTGCGGGAACGGGCCGGTGCCGTGGTTGGACGGATTGATGTTGGGCAGCACGAAGCAGTCGGCGGCCTGCAACACCCTGCCCCATCGCCCGGCATCTCCCGAATTGTCGAACCCGCGTCCCTTGGATTGGGCGAGTTTCTTCAAATGCGAGAAATCCGCGCCGCCGCCGTATCGGGCGGTGACGACCGGTTCGCCGTCCACGGTTCCTTGAATGATGATGTCGCGGGTGTAGCCGTCGCCCGGCACTTTGGCCGCGCCGCCCATCAAGGCGATCATCGTCCAGGTGCCCGCTTCCACCTGCAGCACCGGTTTGCCGACGGCGGCGGGATGGGCCTGATAAAACGTCGAAAGGATGGGAAGATGCGAGAGGCAGGTGTCATGCCCACCCGGAACCACCAGCGGCTGGGTGGAAAGTTTCAACTGTCCGGCCTGCGCGGCGGGCATGGTGCCGATGGATTGGTAGCAAACGGAACGTTGCGCGGGCACGAGTTGATGGAAGCTTCTGACCTGCCGGCTGGCCTTGCTGGGTGTGCCCGGTTTATCGCGGACATCGCGCGTGCCGGTGTGACACATCCAGTAGCTGTGTTCATTGCCGGCCCGCTTGATGGCGGCAAGGTAATCGTCGCCGATAAAATGTCCGCCCATGAGCGCCCCGTACTGGCCGAAGCCCGCCGCCCCGGCCAGCAACTGCGGCCGGACCATCTCCTCGTACAACAACCGCTTCAACAACGTCAACGAACCCGGAAAATCCCGGATCGAACCGGTTTCCTGGAAGAATTCCTCCCGCGAGCCGGCCAGTTTGGCGAACTGCTCGTTGACCGCCTCCGGATACCCCTGAGTGTAGGCCAGCGTCAGCCGCTGGCCGGGCACTTCCATCAGCGTGTTGTCGGCGTCCACCAAGCCGCCCGAAGCGCCGCGTGCGACCGGCGCCACCACGGCGGCGGCGCGGTGCTTCTCCGGCAATGATTGAATCATTGAATCAAACCAGTCGAATTCCCTGCCGGTGGCGTTATAGGCCAGGCCGCCGGATTGGGCGACCGGAGTTTCGGTGGTTGCGGAATGCACGGTGGCCAGGGTCTCGAAATCCAGGGTTTCCAGCTTGATGTTCGAGGCCCCATCCACGGGAACCAGAATTGTCTTGGCGTTCATGTTGTCTCCCCGTTGATGCCCGCGATCCGGTGGAGTCGCGGATTGGAATTATTTTTAGTTTAATGCCGGTTTCCCTGCTGTTTCTCTGTTATGAATGAAATCGCTCGCCGGGACTGTTTTGGCAAAGTTAGTCAAACGGGCGACAAGGAACAAGCGGCAACCCCCGGCGAGACTTACCGACTTTATTCCGTGGATACACTGACAGCATCGAGGCAGTAAACTGCATGACGGAGTTTACTGCCGGTGGCTATGGCTTAATTTTTCATCAACCCGTTGCCTGCGCCAAGGTTTGCGCCAGAACGCGCACGCCCGATTCAATCTGTCCCGGTGAGGAAAATTCGTCCGGCCGGTGGCTGACGCCACCGCGACAGGGAATGAAAATCATCGAACTCGGACACACCTGTGCCATGAACAGCGTGTCGTGATACGCGCGGCTGATCATTTTCTTGTGCGACACGCCCAGTTGTCGACAAACGCCGGCGACCGTTTCCACGAGTGACCTGTCGCAGATAGCGGGGGGATCCACATTGAGCCGGTCCGTTTGCAAAGTCACGCGGCGACGTTGACAGATTTCCACTGCCACAGTTTCAATCTGCGCCAGGGCTGCATCGCGGGTCGCCACCTTTGTGTCGCGAACGTCAATCTCCAGCAACGCGCGGCAAGGCACACTGTTCACGGCGCCGGGTTCAATGCGGAAAACACCGGTCGTGCCCACGGTGTCCGGACTGCCAGTGCCGGTCACGGCCCGCTCCACCGCCAGCGAGATTTCCGCCCCGGCCAGCAAGGCATCACGCCGCCCCGGCATGAGGGTCCCGCCAGCGTGGCCGCCCACGCCCGTCAACTGCATCCGCAGCGTGCTCGGCGCGGCGATTTTCTCCACAATGCCGATGGCCGTGTTTTCCTGCTCCAGAATCGGTCCCTGTTCAATGTGCAATTCCACAAAGGCCGCGTAACAATCCTTTGGCAGGCGGACAGAATCCAATGAGCCGGTGTAACCGGCGCCCTGGCGCCATTGGTCCAAGCCTTTCCCGTCGCGATCCAGGAATGTCGCCGCCCGTTCCGGTGACAGTACTCCGGACATAAGCCGGCTGCCGATGCAGCCGATGCCAAAGCGCGTCGGCTCTTCCGCGGTGAAAACAATCAGTTCGATGGCCCGCTGTGGCCGGTGACCGGATTTTTTCATTGCGCGAATGGCTTCAATGGCCCCGAGCACGCCGACCACGCCATCGTATTTCCCGGCATTGGGGATGGCATCAATGTGCGAACCGGTGGCCACCGGAGTCAGGTTCCTGTTGGCGCCGTCCCAGCGCGCAAAAATGTTTCCGACCGCGTCCGCGCGAAGGGCCAGGCCCGCTTCCCGACAAAGCTTTTTCACGAACTCGCGCCCCCGGAGATCGGCTTCAGAAAACAACACGCGCGTGACGACCGGCGGTTCGGCTTCGGTAATCAATGCGAGTTCGTCGATCTCGCGCTGCAACCTTTGAATGTCAATTGTGAATGGATTCATACGTAGAAAGGCTCCTGGCGCCAGTATCCAGTTTCCGGGGAACCTGTCAACCATTGCCGCACAAGAGTCCGGACATTGTCCCGGTGTTCCGCCGGCGATTGGAACCTGGAATCTGGAGCGTTCACATCGGTGTGCGGTTGACGTTCTTGTAATAAATGTAGCTCGCGGGCGCTTTGCCCATGGCCACAAACCATTGCGGGCAATACGGCGCCATCCAGATGACATCGCCTGCCTGCACCGGATGCCAGTCGGTGTCCAGCCGGTAAATCCCCTGGCCGCGCAACATCTGCAGGCCATGTTCCATGACGTGGGTTTCAACGAACGGCAATGTCGCCCCCGGTTGATAGGTAAAAATGTTCACGGCCAGGTCGAACTCCGTCTTGTCCGGCAACAACACCTGCAATTGGGCGTCGGCGTTGCCCAGGAACGGTCTAGCGGTAACCTTCTTTTCATGGCCGATGATGATGCCCGGTCGTTTCGCACCGGCCAAGGGCTCAAATGTTTTCAGGAAAATCAGCAGTTGGGTCCCGTTTTCAGCTTCCATGAATTGAAAATCTGTTTGCGGTGGCAGATAAATATAGCCGCCTCCGGTCAGCGCCTGTTGTTGACCGGCGACCATTGCCGCACACTTGCCGGCGGGCATATAAACAAAATATTCGACGGCCCCCGTGTTGCCGCGGCCTTCGCCATTCGGTTCGAAGGTGACGAGCCATTGGGAAAAATTCGCACCCATGGCTGGTGAAATTTGCACGATGCAAACCGCGTTGGTCCAGCCGGGCAAAACACTGGGCACGAAGCCCGACGGAGTACGCAGCGCGTAACGTTCCTTGACGACGTCACGGCTGAATCCAAACAGGTCGCTCATGACGCAGATTTTACCAGACGGCCGGCGGGTTTGGCTATAATTTTGTCGTCCAAAAAAATGGTCTGGCCGCGTAAAATGAGGTCGAATTCAGGAATAATCACCGGCCAGCTGCCGTAGAAAGTCGTTCATCACTTCAAAAGCCACGCTCACATCCCGGTCGCTCACCGACTCATCCGGATGATGGCTCACGCCGCCTTTGCAGCGGACAAACAGCATCGCCGCCGGGGTGATTTGGGCCATCACCGCGGCATCATGTCCTGCGCCGCTGGGCAGGGCGGCAACTTCGCGCTGATGGTTTTTTACGGCACGTTTCAGCCTTTTGGAAAGTTGCGGCGAACACGGAACGGAAGCCGTTTGTTGAACGGGCTGCCAGGCAACATTCGTTTTGCGCGCCCCGGCAATCCGCCGCGCGAGTTTCTGTAGCGCCGCACAACTGGCGAGCCGGACGGAATCCTTCCAGTGCCGCACGTCGAGCGTCAGCGTGGCCATGCCGGGAATCACATTGCTCGCGCCGGGTTCGACGCGAATCTGGCCAACGGTGGCGGCCAGACCGTTCGTTTTGTGGGCGAAATTTTCCACGGCCACAATGAATTCCGCCGCGGCACACAACGCATCCCGTCGCAAGGCCATCGGCACTGTGCCAGCGTGGCCGGCGCGGCCCGCGAACGAGATTTTAAAGCGTGATTGCCCGGCAATGGCGGTTACGACGCCGACGGCGAGATTTCTTTGTTCCAACAGCGGGCCTTGTTCAATATGCACCTCGACGTAACCCAGCAATTGTCTGGGATTGAGGCGTGATTGTTTCACCCGCGCCGGGTTGCCGCCAAACCGGCGTATCGCCTCCCGCATTGAAATTCCATTCGCGTCTTTGCGGTCCAAATCCTTTTCCACGAAGGTCCCCGCCAGCACGCGGCTGCCGAGACAGGCGGTCTGGTAGCGCACGCCCTCTTCGTCGGCGAATCCAACCACTTCAACGGCAAAGGGCAGCCGGATCTTGTCCCAGTGCAACCGTTCAACGCAGGCGATGGCGAGAACCACACCCAGCGGACCGTCAAATTTTCCCGCCTGGCGGACGGTGTCAAGATGCGATCCCAGCAGAAGAATTTTTGCCCCCGGTTTCTGGCCGGCGTAATGGCCGATCAGATTTCCAATCGCGTCCGTGCGCGTTTTCATTTCCGCTTCGCGCATCCATCCGCCAACGAGTCCGTTGGCTCGCCGCATGGCCGGTGACGCGAACGTGCGGGTGAGTTGGCCCGGTTCGGCGGTGATGCGGGCAAGATCGTCGCAACGACGCAGGATGAGTCTGGCCGGGCTGGCACTCATGCGAGAGGAAATCGGGAGCCTCTTGGGAAAAGAGCGCCTGGAGGGAAGGGTTTCATCAACTTCCGCGGTATGTTGAATACGCCCAAGGCGAGCACAACAGAGGAACATGATATCCTGTACCGGCGTCGGCGATACCAAAACGCAACGGCACCTTGTCGAGAAAACGGATTTTCGGCAGTGTCGGTGATTTCGCCGCGAAATAATCGCCGACGAAGAAAACCATCTCGTATTGGCCGGCCTTCATTTCGTTGGCGGACAGGAGCGGCGCATCGGTTCGGCCGTCCTCGTTGGTTTTGGCGGTCGTGACGAGCGTGCGGTCGTCGCCGTCGAGCAGCCACAACTCGATCTTCATACCCTGTGCCGGGCAGCCATGAGCGATATCCAGGACGTGAGTACTGAGTTTGGCAGGCATGTCAGTTGGAAATTAAATCGTTTAGACGCAGTTCCGCAATCTTGAAAATTTCCCGCAGGGCGGTTTGAATTTCCTGCTCGCGGGAATTCGGCAGTCGCGTGCGGAAGCCGTTCAAGATGGCCTCCTTCCGGTTGAGCCGCGCGCAGATCACGAACGGGAAATCGAACTTCTCGCGGTACGCGGCGTTGTTTTTCCGGAACAGCTCGGCTTCCTCCGGCGTCAGCCGGTCCAGGCCGGCGCTGGCTTGTTCGCCTACGGACTCGGCGGTCAGCGTGCCGGCCGGCGCGAGCCTGTCCGCAAGGTCCGGATGCGCGCGGATGAGCCCGAGTTGTTTTTCAGCACCGGCGCCGGCCACGGTTTCACACAGGGCGGCATGCAACGCCTCGCGGTCGGCAAACGGACGCTTCCGCCACGCGGATTCGGCAACCCAGGGGCACTGTTCGAACAGCGGGCCGATGACGCGGACGAATTCGTCGCGCGAAAGTGAATTGATCTCAGTGACAGTGCGCAGGTTCATTTTGTTTCACGCGAACAGGCCGGCCTTTTGGTGTTTCGCCGCGCCATTCAAACTGGGGGCCAGACAGGCGCCCCGCAGGTCAATCACCTTACCCCCTGTAAGTGAGTACGGCCGTCCAGGGAAAATTCCAATGGCCGGCTCATAAATTTCTTCTGCAAATTTGTCTGCAATCGGGACGTTTCAATTGTTCAGACGGTTGGTTTGGAAAAAGTCAGGGCGTGCGCCCCCGCCACGGCCTGATGGGTAATTTTTCCATCCATGACGTTGATGCCGGAGCGCAACGCGGGCTGACGCTGGCAGGCTTCGGCGAGACCGTGGTCGGCAAGTATCTCGACGAAGCGACCGGTCACGTTGGTGAGCGCCTGTGCCGCGGTGCGCGCGTAGGCGCCGGGCATGTTCGCCACGCAATAATGCGTCACGCCTTCCTCCACGAACACCGGATCGTGGTGCGTTGTGGGACGCGACGTCTCCGCACAGCCGCCTTGGTCAATCGCGATGTCCACCAGCACACTGCCGGGCTGCATCCGCCGCAGCATTTCCCGGCGAATCAATTTCGGCGCCTTCGCTCCCGGCACGAGCACCGCGCCAATGAGCAGGTCCACCGCCGGCAAAAGTTCCATCAGGTGCGATTCGTTCGAGTAAAGCGTGTGCGCCGTGTGCAGCGTGATGTCGAGAAACCGCATCCGTTCCAAATCCACTTCCAGAATGGTCACGTCCGCGCCGAGTCCCTGCGCCATGCGCGCGGCGTTGATGCCCGCCGCGCCGCCGCCGATGACAACGACTTTGCCCGGCAACACGCCCGGCACGCCGCCGAGCAGCGTGCCGCTGCCGCCAAAATGTTTCGCGAGAAAATAGCCGCCGACCAGGATGCTCATGCGCCCGGCGATTTCGCTCATCGGTTCGAGCAGCGGCAGGCGGCGGTTGACCTCGATGGTTTCGTAAGCGATGCAGGTCGCGCCGGATTTCATCATCGCTTCCGTGAGCGATTTGTTCGCGGCGAGATGCAGATAGGTGAACAGCAATTGTCCTCGTCGCAGCAAACCGTATTCGTCTGGCAACGGCTCTTTGACTTTCACAATCAAATCCGCCTGTGCGAAAACCGCGGCGTGCGAGTCAACCAGCTTCGCGCCGGCCTGTTCGTAGCCAGCATCGGGATAGCCCGCGCCCGCGCCCGCGCCGCGTTCGACGAGGACCTGATGGCCGCCTTTGACCAGTTGATACACACCGGATGGCAGCATCGCCACACGGTATTCCTGCTCTTTGATTTCCTCGGGAACGCCGATGATCATAAAATTGTTTCTGTTAAATCCACCGCATCTCAATTGTATTAATACATTTGTCCAACACCTATGGCGAATCGAACTGAAAATTTACGTAATCGCTCATAACGCTCATCAGCCATTTCACATAGATTCGCAATTGTCCAACGCGTTGCGGTCGCAAATTGAAGCGTGCTTTGATTAAAACACAAACTACTCATATAGACGACGAGGCCGAAAACATTTGGAACTTTCACGAAAGAGCGAACGCGGTTTTTATTCAACTCTACGAATCTATCCGCTGCTGCTTGAACGGCCTCAATGCCTTCTTCTGGTTTTTGCGTCAGAAGGATTTTGTTTTCTGGATTGTGTATGAGACTCAAATCAACTGCCACAAGCCCATCCATACCCGACTTCTGGATTTGTTCGCTTGCCTTACGAATGTGCCGCTCAAGTGTTTTAGACGACTTAGGTCTCTTAACGGCAATACCAAAATCTTCCTTTTGGCCACGAACCAAAACGTCCGGCTCTTTGGATTCAACAACATACCCCGCGGCTCGGCAATGTGCGGCAATATTCAACTCAAACTGCAAGTCTCTCGCCCTAGATTGTTGTATTTCGCTTTGAGGTAAGACTCGACCGGAGACGAGCTGCGCCAGTCGCGAAGACCACTCATGTGAAATTGGAGGCTGCAACAGAGTCTTAACAATTATTGCAAACTGACTGATTTCGCAAAGCGCCTGATGCAAAAGAACCCAATCAAAATTCGTGGACAATTGTCCTGTTGTAGCCTTGTTTGCGAATTCCTTGATAATCTTGCGATACTTTGCAACTCGCGAATTCGTGACCGAAGATATTCCACAACGGACAAGTGCTTCTTCAATTTGATTGGCCTCACTAATCATTTTCTCGTATGCGACTCGCGGATAGCGGGCATAATTAAAGTGGTCAGGATGTTTCACGACTCGCTGGCGATGATGATGCATTTGCACCATTTGAGATCACAACCAGGTAGTGGTAATTCTGGCGCATATTCCACATCAAAACTTTCATTCTTTACAGCAACACACGCTTCGCACTCGTCGTCGATATTTCCAGCACCAAGAACTTTCACATGCTTTATCCCGACTGATTTTATTTCTTTGATTCGCCGCCGTGACTCCGCTGTGACTCGGCGTTTTGTCATGCAACCGGGAATTTTGTTTGTTCGCATAGTTGGCCTTTCGATGGTTTAGCGCTTCGTGTTAATCCACTTCATCGCCTTCTCGGCAAGTTTGTCGAACGCGGTCACGCAGAGTTCGAGATGTTCTTCCTTCGTGTCCTCGATTTTGTTGTGGCTGATGCCGTGCAGACTTTGGACAAACATCATCACCGTTGGCACGCCTGCGCGCGCGACCTCGGCGGCGTCGTGCAACGGGCCGGAGGGCAGGCGATGCACTTTGCCGCAGGTTTCACGGATGGCTTGGTCGCACAGCGCAATGAGTTCATCGTCGAACGGGCGCGGGGCGATTTGCCAGAGGCGTTCCCAGGATACTTTCACGTTGCCTTCCTTCGCAAATCTTTCGCCGGCATCCTTCGCCTCCTGCAACATTTTTGCCAGCGCGGCGGCGTCGAGATGACGCTGGTCCAACGTGATGCGGCATTCGGCGACCACGCTGGTAACGATGCCGGGTTTGGTCGTGCAGGAGCCGATGGTGCAAACGCCGCCGTAGTGGCGCGGGCGTCCCGCCCGTTCGTTGGTTTCGGAACTCACAGGCGAGACGCCTGTGCCACTACTGCGCTCGGCAATGCGATAAATTTCCGGACTCATTTTCGCCGCGGCGAGAAAAGCATCTTTACGGCGGTTCATGGGCGTGCTGCCGGAGTGCGCGGCTTGTCCGTAAAACGTGATGGCGTGCCGCTCGACCCCAAACGTGCCGAGCACCGCACCGAGCGGCAAATCCAAATCCAAAAGCACCGGTCCTTGCTCGATGTGCAATTCCAGATACGCGGCGGCGTTTTTGAGTTCCTTGCCGCTGTCCTTCACGCGCTCGAAATCCACGCCGACATTTTTCAGGGCGTCCGGCAATTTGATGCCGTCCTTGTCAACCAGGCCGCGCGCCTCATTCATGTCCAGATTGCCGGAGCATGCGGATGAGCCGAACAGACTTTTGCCGAAGCGCGCGCCTTCCTCGTCGGCCCAATCCACAAGACGGATTGTCACCGGCGGTTTGCTTTTGTATTGCGAATTGATACGTCGCAAGATTTCCACACCGGCAAGTACATTGAGGCAGCCATCCAGCCAGCCGCCGTTCGGCACGGAATCCATGTGACCGCCGATGAGCAGCGCGCGGTCGGATTCACCGCGCAATGTCGTCCACGTGTTGCCTGCCGCGTCGTTGTGGGTTTCGACGGGAAGCGCTTCCAGTTTTTTCCGCAGCCACGCGCGCGTCTTCACCCACATCGGCGTGAAGGCGACGCGTTGCGCGCCGTTCTCATCAGCGGTGAGGGCGCGGAGTTCCTTGAGTTCGGCGACGGCGCGTTTGGGGTTCGGGGGAGTGTTCATGGGCTTAATCATGGTTGGCAATTTCCTTTCACGCCGGTTCTTTTTCCTGCTTCCATTTTAATTGACGCGAGTTAAACTACAACCACGATTAAGAGAAAACTCGACTCTGCGCACAGGGCGCAGGATTTTATATGCCTATCAGTCCACGACTCGGACCCGAAGCGGCGGCGGCCAACATGGCCGATCACAAGCCGCGCTACAAACCCCAGGAAGCGCTCCTCGAAGCCAATCGCTGTCTTTTTTGTTTCGACGCGCCGTGTATCCAGGCGTGCCCGACTGGAATTGACGTTCCGTCATTCATCAAAAAAATCGCCAACGGAAATCTCACGGGTGCGGCGCGTACCATCCTCACCGCGAACGTCCTCGGCGCCAGTTGCGCGCGCGTTTGCCCGACCCAGGTCCTCTGCGAAGGAGCGTGCGTGATGCTCGACCGCGAGGGCGACCCGGTGAAGATCGGCCGGTTGCAGCGCTACGCGACCGATCACGTCTTCGAGAAAAACATCTCCGTGCTCAAAGTGACGGCGAAGACGACCGGCAAGCGCGTGGCCATCATCGGCAGCGGACCGGCAGGATTGGGGTGCGCGGCCGAATTGGCCCGGCTTGGCCATTCGCCGGTGGTGTTCGAGAAAGCAGCCAAAGCCGGTGGGCTCAACACCTACGGTATCGCCTACTACAAGATGCCCCCTAGGGTAAGCTTGGAAGAAGTAGAGATGATTCGCGGGTTGGGCGTGGAATTTCGCTGCGGCATCGAGGTCGGCAAGGACATTACGACCGCCGAGTTGGAGAAGGAGTTTGACGCGATCTTCGTTGGCGTCGGCTTGAGCGGCAGCCCCAAGCTCAACGTGCCGGGCGAGGACTTGCCCGAGGTTTTGGACGCGCTGCGCTTCATCGCGCAAATTCGCACGCAACCGTTGCACAAAGTGCCGGTCGGCGAGCGCGTGGCAGTCATCGGCGGCGGCAACACGGCGATTGACGCCGTCACGCAGGCCCGGCGGCTCGGCGCCCAGGACGCGGCCATCGTTTATCGCCGGACGCAGTCGGACATGTCCGCTTACGAATTCGAGCAGGAACTGGCCAAGATTGATGGCGCCCGGTTTTTGTTCAACGTGGTGCCCGTGGAAATCGTTTCCCAGGGCGGCCATGTGAGCGGCCTCAAGCTGGCCCGCACCACCAACGTGAACGGCCAGGTCCGGATTCTGCCGGGCACGGAATTCATTGAACCATTCGACATGGTCATCAAGGCGATTGGCGAGGAAAAGCAGGCTGGGTTGCTCAAGAAACTTTTCCCGAACCTCGCACTCGACAGGCGCGGCGTGATTGTGCGCAACGCGGACACGGGCCAGACGAATCTCCCGAAAGTTTTCACCGGGGGCGATTGCGCGAACGGCGGGCGCGAAGTCGTCAATGCCGTGGCCGAAGGCAAGAAAGCCGCGCGCAGCATGCACGTGCTCTTTGCCGGCCAGAAAGTTTCCGGCCCGGTGCAGCCGTCCCGTCTCGGCGTGAAAGACGGTGCGCCAATGGGTTCGGGCTTCGACAAACCGATTCGTGTGCCGGAGCTGGAAGAGGAATATTTCAAGAGCGGAGGAAAATAATATGGCCGACCTGTCCATCAATCTCGCCGGAATCAAATCACCGAATCCATTCTGGGTCGCCAGCGGCCCTCCCTCCAACACGGCTTATCAGGCGCACCGCGCGTTCGAGGCCGGCTGGGGCGGCGTGGTTTGGAAGACCATCGGCGATCCCATCGTGAACGTCTCCTCGCGCTATTCGGCGCTCAACCTGAGACAGACCCGCATGGTCGGGTTTAACAACATCGAGCTCATCACCGACCGCTCGCCGGAGACGAATTTCCGCGAGTTCGCCGAGGTCAAGAAACGCTGGCCGCATCACCCGGTCATCGCGTCGCTCATGGTGGACACCCGCGAGCGCTGGCATGAATTCGTCAAGCGCGCCGAGGACGCGGGGGCGGACGGCGTCGAATTGAACTTCGGCTGTCCGCACGGCATGTGCGAGCGCGGCATGGGCTCGGCCGTCGGCCAGAATCCGAAGGTGACCGAGACCATCGTTGGGTGGGTGAAGGAGGTCGCGAAAATCCCGGTCATCACCAAGCTTACGCCCAACGTCACGGACGTCACTTCTGCCGCGCGCGCGGCCAGCCGGGCGAGGAGCGACGCGATTTCGCTCATCAACACCATCAACAGCATCACGCAGGTCAACCTCGACAACCTCTGCCCCGAGCCATTCGTCGGCGGACGGAGCTCTCATGGCGGGTACTCCGGCCCGGCGGTGAAGCCGATTGCCCTGAACATGGTTCAATGTTGCGCGGCGGATCCCGAGGTCCGGATTCCGATCTCCGGCATCGGCGGCATCTCGACCTGGCGGGACGCGGCGGAGTTCATCGCGCTCGGCGCGACGAGCGTGCAGGTTTGCACGGCGATCATGCACCATGGTTTTCGCATCGTGGAGGACATGGCCGATGGTCTGAACGATTACCTCGACGGAAAGGGCATGAAGAGCGTGGGCGAACTCATCGGCAAAGCCGTGCCCGCGCTGCAAAAGTGGGAGAGGCTCGACCTGCATTACAAGCGCATCGCCACCATCAATTACGACAAGTGCATCGGCTGCAATCTTTGCTACATCGCGTGCGAGGACGGCGCACACCAGGCCATCGCCCTGATCAGCCCCGATGGTCATGGTCTTGGCCCTGGCCGCGTGCCGGGCAAGCCGATTCCGCAGATCAAAGAGAAAGAATGTGTCGGCTGCAACCTCTGCTCCATCGTCTGCCCCGTGGATGAATGCATCACGATGGTGAGCGTTGACACGGGGGAGCCGCACATGTCGTGGGACGACTACCAGGCCGCCCTTGCCCGCGATGAGGTGAAACCGATACCGGCGCATCCGTAACCCCATTCCCTATTGCATGAACAAGACACTCGATCCGGTCCCCGTATGGTTTGGCGGCGAATGGCGCGAAATAAAAGACGTCGCCGCGACGCCGGTTCACAATCCTTCCACCGGCGAAGTCATTGCCGAAGCGCCGCTGTGCACCGCGGCGCACGTCAACGAGGCCGTCGAAGCCGCCGCCGCTGCGTTCCCCGGCTGGATGGAAACGCCCGCGGTCGAGCGCGTCCGGGTTTTCTTCAAATTCAAAACGCTGCTGGACGAAAATTTCGAAGATCTCGTTCGTTGCAACACGCGCGAGCACGGCAAGACGCTGGTTGAATCGCGCGGCGACGTGAAGCGTGGCATCGAGATGGTCGAATTTGCCTGCGGCGTGCCGTCGCTGCTGATGGGCGAGTCGCTGGAAAACCTCGCGCGCGGCATTGATTGCGAGACCATCCGCCAGCCGCTCGGCGTCTGCGCCGGCATCGCGCCGTTCAACTTTCCCTGCCTGGTGCCGCTCTGGATGTATCCCGTCGCCATCGCCTGCGGCAACACGTTCGTGCTCAAGCCGAGCGAAAAAGTTCCGCTTACCAGCATCAAAATCGGCAAGCTGTTTGAACAAGCCGGCCTCCCGAAAGGCGTGCTCAACATCGTCCACGGCGGACGCGAAGCGGTGGACGCCCTGCTCACGCATCCAAAAGTGAAGGCGGTTTCGTTCGTCGGCTCGACGCCCATTGCGAAATATATTTACGAAACCGGCACGAAACACGGCAAACGCGTCCAATGCGGCGGCGGCGCGAAAAACTTCGCGTTGCTCATGCCGGATGCCGACGTGGAAAATTCCGCGCGCGGCGTCACGGAAGCCGCGTTCGGCTGCGCTGGCGAACGGTGCATGGCCGGTTCGACCGCTGTCGTCATCGGTGCGGCGGAGAAAACGGTTATGCCCACGCTCGTCGAAGCCACGCGGCGAATTAAAGTCGGCCCGACGGACCGTGACCCGCAGCCCGACATGGGCGCGGTCATCTCCGCCCAGCACCGCGACCGTGTTTTGCAATTGATTGAAACCGGTGTTCAGGAAGGCGCGAAAATCCCCGCCGACGGCCGCGGCGTGAAAATCAACGGTGCGCCGAACGGCTTTTTTGTCGGCGCGACGATTCTCGATCACGTCCAGCCCGGCATGACTGTGGCGCGGGAGGAGGTCTTCGGCCCGGTGCTGAACGTGATGCACATGGAGGATTTGGACGCCGCGATTGAGCTGGCCAACAAATCCGCCTACGGCAATGGCGCTTCGATTTTCACGCGTTCCGGCAAGGCCGCGCGCGAGTTCAAGCACCGCATCAAATGCGGCATGGTGGGCATCAACATCGGTGTGCCCGCCTCGATGGCGTGGTTCCCGTTCAACGGCTGGAACGAATCGTTCTTCGGCGACCTGCACATGCAGGGCAAGGAAGGCGTGCAATTCTTCACGCAGCAGAAGGTGACGATGAGCCGCTGGTTCAGTTTTGGCGAAGGGGACGTGTGGCATCGCGAAAAATGACGAATAACGAATGACGAATGGAATTACAGAAGAGCTGGACGAATGCCGGGGTGGAGAGCTGGCATTCTGGGAGATTGCTCTGGCGGATGATGCGCTCGTGATGCGCGACAAAGCGCCCGCTTTCGTTTATGATTTAGAAGAGCGAACTGCGCGTTTTGGTGAAGCCATTATTCGCTTTTCCAGGAAAATTCCCTGGAGCCCGGTCAACAACCGGCTGATTGACCAGCTTGTCGGAGCGGGAACAAGCGTCGGTGCGAATTACTGCGAAGCGGATGACGGAGTTTCCAAGGCGGATTTCAAGCATCGCATCGGCACTTGCCGCAAGGAAGCGCGCGAAACCAAATTCTTCCTGCGCATGGTCGCCGTTGCCGAACCCGATCTGAAAGCTGAAGCGTGTGAAATCTGGCGCGAAGCGCATTCGCTCCATCGCATCTTCAGTCACATCTGGCGAAGCACAAAAACTTGAACCAAACATGATTCCAACCAGAATGACAAATGACGAACGTCGCAGCGGATTTCAATGCCCGCCCGGCCATTCGGCATCCGTCATTCGTCATTTTCACTTATGAGCCTGCTGATTAAAAATGGAGAAATTGTGACCGCGAGCGAACGCTACGTGGCCGACATCCTTTGCGAAAGCGAAACCATCACGCGCATTGACCGCAACCTCACGCCACCGAAAGGTGTGGAGGTGATTGAGGCGAAAGGGAAATTTATTTTCCCCGGGTTCATTGATCCGCACGTCCACATTTATCTCCCGTTCATGGGCACGTTCTCGAAGGACGATTACGTGACCGGCAGCCAGGCCGCGCTCGTTGGCGGCACAACCACGCTCATCGAGATGTGTTGCCCGTCGCGCAAGGACGATGCGCTGAAGAGTTTTGAACTTTGGATGAAGAACGCCGTTGGCAAATCTGCGTGCGATTTCTCGTTTCACATGGGCGTGGCGAAATTCGACGACAAGACCGAGAAACAACTCCGCGAAATTGTGAAGCGAGGCATCAGCTCGTTCAAAATTTTTCTCGCCTACAAAGGCGCGTTCGGTGTGGATGACACGGAACTTTATCGCACGCTCAAATTGGCAAAGGAACTGGGCGTTATCGTCACCGCGCATTGCGAGAACGAAACGCTCGTGGCCGAACGCCAGAAGGAATTGCTCGCCGCCGCCAAGACCGACCCCGGCCAACATCACGAAAGCCGCCCGCCCGCCGTCGAAGCCGAAGGCGTGCATCATTTGATGAGCTTCGCCGAACTGACCGGCGCGGCGACTTACATCGTCCACACGAGTTGTCAGGAAGCGCTTGACCAGGCCATCGCCGCGCGCCAACGCGGCGTGCGTGTGGCGGTTGAAACGCTGATTCAATATCTCACGCTCGACAAAACATACGCCGAGCAGCCGTTCGAAGGCGCAAAATACGTCATGTCTCCGCCGCTGCGCGACAAGCGGAATCAGGCAATTCTCTGGAACGGCCTCCGTGACGGTCTCGTCCAAACCGTCGCCACCGACCATTGTCCGTTCGATTTCAAGACGCAAAAGACGATGGGCAGAAATGATTTCACCAAAATCCCCAACGGCATTCCGTCGCTCGAAGAACGCATCAAACTGCTCTACACCTACGGCGTGAAGGCGGGCAAAATTGATTTGCACACGTTCGTGAACGTGGCCAGCACGCAGGTCGCGAAGACGTTCGATTTGTTCCCGCGCAAAGGCACCATCCAGCCCGGCGCGGACGCTGACCTCGTGGTGTTCGATCCGAACTATCGCGGCAAGATTTCCGTCAAGACGCAGCACATGAACGTGGACTACAGCGCGTTCGAGGGCTGGAATATCGAAGGCCGGCCCAGCGTCGTCACCGTGCGCGGTCAGGTTGCGGCGCGCGATGGCAAATTCGTCGGTAAGCTCGGCCACGGAAAATTTTTACAACGCAAACCGAGCCATTTTTAATTCAGTGACGAGCCGCGTCCACCTGAATGATTGCCCACAAGGTCAAAGCCCATCCATCCGAAGTTCCGTTGCCTAAAACGGGGCAATTGGCTTGGAAGCTCGCGTCGGTCGCAACGGATAAAGCGCCGATTCTTCCGGAAGTCGCAGCGATGGTTGTCAATCGCGTCATTGACAACGCTGCCGTTGCCATCGCCGCCATCAATCGCGGGCCGGTTGCCAACGCGCGGACACAAGCGCTCGCGCATCCGCGCGCGAGGGGTGCGACGTTGTTTGGCGTGCCCAGCGAACAGCGATTCGATTGCGAGTGGACCGCGTGGGCCAATGGCGTCGCCGTCCGCGAATTGGACATGCACGACACATTTCTCGCGGCGGATTATTCGCATCCCGGCGACAACATCCCGCCGCTGCTCGCCGTGGCACAGCAATGCGGTTGCACCGGCACGCAATTACTGCGCGGCATCGCGGTCGCCTACGAAATTCAGATGGACCTCGTGCGCAGCATTTGTTTGCACGAGCATAAGAAGGACCACATCGCGCACCTTTGCCCGTCCGCCGCCGCTGGCATCGGCGCGATGCTTGGCCTCGACACGGACACGATTTATCAGGCGGTTCAACAGGCGGTTCACGTCGGATTTTCCACGCGCCAATCGCGCAAGGGCGAAATTTCGACTTGGAAAGCCTACGCGCCCGCGCACGCCGGCAAGCTCGCCATCGAAGCGGTGGATCGCGCGATGCGCGGCGAGAAAAGTCCGTCGCCGATTTACGAGGGCGAGGACAGCGTCATTGCGTGGATGCTCGGCGGCAAAGATGCGAGCTACGACGTTCCGTTGCCCGCGCCTGGCGAACCGTGCCGCGCCATCCTCGATTCCTACACGAAAGAACATTCCGCCGAGTATCAGGCCCAGGCGTGGATTGATCTCGCGTTCCGGTTGCGTGGAAAAATTCCCGACCTCAAATCCATCCGTGAGGTGACGATTTACACGAGCCATCATACGCACGCGGTCATCGGCAGCGGCGCGAATGACCCGCAGAAATATGATCCGCGCGCCAGCCGCGAGACGCTCGATCACAGTCTGATGTTCATCTTCGCCGCCGCGCTGCACACCGGATTCTGGCATCACGTCAAAAGCTACGCGCCCGACGTCGCGCAGCATCCCGACGTCGTTGCGCTCTGGCAAAAAATCAAAACCGTTGAAGACCCGGAATGGACGCGGCGTTATCACTCGACCAATCCGGACGAAAAAGCCTTTGGCGGTCGCGTGGAAATTATTTTCAACGACGGCCGCAAACTCGTTGACGAAATCGCCGTGGCCGACGCGCATCCGCTCGGCGCGCGTCCGTTCGCCCGCGCGAATTACATCCGTAAGTTTCAAATGCTCACGGAGGATTTGATTTCACGCGAGGAAAGCGAGCGGTTCATCAAGGCCGCGCAGCGTTTGGGTGAATTGAAAGCAAACGAACTTGGCTCGTTGAACGTCGTGCTGCCGCCGGGACAACTGACTTGCGCCGCGCGCGATAAACGTGGCATTTTTTGACTTATGTTGTCCGCCAGAAAATCTTCTGCACAGAAACGAGCCGGGCTTCGCGCGGCGCTGAAGTCGGGCAAGCTGCTGCGATTTCCCGGCGCGTTCTCTCCACTCGTTTCAATGTTTATCGAGCGTCAGGGATTTGAAGGCGTTTATGTTTCCGGCGCGGCGCTGTCGGCGGATTTGGGTTTGCCGGACATCGGGTTGACGACGTTGTCCGAAGTTGCGGCACGCGGCGGCGCGATTGCCCGCGCGACGGATTTGCCCGCGCTGATTGACGCCGACACGGGCTTCGGCGAAGCGCTGAACGTGGCGCGCACGATTCAAACGCTTGAAGACGCGGGGCTGTGCGGCTGTCATCTGGAAGATCAAGTGAATCCAAAACGCTGCGGGCATCTCGACCACAAATCGCTCGTGACGACGCAGGCGATGGTGGAAAAGATCCGTGGAGCGGTCGGCGCGCGGCGCGACAAGAATTTTGTCATCATGGCGCGGACGGATGCGCGGGCTTCCGAAGGTTTGGACGGCGCGATGGCGCGGGCGAAGACTTACGTTGACGCCGGCGCGGACGCGATTTTTCCCGAAGCGCTGGCGGATGAAGACGAGTTTGAAAAGTTCCGCAAGGCCATCAAGGTTCCGCTGCTCGCGAACATAACGGAGTTCGGCAAAACCAAATTGCTTACGGCAAAACAGCTTGCCGATCTGGGAATCAACATCGTGATTTATCCGGTGACGACGCTGCGGCTGGCGATGAAAGCGGTGGAGGATGGTCTGGCCATTTTGAAAAAAGCGGGCACGCAAGCATCGTTGCTCAAAGAGATGCAGACGCGCGCGGCGCTTTACGAGTTGATTCACTACAAGGATTACGAGCAGTTCGACAAGGACATTTTCAACATCAAACTCTGATTGGAGCGCGGACTTTAGTCCGCTTCAACGCGGCTCACTCTTGGGAATTGGTTGCACGTGGGACGTCCGAACGGTGAGGCGGGCTGAAGCCCGCGCTCCGAAGCAAAGGAAAAATAATGAGCAACGAAACTGAAACAATTCATCACGGCCTCGATGGCGTGCTCGTGGACACGACGCGCATCTCGAAAGTGATGCCGGAGATCAATTCGCTGGTGTATCGCGGATATCCCGTGCAAGAGCTTGCCGAGCAATGCAGCTTCGAGGAGGTGGCCTGGCTCATCTGGCACGGCGAGTTGCCGAATGCGTCCGAACTGAAATCTTTTCAAGCCGCCGAACGGGCGCGCCGCAATATCAGCCCGGCCATGCTTGACGTGATTCGCAAATGCTCGCGCACGGCGCACCCGATGGACGTGTTGCGCACAGCGGTCAGTTTTCTCGGCGTGGAAGACCCCACGCCGGAAAAGACGGACGCAACCGCAAATCTCAACCGTGCCGTGGACATGCTGGCGAAAATCCCGACGGTTATTGGAGCGTTTTGCCGCCTGCGCAAAGGACGGGAGTTCATCCCGCCGCGCGGCGACTTGAGCATCGCGGAGAATTTTTTCCACGTGTGTTTCGGCAAAGTGCCCGCGCCGGAGGTGGTGCGCGCATTTGAGGTGTCGTTGGTGCTTTACGCCGAGCACGGGTTTAACGCCTCCACGTTTTCCGCGCGCGTGGTCGTGTCGAGCCTGACGGACATTTTCGGCGCGGTCACCGCGGGCATCGCGTCACTCAAAGGTCAGTTGCACGGCGGGGCGAACGAGGCCGTGATGCGGATGCTGCTTGAAATCGGCGAGCCGGCCCGCGCCCACAACTGGATGCTCGCCGCGCTCCGCGAGAAGCGCGTCGTGATGGGCTTCGGCCACCGCGTTTACAAGAAAGGCGATTCGCGCGTGCCGACGATGAAAAAATACGCGCGCAAAATGGCCGCCTTCACCAGACACGAAAAATGGCTGGAGATTTCCGACATTCTGGAAGCCACGATGATTGAGCAAAAGGGAATCTTCCCGAACCTTGATTTCCCGTCCGGCCCGACCTATTACATGATGGGCATTGATATTGACATATTCACGCCCATTTTTGTGATGGCGCGCATCACGGGCATGACGGCGCACGTCATGGAGCAACTCGCGAACAACCGGCTCATCCGGCCGTTGTCCAAATACACCGGGCCGGGCGAGCGGCGCGTTGTGCCGTTGAAACAACGCGGGTAAATCATTCGACTAGCAAAATGAAATGAAGATTGCCCCCAAAAAAATAATCGAATTTTTTGATGAAAGGGCGAAAAATGAAAGTCACGACGGTTCGGATGTCACCGCAATCATTGGACTCTTGGGGGAGGATTTATTGCTTGGAATTTTGCAGCACTATTGGAAGTCAAAAGAAGGCGCAGAAAGTAAGATTATCACTTACAAATGCAATCGTGGCAGCCTAAAAGGTTCGAGACTTGACGGATGGCTGTTAAAAAAATCGCGAGGAAAAGGCGAGCTTTATCAAGTCGAAGTTAAAAATTGGGCGGTATATGCCATTGGCGGGAAGGAATTGAAATCAAACGCAACCGAGCAAGAGCTTCAGGCTTATTCCAAAAGAAATTGGAATAAACTTTTCGCATCAGAAACAATTCCTGGTAAGCATATTTCCAAAGTTCTTGAGCCGATGAAAAGACCACGCGGTTACGAAAATCTTACACCCATTCCACTCCTTTGTTTCTGGTTTTATATTGGCGAATCCATAAAAAGCCCTTACAGCAAACGCCGATATTTGAACGGCAAAGCGGTTCACGTTTTCTCTGCGTCAGCATATTTGCGAATGCTAAAAGATGATTACATTGACATCATAATGCCGCGCGCAGAAAGACGAATGCGCTTAATTTCGGAACTGATTTTAACAGAATGACAATTTAATTGTATGCCCACTTCCTCCGGCCTCACCGCCAACGCGCCTGATGTCGAAGCCGACATCGAGCAGAGCCGGCTGTTCAACGCCGACCTCGCGCCTGTGCCGCCATCGCGGCGCAAGTGGGGCATGTTAAGCTTCGCCGCGCTGTGGATTTCCATGTCCGCGTGCATCACAACCTACATGCTCGCGTCGTCGCTCATCAGCGGCGGCATGAATTGGTGGCAGGCCGTCCTGACAATATTTCTGGCGAATCTCATCGTGCTCATCCCGATGGTTTTGAACGCGCACGCGGGAACACGTTACGGAATCCCCTTTCCGGTTTATTGCCGCGCGTCGTTCGGGACGAAGGGCGCAAATGTTCCGGCCATTCTCCGCGCGCTCGTGGCGTGCGGGTGGTTTGGAATCCAAACGTGGATCGGCGGCGAGGCGATCTACAAAATTTGTGCCGTCATTTTTCAACTTCATCCCGAGCCGGCGGCGAACTGGCTCGGCATCACCGGCGGGCAATTCCTCTGCTTTCTGTTTTTCTGGGGCATCAACATGTGGGTCATTTATCGTGGCATTGATACGATTCGTTTTCTGCTGAACATCAAGGCCCCGCTACTCATCGCGCTCGGGTTGCTGCTGTTGTGGTGGGCTTATCGCAAGGCGGGCGGCTTCGGCCCGATTTTGTCACAGCCATCGCAGTTCGACATTGGACAATCACAGGCCGGCAAGTTTTGGGTCTACTTTTTCCCGGCATTGACGGGCATGGTTGGCTATTGGGCAACCCTCTCGCTGAACATCCCGGATTTCTCGCGTTACGCGAAGTCGCAGCGGGATCAAGTCCTCGGCCAGGCACTCGGCCTGCCGCTGACGATGGCGTTGTATGCGTTCATCGGCGTTGCCGTCACCTCGGCGACCATCATCATTTACGGTGAGACCCTTTGGAATCCGGTGGATGTGCTGACGAAATTCACCAATCCGTTCACGCTCGTCATCGCCATGCTCGCACTCTGCCTCGCCACCCTCGCGACCAACATCGCGGCCAATGTGGTTTCGCCCGCGAACGATTTTGCCCAGCTCGCGCCGAAGAAAATCACCTTCCGCATCGGCGGGTTTATCACGGGCGTCGCCGGCATTTTAATGATGCCGTGGAAACTGGTGGCTGATCCGAATGGCTACATCTTCACGTGGCTCATCGCTTACAGCGCATTGCTCGGGCCGATTGGCGGCATTTTGATCGCGGATTACTTTGCCTGCCGGCGGTGCAAACTGAACGTCACCGCGCTTTACCAGACCGACGGCGAGTATCGTTTCACGAACGGCTTCAGCATCGTGGCCTTGATTTCATTGGTGACGGGCGCGTTGCCGAGTTTGCCGGGCTTTCTGGTGAATGTGAAACTGCTCAAAGCCGACAGCGTTCCACCGGTCCTCACCCACCTTTACAACTACGCCTGGTTCAGCGGCTTTGCGGTGGCGTTCACCGTTTATCTTGTGTTTCGCAAAGTTGCGCCAAAACTATAGCCAGATTTATTTATGAAAAACATCCCGTTGCCCCCAACGAATCATCAACCGATGAAATACACCGGGCCGTCCGCCGCCGAAGTGGCGGCGTTGCGCCGGCAATTCATGAATCCCGGCATTTTTCTCTATTACAAAAACCCCATCATGCTCGTGGAGGGAAAAATGCAATATGTCTGGGATGAGACCGGCAAGCGCTACCTCGACGGCCTCGGCGGCATCGTGACGGTCAGCGTCGGTCACTGCCATCCCCACGTCGTCGCTGCGGCTAACCGGCAGAACGAAATCATCCAGCATTCAACGACGATTTATCTCCAGCCCAATGTCGCGCTGTACGCCGAAAAGCTCGCGTCGAAAATGCCGGGCGACCTCAAGGCCTGTTATTTCGTGAATTCCGGTTCGGAGGCCAACGACCTCGCGCTGCTCATGGCGCGCGCTTACACCCAGAATTACGACGTGATCTCGCTGCGCAACGCCTATCACGGCGGCAGCGCGGGAACGATGGGTGTCACCGCGCACAGCAACTGGAAATACAATGTGCCGCACAGTTTCGGCGTGCATCATGCGCTCGCTCCCTATCAGTATCGCGGGCCGTTCGGCTATGATGATCCGGAAGCCGGAAGAAAATATGCGGACGACGTGAAATCGCTCATTGATTACGCGACGCCGGGCAAGGTGGCGGCGTTCATTGCGGAATCCATCCAGGGAGTCGGCGGCTTTGTGGAATTTCCGCAGGGTTATCTCCGGCAGACTTACGAACATGTCCGCGGCGCAGGAGGTGTGTGCATCGCGGATGAGGTGCAGACCGGTTTTGGCCGCACGGGCACGTATTTTTGGGGCTTCGAAACGCAAGGGGTGATTCCCGACATCGTCACGATGGCCAAGGGCATTGGCAACGGCGCGCCGCTCGCGGCGGTTGTCACCACGCCGAAAATCGCGGCCGCACTGGTGGGCAAGGTCCATTTCAACACGTTCGGCGGCAATCCCGTCGTCAGCGCTGTCGGCCTGGCCGTGCTCGAAGTCATCGAACGGGAACATTTGCAGGCAAACGCGCTCCAGCTTGGCAATCATATCCTGGCCGGCTTGAACAAGCTGAAGGAAAAACACAAAATCATCGGCGATGTCCGCGGCAAAGGTTTGCTGCTCGGTATCGAGATGGTGCGCGACCGCGTAACCAAGGAACCGGCCAGGGCCGAGTGCGCCCAGGCCGTGGAAAACGCGCGTGAACTCGGGTTGCTGCTCGGCAAAGGCGGTTTGTGGGGACAGACCATCCGGTTCGCCCCCCCCATGTGCCTCACCCGGGCGGATGCGGATTTTCTGCTGGAAGTCTTGGACGAATCGTTCGGCGCGCTTTAAGGTTCCGGCCATGAAATTGATTCAGCACCATTACGGCAAGGCGCGGGTGCGCGTGCTGAAGGTCTGCCGCAACGGTCCGCGCCATTCGGTCAAGGAACTCGACGTGCAGGTCATGCTGCAAGGAGGCTTTGACGCGTCCTTTACCAAGGCCGACAACCAACTCGTCGTGGCGACGGACTCGATGAAGAACACGGTCAACGTTTTCGCCAAAAAAAAACTCGGCACGGAAACGGAGGAATTTGGTCTGGCGCTGGGCGGACATTTTCTCAAAACCTACCGGCACGTCAGCCGGGTCGAGGTCAGCCTGACGGAACATTGCTGGGCGAGGATTCCGGTTGGAGGAAAACCGCATGTCCATTCGTTCAGCGAAAAGGGCGCGGCCAGGCCGTTTGTGAAAATCACCTGCACGCGCAAGGGCAATCTGGTCGAGTCCGGCATCCAGGATCTGCTCATCCTGAAGACGACCGCCTCGGGATTTGAAAACTTCCTGCGCGACGAATTCACCACGCTGCCGGAGACGAACGACCGGATTTTGGCAACGAAACTAAGGGCGGTCTGGACGTACCGGAGCAAGCCCGGCAGCTATTCCCGGACGAACGAAAGAATCCTCGAAGCGATGCTGGCGGTGTTTGCGAAAAATTACAGTCCGTCGGTGCAGGCAACATTGTTCCAGATGGGCGAAGCGGCCTTGAAGACGGTCCCGGTCATTTCCAAGGTTCAACTTGCCATGCCGAACCGGCATTGCCTGCTCATCAACCTTTCGCCCTTCGGATTGGAAAACAAAAACGAATTGTTCGTCCCGACCGACGAGCCACACGGACAAATCGAAGGCACGGTCTCGCGTTGATTCATTTCTTCAAAATTTCGCGCAACGCCGCCAGGACCGCGTCCACGTTTTCCCTCCGGGACGTTTCGCCCATCAGCCCGATGCGCCAGATCCGGCCTTTGAGCGGGCCGAGGCCGGCACCGATTTCGATGTTGTAACCGGCCAGCAATTGTTTGCGCACGGCCGCCTCGTCCACTCCTGCGGGCACACCGACGGCATTGAGCTGCCAGAGTTGATGGCCGGCCTGCGACACGATTTTCATGCCCATGACTTCCAAGCCGCGTCTCAGCGCCATGTAATTTTCCTCGTGCCGCCGCCAGCGGTTTTCCAGACCTTCCGCCAGCACGAGGCGCAGGGCTTCGTGCAACGCGTAATTCATGCTGATTGGCGCGGTATGGTGATACACCCGTTCCTGACCCCAATACGACGACAGCAAGTTCACATCGAGATACCAGCTTTGAACCTTCGTTTTGCGCCGGGTGGCGACCTCCAGCGCGCGCGGACTCAGCGAAACCGGAGACAAACCGGGTGGACAGCTCAGACATTTCTGGGTGCCGCTGTAAACGGCGTCCACGGCCCATTCATCGACCCGCACGGGGCAGCCGCCGAGCGACGTGACCGTGTCGAGCAGGAACAACGCGCCAGCGTCGCGTGCGAGTTTTGAAATTTCTTCAACTGGTGTCAGTGTGCCGGTGGACGTTTCGGCGTGAACGACGGCGACGAATTTCAGCCGGGAAACTTTTTCCAGGGCGGTGGCGATTTGTTTCGCCTCGATGATGTTGCCCCACGGGGCTTCAACCCGGGTGACCCGGGCACCGCAGCGTTCCGCCACGTCGCACATCCGCGTGCCGAACACGCCGTTGACGCCGATGATGACTTCATCTCCGGGTTCAATCAAATTGACGAAACAAAATTCCATCCCGGCGCTGCCGGTCCCGCTGACGGGAAAGGTCATTTCATTTTGGGTGAGGAAAACCTGCCGCAGCATGGTTTTGATCTCCTCCATCAGGTTCACGAACGCCGGGTCGAGGTGCCCGACGAGCGGTCGCGACATCGCCTGCAAAACGGAAGGCGCGACATCGCTCGGCCCCGGACCCATCAACCGGCGCGGTGGCGGCTCAAATGCCTTTGGAATTTTCATGGCCGGGAAGAATGCCGGAATTCGTTGGCAAAACAACGAATTTATCCCCGATTCAGGCCGTAAAACTGCGTCCGAGTCCGAGCCGGGCAAGACCTTGCCGATAGGTGATGGAACTCTTGTCCGCGCGAATATGGACTTCCTCCTGCAAGTTGATCGGCAAATCCTCCGGGAATTGTTTTTCCACAATCGCCTTGTCCTCGGCGAAGACCTGATGATTGAAATCCAAGGTGGCCTGCCCGTTGCGCCCGGCTTGGAAACTTACACGGTCTCCCGAAACGACTTTCACCATTTGGCCCTTTTGCCAAAAATTCCGCGCTCGACGAATCCATCGGGCTGATTCGTCCCATCGCCCGTCGCTACCCCCCCGCCCCCTGACTTGTCTCGCGGCATTTCCTCAACTTCGATTCCATCAGCCGCCGGCTCGCCGCCTCGCCCACGCACCAGACGCTTGGCCGACTCGCGTGTGCGTCTCTGGTCCGTGACGTTGGCTATTGCCGGCGGACACGGCGCTTGCCACTTGGCTTCGTCCAGGTCGTCGGCCAGGATGATTCAGGAGCCACCTTGAACTCGCACAAGTAGGAGGGTGCCATTTGCTTTGCCCGGCACGGTTTGATCACGTTCTCCTGCCAGCCATTGCCGCTAAAGAAAACCAGTGCAGCCGGGTGTTGAGATACCGAAAAGTGGCTCAGTGAGATTTTTTTGATTCAGAATTGCAGCGGAATAGAACTCACAAAACTATTTATAACATTGAGTAAAATAACTGGCGCACCCATCAGGAGTTGAACCTGACAAAAGTGCCAATAAACACAAGGAAATCTCGCTACATGGACACAAAAAGGGACACACGAATTGTGTCGTCACCGATTCTGCTCTTGAAAAAGTAATCGCGGCTTGGCCGTCACTACCTCCTCCGCTTAAAGCCGCTGTCCTCGCTATTGTATGGACAGCCTGCGGAGAAGGAGGCGGCCATGAGTGTGAATGATGGCCAATCTTCTACCTGGGGAAACCCGTTAAGGAACGTAAGCCAAGGGGGTGGGGTGTCGGTTTCGCTTTCCGGTGGGGACGAGCACCGCGAGCCGGAAAGCGTCCATTCATCTGCTCTCCATGTTGATTTGCACGGACGAGTGGAAGGGGTGTCGGCGAACGCGCGCGAAG